>JAFUGG010000030.1 GCA_017469525.1 Bacteroidaceae bacterium | reverse complement strand
TGGTACAAGTTCCGAAGCGACGTGCTGGCCTATCACACCATCACCGACTCGTGGACGGTCATTAAAGGTGACACAGCCTTAGCAAGAGCCGGTGCAGCCCTCACGCCTTTCGAAGGAGGTTGGTACTATAGCGGAGGCGAGACGATGCCCGGCATCAGGTCGGACAAGATTTCACGCATCGAGACAAAGCACGAGACGCATTTCGGCTGGCTCAACTGGACCGTTCTTATTCTCTACCTTGTCGCCATGCTCGGCATGGGCATCTACTTCATGAAACGCGAGAACGGAGCCGAGGACTTCTTCAAGGGCGGCGGTCGCATCCCCTGGTGGGCAGCAGGCATCAGCATCTACGCCACCATGCTCTCTGCCATCACCTATATGGCAATCCCCGCCAAGGCCTACGCCACCGACTGGACTTACTATCCGATGCTGTGGATGATTCCCGTGGTGGGTTTCCCCGTCATCTGGTACTACCTGCCCTACTTCCGCCGACTCAAGGCAGCATCTGCCTACGCGATACTCGAGGAGCGCTTCAACCTCGCCACTCGCATGATGGCCTCCACGCTGTTCTGCATCTTCATGGTGGCGCGTATGGCGCTGGTCATGTACCTGCCGTCGCTCGCGCTGACCGCCGTAACGGGCATCGACATCTATCTCTGCATCGTGCTCATGGGCTTGGTTACCATTATATATTGTACGATGGGCGGCGTGGAAGCCGTCATCTGGGGCGACGTCGTTCAAGGCTGCATCCTTGTAGGCGGAGCCATCTTTGCGGCCGTCTATCTTTGGGCAGGCACGGAAGGCGGCTTCTCGGGAGCTTGGCAGATAGCCGTTGATAACGACAAGATGCGGATGTTCGTATGGAGTCTCGACTACCGACGCGTCACTTTCTGGGTTGCCATCATTGGCGGAGGCATTGCCAACAACCTTATCTCCTACACAAGCGACCAGACGGTCATCCAGCGTTACATGACCACGAAGGACGAGAAGAGCGCTGGCCGCAGCATCCTGGTGAACGGCTTCATGAGCGTCTTCATCAGCGTCGCCTTCTACTTCATCGGCACGGGTCTCTATACGTTCTACAAGACGCATCCCCAAAGCCTCGACATCACGATGCAACATGCCGATGCCATCTTCCCCTACTTCATGATGAGCCAGATGCCCGCAGGCATTGCCGGACTGCTCATAGCCGCTATCTTTGCTGCCACGATGAGCACTATTTCGAGCAACATCAACAGCGTCTCGACGGCCTTCAGCGTGGACTTCGTGCAGCGGTTCCGCCCGAAGACAACCGACGCGGCCTTGCTCAGAGTGGCACGCTGGACGTGTGTCATCAGCGGACTTATTGGTCTTGGCATCGCCTTGTTGATGGCCACATGGGACATCGCCTCACTCCTCGACTACTTCAACACCATCCTCGGACTGCTGACGAGCGGCTTGGGCGGCCTCTTCGTGATGGCAGTCTTCTTCCCGCGCATCAAGGGAAGAGCCGCTCTGACTGGCTTCATTGCAGGCGAACTGGTGGTCTTCCTGATGTACCTCTACACGGATGTCAACTTCTTCCTCTTCGGCGCTGCGGGAATAGTAGTGAGCGTATTAGTAGCGTTAATGCTGAGCCAGGCCAGCCCCCTCCCCGCTCCCCCTTTGGGGGAGTGCCACAAAGCCGCTGAGTCTTAAGCTATGACGAAGTTCGACAGACATAAAGCGAACTACTGCTACTCTGACCCTGCCCTGTATCCGATTCTGAAAGAACATGCCAAGAGGATGAGGAACCTGCCAACAGATGCGGAACGTATCTTGTGGATGTATCTAAAACAAGAGAAGTTCGGCAAACCTTTCAGAAGGCAACACATCATTGCCAGCAGCATAGCAGACTTCGTATGCCTGCCAGCAAGGTTAGTCATAGAAATAGACGGCAAGTATCACGACGACATACGTCAGCAATACCACGACCAGTTGCGAACAGAAGATATTGAGAAGCTGGGCTTCCGCGTAATAAGGTTCACGAACGAAGACATATTCACTAAATTAGATAATGTATTAGAAACAATTAAAAACAATATCTCATGAAAGAAACAAATCCACAAATCAACAATCAACAAGGCAGCGGCTTTGAGGCACTCCCCAAAAGGGGGAGCGGGGAAGGGGCCAGTTTTTTCTCCTCTCTTGCCGCTCAGTATAAGAGCGAATTGCTGGACAGGGTGATGCCCTTCTGGATGGAAAACAGTATTGACAAAGAGTTCGGCGGGTACTTCACCTGCATCGAGCGTAACGGAGAAGTGTACGACACCGACAAGTTCATCTGGCTGCAAGGCCGGGAAGTGTGGATGCTTTCTACATTATATAATAAGGTAGAGAAGCGACAGGAATGGCTCGATGCTGCCATACAGGGCGCCGAGTTCCTGAAGAAATATGGTCACGACGGCCAGCTCAACTGGTACTTCTCGCTCGACCGACAGGGGCGTCCGCTCGTCGAGCCCTACAACATCTTCTCCTACACCTTTGCCGTCATCGCCTTCGGACAGCTCTACAAGGCAACGGGCAACAAGGAGTATGCCGACATCGCAAAGAAGACCTTCGACATCGTGCTCTCGAAGAGAGGCAATCCGAAAGGCAAGTGGAGCAAGGCCGCCCCTGGTGCCCGTGCCATGAAGGACTTTGCCCTGCCAATGATACTCTGCAACGTCGCCCTCGAAATTGAGGACCTGCTCGACCCGAAGTTCCTGCAGGAGACCATCGACATCTGTCTGCACGAGGTGCTCGACGTGTTCTATCGTCCCGAGCTGGGACTCATCGTGGAGCACGTCAGCAAGGACGGCGAGTTGGTGGACTGCCACGAGGGACGCCTCCTGAACCCCGGTCATGCTATCGAAGCTATGTGGTTCATCATGGATCTGGGCAAACGTCTGGGCCGACAGGACCTCATCGAGAAGGCCGTTCACATTGCCCTGCGCGAGGCTGAGTACGGTTGGGACAAGGAGTTCGGCGGCATCTTCTACTTCATGGACCGTCTGGGCCGCCCCTTGCAGCAGTTGGAATGGGACCAGAAGCTCTGGTGGGTTCACATCGAGACGCTGATAACGATGATAAAGGGCTACGAGCTGACGGGTCGGCAGGAGTGCCTCGACTGGTTCTTGAAAGTGCACGACTACGTCTGGAGCCACTTTGTCGACAAGGAATATCCCGAGTGGTTCGGCTACCTGAACCGTAGGGGCGAGGTGTTACTCACACTCAAAGGCGGCAAGTGGAAAGGCTGCTTCCATGTTCCCAGAGGCCTGATGCAGGTCTATCAGTCGTTGGAAAGAATTGCAGAAAACCAGAAATAAGGATGAAGTTGTCCTGAGATAATTCCAGTACTCACGTGAGAGTACTGGAGTTTTCTCTGCAAAGTACTGGAGTTTTCTCTGCAGAGTACTGGCGACACGACAGCACATGACAGCCGACATCTGCCAGGAACACATAACGGCAAACAAGACAAAAGCGAAACCCAATGAGTTGGATTTCGCTTTTGTCATATTACCAGAAAAACGTCTGTCGGTGTTCAGCGAAGCTTTTCGTAGACTTCGTACTGTTCGTCGTCGATATAAAATCTGCCGTTTAGGACGGTATGGTTGCCGGTGAGGTCTCGTTTGGCGACATAGATTGTGTCGTTGCTGACGAGGCATTTACGGTTGATGCTATAGTAGTCCTGCTCGTTGTTCTCGTTCTCCAGTTGGCCAACGACCTGGCAGCTATCTATTCCATGAAACAATTTACTGTTGTATAACCAATAATACTCTTCCGACATCGACTTGTTAGGCGTCACGATTGAGTCGTAATCGTTCAGGTCGGTATCGAAGTAGCATGAGGCGAAAAGTAGCGTCAGCAGACCGCTCAAAGCAAGATTCTTCATGTTATTATTAGTTTTTCGACTGCAAAGTTAGCGAATTATTCCGTACTGGCAAAGAAAATTCCATTTATTTCTTCATTCCTTTATAAATAAGGTAAAGCACGACGACTGCACCGAGTACAATCATGGCAATCTTAAGCTCGCCATTGTACTGCGCCACCTTCTCATCGAGCTGACCGCTGTAATAGTGGCCGATGTACCATCCCATGCCTGCAAGGATTGAGTTCCAGATGCCAGCACCGAGTGTCGTGTAGAACACGAATCTGCCGAGGCTCATCCTTGCCAGACCGGCAGGAATGGAGATGAGCTGACGAACGGCCGGCACAAGTCTTCCGAAGAAGGTGCCAAGGGCTCCATGCTCGTCGAAATAGCGTTCTGCATTCTCCACCTTTCCCGTATCGATGAGACACATGTGGCCGAAACGACTCTCGGCAAAACGATACACAAGCGGACGCCCAAGATAACGTGCCAGGCCATAGTTCACCAGAGCACCGATGAGAGCTCCAATCGTGGCACATACAACAACGAGAAACACGTTCAGCTCGCCCGTCGTAGCAGCCTTATAGGCAGCAGGCGGCACAACGACCTCGCTGGGAAAGGGGATAAAACTGCTTTCTATGGCCATCAGCAGGGTGATGACCCAGTAGTTCAGATGCTCAAGACACCACGCTATGAAAGGAATTGACTGCATTTTATGAACTTACAATTAGACATTTTGACGACCTGCTCTTTTAGCAAGATGCTGCGGCGGCTGAGAATGATGGAAGTGGTTGGGGCATAGACAGAAAAGGTGCGGCGAAAAATACGCCTGAACAAGCTAATGCTTTTCCCCCGACGCATCGTAAAGACGACGACGTCGCTTCCCGAAGAGTCGTATTGCGAAATGAGCTTACCGAGCCAGTCACCCGTCGGCAAATCCACACCCACGGGAAGGATTATCAGCATCTCGCCAACGGCGGCTTTGGCACCTAAAGTGATAGCAAGTCGTTGGACATCAAGGCCTCTTGAACTTGCAGGGCAGAAAGTATGGCTGAGCAGCGAGTACTGAGCTTCCATGACCTCAAGCCACTCGTCGAGGTCCTTGTCGTGCATCTTATCGACCACAATCACCTCATATTCACCCTCATGTTGAATGGAAAGCAGTCTTGGCAGAAGCTGCCTCAATTGTGCTTGCTGCTTCTCTTCGCAAGTGACTATGATGCTGACGTTATTCATCATTGAGCGCTGACTATTATCTCTTTCTACAATTGTTTTAGTTCGTCGCTTGTGTATGCCAGAGGCAATGCCCTGCAATTGTACTGACTGGCCATCGTCTCTCCGTATGCGCCAGCCGAACGGATGGCAAGCATGTCGCCACGTTTTGTTTCTGGCAACATGTAGTCTTTTGCAAAGACATCGCTGCTCTCGCAAATGGGACCTACCACATCATACATCTGCTCAGAAGACTGGCTGCTCAGGTTCTGAATGAGATGCTTCGCTCCATAGAGGGCAGGACGTAGCAGTTCCGTCATGCCAGCATCAACGATGGCAAACTGTTTTGTCTGTGTCTGTTTGACATAGAGACATCTCGTGATGAGCGAAGCACATTGACCAACAACAGCCCTACCCAGCTCGAAGTGCAGATGCTGCCCAGAGCGAAGTTTCAAATGGTTGGCATACGTCTCGAAATACGCCTTGAAGTCAGGCACCGGATGTGCATCTGGGTTCTCATAGTCGATGCCAAGACCTCCACCTACATTTATGTTAGCGACATCAGATATACCTGCGGCTTCAAGTTGGTCCTGCAGTTCATTGATGCGACAGCAAAGCGCCTCAAAATCATCCATCTTAAGTATTTGGCTTCCAATATGGAAGTGAAGTCCTACAAAACGAACGCTCGAAAGTCCCTGGCAGACACGAATGACGCGAATCATGTCTTCTTTGGCAATGCCGAACTTGTTCTCTGCAAGACCTGTTGTGATGCCAGCATGAGTGTGCGCTCCCACATCTGGATTGATGCGGAAACTGACGTTTGCGACCTTGTTCATGCGTCCTGCAATCTCTGCAATGACTTCCAGTTCTGGAACACTCTCCACGTTGAAGCACTGGATGCCAGCTTCGAGAGCCAGTTCTATCTCCCAATCAGCTTTGCCTACACCGGCGAAGACAATCTCGCTGGCAGGAAAGCCGTTCTCCATGCAGACTTTTATCTCACCGCCACTGACGCAGTCGGCACCAAAGCCTGCCTCACTGATTTTCCTCAGCACTTTGGGGTTGGTGCAAGCCTTCACTGCATAATGCAGATGCCATGACTCGTGCTTTTCCGTCTCACACTTGATGGCAGCAAGCGTGTCGGCAAGCAAATCCGCATCGTAGTAATAGAAGGGCGTCCGAAGTGTCTCGAAGCGGTCCTTCATGTCCTGTAACAATCTTCTTACCATTACTTTTTATTTGAAAAGAGTATCGCTGAGAGCCTGGAGGGTACGCTTCTTGTCTTCTGCCTTTACGACAAACGAAATGTTGTGAGGCGAACCACCATAGCTGATCATGCGAACCGGAATATCCTTCAACGCCTGACTTGCCAGTGCCTCGAAGCCGACATTGTCGCTTGCCAAGTCACCAACGACACAGATGATGCACATGTCCTCTTCGACGCTCACGGTTCCGTACTTCTTCAACTCGTTGACGATGTCCTCCAGATGATGACGGTTGTCGATGGTAACGCTTACACCAACCTCGCTTGTACAAACCATGTCGATACTGGTCTTGTAAGTCTCGAATATCTCGAAGACCTTGCGAAGGAAGCCGTAAGCCAAGAGCATTCGGCTGCTGTTTATCTGAATGCAGATGTTGCCGTCGCGAGCAGCTACGGCCTTGATGATGCCTCGCTGGAAGTCATTGTTAATGATGGTGCCGGGCGCTGTTGGGTCCATCGTGTTGAGCAGACGGACGGGCACTCGGGCGAACTTTGCCGGCTGGATGCAGGTGGGATGCAGTATCTTGGCACCAAAGTAGGCCAGCTCAGCAGCCTCTTCAAAGTAGAGCTGACGGACAGGCTCGGTATGGTCAACGAAACGCGGGTCGTTGTTGTGCATGCCGTCAATGTCGGTCCATATCTGAATCTCTTCAGCCTGAATGGCCGCACCGACGAGGCAAGCCGTGTAGTCACTTCCGCCACGAAGCAAGTTGTCTATCTCGCCGTAAGCATTTCTGCAGATAAAGCCTTGCGTGATATAGATTTGATAGTTTGGATTAGACTCGAGCACCTTGGTCGTCTTCTCCTTGATGTAGTTCATGTCGGGCTCTGCATTCTTGTCGGTGCGTATGATGTCGAGCGCGTTGATGAGCAAAGCCTTG
This sequence comes from Bacteroidaceae bacterium, assembly GCA_017469525.1. GTDB lineage: Bacteria > Bacteroidota > Bacteroidia > Bacteroidales > Bacteroidaceae > Physcousia. The sequence goes on along the minus strand of JAFUGG010000030.1, from coordinate 4,574 downwards.
ACGCCACATTCCAAGAGATAGTTCGTCACCATATTCGTGCTGATGATTTCGCCTTGAGCCAGAATGACTTTCTCCTCGAAGCTGGTGAAGTGAACTTTCGTGAAGGAACGCAGATAGTCGAACTCCTCGTGCAGGAACTTCATCGTCTTCTGCTTGACTTCATCCGTACGATAAAGCTTATTTACATGGTCTGCATACTTCTGTTCGAGCAGGTTGATGATGGTGTTGGCACCTTCGGGATTCTTCTTGTAGAGATAATCCGATATTTCAACCAAAGTGTTAGTTGTGCCGGACATTGCCGAAAGGACAGCAATCTTGCTCTGTCCGTCTTCGGTAATGAGCTTTGATACGTCCTGCATTCTCTGCGGTGATCCGACGGATGTACCGCCAAACTTCAGTACTTTCATTTTGCAATATGGTGTTTATTGTTCAGTTTTCTTTGATGAGTTTTGCTTCGTCGCAGCGATAGACGGTGCCGGGAAAGTATTCCGGCCACTGCAAATTGTGTGTGCTTATGATGACGGCAGTATGGTTCTGCCTGCGTATCTCGTCGAGCAGGGCCAGGATGAGTTCGCCGTTTTCTGCATCGAGGTTGCCTGTAGGCTCGTCGGCAAGGATGACTTTCGGGTTGTTGAGAATGGCGCGGGCGATGCAGATGCGTTGCTGCTCGCCACCAGAAAGTTCGTAGATGAACTTGTCTTTCTTGTCGGCAAGTTTCACCATCTCGAGCACTTCCACGATGCGCTGCTCACGTTCTGCCTGCTTCTTCCAGCCGGTGGAACGCAGCACGAAGTCGAGGTTGCGATGTACGGTTCTGTCCCGAAGCAGCTGGAAGTCCTGGAAGACGATGCCCATCTGCCTCCGGAGGGCTGGCTGGTGCTTTGTCTTGAGATGGGACATATTGAAGCCGAGGACTTCTGCCTGACCTTTCTCGACGGGCAGTTCGCCGTAGATGGTCTTGAGCAGCGACGACTTTCCACTGCCCACCTGACCTGTGAGATAGACCATTTCGCCTTCTTCCACGCAGAAGTTCACGTCGGAGAGAACGAGATGTTCGTCCTGAAAGATGTCAATATCTTTGTAATTAAGTATCACCCTTATGCTATTTACTATTTGACGATTTACGATTTACTATTTAGCACTCCCCCAAAAGGGAGCAGGGAGGGGCTTTTTAATGCTTTTTCCATCCTGGGTTGTGACGCTCCATGAGTTCCCTTGCCATATCCTCGATGCGGAGGCCTTTGCTTGTGAGAAGCACGATGAGGTGATAGAGCATGTCGGAACCTTCGTAGATGAGGCGGTCGTTGGTGCCGTTGGTGGCTTCGATGACGAGTTCCAAAGCCTCTTCACCCACTTTCTGTGCCATACGGTTCAAGCCGTCCTTGAAGAGCGAAGTGGTGTAACTGCCTTCAGGCATCTCTTCGTGACGCTTCTCGATGAAGTCGCTAAGTTCAGACAGGAAAAGCAATGGATTGGGCTTGTTCTCTTCTCCCCAGCAGGTATCGGTGCCCGTGTGGCAAGTTGGGCCGTCGGGAATGGCCTGAACAAGCAACGTGTCGTTATCGCAATCGACTTTGATGTCGACCAGATGCAAGTAGTTGCCACTCGTCTCGCCCTTCGTCCAAAGGCATCCGCGGGAACGGCTGAAGAAGGTGACAAGACCGCTTTGCTGAGTCTTTTGGAGTGCTTCCTCGTTCATATAGCCGAGCATGAGCACGTTCTTTGTCTTTGCATCCTGAATGATGGCAGGCACCAGGCCGCCACACTTATCGAAGTCTATTTTCATTATATTCTTACGTTAATGTTTTCTTTCCTGAGGTATTCCTTGAGTTGTGGAATGCTGATTTGTCCGAAATGGAACACGCTTGCGGCAAGAGCAGCATCGGCATGTCCCTGGTTAAAGACGTCGCGGAAGTCTTCCATCTTGCCTGCGCCGCCACTTGCGATGACGGGAATGGTGAGTTCGGAAGCGAGGCGAGAGAGAGCTTCACAGGCAAAGCCTTGCTTCACGCCATCGTGGTTCATGCTGGTGAACAGAATCTCGCCGGCGCCACGGTCGTTTGCCTCCCTTGCCCAATCGAAGAGACTGCGTTCTGTCGGGATGCGGCCTCCGTTGAGGTAGCACGTCCAGCCGTTCTCGTCCTGTTTGGCATCGATGGCAACCACACAGACCTGACTGCCGAATCGACGCACTATCTCGTCGATGAGTTCAGGCCTGCGAAGGGCTGCACTGTTGATGCTTATCTTGTCGGCACCAGCCGAGAGCATTCGTTCCACGTCTCGAAGCTCACTTATTCCGCCGCCTACGGTGAAGGGAATGTCAATCTCGGCTGCCACCTTCTGCACCATGTCGGCAAAGGTCTTGCGGCCTTCGTGGCTGGCAGTAATGTCGAGGAAGACCAGTTCGTCTGCTCCTTGCTGACTATACAGCTTGCCGAGTTCCACAGGATCACCTGCCTGCCTTAGCTGCAGGAAGTTAGTGCCTTTGACGGTCTGCCCGTCTTTGACATCGAGGCAAGGTATGATGCGTTTTGCTAACAAAGCTTTCTTAATTTCTTAATTTCTTATTTTCTTAATTTTTCAATCTCTATATGTCCTTCATAGAAAGCTTTGCCGAAGACGACGGCGGGGATGCCTGAACGGTCGAGAGCGTCGATGTCTTCAGTACTTCCTACACCACCGCTTGCGATGAGATGGCACTCAGGGAAGCGACGCATGATGCTTTGGTAGAGCTCTATCGCAGGGCCTTCGAGCGTTCCGTCGCGGCTAATCTCCGTACAGAGTACGTTCTTCGTGCCGGCTTCCATGTAGCGGGCAAGGAAGTCCTCGAGCCTGACGTCCGAATCTTCCTTCCATCCGTTGATAGAGACACGTCCGTTCCTGACGTCGGCACCAAGGATGAGACGGTCGGCACCGTACTTCCCGAGCCAAGTCAGATATCGGTCCGGCTCAGTGATGGCGATGCTTCCTGCTGTCACCATCGAGGCACCTGCATCAAATGCCTTCTCGAGGTCGTCGTCGCTCTTCACGCCTCCGCCGAAATCGACGATGAGATTGGTATGAGTCGTAATGGCACTGAGGGCATCGAGGTTGACCACATGCTTGCTCTTGGCACCGTCCAAGTCAACCACATGCAGGCGACGCAGCCCGAGGTTCTCGAACTGCTGAGCCATCTCGAGCGGGTCCCCATAGACCTTCTTCGTGTCGTAGTCGCCTTTGGTTAGGCGCACGCACTTGCCTTCGATGATGTCTATTGCAGGAATTAACTCTATCATAGCTCAAGAAAGTTACGGAGTATCTGCTGCCCCACCCTGCCGCTCTTCTCTGGATGGAATTGCGTGGCATAGAAGTTGTCCTTCTGCATGGCAGCACTGAAGGGATGGATGTATTCTGTTATGGCAGCCGTTTCTTTGCAGACAGGCACATAGAAACTGTGGACGAAATAAACGAAAGGAGCATCATCCAAGCCCTTCCATAGAGGGGAGGACTGGTCATTTTTAATTGCTTCAAGGCTGTTCCACCCCATGTGAGGTATCTTGTCTTCGTGCTTGAGAGACACGAAGCGCTTCACGTCCACGTCGAAGATGCCGAGGCAGTCCACATCGCCCTCTTCCGAGTGACGGCACATCAGCTGTTGACCAATGCAGATGCCCAGGACAGGCTGCGTCAGGGAACGTATCACCTCGTCAAGCCCTCGCTCACGAAGGTAGTGCATCGCGCCCGATGCCTCGCCCTGACCGGGGAAAATAACCTTGTCGGCATTCCTCAGTTCCTCAGGGGAGTCCGTCAACAAAGGTTCAACGCCCAGGCGCTTCAAAGCATGGACCACCGAAAAGATGTTGCCGGCATTGTACTTTACAATTGCTACCTTCACCGTACGTTCGTGCTTATTTGTTTCGGGCGACAAAGATACGATTAAAAGTTGAAAGTTGAAAGTTTAGGGTTGAAAGATTTCCTTTTTGAATGAAAATACGCACATTATGCACGCTAAAGCATCCCATATTATAAGTCTTCCAGCGACTATCCATACAACAAGAGAGCCCATCCCCGAACGGACAAGCTCTCTTCTTTTCTTCTTATTTTATTATCTTATTATCTTTTTTCTGCCAACGATTTTGATGCCATGTTGCATCTTCACAGCAGAAGTCCGGAATCTTCACAGCAGAAGTCCGGAAACTTCACAGCAGAAGTTTGGAAACTTCACTGCAGTAATTTTTGTATTGGTGTCCGCTAAAACTAAAATGCATCAAATATACGTCCGCAATGCCGATGAACAGGCATTGCGGATACTTATTTCGAAAAAAGCCCCTCTTAGTCGAAAAGTGACGGTTCGTCAGGTTGTGGATTATATGTTTCAAGTATGTTGAGCTATTGCTGTCCGGTAAAGTCAGTTAGACATCCTAAGCCTGGAAGGCTTCACCTTGAGGACTCCGGCTTTGCCGCCTGACCGAAGGGAAGAACCGGGGGCGAAGCCCTCGGACAAAGAGCATAGCCCTCTCTGATTCTGCCTGGAAGGCAGTACTATAAAGCGCTGGAGGGTACTGCCTTCCAGGCAGCGGGAAACTAGTAATGCG
>JAFUGG010000071.1 GCA_017469525.1 Bacteroidaceae bacterium | reverse complement strand
GATGCCGGTACCCTGGTCGGAGGGGGCGGGATGGATGGTTATTCGGTCGAAGTTGGGAGCCCATTCCGTGTCGAGCGCCTGTATGGTGATGGTGTTGCGGTTGCCTTCGTTGAGGGAGATGGGTATCATCTTCCACGACATCCCTTCGGGGTCCCACGACGAGGTGCAGTCTCCGTTGTCGCGGAAGGTGATGGTGTCGCCCACTTGCTCACCGTTGACGAGAAGCCTGGCCCGTCGTGTGTCGCGCGAAATGTTGTAGATGGTGAGGATGTACTGACCGGTCTTAGCGGCTTTGATGCGGTTGAATTGAATCGAACCACCGTTGCCCAGGTCGCCCACAAAACCGCCTGCCGAGGCGTGGAGGGACGAATATGTCTTGCGTTTGGCACTGCCCGTGAGCGTGTTGCCAGTGGCTTCGGCCTCGTAGGTGACGCGTTCGTCGGGCACATCGAGGTTCCCGTTGGGCGATATCTGGATGAGGAAGCCGCCTTCGCTGAGTTCCTTGATGCTGAGGGTATTTGTGTTCGTCACCTGTTTCTTCTCGAACTTTAGGTCACTGCGGCAGTTTCCGTCGCGATAGATGTAGGCTGTGTAGTTGGTTCCTTCCTCGAGGAAGTCGAGCTTGAGGCGTGTGGTGCGTTCGCCGACGCTGATGCCTGCGAGCCACCAGTCCGTGCCGTTACGGCGTGCGACGCTGGCGAACTTCTGCGGGTCGCCTTCGAGGAGGAGGCTTTCATCCCAGGCGGCAGGCAGCCTCTTCATGATGTCTCGGCCGATGAAGTAACGGAGGTTCTCTGGATTCTCTGCTATGTGAACGATGCCGCTCTCAAAGAGTGTGGTCAGAGCCAAGTGGTGGCCCATGCTCTGCCAAGTGTTGATGCTGCCGCGCCACGTAGCGAAGTCGCCTGGCGTGAAGTCCATCGCGCCCACCACATTACGGGTGAACATCACGTTGAGGTGATGCTGGGCGGTGTTTAGGCTGGGGTTCCAGAACTGTTGCTCACCGCCGTAGATGCCTTCCTGCGTCATAATGTGGGGATAAGTCCTGCGGAGTCCTGACGGACGCGTGCAGCCGTGGATGTTGACGAGCATCTGGTACTTGGCAGCCGCCTTGTAGAGGTTCTCTATGCGCGTCATGGTCTCCTTGGAATCGTCCTCCCAGAAGTCGACCTTGATGCCCTTGATGCCCCACTGTTTCCAACGGCGGAGCGTGGCGTCCATGTTGGCGTTGGAGAAGTCTTGGCTGTAGATGAGCCTCGAGTCCCCCCAGAGGAGGCAGTCCACGCCCCTGGCCTTGGCGTCGTCCACGAAGGTGGGGAACCACGACGAACTCCAGCCGGCGTCGATGAGATAGTACGGCCAACCCATGTCTGCCGACAGGAGGCAGTGCGCCCATTCACCTTCGCGCAGGCCGCCGTAGGCTTCTCTCACCTCGCCCTTTCCGCCGTCCGAGCCGCCCCAATACCAAGCTGCTACGCCCGGCCTTATCCACGAAAGGTCGGTCATGCTTGTGGGCGGACAGAGGTTCTCCGTCAGGGTCGTCTCGAAGATGTCTTTGAGGTCGCCGCACGCCACCATTCGCCAGGGCATCTCCAGCGGCAGGGTGCAGTTGATGCGGTACGTCTTCTCCTCTTCATAATCCTTCGTCGCGCCCGTCCAACTATAAGAGAACTCGCCCACCGTCTCTTCGGCTTTCGTCAGCGAGGTGCAGAACGAGCTGCGGCAGTCTGCTTCGGAGATGAGCAGATAGTCCGTGCCGTTCCAGACGAGGGTGGGGGAGTTGAAGCGGCCATCGGCAGTGCCTTTGAGGTCGTCCCACGACGTGTATCTCCGGTAGAAGCCCTCGTAGGGATAGTTAGGGTCGTTGCCTCCCTGGTTTCCCAAGAACTGACAGGCCGTCGTGCTTCTGATGTCGACCACGCGGATACGGCTTGCCTCGCCGGTGAGGATGGCAGTGGAATGTCCCATCCTGGGCAGGACGTAGCGGAAGCCAAAGCCGTCGTCGTAGAGACGGAACCTGACCTCGAGCCGCCATGTGCCCTTCTTCGTCAGGACGGAAAGTGTGTGGCAGTGGTCGCGGAGCTGGCTTCGCTTGCCCACAGGCAGGGAGTAGCTGTCGTCCACCTCGCCCTGGGTCGTCTCCACCAGTTCCAGTCCTTCCGTCAGGTCGGCATTCGAGAGCGTCAGTCCCAAAGGCGATTCGCTGACCAGCGTCCGTTCGTCGCGGCTGACGGAGTAGGAGAGTTTGCCGTCGGAGAGACGAACAGTGGCTTTGAGATGTCCGTCGGGCGAAGTGACGGTGAAGTCTTCGGCCCGGAGAAAAACAGGCTGTGCGATGAGTGCGCAAAGCAGCAGAAGAGTAACGTTTCGCATAGTATCGATTGATTAAACTGCTGCAAAGATACAAAATAAAGTTTAAAGTTTAAAAGTTTAAAAGTTTAAAAGTTGTCTATGCGGCCGAGGACGGCCGTGTTCCCAGCCAACTTTCAACTTTACTTGATCAGGTATCCAAGATGATGTCAGGAGAAGTTCCCGAACTTCACTGGTGTCGTGCGCCAACTTCTCTGCAGAAGTTGGCGCAGTTGACACGAGTACTTTTGATAACGTCAATTTCTCCAAGCCCATCACCAGGGGTCGAAATAATGTCCGGTGCTTGCTCCTGCCTTCAAGCGACTGCAGGAACTGCTTTATTGAGGGGGCTCACTTTACAGCCACCAGTCTCTTTTCGTTTTTCAGTATGTAGAGGCCCCCTTGCGTCAATTTACAATTTGAAGATTTACGATTTACGATTCTGCCAGTAAGGTCGTAGATTTCCTCGTTCTGAACGGGAATGCTGCCCAGAGAGGTCGCCTGCACGCCAGTGGTGTATTGCTTGATGGTGATTTCCACCAGGACGGGCCGGTGGTCGGAGGCACTGGGCTCGTTGATGACCGTACGCTTCTTTATCGACTTTATGACGTGGCCGTACGTGGCTATGTAGTCGATGAGCGTGGTGGGCTTGCTGGCGGGGAAGGTGTAGTTGGTAGAACTGGCAGTAGTGTTGTTCAGGATGTGCATCTTCTTCTTCAGCTTGGTGAGGAGAGTGGAAGTGGGCGTGTCGTTCCAGTCACCGCAGATGAAGAAGGGTTTTTCCCATCGGGCAGCCTCTTCCAGTATGATATCTGCGGAGGCGAGCCTATTCTCCTCCTTCAGGTCGAGATGAGTGGAAGCGAACACATATTCCTGGAACTCGCAGACGAGCAGCGTCCTCTTCTCCTCTCCGGGCAATGGTATGTTGCGTACGGACAGCGGCTCTTCCTTGCTCAGAATGGCCACTCCGTACTTTCCTCTGGTCAGGGGAATGGCGGGGCCGAAGGTGGCATGCATCCCCAGCTTGCCAGCCAGGACGGCTGCTTCGTTGATATAGCCCGAACGCTTTACGCAGCTGTCCACTTCCTGCAGTCCGACGATGTCGGGCAGAGCGGCCTGAATGACAGCCGCCTGACGGTCCAGGTCAATCACGTCGTCCATTCCCGCACCGTGCTGAATGTTGTAGCTCATGATGCGGAGCGTCATGATGCCATCGTCCTGCGAGAATGACCTCAGGCTCCAAAGCAGACAGCAGAGCGTGATGCTGCAAAAGATGTAGAGTGGTTTCTTCATAGTCATAATGGTTGCCCGTTTTAGTGCATTTCTGCCGTAAAATTACTGATTTTATCCTTACGCACAAAGAAAAAACACATATTAAATAATAAAAAAGGAGGAAAATGCTTGGCGGAATGAAAAATTGTCGTACCTTTGCAGCCGGTTTGGAAAAAGTCGTCTATTGGAATAGACTAAAAAAGGAAGATTAGAAATGTCTAAGATTTGTCAAATTACCGGTAAGAAGGCCATGATTGGCAATAACGTGTCGCACTCAAAGCGTCGCACGAAGAGGACTTTCGACGTGAACCTGTTCACCAAGAAGTTCTACTATGTTGAAGAGGACTGCTGGATCAGTCTGAGCATCAGCGCTTCCGGTCTGCGCTACATCAACAAGGTTGGCCTCGATGCTGCTCTGAAGAATGCAGTGGCAAAGGGGTATTGTGATTGGAAGAACATTCGTGTAATCGGCTAGCCGCTAAACATTCAGAAAACTATGGCAAAGAAAGTTAAAGGCAACAGAGTCCAAGTGATTCTGGAATGCACAGAGATGAAGCAGAGCGGTCTGCCCGGCACATCTCGCTACATCACCACTAAGAACAGGAAGAATACTCCCGAGCGCCTCGAGCTCAAGAAGTACAACCCCATTCTGAAGAGAATGACTGTTCATAAGGAAATAAAGTAATTGAACGATTTAAGGATTTGAGGATTTAAGGATTCCCTTCAGTAGAAACAAAAATCGTCAAATATAAAATCATTAAATCATAAAATTTAAGTTATGGCAAAGAAAACAGTCGCAACCCTTCAGACGGGTAAAACCGATGGCCGTTCATACACCAAGGTTATCAAGATGGTGAAGAACCCTCAGACGGGCTCCTACTCTTTCGACGAGCAGATGGTTCCCAACGAGGCCGTTAAGGACTTCTTCAAGAACTAAAATAGAATTTCATAAGAGGAAAGGCGGACAGTCGTATAAGATTGTCCGCCTTTTTTATGCCGTCACGGAAAGGCGAAGAGCGGCGCGAGGAATGATAGTTTGGAAGGAAGCATGATTTATTCCTTCTTCTTCGCATCGAAGTGGTACGCGAACCTGATGCCGATGTAGTGGTGGCGGAAGTCGTGCCATGATGTGGTCTGCTGGTAGGCGGACTGCTCGCTTTGGCGGCCATCCTCGTTGTTCAGGATGTCGTCGAACTCAAGGGAGAGGTAGGCTTTGTTCTTCAGTATCTTCCAGCTAACGGCTGCATCCCAGACGAGGATGTTGCGGTTCTTCATCCTATTTAGCATGTTTGCATGTACGAATATCTCTATTTTTATGGGACATTGCTAATATCGATACCATCCCAAGAATGAGTAATTGTATTCATAGTCATACCTAAAAGTATCTTTACTATTTGATCCGCCTTTATAATGTTCCTCTCTAATTACTAACTCAGGAGTTGTATCTAAATGGTTCATCGTAAATTCTTTCTCATGATGCCAGTATTGATAAATACTACCTGGTGGCACATCATATGAATACTTTATCCTAATATTATCCCCATAGATGTTTACTGAAAGCACAGAATTCGTGAACCCCTCTTTTTGCCCATATTCTTTTGTGTAATTACCAATTATCAAATTACCGATTGTAAAATTATTGCCGATTTCTATATAACCATGACCATCAAGGTCATACCAATAAGAGTCTCTTTGGCTAAATGGTCTCAAATCATAAATGCCATCCCATTTAGTTATCGCGATAGAGTCAATGTCATGACTACTTGTTTGATCTTCTATTTTTGTTCCGTATTTTCTGCTGTAATGTGTCAATTTCGTTGTCCAGGAGTATTTAAGAACAAGTGTGTAATTGCTTTTATTTGAGAACTTATATGTCTCATCCGATAGCGTGATTTCTCCATTAGCTTTTGTGTAGCAACAATAAGCGTACTGATGACCTTCTGTGAGATTATCAAGCGAAGTGGCGATATCGATGACAGTTACTTCACCATAAGTTTTTTTCTCATTCGACAGTATGTTTTCATTGTTAAAAGGAATAAACGTGATTTGTTTCGTTTCCATGTCTTGTAGGCAGATTCCTGCCTCGATGGTCTTTAGAATGTCACCAGACTCCTCTGTGGCATACCTTAATTGAGCATTTACTACCGTGGAAGAAGCACTTGAACTATCACTTCGTGTTTGTGCCTTACTTGCGTTGCTACGGTTGCCTGTACCTGTGGCATGTGGCATTACATAACCAACTTGCTTTTCACCAAATCTTTTGAACTTATAAGTTTCTAACGCCTTCCCCCTGAGGAGTGCACCGGTAAATGAGCTTTTTCCATTATTAAAAGCCATCTTAGTGCTATAGCCATTCATCAACTTAGGATAGAATTCGACGAAGGAATTTAGTACGTCTGCCCCAATACAAGCATTATCTGAACCGAAATAGTCTGCAACATTCTTATCTTTACAGCATTTCATGAAGAGGGAATTTTCGGCGCCAAAATAACAGGCGCTTGTATATACAACGGTGTGTCCCAAATCAGAGAGATATTTGTCAAAGAAGGTTTTTTTAAGAGAATATCCCTTGACCCTTGTGTCCCCAATCCTCCTTATAGACTTTTCTGTTCTTTTGGCTGCAACTTCTTTTTCATATTCATTCATATCTGAAGACGAAAGATATTCTGCCGGAAGGAAGAAAGAGCCGTCCTTACATCCATGACTTGACATATAAACTACATCAAATGCTGCCAAATCTGTAAAAGAAGCAGGAGAGAAACGAGTTGTATAGGAGCACAAATTCGTCTTTCTCTTGACGACGTTCATTACATTGTCTTTTTCCTTTGTGAAATCGGAACGGTTGTACGGGCTCCATATTACGAAATTCCGCCTGGCAAGTCTTACAGACATGTTTGAAGAAGACCGTGTAGTCGTGTTAGCGTTACTTCCGTATGATATGTAATTTGAAATAAAGTCTTTGAACACTTCGCAGGTCTGCTCATAACCAGTAGGTAAAGCCCCTACAATGTTATTTATAGAATCCTCATATTGTTGTAAGGCTGTGAAATTAACATTCCCGATTTCGTAGTCTGGATATGTATTATAATCAATAGAGAACTGCACATTTCCTCTTGTTGTGACCTTAATGATGCTGTCTTGTACAACAATGTTTACTACACCATCCAAGTTTTTAATATAATTGATGGTTGACTCCATGTCAACGGCAACCGGACCTCCAGTATAACTGTAGACAGCATCAAAAACTTGTTTATATACTTCAATGCTTTCTTCGCTCACCAATGGTTCTTCATATTCACCATCTTTGGAACATGATAGGAAGAATGCTACAAAAGCGAATAATGCTATAATATTCTTTTTCATTGTTCTAAACATTTTTTAGTTATTACCAAAATCGGTTATTTGTTTACCCATCCACACATCTTCTGTATGATGCTCAGATAGTCTTTTTCCACAATGAATACAAATGTCATCTGACTTTAGCGTCACTGCAGAATCTTGTGAGAGTACACTATAATATTCCCGGTTGGGCCTGTATGTTTGGGTACAAAGAAGTAGTGTGTCCGACAGTTCATACCCTTCCTCTGTTTTAACGATTTTGTTAACAACAGAATGAGTCTTGCTTTCAGAATAAACCGCATAAGCAAAATACCCAAGTAATGCAAATACGATGATTATACAAACAATTTCTGGCCGAGAATAGACTCCGCCTTCTTCCCTCTTAAAGATATTCATAATTATTGTTTTTTATAGTGTTTAACTTTTAATTGTGTGAACTCATTCTTGGCTTTTTCTAGTTGCTCAAAAAACTCTTTGTGTGCATGTAGTCTGGCTACTATGGCTCCTGCCATTAGACGACCAGAGATGCAACTATTCTGGGCATAAACCAGGTAAATGGGTGCCTAAAAGAAACCCAGTCCATCTATTAGAATTGATTGTTTTCTCATATGCCTACTCCTTAAATATGGTTCAACATACAAGATGCAAATAGTGGGTACAAAGAATGGCGTGGCCACTCTTATGCACTTACCTAAGGGGCATGTCTGGAAATTGGAACCCCTACTCACATATAAGAATGCTCCACGCCATAGGCGTGTGCATAGCTACATTGTGAGTGTGGCGTTTCCGACTTCCCTCGCTTCTCAATCGAACTTATTCCAAATTAGTTTTCCAGACATTTTCGGTAAGTGCGAAATAAAAGCTAATGCATCATTGAAACCGGATTTCTCCCCGATTCGTTGCAAAGTTAAGATTATTTTCTGAGATAACAAATAATTCTGCCTAAAAAATCAGTAAATTCTGCTTTGAAAGCCTTTTCTTGCCTTTTGTTCCCTCATTTCTCACTTTTTCATTTTCCATTTTTAATTCTTTTTCGTACCTTTGCGCCTCAAATGGAGAAGTTTTCCTTTTCAACTCATACTTTGCCGTGCGGGCTGCGCATTGTATGTGCTCCGGGGCGGACGGATGTGGTCTATCTTGGTCTTGCCGTGGATGCCGGTACGCGCGACGAACTGCCTCGGGAGAGCGGGATGGCGCATTTCACGGAGCACATGTCGTTCAAGGGCACTGGGCGGCGCTCGGCGCGTCAGGTCATATCGGCTTTGGAGGGAGTGGGAGGAGAGCTCAATGCCTTTACGGGCAAGGAGGAGACGGTCTATTACTGCACTTGTCTGCGTCAGCATGCGGCCCGCGCCATCGACCTCCTCCTCGATATTACGTTGAACAGCACCTACCCCGACGAGGAGATGGCGCATGAGGTGGAGGTGGTCATCGACGAGATTGAGAGCTACCTGGACCAGCCTTCGGAACTCATCTTCGACGAGTTCGAGAGCCTCCTCTTCCCTGAGCATCCGCTGGGCCGCAATATCTTGGGCGATGCCGACACGCTGCGGACGTTCCGCTCTGCCGACATGCGGCGGTTCACGCAACGCCTCTATCATCCCGGGCGGATGGTGCTCTATGTGCTTGGCAACGTGGAGCCGGAAAAGGTGCTCCGTGCGGCGGAGAAAAAAGAGGCAGTGCTTTTAGGCTCAAAAGGGCAAGGTCTTGACGAACATCGACAGCCCTTTTTGCCCAAAGAGGTAGAGGTGTCTGACCACATCGTCCGCGAGAAGAGTACCCACCAGGCGCATGTCATCGTCGGAGCACAAGCCTTCGCAGCCTCCGACCCCCGCCACCTGCATCTCTATTTCCTGAGCAACATGCTGGGCGGACCGGCCATGTCGAGCCGCCTGAACCTCGCTCTGCGCGAACGCAACGGGCTTGTATATACAGTGGAAAGCAATAGCGTCTGCTATACCGACACAGGCTTCTGGTCGGTCTATTACGGCTGTGACGCAAGGGACCGCGCCCGTTGCCGCCGACTCGTCCTTCGGGAACTGGACAAGCTCATGCAAAGCCCCATGTCCCAGCGCACCCTTGATGCCGCACGCCGGCAACTGAAGGGGCAGATAGGTATCTCCTACGACAACTTCGAGAACGTGGCCATCGGCATGGCGAAACGTTATCTGCATTACGGCAAGACGCTCACGAAGGGACAGCTCTTCGAGCGCCTCGATGCCATCACCCCCGACGACTTGCTCCAGACAGCACAGCACGTCTTCTCTCCCGACAGACTTCTGACCTTGGAATACGTCTGAAGCCTTCCCAACGCATGCTAATACTTTGCCCAACGCATGCTAATACTTTGGCTAAGGAATTACTAATACTTTGGCAGGGGAATGCTAATGCCTTGGTGGCCGAAGCCTTGTTGTCGGTCTATTCCTTCTCTCTGGGGAAGGCCGAGATGCGCAGGCGGGCGGCTCCCATCGGGACAAGTGTGATGGGCGTCGTCTCCTCTGCGCGCGGGGCATACTTGGTTGGGAGGAAGTCGGTCATGCCTGTAGCGTCGAACGTCCACGACGGTATCTGCCGGCCGACGGCCTTGAACTCCAAAGGAACGCCCTCGAGTGTGAAGGGCTGGTCATTCTCGGGGAAAGGCTTCTTTTGTACGCTGAACTCGATGGGCAGGTTCTGTTCGTCGACCACCAAACCATAGTTCCAGTCACTCTTTGCCCGCAGGACGTAGCAGGGCCAGAGCGAGGCGTCGACGCCCTCCTGCCAGTGCGAGTCGTCCTGCACGAACTCGGGGTCGCGGCTGTCGTGCTCTTCGAACTCCTCGTCTATCTTGAGCGAAAGGGTGAGCGGGCCGTAGCTGACGCTAACGCTTGACTTGTTCTGCTGCCAAACAGTGGAACGGACCTCCATGGGAAGGCTGAGCATGATGACGTCGCCCTCCTGCCATTCGCGGCTGATGCAGACAAACTTCCCCGCTGCATCGGCGATGGGCTGGTTCTCACCGTTAATGCTGACGGCTGCCCTATCTGCCCAGGCGGGTATGCGAAGGTAGAGCGGGAAGGTGACGCTGCGTTCGGGATGGAGCGTCAGGGTAATGGTCTCGTCGAAAGGATAGTTGGTAGACTCCTCCAGGCGCAGGCTGACGCCGTCGGCCACGAGCATCGAGGTCTCGTTGGCAGCATAGAGCATCGTGGCAAGACCATTGTCGGCCGTTGCCATGACGAGGTGTTCGGCGAAGTAGGGCCATCCCATTCCGTGGTTGTGCTGGCAGCATCGGGAGCTGAAGGGACTCATGGAGAGCATGCCTCGCAAGGCATTGTCGATGCTGGGCGCGTGGTTTTTCTCGTCGCTGATAGCCATGTTGGCGGACGTGATATAGCGGAGGGCTCGCATGTCGGGGGTTAATGCAGCGGGCAAGGAATTGAAGGCTACGTCCTCCAGGTGGTCGGCCCAGAAAACGTCCCCCGTTATTCCCATCAGTATCTCGTCGCTTGCCATCTGTTCTACGATGGCACAGGTCTCGGCCCCGTTCCTCGGGTCATAGTATCCGTTGCGTGCGTTCTCGTCGGCTGCATACATGCCGCCCGGCATCTGCCCGAAGCGTCGGCGCATCTCGTTATGCGCCCGATAGGTTGCCTCGAGCATAGCCTTGTCGCCCGAATACATGTAATATGTGGCAGGCTCACGGAAGCCCTGCGCCACGTTCACGCCGTGGAAGTTGGGCAGGTTGCCCTCCATCGCCCAGTTGGAAGTGGCGCGGTGGAGTTTGTCAATAAGTGGCAGGATGGTTTGGTCACCGTTGCGGTTGTAGAGCCAGAGCACGCTCCACAGGTTGTCGCCGCCGCGTTTCTCTTGCCAGAGACCTTTCAGGAACTTGTCGTCGCTGATGGTGAGTTCCCACTTGAAATGGCGGTTCATGGCGGTCAGCACGCGTTGCTGTCCGGTGGCCTCGTAGTAAGTCTGGAGTGCCCAAAGCATGGGCATCTTAGCCCAGAGGTCGGGACTTGAGCCGTCGTAGCCGTCGGGTCCGAGCCTTCCGTTCGAAGCCTGGTTGTTGAGAACGGCTTGTATCCAGGTTCTGGCCTCCCGAATCATAGCTTCATCATTCAGAATGTATGCCAGGCTGATATAGCCTCTGAGCCAGTAGGGAACCTCCTCCCATCCGTGGTCCCCCTGATTGGAGAGCCACTGGTTGCCTGTCTTGTCGAGCCACGCACTGACGGTCCCGAGCTGACCGTTCAGCCCGTCGCGCTGCAGCTCGAGGTATTTGCGGAGCCAGCCCATGGGTTGCACCTTGCCGACAGGCAGCTTCAGGAGTGGAGCCTGCTGCAAGGGAGCGCGGAAGTTGATGTAGTTTGCATTGGTCTGCTCGCGGTCAGGGCTGCTGACGACGTTGATTTGGGCACGGCTGCCATTGGTGAACAGCAGGAGTGCCAGGAGGAAGAGAGTCTTGTTCATGTACGTTGTTATTTTCGAAGAATCTTTTTACCTTGTGTGATGATAATACCCTGATGCCTTGCATCGATGGAGATTTTCTGCCCGAGCAGGTTGTATGCACTACCCTCCTCCTCGTCGGAGGAAGGAGAGGCAATGGCAGTGCTCGTGGGGTCATAGGTAACGCTTAGCCCAAAGTCAATATGACCACCGCCGGCTCCTTGCTGCAGGGAGACGCAAAGCACATTGTCTCCCTCTACCAAAAGCTTCTTTCTGGCATTCGTGAAGCGCAGATTGGCATAGTTGTCATCATTCCAACCTGTGACAGCCGTCAGGCGTGTCCCATTGAGCCAGAACGTGGGGTTCTCATCGTAGCTATACGTCATGTTGACAACACCTGCCTCAATCTTTGCCAAGTCTTCTTCCGTGAGCGTGAAGTGACGACGTATGAGGATGGGGTGGACAGTGCTCTGCCATTGGGTGACGAGAAACTTGTTCTGGTCGATGCTGAACGGTCCGACGCCTTCACGCCAGTAGCTCTCGTCCTCGTCGAGACTGTACCATTTGGCTCTGTTGGCCAGCGTGATGTCGCTGTTGTAGTTCAGTTCATAGAACAGACAAGGCCATGAACCATCGCCGCTATCTACCGTATCGAGAATGAAGTCGGTGACTGTATCGGCTGCATTTGCTGTTTTTGCCACAAGAAGCAAAAGCAAGGGAAGGATTCTTTTAAGTGACATAAAATTATGTGTATAGTGCTCTTTTGAATTACAAAGATACAAAAAAAAAGGCATAGGAGGGACAGCCGCCAGATAATAATTAATGTATGTTAACACATACGACACTTGTGACTTTTGTTGTTTTTGCGTGTATGATTAGTAAGTAAGTGGTATATTTCTGCATGAAAAGAAACTTTCCCCCACCAATTTGTAATGTTGGTAAAAAGTTTTCAACACTTCCGTTTGTTAAGTTATAATATATTGAAACCTCTCTATTTATAGGCTTTCGCAGAACTAATAGAAGAATGTTGCAACAGGTTATCAACAGGACAAGCTGGACCACTAAAGAAAAAAAAATTGAAGAAAGTGTGGGGAATTGTGGGGAATTGTGTATCTTTGCACCAGAAATTGCAATAAAAGCCTAAAACAGATGCGATTTACAGGAAGCATAGATGCCAAGACAGACGAGAAGGGACGCGTTTTCGTGCCCAGCGTCTTCCGCAAGATTCTGCAGAAGGAAGAGGAGGAAGGGCTGGTGCTGCGTCGTGACCTTTTCGTGAACTGCCTCGTGCTCTACCCAAAGAGCGTGTGGGACGCCCAGGTGGACACTATTCGGGCCCGCACCAACCTCTTCAATCGTCAGCAGCGTGAAGCATTGCGCCTCTTCACGGCCGATGCCGAGAACGTCACGCTCGACAGTGGCGGCCGCATGCTCATCCCCCGTCGCTATCTGGAACATGCAGGCATCAAGAGCGATGTGCGCTTCATCGGTGTGGACGACACTATCGAGATATGGAGCAAGTCAGCTGCAGAAGACCTCCTCAGCGACCCTGAGAAGGTGGGAAGCATACTGGAGGAAATGATGAACCCCACCGACCCCCATTAGGACAGGAAAGTAAATAGATTCCCACTTAAAGTGGGGGAGGGAAGGTCTTAATATATAAATAATGTACGCGAAGAGTGAGGAATATCATGTGCCGGTACTGCTCAAGGAGACGGTCGACGGGCTGGACATCAAGCCAGGCGGCATATATGTTGACCTCACATTCGGTGGCGGCGGCCACAGCAGGGAGATACTCCGACGCCTCCAAGGCACAGGACATCTCTACAGCTTCGACCAGGACGAGGACGCTCAGCAGAATGCCAAAGAGCTGGAAGGCGAAGCGAACTTCACCTTCATCCGTAGCAACTTCCGTTTCCTTAAGAACTGGATGCTCTACTACGGACACGAGCAGGTGGACGGCATACTGGCAGATCTTGGCGTGAGCAGCCATCACTTCGACGAAGAAGAACGAGGCTTCAGCTTCCGCTTCGATGCCCCACTCGACATGCGGATGAA
The DNA here is from genome assembly GCA_017469525.1 of Bacteroidaceae bacterium. Taxonomy (GTDB): domain Bacteria; phylum Bacteroidota; class Bacteroidia; order Bacteroidales; family Bacteroidaceae; genus Physcousia. Next base: position 628 of record JAFUGG010000071.1, on the reverse strand, counting down.
TCGTCAGGCCAGCCTCGACGCAAGGAAGATAGTGGAGGAGTACAGCGAAGAGCAGCTCTCCGACATCCTCTATCTCTATGGCGAACTGAAGAACAGCCGTCGCATAGCCTCTTCCATCGTCAAGGCCCGCCAGCAGAAGCCCATCACCTCTACAACAGAGTTGGTGGAGGTATTAAAGCCCCTGATGGGTTATGACCGCGAGAAGAAAGACTTGGCACGTGTCTTCCAGGCACTCCGCATAGAGGTCAATGGCGAGATGGTCGCTTTGCGAGAGATGCTCAAGGCAGCCACGGAACTGCTTAAACCGGCAGGCAGGCTCAGCATCCTCACCTACCATTCTCTCGAGGACCGTATGGTGAAGAACATTGTCAAGGCCGGCAACGCAGAGGGAAAAGTAGAGACCGACCTCTTCGGACGCAGCAATGCACCGCTCGAGGCAGTCAACAGAAGCGTCATCGTCCCGAGTGACGAAGAGCAGGAAAGCAATCCTCGCAGCCGTTCGGCAAAGCTCCGTGTGGCAAGGAAGAGGGATTAGAGACTAAGGATTAGAGATTAGGGATTAGGAAATAACCTATGGCAGAGATAGAGATAGATAACTTCGACGAACTCCAGGAAGTGGAGCAGGACG
>JAFUGG010000029.1 GCA_017469525.1 Bacteroidaceae bacterium | reverse complement strand
TGCTCATTCCTGACTCATGATACTGACGAAGATAATTCAACTTCTCCGCTTCACTGTACTTTCTTGGACTTTTTCTCATACTAATATTACACATTTTTATTGTTAATAAATGTGTCTACCTATATCAGTATAAGGCATTTCCTCTGGAGAAACAAATCGGAAACAAAAGAGGAGTAGTAGGATTTCTCAGCTTTCGGCGGATTATTTCTTGTCTCTCGTGTCCCCGAAGGAAGTCTATGACTCCTTCAGTGGATTCCAGCCTTGTGCCTTGAGCTGGTGCTCTCCGCCGTCGCGCGTAATGAGGGCGAGGCCCTTGTCCTGCTCGGTGATGTAGCCGATGACGTGCACGTCCTCGATGGCCGAAACGGTGTCGTTCAGCGAGAGCGGCACGGTGAAGAGCAGTTCGTAGTCTTCACCGCCGTTGAGGGCACAGGTGCTGACGTTCAGGTTGAGCTCCTCGGCCATGGCAGCCGTCTGGTAGTCGAGGGGCAGCCGTTCTTCGTAGATGCGGCATCCCGTCTGGCTCTGCCGGCAGATGTGCATGAGCTCGCTGCTCAATCCGTCGCTGATGTCCATCATGCTCGTCGGGTGAATTCCGGCTTTTCGGAGCGTCTCGATGATGTCTCCGCGTGCTTCGGGCTTGAGCTGTCGCTCCAGGATGTACTCGCGTCCGCTGAAGTCGGGTTGTGTCGAGCGCAGAGCCTCCATCTGCTCTTTGCTGCCGCTGCGGCGAGCTTCTTCAACCTGTTCGTTGTAGATGACCTTTTCCCTCTCCAGGAGTTGCAGCCCCATATAGGCAGCGCCGAGGTTTCCGCTGACGCAGATGAGGTCGGTGGGCTTGGCACCGCTACGCAGGACCAGGTCCTCGCTCCTTGCCTCGCCGATGGCCGTGATGCTGATGGCGAGGCCGGTCAGGCTGGCTGTCGTGTCGCCCCCAATGATGTCGACGCCCCACTTCTCGCAGGCCAGACGCATGCCGGCATAGAGTTCCTCGATGTCTTCCACTTGGAACTTGCTCGAGATGGCGAGGCTCACGGTCACTTGTCGCGGCTGAGCATTCATGGCGAATACGTCCGAGAGGTTCACCATGATGGCTTTGTAGCCCAGATGTCTCAGGGGAACGTATGTGAGGTCAAAGTGTACGCCTTCCATCAGGAGGTCGGTCGTGACCACGGTTCGCATCCCCTCTGTAGGCGAGAGCACGGCACAGTCGTCGCCGATGCCACAGATGGTGGACGCGTTTTTTGTCGTTATGTCTTTCGCGAGACGGTCAATCAGGCCGAACTCGCCCAGCTGGGAAATCTCCATAGACTTCTTAAAAATGAAACAATGAAACAATGAAATAATGAAGAAAAAGCGCTCCTAAGGAGATGTCACTTTCATTTCCTCATTTTTTCATTCTTTCATTTTTTATATTTTCACCATTTCCTCGATGAGCAGTGCCATGTTGGGTTGGGCAGCTTCTGCAGCTCGGAGCACCTGTTCGTGCGTAATCTCCATCGGAATATCCATGCCTCCCAGGTCGGTGATAATGCTCATGCCGAAGACTTTGATGCCACAGTGGTGTGCAACAATCACTTCCGGCACGGTGCTCATACCCACGGCGTCGGCTCCCCAGCGCGCAAACATGCGATACTCGGCCGGCGTCTCGTAGGTGGGGCCTTGTGTGGCAAGATATACGCCGTGCTGAACCTTGATGCCATGCTTAGCGGCAATCGCGTCGGCCTTGGCAATGAGTTCCTTGGAGTAGGCCTCACCCATGTCGGGGAAACGCGGGCCGGTGGGGACGTTGGGACCGCGGAGGGGATTCTCGGGCATGTAGTTGATGTGGTCGGTTATTATCATGAGGTCGCCAATCTGGAAGTTCGGGTTGGTGCCACCGGCTGCATTGCTGACGAAAAGCGTCTTGATGCCCAGCTCGTACATGACGCGGATGGGGAACGTCACCTCCTGCATCGTCCAGCCTTCATAGTAGTGGAAACGGCCCTCCATGGCCAATACATCCACCCCTCCGAGCTTGCCGAAGATGAGCTCTCCGGCGTGACCCTCGACGGTGGAAACAGGGAAGTTGGGAATCTCCTTATAAGGAAATGTCTTGAGTCTCTCTATGCGCTTAGCCAGTTCCCCAAGGCCTGAACCCAGGACAATGGCAATCGTCGGTGCGTTTGGCATCCTCTGCTGGAGCCATTCAGCTGTTTCTCTTATTTTCTTGTACATAGTCGTTAATCATTTTATCGAACTTTTCCTTTTCGTCTCTCATGATGCTTATCCCGATGGGAAGCACATAGGTGCACTGCTTCACCTCGTCCGTGAGCCCCTCGAGATGCAGGAGCCGGGCAGCATCCTTCTCTGTGGTGATGATGATGTGCGGCTGCGGCAGGTCCTGCAGAGCTTTGTTGATGGACTCGGCATCGTGTCGAGTGAAGTAATGGTGGTCGGGAAATGTGAGCGGGTTGACGTGTTGAACGAAGCGTCTGACGTCCTGTTCCATCTGTCGTGGACCAGCGATGCCGGTCAGCAGGAGCACATGGGTGTTGTCCTTCCTCAGCGTCTCTGGCTCGAGCGTGCCGTTGCCCCAGAGCTGATGCATGGTTTCGTAGGTGAACGTACTGAAGAAGAGCTGCTGGTAGGGCCTGATGTTCAGGGCAGAGAGGATGACTCGGAAGCCCATCGCATTGATGTGCCTGGGGCATTTCGTCACGATGATTGTCGAGGCTCGTGTGCTCGCCGAAGGCCGCTCACGCAAACGTCCGGCAGGCAGCAGGCAGTCGTCGGAGATGATGCGATGGTAATCGACGAGCAGGATGTTGTGCCCCGCCTTGACATATCGGTGCTGGAAAGCGTCGTCGAGCAGTATCACCTCAACATCTTTCGTCGCTTCATCCGTCATGAGCCGCTCGATGCCCCGGCGCCTGTTTGCATCCACGGCAACAATGACGTCAGGGAACTTTTGCTTTATCTGCCAGGGTTCGTCGCCGATTTCCTCTATCGTGGAGGCTGTCGTGGAGAGAATGTATCCCTTCGTCCTGCGTTTGTATCCCCTGCTGAGTACGGCCACCCGGTATCTTCCGTTGAGAAGGCGGATGAGATATTCCACGGTGGGCGTCTTGCCTGTCCCGCCCACGGTGATGTTGCCGACGTTGATGATGGGTATGTCATACGACACAGAAGGCAGCGCGCCCATGTCGAAGAGGGCGTTCCTGATGTCCACTCCCAGCCCGTAAATCCAGCTGAGTGGCATCAGCCAACGGCGTATCTGTGTCATATCACCTTCCATGAAAGTTTAAAAGTTTAAAAGTTTAAGAGTTAAAAAAGCAGAGGCGGCGTCATCTTTCACCTTTTTACCTTTTACTTTTTTACTTTTTTCCCTTTTTACTTTTCCCCTTTTTTACTTTTTTACCTTTTCACTTTTTCACCTTTACTTAATGTTTGGGTCGTAAGGCAGACGAGCCTGGATGGGGTTCATTTTGCCGAGGCGACGCACGAGGGCAAAGGCGGGATAGTATTCGCCGAGGGCAGCACGTATCTGGCCTTCCATGTATTCGTTGGTGCTCTTGTCAATCAAGCCGATGTACCAGGGCTCAGGACTGGGATAGCGTCCCACGGTGTATTTCTCCACTTCGGCCAGCTTGGCAGCTGCCTTGATGGCATCTTCGAGGTTGCCGAGCTTGTCGACGAGACCTATCTTAAGAGCCTGTTCGCCTGTCCAGACGCGACCTTCGGCAATAGCCTTCACGCTGTCCTGTGCCATGCCTCTGCCGCCAGCCACACGACCTGTGAAGAGTTCATAGCCCTGGTTAATGTACTTCTGCATCTTTGCCGACTCTTCTGCGTTGAATGGTCTGCCCATAGCTCCGAAGTCGCTCATGGTGTTGGTCTTGACGACGTCGAAACTGAGGCCGAGCTTTTGCGTGAGCAGTTCGCTTGCGTCGGGTATCATGCCGAAGATGCCGATGCTTCCTGTCAGGGTAGTCGGCTCGGCCCATATCTCGTTGGCACCGCAGCTGATGTAGTAGCCGCCGCTGGCTGCCATGCCGCCCATGCTGACGACGACGGGCTTCTCTGCACGGAGGAGCTGTATCTCGTGCCATATCTGTTCGCTTGCATAGGCAGAGCCGCCGGGGCTGTTGACGCGGATGACGACGGCCTTCACATCATCGTTCTTGCGCAGCTTCTGCAGGTCGGTGATGGTTGCCTTGGTGGTGATGCTGTGCTCCTGATTGAAGCCTTTGGACGGAGCGTCGTTGATTTCTCCGTAGGCATAATAGACGGCCACCTCTTCGCTCACCTTGTCTCCGAGGTCGTCGCCTGCAGCAACGTCTGCCAGGTTCGTGAAGGTGAGGTCATCGTCTTCGCTGAGTTCGAGGCGCTTCTTGAGAGATTCCTTCACGTCGCTCAGGTAGGCGAGCTTGTCCACCAGCTTGTTCTCGACGTAGCTCTTGGCTTCGCAGAGGATGGTTGCTGTGTCGGCAAGTGCATTGAGAACCTCAGGAGTGAGCTTGCGGCTCTTGGCGACCTCCTTGTTCATGTTGCCCCAGATGCTGCCCAGGAAGCTTTGAACCTGCTCGCGGTTGGCGGGGCTCATCTCTGTGTTGATGTAAGGTTCCACGGCGCTTTTGTAGGTGCCCACCTTGAAGACTTGCATCTTGACGCCTACCTTCTTCATGAGTCCGGTGAAGAAGATGGGCTGGCTTGACATACCGCTCCAGTCGAGCATGCCGCTGGGATTGAGGAGAACCTCGTCGGCAGCGGAGCAGAGGTAGTATGCTGCACGCGAATAGCTGTCGCCATAGGCCATGACCCATTTGCCGCTTTTCTTGAACTCGAGCAGTCCCTGGCGCAGTTCCTGCAGCATGGCTGGGGTGGCATAGAACGAGCCGCCTTCCAGGTAGATGCCCTTCACCTTGTCGTTCGCAGCCGCCTTTTTCAGGGCTTCGAGTGCCTGGTCAAGGCCGATGCTCTGTTCTTCGCCCTGATTCAGGATGTCCATCGGGGAGCCTTCGCCGGCTCTCTCCACAAGCTCGCCCTGAAGCTTGATGCGAAGCACGCTGTTCTTTGGGACGGAACCAGTGGAACCTTCACTGGCCATCATGCCGGCCAGGGACACAATCGTGATGATGGTGAAAATGACGCTGGTCAGGATGAGACCTACTATCGTGGCCAGCACGTACTTAAGAAAATCTTTCATAAATCTATCGATTTGGGTTAATACTTTCCTTATTATGTATAATATCGACACGCAAAGTTAGCGATAATTCAGCACACCTGCAAGGTTTTTGCAAAAAAAGTGGGGTGCAGGGAGGCATGGCGATGTTTCTTCAGGCTTTTGAAGAGGTTTTGGCCGAGAAAAAGAAAACGTGGATGAGTTTTGTGTAGTTCAGCTGCGCGAGGGGGGGATGATGTGCACGGATAGGGTCTGGTTGTCCTATGCGGCGGGTGAAATTTACAGACACCTTATGTGGAGCTGAAAAAAGGGACGCGTCCTTCTCTTCATAGGGACGCGTCCTTCTCTTCATAGGGACGCGTCCCTCTCTTCATAGGGACGCGTCCCTCTCTTTCTTTTTACGGAAGTCTTTGAATAGGATTCGGGGAAATCTGGAGAAGAAGGACTGCGGAAGTTCCAAAAGTCCGGCAGGGAAGTTCTCAGCCTGTGCTGTTTAAAGAGCTGCTTTTATCTGGTAGGTCTTGCCTGCTGCAGTGGGGAGGTCGTACTCATAGACCTTTCGGATGGGCAGGAGCTTGAAGTCTTTCAGCTCGGGCGAATGCAGGGGCTCGCGAATCTCGGCCGGAGCGAGGAGGTCGTTCGGGCATTCGCCTTTGGCTTCCTCCAGTCCCTTTCCTTTCAGCGGGACGTACGAACGCAGCCGTAGTGTGCCGCCTATGGTGGAGGTCACTCGGGCCTTCTCAAGCCGGCCGTCCTGCCAAGTCTCGTCAACGATGAAGCCGCCTCTGGCCCGCAGACCCTTGACCTCGCCGCTTTGCCAATCATCGGGCAAGGCTGGCAAGAGGTGTACGGCGCCGTCGTGACTCTGCAGGAGCATCTCCATGATGCCTGCCGAGACGCCGAAGTTGCCGTCGATTTGGAAAGGCGGATGGGCGTCGAAGAGGTTCGGGTAGGTACGCCCGAGCGGGAACTCGCGGGTCTTCGAGTCGTTGGGAAGCAGGTGGAGCATGTTCTTGATGATACGGAAGGCATGGTTGCCGTCGAGCATGCGTGCCCAGAAATTGGTCTTCCAGCCCAGGCTCCAACCCGTTGCCATGTCGCCTCGCTGACGGAGCGTGTTGGCGGCTGCCGTGAAGAGGTCGGGATGGCTGTAGGGCGAGATTTGGTTCGATGGATAAAGGCCGTAGAGATGCGAGATGTGGCGGTGCTGGTCCTTGGGATTGTCGGCATCGATGAGCCATTCCTGCAGCTGACCATGACGGCCGATTTGCATGGGAGGAAGCTTCTCCATTGACAATTGACCATTGAACTGTCTTCCTTGCCGAGAATCTTTGCGGCTTTGATGGTGGCGGAAAGGATGTCGAAAGCAATCTGGTTGTCCATCGTGGAACCTGCGGTGACATTGGTGTTCTTGCCTTCCGGTCCGTGCTCTGGCGAGACGGTCGGCACCGTCATCATCCAGCCGGCAGCCTGCTTCACTTCGCCCGTCGCAGGGTACTCCTGCATGTAGTCCACGAGAAAGTCGGCAGCACCTTTCAAAATGGGGTAGCACCAGGCAAGGAACTCCTTGTCGCCTGTGAAGAGATAGTGTTGCCAGAGGTGCGTGGCAAGCCATGCTCCGCCCGTCGGGAACATGCCCCACGGCGTGCCGTCCACGGGACCGCTGATGCGCCAGAGGTCGGTGTTGTGGTGCGCTACCCATCCTCGGCAACCATACATCTCGCGGGCAGTCTTTGCACCTGTCACGCTAAGGTCGTCCAGCATCGTGAAGAGCGGCCACTGCGTCTCGGTGAGGTTGCCCACCATGGCCGGCCAGTAGTTCATCTCGGTGTTGATGTTGATGGTGTACTTCGAGTCCCACGGGGCATCGACTTTGTTGTTCCAGATGCCCTGCAGAGTGGCAGGCTGACCTTCTAACTGGCTCGACGAGATGAGCAGATAGCGGCCGTATTGCATCATGAGGGAGACGAGGCCCAGGTCGCTTGCATCCTTCTCGAAGGCGACAAGACGCGCATCAGTGGGAAGGCTAGTATTACTAGTCTTACTAGTTTCACTAGTTAGAACTAGCGATAGTCGGTCGTATTGCTCGCTGTATTTCCTTGTGTGTCGCTTGAGGAGCGTCCTGAAGGACATGCCTTCCAAGGCGTTGAGCACCTGTTTGTTCTTCTTCGCAGCGTCGCCACTGATGTTGCGGTAATTGACGAAGTTGGTGGCTGCCACAATGTAGAGTGTTGCCGTCGTGGCGTCTTGCACGTCGATTCCTTCCTCGCGCCAATGGATATGCCCATCGGTCTTGACCATCACGCGGCAGTCTGCCTTCAGTCCTGCCTTGACGCCTTCTTGCTCTACGCCTGACACGGTGGCGGTGAGCAAGCCGAGCTGGCCGTTGCCGCCTGTCACGACTACGCTCTGTACCTCCGACGAGAGCGGACTCTCGAAGTCTGTTCCAAACGACAGAGCTCCCCTTTTGTCGGCCTTCAGGCGACAGACGATGACGCCATCGGCAAGCGAAGCAAAGACCGTCCGCTCGTACTTTACATTGTTATACACATAGGAGGTGGTGGCGGTGGCGTCCTGCAGGTTAAGTGCCCGCTCGTAGTGGCTCACCTCGTTGTGTCCCAGGGAAAGTTTCAGGCAGCCGAGCGGCAGGTAGCGCATGCCGTGGGGACCTTTGATGAAGTGCTTGCTGATGAGGCGGTCGGCCTCCTGTTCCTTGCCTTCGAAGATGAGGCGACGCACCTCGGGCAGTGCCTTGAGCGACTCCGGGCTGTTGTTCTCGTGGGGACTGCCGCTCCAGAAGGTCTCCTCGTTCAGCCATATCTCTTCTGTCCCGATGCCGCCATAGACCATCGCTCCCATATGGCTGTTGCCGATGGGAAGTGCTTCGAGCCAGCACGATGCAGGACAATCATACCAAAGCCTGTGCTGCTGGGCACGGACGGAAAGACAGCCGCCGAGCAACAAGATGAACAAAAGACGGAATGTTTTCATGGTGTGAGTGATTGATGATTAGCAACTGACGCTGACCTTGATGCCCAGACTTCGGATGCGCTCTGCAATGGCTTGCATCACCTCTGGTTCTGCCTTTAGGAGCCCCCCGACGGGTGTCTCGCGGTCCAGCGTGTAGAGCATGACGGAGCGAGGTTTGATGCGCTTCAGAGCCTCGAGATAAGGTGCAACGTACGTCTCGCCGGTATTGTCGAGGTCATGTCCCTCGTACTCGCCCCGCATGAGCATCGTCTGAATGATGCACCGGCCGTGGAAGAGCTCGAGGCAACGTATCTGCTCCTCCACGTCGTAGTGTCCCTGCGGACGGTCCACTCTGTTTATATAGGCAGGGCTGACGGTGTCGAGCTTCAGGATGTTGTTGTCGAAGAGGAGGAGCGCCTGGCGAATCTCGGGCCGGCGTATCTGTGTGGCGTTCGAGAGGATGCTCATCTTGGCCGACGGACAATAGATGTCCCGCACCTTTCGCACCCTTTCTACTATCTCGGGGAAACTGGGGTGCAAGGTCGGCTCACCGTTTCCGGCGAAGGTCAGCACATCGGGCACGATGCCCTCTGCCTGCAGTTCCTGGAGCTTGCCTTCAAGCCCCTCCACCACCTCGTCGGCAGTCGGCAAGGGGTTCTTTGTCCGTCGTTCACGGTTCAGACCGCACTCGCAATAGATGCAGTCGAAGCTGCACACCTTGCCCCCCTTGGGCAGCAGATTGATGCCCAGAGAGATGCCAAGCCGACGGCTGTGTATCGGCCCAAAGATGGGCGAGTCGTAGATGATTGTGCTCATAATCGTGTGCAAAGATACGAAAAAAAGTTTATAGTTCATAGTCCACAGTCCATAGTTTTTTTTGTGTCAGACAATAATTAAAAAAACATAATTCTTTGCACCTAACCTTTAATTCTTCATTCTTCATTCTTCATTCTTCATTTATTTGTTGTACTTTTGCAACCGGAATGACACGGAAGGTGATTATAATGAGCCTGTTGATGCTCCTTTGTCCTTGTCTCTTCGCCCAAGGGGAGGACGATGGTGAGCTGCTGCCGCAGGAGCCTGTGAACTACAAGCTCAAGCTGCAGAGGTTCCGCTACGTGAAGCCCATCGTAGAGCAGGGCGACACGATGTGGTGCTACCTCCTGCCCGAGCTGTGGGTCTATCCGCCCATGGTCTTCAAGAACGAGAAGCAGCGTCGTGCCTACAACCGACTGGTCTATAACGTGAAGAAAGTGCTGCCCATCGCCCAGCAAGCCAATGCTCTTATTGCAGAGACCTATCTGGCACTGGAAGCTCTACCCACCAAGAAGGAGAAGCAAGCTCACATCAGTGCGGTGGAGAAGGAGATAAAAGAGATGTACACGCCGCAGATGAAGAAGCTCACCTACAGTCAGGGCAAGCTACTCATCAAGCTCGTGGACCGCGAATGCAACCAGTCCTCCTACGAAATCGTGCAGGCCTTCCTTGGCCCCGCCCGTGCTGCCTTCTACCAAGTCTTTGCCTGGACCTTCCGAGCCAGTCTGAAGAAGGAATACCGCCCCGAAGAGGAAGACAAACTCATCGAACGCGTCGTCCGCCAAGTGGAAACGGGACAGATTTGACATCCGCACAGCCCTAAGCGAAGAAAAAACTTAAAGACATCGCCAGTACTCTCCAGAGAAAACTCCAGTACTCACACGAGAGTATTGGAGTTTTCTCTGGAGAGTACTGGAGTTTTCTTACGTAGGTACTGGCAATACGACTGCACAAAGTCGGAATCTGCACTTTTTTAACTCATATCTGCATCAGCCATTCGTATGCCTCAGCACTGGTGGAACATTTCCAACCATGCACCTTCTGAAACAATCGGGTGCACACGTTTGTCACCGCCGCTTGGCTATGTGTTGTCAGTATGCCCACTTCTGTCTTCGAATCCTTATTCCTTGCCTTATCTAACTTCTCCGATGAAATGGGGCAAAATGAAATTGTGAAGTTTTTGTGAAGTTTATTCTTGGTCGGTAGAAAAAAATCGTAATTTTGCACTTGTTATGAAACATTTCCTATCAGTATTGCTTCTGCTCTGTGCGGCACAGGTGTCTGCACAGGAGCCTTTGGGCTCTGTTTCATTTGCAGAGATGGAGGACAGCATCAGCCAGGTGTCCTTTGTCCGGATCAGGAAGCCGAAGGCGTTGTTGGACAGCATTATCCTGCAGGTCATATGCGATGCGCAGCAAGAGCCACTTGCCTGCAAGTATCAGGTGGAGACAAGAGCCACAGACTTGCACCCAAGTACTTCCAGGTGCACCCTCAACGCAAAAGCAAACATAATAATCAAGGCAACGGGAGAAGGGGAGAAGTTTCACTATGAGGGAACTCCCCTCCTCCAGAACCGCCACGATACGGCCAGAGTGTGTTACGACATGAGGGAGTTTTGTCTTGAGGGAGACTACATGCTGGGGCTGGTGCAGAAAGACTGCATGGATGGTGAAACTGTTCTTCAGAGCTTTGAGCATCTGATGAGTCTGCATCATATAAAGGTCTATCGCATCAGCAACGGTTCGGGCAGGGGCATCTATCGTGTCGACTTCTCTCCGAGAAAACATGTAGGTTATGCCCGGGCAGACTCAAAGTTTACAGGCACAGTGTATTTCGACAAAAAGACACTCCATCTGAAGCATATCAAGGCTGACAAGGTTTCGCCTTCCTCCTTTGACAGCATGGGAAGACAGGCAAAGAAGCCTCTCTCCCACACTCACCTGGAACGCTATCGGATGGATTTCGAAGAGACCGACGGCAGAAATGTTGTCAGACAGATAGAAGACAGCATATTTGTTGACAACCAATTATCTACGGCATATATAGTCAAGCGGCTGCCCTAATATTTTGACATCTCCAGAACCCACACACGAGATGTCGCCAGTACTCTCCAGAGAAAACTCCAGTACTCACACGAGAGTACTGGCAGCATGACTGCACAGAGTCGGAACCAGCAGGCAAGAAACGAAATTATTCTATTGCTGTCCGCTAAAAGTCCAATGAGCACAAATTATCGTCCGCAATGCCGATAAACAGGCGTTGCGGATTCTATTTTTGAAAGGTAAGCCCCCCTTAGTCGAAAAGGCTCGGTTCGTCAGGTGGCGGATATGCCGCTTCAAGTATTCTGAGCCAGTCTTTCTCCGGCTGCTCGAAGAACGTGTAGCAGTTGACATAGTA
>JAFUGG010000028.1 GCA_017469525.1 Bacteroidaceae bacterium | reverse complement strand
CCCAACCGTACGCAACCAATTCCACCGCATCACGCTCGTCAACTATGGCAAGACAGAACGACTGACCATCGACTATGATGTCCACTTCCACAATATGGAGACAGGCAAGCAGGCCGACGTCGGACCGCTCGTCATCATAGAACTCAAGCGCGACGGCAACGTCTTCAGCCCAGTCCTCGACATACTCCGCCAGCTGCGCATCAAGCCAAGCGGATTCAGCAAGTACTGCATCGGCTCCGTCATGACGAACAAAGGACTCAAGCAAAACAACTTCAAAAGCCGACTCGTCAGGCTGAGCAAACTGGCAGGACAAAAGCTGCAAGTCAATTAAACCACAATAGCAAAACAAGACAAACAATACATAATGGACTTCTTAAACGACATTAACTACCAGCTGGGCAACCTTATCGGACTCACACTCCTCGACCCCCAGCACTTCATTTCACTCGTCATCCGATTCATCTTCAATCTGGTGGCAGTAAGCATCATCGCACGCTGCTTCTACTATCCCCGCAGCCAGCGACGCGACTACATGTTCATCTTCATCCTCATGGCCATGAGCATCTTCCTGCTGGTAAGCCTGATGGAAGGCGACGGCATGAACATCGGAGCCGCCATGGGCCTCTTTGCCATCTTCGGCATCATGCGCTTCCGCACGGAAGCTGTGCCCATCCGAGAGATGACATACCTCTTCATGCTCATCGCACTGAGCGTCGTGAATGCCCTGGGACGTGCCGAGTATCACCCGAAGGCCGACTACTGGGACGGCTTCGGACTGGTGACGCTCGTCTTCGTCAACCTTGCCTTCATCGGCATGGCATGGCTCTTCGAGAGCAGCAAACTGGTGCGGAACAACTGCAGCAAGTACATCAAGTATGACAATATCGCCCTCGTCACTCCCGAAAGGCGTGAGGAACTGAAGGCAGACCTCGAGAAGCGTACCGGCCTGAAGATACAGCGTCTGGAAGTAGGCACCATCGACTTTCTGAAGGATGCCTGCCTCATCCGCATCTTCTATGACGAGCCAGCCGACCGCGGCAACAGTATTGCAGAAATCTCAAAGTTACCCCGATAACATGAAACTGCGCCGCTACATACTTGTCCTGCCGTTGCTGCTTGCCATTCCCATGATGGCACAAGACAACGACGAGGTCGGCATCTGGTCTGAGATTGGCATTGAGAAAGCCATCACGAAGAAGTGGGATGTCGGGCTGGATCTGGAGTATCGTGCACAGAACAAGTCGCGCTTCTCTGCCGGCCTCAGCACAAGCTACAAGCCCTTCAAGGGTCTCAAGCTTGGCATCGGCTATAACTTCCTCTATACTTGCAGGCCGGACAAGTACAAGGACAAGAGTGAGGGTGAAGTTGGTTCTGACAACTGGACGGAAGGCTATAACTTCACCAAGGAGTATTGGTACCCTCGTCATCGTTTCAACGCAGAGGCAACAGGCAGCATCAAGCTGTGGAACTGGCTGAAGATATCCCTTCGCGAACGCTACCAACTGACGCACAGCAGGGAAAGGACCGTAGAGAAGCAGAAGCATCGAGTGGAACATGTCAAGCAAGTAGAATTCGATGATGACTGGAACGAAATCATTAGCTACAGGGAAGATGTGTCCGACGAGACGGAGACAACCGTCAAGCCCGCACTTACCGACCAGGTGTTGCGTTCCCGCCTCAAGCTTGAGTATGACAAGAAGCGCGTCCCCTTCTCGCCCTTTGTGTCGGCAGAGTTCCACAACAGCGTGGGCGTGGGCGACCACATGCTCCTGCAGAAGATACGAACAGGCATCGGTTCCGGCTACAAGTTCCGCAAGCATCATGAGATTTCGCTCTCCTATCTGATAACCTTCTACATGTACGACATCGAGGACAACGAAGTCGTGCGCCAAGACGAGAGGAGGCATGCCATCTGTCTTGGATACAAATACAGTTTCTGACTATACATTATTTATTATATTATGAACACTAAGAACATTTTGGCAGCACTGCTGCTCATGGTTAGCTCAAGCATGATGGCCGAGGAGTGCCTCACCATTACTTGCAACGGTAAAGACGAAAGCATCTCCTTGCCCACTATTCAGAGGATAACTTTCGAGGATAACTATCTCAAGGTAACAACCACCGGCGGCACGTTCCTCTGCCCGCTGTCCGCTGTCGAGAAGATTTATTTCTCCGATTCGACAGATGCCATCGAGGCTTTGCCCGAGCAGGAAGAGAACCTGACGTACCAGGACGGAAAGCTCACCATCAAGGGCGACGGCTTCCTCCGCATCTATAGTGCTAACGGCGCCCTCGTCAATCTTGCCAAGGTCAAAGAAGGGGCCAACGTCAACCTTAACAACCTTCCTGCCGGCGTTTACATCGTTAGCATGGGCGACAAGACCATCAAGGTCAGGAAGTGATTTCACCGATACATAGCAGAAAGACAAGATGAAGAGACTTCTTTCATTGCTTCTGCTCCTTGTCCCCGCATCGCTGCTCCTTGCTCAGGAGCAGGTTCGCGTCTGGAAAGAAGGAGACAGCAAGCGCTTCACCACGTCGGAGATTTTGTTCTCCGAGGATGGCACCGTATTCTCCATAGGCGACTCCACGTACAACTATGCAGAGGTGGACAGCATCACGGTGGTGCATACCGTCACCGTCACATTCAGCGGCGAGACTGCAAGCGTTGACCTTGGCCATGCCAAGGACGTCACCTATGAGGTGGACGGAGCACATGTCAACATACTCAGCACCAACACGAAGAGCGAACTGGAGTTCGTTGTGCAAGGTGAAAGCACACAGGGCTCGCTGACTTACGACGGGCCGCTCAAGTGCAAGTTCTACCTAAATGGGCTGAACCTGACGAGCGACCGCGGCGCTGCCATCGATATCCAGTGCGGCAAGCGAATCGACTTGATACTCATGGACGGCACGGAGAACGTCCTCGTCGATGCTGCTGGCGGCACTCAGAAGGCTGCCTTCTACTGCAAGGGACACCTCGAAGTGAGCGGCAGCGGCTCGCTGACCGTCACGGGCAACACCAAGCATGCCATTGCCACGAAGGAGTATCTGGAACTGAAGAAAAGCACGGGCAGCATCACGGTCCTGGGTGCTGTGAGCGACGCTATGCACATAGGCCAGTACTTCCAGATGAACGGAGGCACGCTGAACCTGAGCGGCATGGGCGGCGAAGGCATACAGGTGGAGATACTGACACTGGACGATGACGTCACTCCTAATCCCGACAAGGAGAACAACGGACTGACGTTCATCAAAGGCGGAAACATCACGATAGACGTCGCCAACGAACTCTCGAAGGGCATCAAAGCACCGGGCGACATGACAATCAGCGGCGGTACATTCAACATCACAGCCAGCGGCAACGGCAGCCGTGGCATTCAGACGTCTGGCAACCTGCTGATTAATGAGGACGACGGAACTACCCTCATCCAGATAAGAGCTGCGGGAACCATCTACGAGGACCCCATCACAGAGGACGAGACACGCTGCTGCGGCATCAGAGTGAAAGGCAACCTGACCGCCACTGCCGGCACCATACGTATCTCTAACACAGGAAAATACTCCTACGGCATCTACATAAACGGCACCTACACCAAGTCAGGAACAGCTGTCGTTTCCGCCAGCATCAAGACAAAAGAATGACCTCTGCCCCGCCCCTTCATGTATCATGAGCGGGATGCATTAGCCTTTGTCGGCACATGCAATATAATACTTTGGCCAAGGTATTATAATACTTTGGCCAATGCAATATAATACTTTGGCCGATGCAATATAATACCTTGGCCGATGCAACCTAAAGGGTGAGCGGATTAAGGTGTTCGCAGGAAAAAAAGACATGTTAAGTCCACAATGGGCTTAGCATGTCTACTTTCTTACAATTCCTTTTCGTCCCTGCCGAAGCGCTTCACGTCTTCTATGACCTTCAGCAGGTATTGACCGTACTGGTTCTTTAGCATGGGCTGGGCAAGCTGCCGCATCCGCTCCTCGTCAATCCAACCCTTGTGATAGGCAATGCCCTCCAAGCAGCCGACCTTGAGTCCCTGCCGCTTCTCGAGCACTTCGATGTAGGTGGAGGCTTCGGAGAGGGAGTCGAAGGTACCTGTGTCGAGCCATGCGAAACCGCGGCCAAGCGTCTGCACCTTGAGCTCTCCGTCGGCCAGGAACTGCTGGTTGACGGTGGTTATCTCGTACTCTCCGCGGGCACTGGGCTTAATGTTCTTGGCCACCTCGACCACTTTATTGGGATAGAAGTAGAGTCCCACGACGGCATAGTTGCTCTTGGGATTGGCAGGTTTCTCCTCGATGCTGAGGCAGTTGCCCTGTTTGTCGAACTCAGCCACGCCGTAGCGCTCGGGGTCGTTCACCCAGTAGCCGAAGACGGTGGCCTTCTTTTCTTCCTCTGCCGTACGGACGGCCTCGCGTAGCATAGCACTGAAGCCGTTGCCCTGGAAGATGTTGTCGCCCAGCACAAGACATGCACAGTCGTTGCCAATAAAGTCAGCGCCGATGGTGAAGGCCTGTGCCAGTCCGTCTGGCGAAGGCTGCTCGGCATAGGTGAAACGTACGCCATAGTCGCTGCCGTCGCCCAGCAGACGCTTGAAGCCAGGCAGGTCGAAGGGCGTGGAGATGATGAGGATTTCCCTGATGCCTGCCTGCATGAGCACACTGATGGGATAGTAAATCATCGGTTTGTCATAGATAGGCATGAGCTGCTTGCTGATGCCTTTGGTGATAGGATAGAGGCGGGTACCTGAGCCGCCTGCCAATACAATTCCTTTCATGGTTAATTTCTTTATGCTTCGTTATGACGTCATAACGTTATTTCGATATAACTACATTATATAATCTCATAGTCCATACACGTGCGCAGGCAAGTGTATGGACGTACCTTGCCATCTGCCACGGCGACATGTTCGGGGTGCACGGCATAGGCTTTCAGCGCAGCCTCATCGGTGAATGTGCTGTCGAGCATAACGTCAGCATTGGACGAGGCAAGGCGTCCGTCGACGTTGACCTTGATGCTGAGCAGGCCTGGTATGCGTCCGGCCAAGCCCTCCAACCCAGCCTTGATGTCCTGCTTCACGGTTTCTTTCTCCTCGGCTGTGAGGTCCTCCCTCAGCCGCCACAGTATAATGTGCTTTACCATTTTCTTTGTTTACTATATATTTATGATTAGACTATAACTCATGAATATGTGTGTACGCTTGCACCTTGTGCCGACGGCAGATAGTTGATGCCCCACCAGCACATCTGCAGGCAGACGAAGCAAAGCAGCAACCACAGCAAGGCAGGGCGTACTGCCTGCGGACGGCTGCGACGGAGGTGCAGGTAGATGAGGTAGCAAAGCCATGTGGCAGCAGCCCATGTCTCCTTCGGATCCCAGCTCCAGTAGGTGCCCCATGCTTCCTTTGCCCACAGGGCACCGAAAAGCATCCCGATAGTAAGGAACGACAGGCCCACACGCGTCAGATTATCGATGGCAGGCAACTGGTCGTGCCCTCTGAGGAGTTGCCAAAGCGCCATCAGCGTGGCGGCGCCCGTAGTGGCGTAGGCAAACATATAGACGATGACGTGCGGCGCAAACCACGGGCTCTGCAAAGCCGGCATAAGTTCCTTGCTGTGAATCTCGGGTTTGAAGAGGTTCACACAGATGAAGACCAGACTGAGCAACGTGCTGAACGAGAGCACCCAGCGGTAGTGCCAACGCACATAAGTAATCAGCCCCACCAGAGGCAGGAAGAAGGAATACCAGAGCCTGGTCTCTCCCATGGTACGCAAAGGCGGGTGGCCCAGCGAAATCCACATCAAGGCAATGTACGAACCGAAGATAAGCAGACCGCAAGACGTCAGCAGGCAGACCGTACGCCGCCAGCCGCCACGAAGTGAAAGCACTGCTGCCACTGCCCAGCAAACCAATGCCGGAAGGGCAAAAAGCCAAAGGTCATTCCATGTCATCATCTCTTGTTATTTTTGATTCGTTGACTTTATGAGAGGATTTCGGGGAGTTCCGGAACAGACACACAGCACCGGCCAGCATCATGAAGATGCCCAGATAGACATACGGAAGCCAAGGGTCGCGCACCATTTCAAAGATGCTGATGTCGCTCTCAGCACCCTTCGTCTCATCATAACTGTACTGATATATCTTCCATCCACGCACGGAGAGGGGTTTGTTCACCTGTATCGTGTCACGCACGACGAGGCCTTTCTTCGTATAGACAGTCACGTCGGACATATATCGGAGTGGCGCTTGCTCGATAAAGAAGTCATGCAGTTCGATGGCAACCGGCAATTCGTGAACCCTGTGACGTGCATCAACAGCCCGCCACTCTGTCTTGCCTTCCTGCACAACCATGTGTAAAGTCTGCATATCGGCATTGCCAAGCGTGCCGCAGACAAGGGCAATGAAGATGCCCAAATGGCTTAGGAGGAACGGGACATTGTGCCACAAAGGCAGACGCAGCCTCGTCATGCAGACCATACCCACAAGCACCATGAGCCACACATACGCAAGGACAAACGGCCAAAAACTCAGCATGTCTGTGATGCCGATAGGCTCCATCGGCACATGTCCTTGGGGAACTTGTCTCGTCACGCCCATTAGGATGGTCAGCATGGCACACGTCAGCATGGCCGGAATGCCGGCGTGCAACGTCGACATCCAGCGGAAGACGCGTACCTTGCCTCGACAAAGGTGCATCACCAGAATGCCAAGCAGCATCACAGCCAACACTACGATGTTCGTCGGCCAAGCCATCGCGTCCCAACGAACTGGCCCGACAAACAACTGAAGCAACAGGCCTGCCACTACTATGCCGCAGCAGACAAGCGCTCCTTCCGTCATTTCCCAAATCTTCTTCATCGTTCTTCTTATTCAAGTTCCAGCACGACCGGGCAATGGTCGCTGCCCATGATGTCGCTATAGATGTCGGCCGTCTTCACACGCGACGCCAAGCGGTTCGACACGAGGAAGTAGTCGATGCGCCACCCGACGTTCTTCTCCCTGGCATGGAAGCGGTAGCTCCACCAGCTGTAGCGTTCCGTGGCATCGGGATTGAGCAAGCGGAAGGTGTCAGTAAAACCACTCTGGAGCAACACGGACATCTTCTCGCGCTCCTCGTCAGTAAAGCCTGCGTTGCGATGATTAGTGGCGGGATTCTTCAGGTCAATCTCCTTGTGCGCCACATTCATGTCGCCACAGACGACGACCGGCTTATTCTTGTCGAGCGCAAGCAAGTAGTCGCGGAAGGCATCTTCCCACCCCATGCGGTAATCCAGGCGGCGAAGTCCGTCCTGGCTGTTGGGCGTATAGACGCAGACGAGGTAGTGGTCGGCCATCTCGAGCGTGATGATGCGACCCTCATGGTCGTGCTCTTCGATGCCCATGCCATAGGTCACGGCAAGCGGCGTCTGCCTTGTGAAGACGGCGGTGCCTGAGTATCCTTTCTTTTCGGCATAGTTCCAATAGGACTCATATCCGGGGAAACTCAGGTCGAGCTGTCCTGCCTGCATCTTTGTTTCTTGCAGGCAGACGAAGTCAGCATCGAGGCTTTCGAAGGTTTCCTTGAAGTTCTTGCCCACCACGGCACGCAGGCCGTTGACATTCCAACTTACATATCTCATCATTTAAGTAACTTATCAGTATTAAATAAACTATTCTTTTTCACCACGAATTACTCGAATTACACGAATTTTATCTGGCTATCAAAGGCGTAACCAATTCGTGTAATTCGAGCAATTCGTGGTTTTACATAAATCTAATTGTGTTCACTTACTTGCTGTTTTATTGTTTACGATTTACATTTCTCCCTCTCCCTTAATAAGGGAGGCAGAGCTATTTAAGTGTGATGCGCTTAGTCTGTACGTCCCGACTGTTGCTTCCGAGCATGATATCAAACTCGCCGGGTTCGAAGAAGAGGTTGCCTTCCGGACCGTAAGAACTGAGCTCCTGCTCCGTCAGACTAATGCTTACGGTCTTTGTCTCGCCTTTCTTGAGTTCGATGCGCTCAAAACCTTTCAGTTCCTTGACAGGGCGGGCATAGCGGCAAGCCACGTCGCGGATGTAGCATTGCACCACTTCGGTGGCGTCATAGTCGCCTTCGTTGGTGATGGAAACAGTGGCTGTCACGTTCCTACCCTCTTGTTTGACCGTCATCTCGCCATACTTGAATGTCGTATAAGACAAGCCGAATCCGAAGGGGAAGGCTGGGCCGTTGCTCACCTCGAAGTAGTTGCTTTGGTACTGACGGAAGCGTTTGTCGCCATCTCCGACAGGGCGACCTGTGTTGAGATGGTTGTAGTAGAGCGGCTCCTGCCCTGTCATCTGCGGGATGCTGACCGTGAGATGTCCGCTCGGAACCTTGTCGCCGAAGAGCACATCGCAGAGGGCTGGGCCCATCTCAGTACCGCCGAACCAGACGTTCATGATGGCCGGAAGGTTCTCCTTCTCCCATCCCATCGCCGTGGGACGACCGGAGAAGTTGAGCATGACGAGTGGTTTGCCGAGTCCTTTCAAAGCCTTGAGGAGCTCGCGCTGGCAGTCGGGCAGCTCGATGATGGCGCGGCTGTGGCTCTCTCCGCTCCACTCTGCGCCCTCGCCACCTGCATAGACAATGACATCGGCCTCTGCTGCCACCTTCAACGCTTCCTGCAAAGCCTGCTTGGCATCCACGCGGGGCGCGGTCCGATAGGGTGCGTTGGCAAAGCCAGCGGCGTCCTGCCGCTCGTCATCACTCAGGTTGCAACCTTGCGCATAGAGCACCTCTGCCTTGCCTGCAACGCTTTCCTTCATGGCTTGTAGCAGGGAGGGATAGGCATCCTTTGCAGGTCTTACGACACACCACGAACCGAGCAAACCGTCGGTTGTATTGGCATTGGGACCGATGAGGGCTATCTTGCCTTGCTTCTTCAATGGGAGGATGCCGCCTTCGTTCTTGAGGAGGACGAACGTCTCGGCAGCAAAGTCGCGTGCCTTCTGCCTGTTCTCTGGGGTGAAGATGTGCTTTGCCTGCTCCTGATCGCTCATGTGGCAATGCTTGTACGGGTCTTTGAAGAGGCCGAGGCGATACTTTGCTTCGAGCACACGACGACAGGCCGCGTCGATATCCTGCTCGGTGAGAAGGCCTTCTCGCACAGCCGCTTCACAATGATTTAAGAAGGCCTGCGAGCACATGTCCATGTCGGTGCCGGCCTTGAGGGCTTTCACGCCGTTCTCTTTTTGCTTGCCGAAGCCCCACGATTCCATTTCGTTGATGCTGGCATAGTCTGTCACGACGAAGCCCTTGAAGCCCCATTTCTGCCGGAGCACCTCGTCGAGGAGCCATGGATTGGCGGTTGCGTGGAGTCCGTCGACGATGTTGAAGCTGGTCATCACACTGCCAACGCCGGCCTCGACCGCTGCCTTGTAGGGCGGGAAATACTGGTTGAACATACGCAGATGACTCATATCTACGGTGTTGTAGTCACGTCCTGCTTCGGCAGCGCCATAGAGGGCGTAGTGCTTCAGGCAAGCCATGATGTTCTGCCTCTCCTTGAAGTCGCCCTGATAGCCACGCACCAAGGCCGCAGCCACAAGGCTTCCCAAGTACGGGTCCTCGCCTGCGCCTTCCATGATACGACCCCATCTGGCGTCGAGAGCTATGTCAACCATGGGACTGTATGTCCACGATATGCCGTCGGTAGAACATTCTTCTGCGGCGATGCGGGCACCTTCCTCGATGGCAGGGATGTCCCACGAGCAGGCTTGAGCCAGCGGGATGGGGAGGATGGTCCTGTAGCCGTGGATGACATCGAGACCGACCAAGAGGGGAATACCCAGGCGGCTCTTCTTCACGGCCACTTCCTGCAAGGCACGCACCCTGTCCTTTCCTGCAAGATTGAGCACGGCACCCAGGTCGCCGTTCATCACAAGGCCGCCCACTTGAGTGTCCATTGCGCCGCCAGTCGTCACTTCGCCTGCGGGCTGAAGGTTGAGTTGTCCAATCTTTTCTCTAAGCGTCATCTTCTGCATGAGCGAGCCGATGAACTTGTCCATCTTGGCTTCGTCGGCACCATAGGCGAGCGTGGCGAACAGGACGAACACGAGAGAGATGAGCTTTCTTAATTCATATTTCATCATTTATATAGCATTTATTGCGTGCAAAGTTACGAAAAAAGTTGCAAACTCCCATACTTATGACTTATGAATTATGAATTATGAATTAAAATGTGTAACTTTGCGTCTGACAAAACGAAACTTCAGCTATGGCAAACCTCAAAGCCCTCTTCAAAGACACAGCGATATACGGCCTCTCGAGCATCGTGGGCCGCTTCCTCAACTACCTGCTCGTGCCGCTCTATACGCACTACATGCCCAAGGCTTCCGGCGATTATGGCGTGAGCACGAACATGTATGCCTACACCGCCCTGATATTCGTCATCCTGACGTTCGGCATGGAGACGACGCTCTTCCGCTATGCCAACGACGAGAAAGAACAGCCCGACACGGTCTTCTCCACCGGTTTTGCGATGGTGGGGAGCCTCACTGCGGTGTTCCTCCTGCTGCTCTTCGGCTTCATAGGTCCCATTTCGGATTACCTCGGCTACGCTGAACATCCGGAGTACCTGACGATGATGGCGACGGTGGTTGCGCTGGATGCCTTGCAGGCGCTGCCTTTCAGTTTCCTTCGTTTCCAGCACCGCCCCATACGATTCATGTCGCTGAAGATGGGCTTCATCTTCCTCAACATCGGCCTCAACCTCGTCTATTTCGTCCTGCTCGGCAAGACGAGTGTGTTCTATGTCTTCTTTATCAACCTGCTTTGCACAGGCTTCATCACCCTCTTCTTCGTGCCGGATCTGGTCAGAATCCATTGGAAGTTCGACGGCAAACTGCTTCGAAAGATGCTTTCCTACTCGTGGCCCATCCTCGTGCTGGGCGTGATGGGCATCCTCAATCAAGTGGCGGACAAGATTCTCTTCCCAAAGGTTTACCCCGACGAGGCACAGGCCAACGTCGAGCTTGGCGTGTATGGCAGCTGCGTGAAGATAGCCATGATTATGGCGATGATAACCCAAGCCTTCCGTTATGCCTACGAGCCCATCGTCTTTGCCAAGGCTAAAGATGCCGACAAAAACGAGTATTACGCCCTGGGAATGAAGTATTTCGTCATCTTCACCCTGCTTGCGTTCCTCTGCGTGATGGGCTGGCTGCCCGTACTTCGCTATATGATTGGCTCCGATTATTGGGAAGGCCTGCGCGTCATTCCCATCGTGATGGCAGCGGAAATCATGATGGGCGTCTATTTCAACCTGTCCTTCTGGTACAAATTGATTGACAAGACCATCTACGGCGCCCTGTTCTCCCTGGCCGGATGCCTCGCTCTTCTGGCCGTCAACATCTGGGGCATCCCGCACTACAGCTACATGGCTTGCGCCTGGGGAGGTGTGGCAGGATACGGCACAGCCATGCTCCTGAGCTATTTCGTAGGGCAACGCATCAACCCCATCCCCTATCCTATCGGTTCGATAGCGTTTTATGTCGTCATCGCCGCCGCATTTTATTGGGTGATGACGCTCGTTCCGACGGACTGGCCCATGTACATCTACCTCTGCATCAGCTCGTTGCTCATCCTCGTCTATGCAGCCATCGTAGCCAGAAAAGAGCATCTCCTCCGTCGATAGACCACGTCGGGACAGCCTTCCGGACATTCCTCGACGCCAGACTCAGAACGTTTAGACGTTCGACCCATGCGCATGGATCCATCGTTCCATGCCCACGGGTCGATTGACCCATGCGCATGGAACGAACTCTTCAGCATGCAGAAAAAAGAAGGCAGACCTGCCGCGAAAGCAAGTCTGCCATAGTGAGAGGGGCAACGACGTGTGTCTATTCCTTCAAGATAACCTTTCGGAGGGCGTCCATCAACTGGTCGGCCAGGCCGATGTTGTAGCCCTGTCGGAACCATACGACGCGGTTGAAGGTGTCGCAGAGCATGACGATGGGCAGTTCCTTGTTGCCGTGGGTGAGTTCCTCGATGTGCATCGCCTCGAATGTCTCCGGGTCTGCGACGCCGAAGAGGACGTTGGAAGGCAGGTCGTCGAACTCGCGGCGGTCGAACTTGGCATAGTCTTCCTGGCTCTCGAAGAGCATGAGGTAGCAGCCGCTCCACTGCGAGATGTGTATGTTGGCTGCTTCCATGTCGTGCAGCAGATGCGTGCTCGGCTCGTGACCGCTGCGGATGAGGGCTATCATGTAGAAGCCTCGGCCGGTCGTCTCGAGTATCTTCTTGTGCACGCCCCTGGCGTTCGTGAAGTACTGCTCGCAGTCGAAGTTGGCAATGACGCGCAGTTTGTCCTCGTCGGCACGCAGCCGGAGCTGTTCCGTGTGTTGCTGTTCTGCAGCAACATGAAAGATGTTGAGTTTTGCCAGGACGCCGCCATTCGCCAGACGCGTGCCGCTGAGCAGCATGTATTGGCCTGCCTCGACGTCCACGCCGACAGCAAATGTCTCCCTCCATGTCGCATTCTCCGGGAACTCGAGCAACTGAGGCCGACCCTTCTCGATGCGCGACAAGGCGAAATGCGAGTAGTAGGAAGGGTTCTCCTTGACTGCCTGGTCGGTGTAGTTGAGACGCAAAGACCCCTCTAAATCTCCCCTTAAAGGGGAGACTTCCTGTTTTGAGTCCTCTCCCTTTAAGGGAGAGTTAGAGAGGGTCTCCACTTTGCCTGTAACCTCATCTATGCGTGCGGGAATGCCGATGGCACGGGCTGCCGAGACGAGGAATATGTCGCGGCTGTGGGCGTCGCACGTTCTGTGGCGCAACACGCCGAGCGGCGACATGCAGAGATGCTGCGGATTGCGGGTGTCGTCCACCGTTATGCTGTCCCTCACCCACTGCTGAAGTTGCTCTGCCGTCATGCCTCGGAAGTACTCGGAAAGTGTCTTGCGGCATGGCGTCAAGCGTTCGTTGGCCACACGCGGGCTGAGGACATACTTACGGCTCCCTTCCATCTCCCCCAAAGGGGAGAGGTTTTGGGACACGTCCATCAGCACGTCGAGCGTGACGTCGCGGTAGTCCTTCCTGGAAAGCGTGGCGAGGATTTCGTCGGCCAACTGCTTGTCCGTCTGCTTCCTGAACGCCACGATGGTCCGCCAGTTAGCGCGGGCCAGTGCTTCAGGGCTGTCTGGTTTGGCATCCTGACAGAAGGCCTGATTCATATAGGCGATGCGGATGCTGTCTTCCTCCGCGAGGCGTCGGCGATTGGCGCGTGCGGCATCGGCACTGACATCGGGCTTGTTGTCCCTGCCCAAAGGCGGTATGAGGTCGAGGTCGAGCGATGCGGTGTACGTGCTGTCCTTGTCCATGACCACAGTCACCAGGGCTTCCTTGCCGACGCTCACCTTCTGGAAGCCGAACATGCCGCCCTTGCTTGCCCAGACAATCAGGTCGCCCTTGCCGCAGGTCAACGACGACTGGCCCTTCGCATCACTCTGCTTCGAGACGATTGGATAGAGTTCTGCGTAGTTGTAAAGGCGGTAATCGACCGATGCGCCACTGACGGGAAGGCTGTCCTGGCTCAGTACGGTGACGATGATGGTTGATACATCGCAGTAGTTCTTCGTGACGTTTATCTCGGTGTAGCACGCCGTTTTGTTCACTACTTCCTCGGGCCCTGTGTAGTCCCCAAAGACTTTCGTGTGCATGAGCATGCCTCTGCTGGCCGATTCGTTGAACCATCCGAGGTTCAGCAACGGTTCAGGTTCGCAAGCGCCAAGGAAATACCAGGTGCCGTCAACCCAGGCCTCGACCCAAGCATGGTTGTCGTCTGTGTGGGCCCAACGCGGCGTATAGACCTGACGGGCAGGGATGCCGATGGTGCGAAGGGCAGTGACCGTGAAGGTGCTCTCCTCTCCGCAACGTCCGATGGCTGAGCGAAGCGTGTTCATCGGCGAGGAGGTGCGGCTGTCGCTGGGTTGGTAGCTGACGTGTTCATGGCACCAATGGTTCACCTCCAGCACGGCCTGATACATCGTCTTGCCTTCCACACGAGCCTTCAATTCGTCGTAGTAAGCGATACGAAACGAGTCGAGGTCCTCGTTGTTGACGCGAAGGGGCAGTACGAAATGCCGCCACTCTCGGCCAGGCACCTTCTCGCCCCAAGGCATCTCATGGCGTGCCTTGACCGCCATACGTGCGTTGGCTTCCCAGAACTCACGCGGGTAATCGACGCTGTCGGGCAGCGGCATCCCCGCATAAAGGAAGTCGAGCGCGTCCTGCACCTCTGCCTCATCGCCGCTCGTACAAGCCGAGAAGAGGCCGCCCACAAAAGCAAAGAGCCCCACGATGAGGGCTCCCTGTATAGTCTTTCTATTCTTATTCTGCATACATATCTACAATAAGTTCGCCGAAGATAGTGTTGGCCCATGCGAACCAACTGCGTGTGAAATCGGTGGCATCGTCCTTGTTGAAGGATTCATGCATGAAGCCTTTGCCGCCGTCGGTCTTCAGGATTTGCTGTACGCACCATTCCTTCTCGGCACGATCATTGGTGGTGAAGCCTTTCATTACAAGCGACATGGGCCAAGGCTTGTCGAGCCCGCAGTGAGGACCACCGATGCCTTCGCCGGCCTTGCCTTTGAAGAAGTATGGATTATCCTCGCTCCAGACGAACTTCCTCGTGTTCTGATAGATGGGGTCGTCTATTGCGACGTCGGTCAGATAAGGCAGGCAGAGCAGGCTTGGAGCGTTGCTGTCGTCCATGAGGAGCGCACTTCCGTAGCCATCAACCTCGAAGGCATAGATGGGGCCATACTTCGGATGCTCCACTACGGCGTACTGCTTCAGGGCAGCATCCACTTGGCTTGCCATCTGCTCGCACTCTCCGGCCATCACATTCTCCTTGTTCACCTGGCGAAGGATAGTGGCAGCCTTGCGAAGCACGCTTACTGCGAAGAAGTTCGAAGGCACGAGGTATGGGAAGATTGTGCTGTCGTCGCTGGGACGGAAGGCGCTTGCGATGAGTCCGCAAGGCTTGCCCGGATGGCCATAGCCTGCATTGCTGCGGGTGTCGTGGAGTGCCTTTGTCTCACGACGGAAGTGATAGTTCGTCTTATAACCATTCCAGTTCTGCTGGTCGCGGAACACGTCAAGTGTGGCACGAACTACTTTGAGCCATGTCTCGTCGAATATCGTGCTGTCTCCTGTCTTCTGCCAATATGCATAAGCAAGGCGCAAGGGATAGCAAAGGGAGTCTATCTCGTACTTGCGCTCGTGCAGCATCTTGTTCATCTTTGTCTCGTCGGTCTGCCACTCGCCATCCTTTGGCTTGATGTTGAAGGCATTGGCATACGGGTCAATCAGTATGCAGGCAAACTGTCGACGGATGACTCCGCGGATGAGATGACGCAGGGGCTCGTCCTGATTCACATAGCGGAGATAGGGCCAGACCTGTGCTGCGCTGTCACGAAGCCACATGGCCTCGATGTCGCCAGTTATGACGAAGGTGTCGTCGCCGCCGCTCTCGTTCGAGTACCAGACAGTCGTGTCGAGGGTGTTTGGGAAGCAGTTGACGAACATCCAATACAGTTTGGGGTCGATGGCCGTCAGTTTCTGCTTGAGGTCGAGGATTTGTTTCTCGACGGCTTCACTGCGGAAGAGACGCTTCTCGGGCTCGGGGCGCAGGTCCTTTATCGTGCTTTGTACTGCCACCGTCTGCTTCTTGGCAGGCTCGGGGATTGCTAACTTCAGGGCGCTGAAGGCTGCCATTGGTGCGCACATCAGCAGGGCAAAGACTATTCTTTTCATCGTTGTTACGTTAATGCGTTATGTCGTTATGTCGTTATGTTGCTACTTTGTCATATAGACATCCAGTGTGCCGCCGGCCATGATCTGCTCGTGGGTGATGGTTGTGCCCTTGAGCTGCTTGCCGTTCAGCACGTACTTCTTGACGTAGATGGCCTGGTCGCTGCCTCCATGAGTACGGATGGTGAAGGTCTTTCCATCGCGAACTGGGATGACGGCCTCTTCCACGATGGGTGAGCCAAGCTGGTAAACGCCGCCACAAGGTTCCACCTGATAGAAGCCGAGGGCCGAGAGGATGTACCAGGCAGACATCTGTCCGACGTCCTCATTGCCGCAAAGTCCGGCGGGCTGGTCGGTATAGAGTTCGTCCATGACCTGGCGTATCCACTTCTGAGCTTTACGGGGCTGGCCTACATAGTTATACATATATAATATGTGATGACTGGGTTCGTTGCCATGGGCATACTGCCCGATGAGGCCGGAGATGTCGGGAGCATGGTTCTCACCAAGGTCGCTGCTGGCTGCAAGAAGGTCGTCGAGGCGCTTCTCGAGAGCCTTGTCGCCGCCCATGAGCTCTGCCAAGCCCTTCACGTCGTGAGGCACGAGGAAGGTGTATTGCCAGGGATTGCCTTCGGTATAGTCGCCTGTCTGCTGGTTGGGATTGAAGTTCTGGGGCAGCGGACGGAACTCTCCTTTCGAGTCAAGAGCACGCATTACGTTGACGCGGCGGTCGTAGAGCTTCTTGTAGTTCATGCTGATGTCATGGAAGCGTACACTGTCCTCCTTGTGGCCGAGCTTGCCTGCAAGTTGAGCGGCTGCCCACGATGCAATGAAGTACTCCATGCTCTTGCCCACGACCTCGCCCTCGCGTCCGTCGTAGGGCAGATAGCCGAGCTCGGCCAGATAGTCCTTGCCACGCAGGGGCACTCGGCGCACCTTGGCAAACTCCGTGGGGAGCATGCTGGCGCAGACGGCCTCGTAAGCCTCGCCCAAGTCAATGTCGCCGGCCTCACCCTTCAGGATGATGTCGGCCAGCACGGGCACGGCAGGCTCGCCCACCATGCAATAGGTGTCGTTGCTGACCAGGTGCCATACAGGCAGCTCGCCCCACTCACGGTACATGGCAAGCATCGTCTTGGCGTAGTCGCGCATGCGGTCGGGCATGATGATGGTAGCCAGAGGATGAGCGGCACGGTAGGTGTCCCAGAGGCTCCAGGTGGTGAGCGTATTGTAGTCAGCTCCACGATGCACCTTGA
Source organism: Bacteroidaceae bacterium (assembly GCA_017469525.1). Lineage (GTDB taxonomy): Bacteria > Bacteroidota > Bacteroidia > Bacteroidales > Bacteroidaceae > Physcousia. The sequence continues at coordinate 50,625 of JAFUGG010000028.1, read as the reverse complement.
GGTCACAGCCCATGTAGTCGCCCGTGACATCGTTCCAGAGCTGAGGAGCCACCATGTAGTGATACATGGCCGTATAGAAGATGGTGCGCTCACGCTCCGTACGGAACGTAGCCTTGATGCGCGAGAGCTGCTTGTCCCAGGCTGCCATGGCTGCATTGGCAATGGCATCGAAGTCAAAGTTGCCAGGCTGTTCAGTGTTCAGGTTGAGCAAAGCATTGGCCTCGCTCGTAGGCGAGAGAGCCACCTTCACCATCACTTGGTCGTTCGGGTCAACCATGAACGTCGCCTCGCCGTACTTGGCATTCGGTCCCTCGCTCAGCCAGTTGTGGATGGGCTTATTGAACTTCATGCAGAAATACACAATCTGATCGTTGGCCCAGCCGTGGCTTCTGCGATAGCCCATCAGCGTATAGTCATCGACAGGCATGACACGCGTGTCGAGAGCCTGGTCGCCTATGGTATTCTCCAAATCGATGATGATGCGAGCATTGTTGCTGCCCTTCGGATAGGTGAAACGGTAGAGAGCCGTGCGCTCCGTAGCCGTCATCTCGCACATGATGCTGAAGCGGTCCAGGCGAACCCTGTAGTAACCCGGCACAGCAACCTCCGAGTCGTGACTGTACTCGCTGGCGAGCCCCTCGCGGCTCATCTCCAGCTCACCATAGGCAGGCATCAGCCCGATGTCGCCCAGGTCGCCGCAACCAGTGCCGCTCAAGTGCATCTGGCCGAAACCGATAATCTTCTTGCCGCTCTCATGGTAGCCGGAGCACCAGTCCCAGCCCGTCTCAAGCTGAGTGGGACCGGCATTCACCATGCCGAAAGGCACATTGGCACCCATGAACACATGCCCATGGTCGCCCGTACCGATGCGAGGATCAACATACTGAGTGAAGTTTTCAGCCTGAGCCGCAACAGCAAGCACAAAGCCGAAGAAAAGGAGTCTGAATTTCATTGTAACGTTATTTAGTTTAGGAATTTCCGAAAATATGGTGCAAATTTAAGGAAAAAAGGCGAATTACCCAAGACATCGTCCGTTTTTTCTTCACATCAACCCACATTTCATTTCAGTTCAGTTTAAAAGCAACACACAGCCGCATCATCACAAAATTCAGGAAAAAACTTTACAAAAATTTGCACCAATAATACCACGCAACATGCCAAATCAGCCCATCAACTACGTCATGTTTCTCAAAGAACTATAGAGGAATGACAAAAGAAGTATAGTTCTTGAGTTCATGACCTACTATTTGTTGCCCCTACAAAACAGCCCGATTTTTGTACTATAACACTTCGAAACTGTCCACTTTCGGAACAGCCTGACAAAATCCAGAATTCCAACGTATTGAATAATAAAGCATTGCAAACAAATCGATTTTAAGCGATTTGGGGGTATCCAGACTACCCGACGGCCATTTTTCGCTCTTAGAAACGACCTCAAAGAGAAAAATCTTTACAAAACTGCCAATTAAAAGAGACGGAAAGAGATACAAACAAGCAATCAACAACGCAATTTATCCACCTACCCTCTAACATCTACAAACAAAAAAGCCGCTCCATCCTTCACGGACGAAGCGGCTTCATTATTGCAATTTAGAATTATTCTTGAGCTTCTTCAGCAGGAGCTGCAGTCTCAGCAGCCTCTGTTGCAGGTGCCTCGGCTTCTGCTACGGGAGCAGCCTCTTCGGCTGCAGGAGCGGTTGCCTTCTTTGAAGAACGACGTGTGCGCTTTGCCTTCTTGGCAGTCTTAGCCATATTCTCATCGAAGTCAACGAGCTCGATGAAGCACATGGGAGCAGCATCGCTGGCACGGAAGCCAGTCTTGATGATGCGAGTGTAGCCACCGGGACGGTCGGCAACCTTCTGAGAGATTACCGTGAACAGTTCCGTGATGGCGTGCTTGTCCTGCAAGTAGCTGAACACGACACGACGTGAGTTAGTAGTGTCCTCTTTCGACTTTGTGATGAGGGGCTCTACATACTTCTTCAAGGCTTTTGCCTTGGCGAGGGTCGTAGTGATTCTTTTGTGCATGATCAGAGACACGGCCATGTTGCTCAACATAGCTGCTCTGTGGGATGCAGTACGACCCAGATGGTTGAATTTCTTATTATGTCTCATGACTTTCTATTATTCTTTATCTAATTTATACTTAGAAATATCAGTTCCAAACGACAGATTCAGACTCTCGAGCAAATCATCAAGCTCCGTGAGCGATTTCTTGCCGAAGTTCCTGAACTTAAGCAGGTCGGTCTTGTTGTACTGTACCAAATCGCCAAGCGTGTCCACATCGGCAGCCTTGAGGCAATTCAGTGCACGTACTGACAAGTCCATGTCAACCAGCTTCGTCTTCAGGAGTTGACGCATGTGGAGAACCTCCTCGTCGAATTCCTCGTTCACGTCCATCTCGCTGTTCTCGAGCGTAATCTTCTCGTCAGAGAAGAGCATGAAGTGGTGAATGAGGATGCGGGCAGCTTCCTTGAGCGCATCCTTCGGGTGAATGGAACCATCAGTGGTAATCTCAAGCACAAGCTTCTCGTAGTCGGTCTTCTGCTCTACGCGGAAGTTCTCTACTGCGTACTTGACATTCCTGATTGGGGTGTAAATTGAATCGATAGGGATAACATTCACATCGGTGCAGAAGGGACGGTTCTCGTCTGCAGGGACATAGCCCCTACCCTTATTGATATTGATTTCCATGCGCAAGGACGCCTTCGGGTCCAGATGGCAAATCACCAATTCAGGGTTCAACACTTCGAAACCAACGAGATACTTGTTGAAGTCACCAGCCTTGAACTCAGTAACGTTCTCGACTGTGACAGCAACTTTCTCTGTCTCGAAGTCCTCTACAACCTGCTTGAATCTTACCTGCTTCAAGTTCAATATAATGTTGGTGACATCTTCCTTGACTCCTGGCACAGTAGCGAACTCGTGCTCTACGCCAGAGATAGATACTGTGTTGATAGCAAAGCCATCAAGGGAGGAGAGAAGGATGCGGCGTAAAGCATTACCAATGGTAGTACCAAAACCACCTTCCAAGGGGCGGAATTCGAACTTACCGTACTTGTCATCCGCCTCCAACATTATAACCTTATCGGGTTTTTGAAATGCTAATATCGCCATTCTTATATTTTATTTAGAGTACAACTCAACGATCAATTGTTCCTTAATGGTCTCGGGGATGTCTGCACGGTCGGGCTTGTGAAGATACTTGCCTGCCTTCTGACTCTCATCCCATTCAATCCAAGGATATTTGGAGTGGTTGAAGCCTGCCAATGCATTCTGTACAACCTCGAGGCTCTTGCTGCGCTCGCGAACACCTACTACCTGACCGGGCTTAACGCTATAAGAAGGGATACCTACCACCTGACCGTCAACTACAATGTGCTTGTGGTTAACAAGCTGACGAGCAGCACGACGAGTAGGAGCAATGCCCAGACGGTAAACGATGTTGTCAAGACGGCTCTCAAGGTTCTGAAGGAGGATCTCACCGGTGATGCCACTGGTGCGAGCTGCCTTCTCGAACATGTTGCGGAACTGCTTCTCCAGAACACCATAGGTGTACTTTGCCTTCTGCTTCTCTGCAAGCATTATGCCATACTCGGAAGTCTTGCGACGACGATTGTTGCCATGCTGACCAGGAGGGAAGTTACGCTTAGCCTGTACTTTTGGATTTCCCAGGATAGCCTCGCCGAAGCGACGGTCAATCCTTGACTTAGGTCCTGTATATCTTGCCATTTTATCTAAACTATTTATGTTTGACCTAAAATATCAATTAAACTCTTCTTCTCTTTGGAGGACGACAGCCATTGTGAGGAAGTGGAGTGACATCAACAATCTCAACCACCTCGATGCCTGCACCATGAACAGTGCGGATAGCAGACTCACGACCATTGCCAGGACCCTTCACATATGCCTTCACCTTGCGCAGACCCAGGTCGTATGCTGTCTTTGCACAGTCCTGAGCAGCCATCTGGGCAGCATAAGGAGTGTTCTTCTTAGAGCCACGGAAACCCATCTTTCCTGCAGAAGACCAAGAAATGACCTGACCTTCGCTGTTGGCCAAAGAGACAATGATATTGTTGAACGAGCTGTGTACGTGGAGCTGACCCATAGCGTCAACCTTCACTACTCTCTTCTTTGTAGCAACTGTTTTCTTTGCCATATCATTTATTATTTAGTAGCCTTTTTCTTGTTAGCAACAGTCTTCTTCTTACCCTTACGTGTGCGAGCATTATTCTTAGTGCTCTGACCACGAACGGGAAGACCGTTACGATGACGAACTCCACGATAGCAGCCGATATCCATCAGGCGCTTAATGTTCATAGTAATCTCTGAACGGAGGTCACCTTCAACCTTGTACTCGGCACCGATGATTTCACGAATCTTACCTGCCTCGTCGTCGGTCCAGTCAGTAACCTTCTTGTCCTTGTCTACGCCAGCCTTCTCAAGGATCTTGGCGGAGCTACTGCGACCTATACCGAATATATAGGTCAAAGCGATTTCACCTCGTTTGTTCTGAGGTAAATCTACACCAACAATTCTAATTGCCATATACTATACTTTTCTAATTTGCAATAATGACTAACCCTGACGCATCTTGTACTTAGGGTTTTTCTTGTTAATTACATACAAACGACCCTTGCGGCGAACGATCTTGCACTCTGGGGTACGTTTTTTCAAAGAAGCTCTTGTTTTCATATTGTTGTTTTTATTTATATCTGAATACGATACGCCCTTTCGTCAGGTCATACGGACTCATCTCCACTTTGACCTTGTCGCCAGGAAGTATCTTGATGTAATGCATCCTCATCTTACCAGAGATGTTGCAGATAATCTTCTGTCCAATCTCGAGTTCAACACGGAACATCGCATTCGATAGCGATTCCACAATCACACCGTCTTGTTCTATAACAGCTTGTTTTGCCATACTATATTTAATTTGCCTTTTCTATATCTTCGAAGGATGACAGAATTTCAACCTTTCCTTTATGCACTGCTATCGTGTGTTCGAAGTGTGCAGAGGGCTTCCCGTCGCGAGTCTTGATGGTCCAGTTGTCCTCACACATGTAAATCTTCGGGCTGCCCATCGTTATCATAGGCTCAATCGCAATGCAAAGGCCACTCTTTATCATCGGACCATTACCCTTACGCCCATAATTGGGAACCTGAGGGTCTTCGTGCATTTTGTGACCTATTCCATGACCTACGAACTCGCGAACGACTCCATAGCCATGTGACTCGCATAGTGTCTGTACCGCATAACTGATATCACCTATGCGCTTGCCTTGCTGGGCACTCGCAATGCCCTCGTAGAGGGCTTTCTTTGTAACATCGAGCAACTGAGCAACTTCTTCGGTGACTTCGCCGACACAAAAGGTGTAGCATGAATCTCCATTGAAACCATTCAGAAGTGTTCCGCAGTCCACTGACACGAGATCTCCGTCCACTAACGGCGTGTCATTGGGGACGCCATGCACTACCACGTCATTGACTGAGGTGCAAATCGACGCTGGGAACGGTGAACCTCCGCAGGGGTTGGGGAAGTCCTTGAAGGTTGGCACCGCGCCATTGTCGCGTATATACTCTTCTGCTACCTTGTCCAACTCCTTTGTCGTGACGCCTGGCCTGATATGTTTCCCCACTTCGGCCAGGGTTTTGGCAACAAGCTGATTGGCAGCTCGCATCAATTCTATCTCGTCTTCTGTCTTAAGAAATATCATCCGCTGGTGACTATTTCTTAATAACGTGAAGATATACCAGAGCGGCCGCGGATACGACCTGAACTCAACAAACCATCATAGTGTCTCATGAGCAGATGACTCTCGATTTGCTGGAGCGTGTCGAGAACTACACCCACGAGAATGAGCAGAGAGGTACCGCCGAAGAACTGAGCAAACTCAGCCTGGACATTCAGTAAGCCTGCGAAGGCAGGCATACATGCAATGGCAGCCAGGAAGAGCGAGCCAGGCAATGTGATGCGGTCCATAATCCTGTCGATGAAGTCCGCGGTTTCTTTTCCTGGACGTACGCCTGGAATGAAACCATTATTGCGTTTCATATCCTCTGCCATCTGATCAGGGTTCAGGGTGATGGCTGTATAGAAATATGTAAAGGCAATAATGAGGAATGCAAAGAGAAGATTGTATGCCCAACTTGTGTGATCGGAGAGTGCCATGAGTACAGGCGATGCTGCCTGACCGTCATTGGCTACGAGACCGAGCAGAGTGATGGGGATGAACATGATGGCCTGTGCGAAGATGATAGGCATCACGTTGGCAGCAAACACCTTCAAGGGGATGTACTGACGGACGCCACCAACCTGTTGGCCTGCGACCATTCTCTTGGCATATTGTACTGGCACTTTGCGTACACCCTGGACGAGCATGATAGCTGCGAGGATAACGACAAAGAGAAGTACGAGCTCGACGATGAACATTATCAGACCACCGCCTGCAATGTTGTTCAGGCGAGATACCAGTTCCTGCTTGAGAGCGGTCGGGAGGCGAGCAATGATACCCAACATAATGATGAGGGAGACACCATTGCCTATGCCTTTGTCTGTAATGCGCTCACCTATCCACAGGATGAACATGCTGCCTGCTGCAAGGATTATGGTGCTTGCAAAGATAAACATTGTCCAATCAATGGCTGGGTTGAGGGCACCAGGGGCCTGAACTCTGAGGTTAATCAGGTACGACGGAGCCTGAACGAGCAGAATCAATATGGTCAGATAGCGCGTATATTGATTCATTTTGCGGCGTCCGCTTTCGCCTTCGCGCTGCATCTTTTGGAAATAGGGCACGACAAAGGCGAAAAGCTGGATGACGATGGATGCCGAGATGTAGGGCATAATACCTAACGCGAAGATAGATGCGTTGGAGAATGCACCGCCGGAGAACATGTTCAGCAGAGACATAAGTCCGGTGCTGGTTTGCTCTCTCAGCGCTGTCAATGCTTCCGGATTAATACCAGGAAGGACAATCACAGAGCCGAATCTGTACATCGCGGCAAAAGCCAACGTGATGAGGATTCTGGTTCGCAGGTCCTCAATATGCCAGATGTTCTTTAATGTTTCAATGAACTTCTTCATCAGAATTAAAGTTTAGTTGCAATACCACCTACGTTCTGAATAGCTTCCTCTGCAGTCTTTGAGAAGGCGTTTGCGACGACCTCGACCTTTGCGGTCAGAGTGCCATTGCCAAGTACCTTGACGAGACCCTTTGGAGAAACCAGTCCTGCTACAACCATATCTTCGATGGTAATCTTCTCGAGGCTCTTGCTTTCTGCGAGCTTCTGGATAGAGGAGAGATTTACCACTTGGTATTCCACACGGTTGATATTCTTGAAGCCGAACTTAGGCAAACGACGCTGCAGAGGCATCTGACCGCCTTCGAAACCGATCTTTCTCTTGTAGCCGGAACGTGCCTTGGCTCCTTTATGGCCGCGGGTAGAAGTGCCTCCCAAGCCTGAACCGGGACCACGGCCAAGTCTTCTACGACTGTGAGTTGATCCGGCAGCAGGTTTCAAATTATTCAATTTCATAATATAATCGACTTTATTTGTTCATAAATATATCAGTCAATCACCTTTACGAGATGATGAACTGCATTAATCAAGCCACGGTTAGAGGCGTTGTCTTCAATCTCGACAATCTGATTCATCTTTCTCAGACCCAGTGTGTCCAAAGTGGCCTTCTGAGTGCGAGGAGCGTGAATGCGGCTTCTTACTTGCTGTACTTTGATAGTTGCCATAACTTTACCTCCTTATCCTCTAAATACTTTTTCTACACTGATACCACGATTGGCGGCAACGGTCTTGGGGTCGCGCATCTGAGAGAGTGCGGCGATGGTTGCCTTGACCAGATTGTGGGGGTTGGAAGAGCCCTTGGACTTGGCCAGGCAGTCCTTGATGCCTACGCTGTCGAGTACGGCGCGCATGGCACCGCCGGCTACGACTCCTGTACCGGTAGAGGCCGGCATGATGAGGACGTCTGCACCGCCGAACTTTGCAGCTGCCTCGTGAGGCACTGTGCCATTATAGACGGGGACCTGTACCAGGTTCTTCTTGGCTGACTCTACACCTTTGGCGATGGCAGCAGTGACTTCACCAGCCTTGCCGAGGCCCCAACCAATGATACCATTCTCGTTACCAACAACTACAATAGCGGCGAAGGTGAACGTACGACCACCCTTGGTAACCTTGGTTACGCGGTTGATTGCCACGAGCCTGTCCTTCAGCTCCATTTCGCTGTTTATCTTAACTTTATTTGCCATAATTCATTAGAATTTAAGTCCACCGTTACGTGCTGCGTCAGCAACTTCCTTCACTCTGCCATGATAGAGATAGCCATTACGGTCGAACACGACTGCGGTGATACCAGCCTCGAGGGCTTTCTTAGCAGCCATTTCGCCGACCTTGGCAGCCTGTTCCTTCTTGGGGCATGCTTCCATGCCAAGAGAGGATGCGCTGACCAGCGTGGTTCCTGTCATATCATTAATTATCTGCACATATATCTGCTTGTTGCTTCTGAAGACAGACATACGGGGACGCTCTGCTGTACCGGAGATCTTGTTACGGACTCTGTACTTAATCTTGATTCGTCTTTCTAATTTTGTTGTCATAATCTTACAGTTTTAGAGGTTACTTGGCACCAGCCGACTTACCGGACTTTCTGCGGATCTGCTCGCCTACGAACAGAATACCTTTGCCCTTGTAAGGCTCGGGCTTACGGAAAGAGCGAATCTTAGCACATACCTGACCGAGGAGTTGCTTGTCGCAAGACTCGAGGATGATCAGGGGGTTCTGGTTTCTCTCGGACTTTGTCTCCACCTTGATTTCGGAGGGGAGCTGAAGGAGGATGGGGTGTGTGTAGCCGAGTGCGAACTCCAGGAGGTTGCCCTGGTTGGAGACGCGATAGCCGACACCGACGAGTTCCATCTCTTTCTTGTATCCTTCTGACACGCCGACAACCATGTTGTTGATGAGGGAGCGGTAGAGGCCGTGGAAAGCCTGCTTCTGCTTCGTCTCGACGGTGTCGTTCTCTTCTACTATTTCGAAAGTTACCTCGCCGTCAGAAAGGTTGACCTTGATTGAGGGGTCGACGGCTTGTGACATTTCACCCTTGGGGCCTTTCACGGTAACCTTGTTGTCATCGCTGACATTGATAGTCACTCCGGCAGGAATGCTTATGGGCAATTTACCTATTCTTGACATAATGTATTCCTCCTTCAATTAATATACGTAGCAAAGAACTTCGCCACCGATCTTGAGGTCGGCAGCCTCTTTGTTCGTCATTACACCCTTGGATGTGGACAGGATAGCGATACCCAGTCCGTTGATAACTCTCGGCATATCCTTGTAACCGGTGTACTTACGCATACCGGGCTTGGATATTCTGATTAGCTTCTTGATAGCATTCACCTTGTTGACGGCGTCATACTTCAGAGCAATCTTGATTGTACCTTGAGGGCCGTCTTCCACGAACTTGTAGTTCAGGATGTAGCCCTTCTCGAAGAGGATCTTTGTGATCTCCTTCTTAAGATTTGACGCAGGCACTTCCACTACGCGGTGTTTGGCCTGAATTGCGTTGCGCAATCTCGTCAAATAGTCTGCAATTGGATCTGTCATATAATTTAAAATTTAATTGATCGGGACTCTCCCGACAATATTAAAATAATGTATTTCTTCTCAGTCGCGTGCATCCTTGATTCCTTCGGTGTTTCGGAACTTCTCCAGTGTACTTGTCAAAATCCTCGTGTGGATTTGCCAAAATCCTGCTGTGGATTTCATCAAATCCTCGTGTGGATCTGGCAAAGTTCTCTAGTGAACTTTTTCCTTCGCACTTATCGTGTTGCGGATTTACACCTGAACCTGCCGGAAGCACGGCTGGACTTTACCAGCTCGCTTTCTTCACGCCGGGGATGAGACCGCTTGAAGCCATTTCACGGAACTGAATACGTGAAAGACCGAACAGGCGGATGTAACCCTTTGGACGACCGGTGAGCTTGCAGCGGTTGTGGAGACGGATGGGGTTGGCGTTGCGGGGAATAGCCTGCAGCTTCTGGGCTGCTTCGTATGCCTCGACGGGGTCGCCGCTGTTCACAATCTTCTTCAACGCTGCACGCTTCTCAGCATACTTAGCCACGAGTTTTGCTCTCTTGACCTCGCGGGCCTTCATTGATTCTTTTGCCATATTGTTTAGTCGTTTTTAGCGTTCTTAAAGGGAAGGCCGAACTCCTTGAGCAGAGCATAACCCTCTTCATCGGTCTTGGCAGTGGTAACGAACGTGATGTTCATACCGAGGATGCGATCGATGGTATCGATGTTGATTTCGGGGAAGATAATCTGCTCCTGGATGCCGAGCGTGTAGTTGCCACGGCCGTCCAGCTTGCTCTCGATACCCTTGAAGTCACGAATACGGGGAAGAGCAACGCGCACGAGCTTCTCGAGGAACTCGTACATTCTCTCACGACGCAGTGTTACCATGACGCCGATAGGCATCTTCTTACGCAGTTTGAAGTTAGCGACGTCCTTCTTTGAGACGGTTGCCACGGCCTTCTGGCCGGTGATGGCAGTCAGCTCGTTGATAGCTACGTCGATAATCTTCTTGTCAGCTGTTGCCATTCCCAGACCCTGATTGATGACAATCTTCTTCAAAACGGGAATCTGCATAGCTGAAGAGTAGTTGAACTGCTTCTTCAGCGCAGGAGCAATACGCTCGGCATATTCTTTCTTAAGGCTTGCAGTATTTGCCATTATTAACATCTCCTATTATTTAACAGTTACATTCATAGCTTTACCGTTGGAGCGAACAGCCTTGCCGTCCACAACAGGGTTAAGCTTTGAAACTTGAATGGGAGCTTCCTGCTTCACGATACCTCCCTGAGGGAACTTAGCACTGGGCTTCTGGCTCTTGCTGACCATATTGACTCCCTCCACGATGGCGCGCTGCTCCTTCACGAGCACCTGTAACACTTTACCAGTCTGACCCTTGCAGTTGCCTGAGTTGACGTAAACTGTATCGCCTTTCTTGATGTGTAACTTACTCATTACTGAAATCATTATTTGATTAAAGAACTTCGGGTGCCAGCGAAACCACCTTCATGTTGGCGGCACGCAACTCACGAGCAACAGGACCGAATATACGACTACCACGCAGCTCGCCTGCATTGTTCAGGAGAACGCAAGCGTTATCATCAAAACGAATGTAGGAGCCGTCAGCACGACGAACCTCCTTCTTAGTACGTACAATCAAGGCCTTTGATACTGCACCCTTCTTAACTTCACTGGTGGGGATTGCGCTCTTCACAGACACAACAATCACATCACCCACAGATGCATAGCGACGACGAGTGCCACCAAGCACACGGATGCACATAGCTTCCTTAGCACCGCTATTGTCTGCAACTACTAATCTAGATTCTGCTTGTATCATAATTACTTAGCTCTTTCTACGATTTCTACTACTCTCCATCTCTTGGTCTTGCTCAAGGGACGGGTTTCCATAATCAGGACGGTGTCACCCTTATGGCAATCGTTCTTCTCATCATGAGCATGATACTTCTTCGTCTTCGAAACGAACTTGCCATAGATGGGGTGCTTCTCCTTAAACTTCGCAGCCACAACAATGGTCTTATCCATCTTGTCGCTCACGACAACACCTGTTCTCGTCTTTCTTAAATTTCTTGCTTCCATGTTTAAGACCATTTATTATTTGTTCAACTCTCTTTGGCGAAGCACGGTCTTGAGGCGTGCAATGTCACGACGCGCAGCCTTAATCTGTGCACTGTTTGCCAGGGGTGATACTGCATGGTTCAGGAGCATCTGCTTGTAGTTAGCCTGCTCCGTCTGTATGCGCTCTGCCAAATCGGCAGTAGTCATCTCCTTAATTTCTGCAATCTTCATAATTATGCGTTTTTGTCGTAATCACGTCTAACAATGAACTTCGTTGTAACAGGCAACTTTTGAGATGCCAGACGAAGCGCTTCCTTGGCGATTTCGTAAGAAACGCCTTCAATCTCGAAAATGATGCGACCGGGAGTAATGGGGAACACGTATCCTACGGGATCACCCTTACCTTTACCCATACGCACATCAGCGGGCTTCTTTGTAATTGGCTTGTCGGGGAAGATGCGAATCCAGCTCTGTCCCTCACGCTGCATGTAACGTGTCATAGCAACACGGGCAGCTTCAATCTGGCGAGCGGTAATCCAATGAGTCTCAAGAGACTTGATGCCAAAGGAGCCGAAAGCCAACTGGTTGCCACGCATGGCATTGCCCTTGCAACGACCTTTTTGCGGTCTGCGATATTTGGTTCTTTTTGGTTGTAACATGATAATCTAATTTTAGCGATTGTTGTTCTTCTTACGACGGAAGTTCTTTCTGTCACCACCGCCGAAACCGCGACCGTTGTCCTTCTGCTGAGTGAAGTTGGGAGCAAGGTCCTTCTTGCCATAAACCTCACCACGGCAAATCCACACCTTGATGCCGAGCAGACCAACCTTAGTCAAAGCCTCTGACTTGCAGTAGTCAATGTCAGCACGCAGCGTATGCAGAGGAGTACGACCTTCCTTGAACATTTCAGAACGTGCAATTTCTGCACCGTTGAGACGACCGGATATCAGCACCTTGATACCTTCTGCACCAGCACGCATGGTGTTCTGGATAGCCATCTTGATAGCACGACGATAAGCGATCTTACCTTCTACCTGGCGAGCAATGTTGTTCGCAACGATAACTGCATCGAGCTCGGGTCTCTTCACCTCGAAGATGTTAATCTGAACATCCTTCTGAGTGAGCTTCTTCAGCTCCTCCTTGAGAGTATCAACCTTCTCTCCGCCCTTACCAATGATAAGACCAGGACGAGCAGTGCAAACAGTGATAGTCACCATCTTGAGTGTACGTTCGATGACAATGCGTGAAATGCTTGCGTCACCGAGGCGAGCGCCGAGGTACTTACGGATCTTGCTATCCTCGAGGATAGACTCTCCGAACTCCTTACCTCCGTACCAATTTGAATCCCAACCACGGACAATACCGAGGCGGTTGCTTATTGGATTAACTTTCTGTCCCATACTTTTCCTTAATCTTTATTCTTGGTGTCAACGAACAACGTGATATGGTTAGAACGCTTACGGATTCTGTAACCACGACCCTGAGGAGCGGGTCTCATACGCTTGAGGGTAGCACCCTCGTCCACGAAGATCTTACTAATATAGAGCTCACCTTCTTCGGCTTTGCGCTCATTCTTCTGTTCCCAATTGGCAATGGCCGAGCGAAGCACCTTTTCAACGTCTTCACTTGCTGCCTTAACGCAGAACTTCAGAGTGCCCAACGCTCTGTTTACCTCCATACCGCGAACCAAATCAACCACGTATCTCATCTTGCGGGGAGAAGAAGGCACATTCCTCAGCTTTGCGAAACTTTGCGCTTTGCGAGCTTCTTTTCTTGCTTCAGCAGCTAATTTCTTTCTTTTTCCCATTATATTATTACTATAATAATTAACGATTAATCACCTGCTTACTTCTTCTTGTTACCAGCATGGCCACCGAACTTGCGTGTAGGAGCAAACTCTCCCAACTTATGTCCAACCATATTCTCTGTAACGTAAACAGGAATAAACTTATTTCCGTTGTGAACGGCAACCGTATGACCTACGAAATCAGGAGAGATCATAGAAGCGCGAGACCAAGTCTTGACCACGTTCTTCTTACCGCTTTCATTCATAGCGACGATCTTCTTCTCGAGGCTGACTTCAATATACGGACCTTTCTTTAATGAACGACTCATAGTTTTATTCTAGCTAACTTTTTGTTTACTTATTACATCTCTCGATAATATACTTGTTGGACTGCTTCTTGGGAGCACGAGTCTTGAGTCCCTTAGCATACAAGCCTTTACGTGAACGAGGATGACCACCTGACTGGCGACCTTCACCACCACCCATGGGATGGTCGTGGGGGTTCATGACAACGCCACGGTTGTGGGGGCGACGTCCCAACCAGCGGGAACGGCCTGCCTTGCCGGAGCTCTCCAGAGCGTGGTCTGAGTTACCTACACTACCTACGGTTGCCTTGCAGGCAGAGAGAATCTGACGAGTCTCTCCAGAAGGAAGCTTGATAACACAGTAACGACCCTCACGAGAAGTCAACTGAGCAAAGTTGCCAGCGGAACGAACGAGCAGAGCGCCCTGACCGGGGCGAAGCTCAATGTTGTGGATTACAGTACCGACAGGAATGTTCTGCAGGGGCAGAGCATTACCGATTTCGGGAGCTGCTTCGGCACCACTCATCACAGTGGCACCCACCTTCAGTCCGTTGGGAGCAATAATATAACGCTTTTCTCCGTCGGCGTAGAACAGGAGTGCGATACGTGCTGAGCGGTTAGGATCGTACTCGATTGTCTTTACAACGGCGGGAACACCATCCTTCTCACGTCGGAAGTCAATGAAGCGGAACTTCTTCTTGTGACCTCCACCGATATAGCGCACGGTCATCTTACCAGTATGGTTACGACCACCAGTAGAGCGCTTACCGCAAACGAGAGATTTCTCAGGTACCGATGCAGTAATTTCCTCGAAGGTACCTATAATCTTGTGTCTTTGGCCCGGTGTTGTGGGCTTAAATTTACGTACTGCCATCTTCTATTAAATGTTGCTATAAAAATCAATTACATCGCCTTCCTTGAGCGTTACGATTGCCTTCTTGAAAGCGTTAGTACGTCCCTTGATGAGACCGGAACGCGTGTAGCGGTTCTTGCTCTTGCCGCCATAGATGCAAGTATTCACGTCAGTAACGGTGACGTTGTACTGAGCCTCCACTTCCTTCTTAATCTCAATCTTGTTAGCTTCGGGACGAACGATAAAGCCGAACTTGTTCTGCTTCTCGCTGATACCGGTCATCTTCTCAGTGACCAGAGGTTTAATAATATATCCCATATCTGTTTCGACTACTTATTTGGTTAAGTTTCCATCGATGACAGCGAGAGCGCTTTCAGCTACAACCATAACATCTGCGTTCAAAACCTTATAGGTGTTGAGTGCAGTTGCAGGCATAACCTGAACGCGTTCGATGTTTCGAGCTGACAAATATACGACTTTATCCGCACCTGGCGTTACAATAAGAGCCTTCTTGTCTGAAACTTTAAGATTATTTAAGATTTCAACCATTGATTTCGTCTTGGGAGCGTCGAAAGTGAAGTCCTCCACAACGACCAGGGCATTCTCCTGGACTTTGTATGCAAGGGCAGACTTACGAGCAAGCTGACGAACCTTCTTGTTGAGTTTGAAACTATAATCGCGGGGTTTGGGACCGAACACACGGCCACCGCCTACGAGTACGGGAGAGTTGATATCACCGCGACGTGCACCACCGCCACCTTTCTGGCGACCGAGCTTGCGGGTTGAACCACTTACTTCACTTCTTTCTTTTGACTTGGCTGTACCCTGGCGCTGATTGGCCATGATAAGCTTGACATCAAGATAGATTGCGTGGTCGTTAGGCTCAATAGCGTAAATGGCATCATTGAGAGCGACCTTACGACCTGTCTCCTGACCTTTGATATTTAATACACTTAATTCCATTACTTGATAACGCTTACGATTGAACCTTTGTATCCGGGAACACTACCCTTGATGAGAAGGAGGTTGTGTTCGGGAATTACCTTTAACACTTACAGGTTGTGTGTTGTCACACGGTCGCCACCCATTTGGCCACCCATACGCATTCCCTTGAAGACCTTCGCGGGATATGAGCAGGCGCCAATTGAACCTGGCTTACGCAGACGGTCGTCCTGACCGTGAGTAGTTTGACCTACGCCGCCGAAACCATGACGCTTAACTACGCCCTGGAAACCACGACCCTTAGAGGTAGCGATTACATCAACGAATGCGCTGTCAGCAAACAGCTCAACGGTGATGGTGTCACCCAAATTCAGTTCCTGTTCGAAACCTGTGAACTCGGCCAAGTGTCTCTTGGGTGTTACTCCTGCTTTATTGAAGTGACCCATGAGAGGAGCAGTGGTGTTCTTCTCCTTAGCCTCTTCAAAGCCGAGCTGGACAGCGCTATAGCCATCCTTCTCAACGCTCTTAATCTGAGTAACAACACAAGGACCTAATTCGATAACAGTGCATGGTACATTCTTACCCTCGGCACTGAAAACGGAAGTCATTCCGATTTTCTTTCCTAATAATCCTGGCATTTCTGTTGTTATTAATTAATAAATAATGTGTATTACACCTTAATCTCTACTTCAACACCGCTGGGAAGTTCAAGCTTCATGAGGGCGTCGATAGTCTTTTCGCTGGAGCTGTGGATGTCAACGAGGCGCTTGTAGCTATTCAGCTCGAACTGCTCGCGGCTCTTCTTGTTAACGAATGTAGAGCGGTTTACGGTGAAGATTCTCTTGCGTGTGGGCAGGGGAATCGGACCGCTTACTACAGCACCAGTCTCTTTTACAGTCTTGACAATTCTTTCAGCAGACTTGTCGACCAGATTGTGGTCGTAAGACTTCAGTTTGATTCTAATCTTTGGACTCATCTTTGTAATTTACAATTTAACTTTTTACTATTTTACTATTTAATGCCGCTGAAGAGTCATTTGCTCAACGGCATCCTGTTATTATACCAGATCTACGCGACCTCCCATTTCTTCGAGAACACTCTTAGCGATACCAGCGCTCACGGGAGCATGGTGGTCGTAAGTCATTGAACTGGTTGCACGACCCGAGGTGATGGTGCGCAGAGCTGTAACGTAGCCGAACATCTCTGCCAGAGGAACCATTGCCTTCACAAGGCGGGCACCGGTGCGAGTGGAATCCATTCCCTCTACCTGACCACGACGCTTGTTGAGGTCGCCGATTACGTCACCCATATTCTCTTCTGGAGTAACGACTTCCAGTTTCATAATGGGCTCCATGAGTACGGGCTTAGCCTTTGCGCAGCAAGCCTTGTAAGCCATCTGAGCAGCGAGCTCGAACGAGAGCTGGTCAGAGTCAACGGGATGGAAGCTACCATCCACGAGTTCTACCTTCAGGCTGTCCATGGGGAAGCCACCGAGCACGCCATTCTTCATGGCAGCCTCGAAGCCCTTCTGAACGCTGGGAATGAACTCCTTGGGAATGTTACCGCCAGTCACGCTGTTGATGAACTGCAGGCCGCCTTCCTTGAAGTCCTCATCTACAGGACCCACGTTGACGATGATGTCGGCGAACTTACCGCGACCACCCGACTGCTTCTTGTAAACCTCGCGATGGTTGACGGTTGTTGTAATGGCTTCCTTGTAGTTAACCTGAGGCTTACCCTGGTTGCACTCTACCTTGAACTCACGCTTCAGACGGTCGATGATGATGTCGAGGTGAAGCTCACCCATACCGCTGATGACGGTCTGGCCGCTCTGCTCGTCGGTGCGAACTGTGAAGGTCGGATCTTCTTCAGCAAGTTTAGCAAGGCCATTGCTGAGTTTGTCGAGATCCTTCTGAGTCTTGGGCTCAACAGCGATACCGATAACGGGATCGGGGAAGTCCATTGACTCGAGTGTGATGGGAGCGCTCTCATCTGCGAGAGTATCGCCGGTGTGAATATCCTTGAAGCCCACACCTGCGCCGATATCGCCTGCACTGATGCAGTCGACGGGGTTCTGGTGATTGGAGTGCATCTGGAACAGACGACTCACGCGCTCCTTCTTGCCTGAGCGGACATTGTAGATGTAGGAACCAGCCTCTACCTTACCGCTATAAACGCGGAAGAATGTGAGACGACCCACATACGGGTCTGTTGCAATCTTGAACGCAAGAGCAGCCGTCTTCTCGTCCTCGTCGGGCTGACGTGTCTCTGTCTCGCCTGTCTCGGGGTTGACGCCTTCGATAGCGGGAGTATCGAGAGGAGAAGGAAGGAACATGCAGACATAGTCGAGCAATGTCTGTACGCCCTTGTTCTTGAATGAAGAACCGCAAGTCATGGGCACGATGTTCAGTGCGAGAGTACCCTTACGGATAGCTGCGATGATTTCTTCTGTAGTTACAGAGTCGGGGTCCTCGAAGTACTTCTCCATGAGAGCCTCGTCCTGTTCTGCAGCAGCCTCAACGAGCTTAGCACGCCATTCGTCGCACTCGTCCTTCATGTCGGCAGGGATATCCTCAATGTCATATTCAGCGCCGAGGGTCTCGTCGTGCCAGAGGATAGCTTTCATTCTGAGCAGGTCAACGATACCCTTGAAGTTTTCCTCAGCGCCGATGGGCACTGCCAATACAACAGGATTTGCACCTAGGACGTCCTTCATCTGGCGAACGACCTCGAAGAAGTCGGCACCGGAACGGTCCATCTTGTTGACGTAGCCGATGCGCGGCACATTGTACTTGTCAGCCTGACGCCATACGGTCTCTGACTGGGGCTC
Source organism: Bacteroidaceae bacterium (assembly GCA_017469525.1). GTDB lineage: Bacteria > Bacteroidota > Bacteroidia > Bacteroidales > Bacteroidaceae > Physcousia. Next base: position 32,239 of record JAFUGG010000028.1, on the reverse strand, counting down.
TACGCCGCCTACCGCACAGTAGGTAGCAACGGCTCCGTCAAGTACACGCAGAGAACGCTCCACTTCGGCCGTGAAGTCCACGTGTCCCGGAGTGTCGATCAGATTGAACTTGTACTTCTGGCCGCCATAGTTCCAGTATGCGGTGGTAGCAGCAGAAGTGATGGTAATACCACGTTCCTGCTCCTGTTCCATCCAGTCCATAGTTGCGCCACCTTCGTGCACCTCACCGATCTTATGTGTCTTACCGGTGTAGAAGAGGATACGCTCGGAGGTTGTTGTCTTACCGGCATCAATATGGGCCATGATACCGAAGTTACGCGTCAAATGTAAATCTTGCTTTGCCATCTCTAATAATCGAATCTAAATGAGAATTAAGCGTTTGTAAGGTTAAGCAGTTATTAGAAACGGAAGTGAGCAAATGCACGGTTAGCTTCGGCCATGCGGTGCATGTCTTCTTTACGCTTGAAAGCGCCGCCCTGCTCGTTGTATGCGTCCATGATCTCGGCTGCGAGCTTGTCGGCCATAGTCTTACCGCCGCGCTTGCGGGCGAAGGAAATCATGTTCTTCATGCTGATGCTCTCCTTGCGGTCGGGACGAATCTCAGTAGGAACCTGGAATGTGGCACCACCGATACGGCGGCTCTTAACCTCTACCTGAGGAGTAATCTTGTCGAGGGCTTCCTTCCAAATGGTGAGGGAGTCCTTCTCCTCGCTGGCCATCTTAGTCTTTACAATCTCGAGAGCATTGTAGAAAATCTCGTAGGAAATGCTCTTCTTGCCGTCATACATCAAGTGGTTGACGAACTTTGACACCTTCACGTCACCGAAGACGGGATCGGGAAGGATGATTCTTTTCTTTGGTTTAGCTTTACGCATTGTTTTGTTTGTTTTTTTGTTCGGGGCTGTCTTTCGTGTTCTTCAACGCCTCCACTGGGGCATTTACTCAACCTTACTAACAAGCCAAAACGGTTAATGATTACTTTTGCTTGGGACGCTTTGCTCCGTACTTTGAGCGACGCTGGGTGCGGTTTGCCACGCCAGCGGTGTCAAGCGTACCGCGAACGATGTGATAACGTACACCTGGCAGGTCCTTCACCCTGCCTCCGCGCACCAGCACGATGCTGTGCTCCTGCAGGTTGTGACCCTCTCCGGGAATGTAGCTGTTCACTTCTTTTGAGTTTGTCAAACGCACGCGTGCGACCTTGCGCATCGCGGAATTAGGCTTCTTAGGCGTGGTCGTGTAGACACGGACGCAGACGCCACGACGCTGAGGACAGTTGTCCAGAGCGGGGCTCTTGCTCTTGTCTGCCAACGCCGTACGGCCCTTTCTTACCAATTGTTGAATTGTAGGCATTGTTTTGTTGTATTTATTATTTATATATTATGTATTATATTCTATAATGTAGTAAAACGACCCTCTTGAGGCCATTCGGGGTGCAAAGATACGACATTTTATTGAAATGGCAATCGCATACCTGTCGAAAATGCTCTTAAACACACTCAAAAGATGCACTTTTAAGATTATTTAACATAATAAAGAGCCCAAAACGAGTGTTTTCGACGTTTTTAGGCAAAAATCCTGATACTGTTTCTCGGTCATTTCAGCAGCATCTCCCAGGGGACCTTTTGTGCCGGAATGGCTCGCCAGGCACGTCGGGATGGTGAATTTGGCACAGTGGGTTGTTTGCACATACATGTAGATGCAATTGCATGTACATGTAGATGCAATTGCATCTACATGTATGTGCAAAGACTCCCCTATAGTATCTTTGGCAAAATGGTCAGCCGATGCGAGGCAGAAACAGTGCCGGGAGGAGACGCGAAGACGGCGAAAAAAGAAAGCCCGCCTGTGCTCTGCGGCACGGGCGGGCTTCCTGATTATCAAGGGTTTCTGGGGCTTACTTCACCAGCACTTTCCTGTTTCCTACGATGTTGATGCCCTTCTGCATCTTCTCGATGCGCTGTCCGGCAATGTTGACAATCGTCGAGCCTTGCTTGTAGATGCTCCCTTCGCCCACGGGAGAGGGGTTGGGGGTGAGGCTGATTGCGGTGGCATCATCGTCCTCGAAGCCTACGAAGTACTTCACGCCGCTGCTCTCGATGGGCAGGGGAAGATAGGCGCGGCCTGCTGCCAAAGTGCCCTTGCCGCTTGACGGACGGAACACGCAGACACTCTCATCGTCGGGGTCGAGAGCAAGGAGGTAGTTCTTGCAGCCTTCACTTTCCTGAGGCAACACGCCCGCCGTCAAGTGAGGCTTCATCATGTTGCCCGTGACGTCGGCCGTAGCCTCAGAGGTCCGCTCCAGCTCTGCCTTTGTGGCACCCTTGCCGTAGAGTACGACGCCCGTATTTGCAGGAATATCCTCGATGGCAGTAAGGATGACGTAGTTGCTCTTCTTCTCTGTCACCTTGTAGGCACTGACGCCCTCAGTCGTCACCTTAAAGTTGTCGGCAGCACTGAAGGTGGCATAGCCGTTGGTCAAGGCGACCTCCTTCTCGGCAGGACCATAGTACATGAGGCGGAAGTTGTCGAAGGCAAGCCAGTCTGCACTAGCGCCCGTCGGCTTACGCAGACCGATGGACGTCTTGTTGTCCGTCACGATGGTGCTGATAGGAGCATTGACATACTTGTCGGGGAAAAACCAGAAGGTGCGATTGAACGTATTGGCGTTGTCGGGAATATAACCAAGCGTCTCGTTGCCCTTCCAAGCTCCGTTGTAACCGCCGAGTTCGGAGCTGGCTGGAGCCGTCGTGAATCCGGCGTCGAAGATTGACATGACCTTGGCTTCGGTGCTGCCGATGAAGTAGTAGGCGCGCAGTTCTTCCGTTCCCTTAGCCCTCGTCATCTGGTTGACGTCTGTGTTCCATCCGTCGCGATAGAAGGCCTGTACGGTCATTCCATACTCGCCGTTGGGGATGTCAGCAATGTCCTGAGTGATGGAGAAGCTGCTGGACTGCCATGTGGAGTTTGACTGCTGGCACCAGAGCTCATAGGGAGTCTCGAAGTTGCCACCCGTACGACTGATGGTCCAGCCTGCAGTGTAAGCCTCGCCACGACCTCCGTTGTAGAAGTAGAAGCCAGGGTTGGTGATGAGGAAGGTAGCGTCGATGGGATTGTCCTTCGTGGCATTCTGCTCCATGTAGGCAATGCGTTCCTCGCGCGTCACCAGCTGCCACACGTTGTTCGCTGCATTGTTGTCGACGTAGTAGGACATGGGATGGAGGTTATAATTGCCGCGGAAAGTGTTCAGACCTATGTACTGGCCGTTGCTGTTCTTTATCTTGTAGCAGTTCGGCACACCGGCCTGCGTGTCAACCTCAAAGGTCCAAGTGGAGATGGTGGCATTGTCGAGGTAGAGGTCGCTGTGGCTCATGTTGGTCGTCTTGCTGCCAGTGCTGAAGGCGGGGGTGTAGATGGCATAGCCGTCGCCATAGGGGGCAAGGCGGAACTCCATGCCGTAAGTGCCACCGGCGGCATAGGTGGTCCACTTGCTCCAGTAGTCCTCGTTGTTCTGCAGCCATAGGCCGGTCGATATATTATAAAGGTAATAGGAACCTTCCCCCAGTGCCTTACCCTTATAGGGCGAAGCTGAGATGGCTGTCTTTGCTGCATCTACGGCAGACTTCAAAGCCTCCAATGCGGCATACTGCTCGGCGTATGGGGTGCTGTCGGTAACGCCTCTGGCCGTAGCGACAGCAGTCTGAAGCTTGTTCCACAGTTCGGAAGTGATGGCATCGCTCTCGATGGCAGCCGCTTCGTTCAGCATCTTCTGGATGTCGGGCAAGAGGCTGACGAGCGTGACGTCCTTCACCTTCAGTCGCAGGATGTTAATGGAGTAAGGTTTCGCCGTGAAGTCGATGGTGCCGTCGCTGCCCACGGTAACGGTCTCGTCGTGGGGCGTGATGGCTTCAGGATTCTCGAATGTGTTCTCGTCCGTGCCGTTGGCGCTGTTCATCACCTGTGCCGTGCCGGAGACGACTGTGCCGTTCTCGAACGAGAGGTGGGCTGTCTGGCTCGAAGCACCTGGATTAACCAGCTTGACAAAAAGGTCGCCCGTCTCGTCGTTGATGGTGGAGGAAGCATAAAGGAACTGGTTGGCAGGCTCCTTCATATCGAATTCGAACATCAGAGAGCCGTCGAGGTAGCACTGAACGTGCAAGCCCTTCCTGACGACCTTAATGTTGTATTCCTGTCCGGTCGTCACGTTGCCGGAGATATTGCTGACGGGGTAAGACTTCGACCCACCGAGGTTCTGCTCGATGCCATGCTGCTTGTTGCCCCAGCCACCGATGGCCCACCAGACATAATTATTGACGTCCTTGAACTCGAGGGGAATGAGGAAGCCTTCGTCGCCGCTGATCTTCTTGGCCTTGAGCGTGAAGGTGAAGCTGTCGGTGCCAAGAGGAGCGCGCAGAGTATAGGTGCTGCGTGTGCCGGAAGCAGTGGCGTTGGTGACGGTTCCGTCTGCGACGCTCCAGTCGCCCGTACCGGTCTCGGCCACCCAGTCTGCAGAGGTTGTGGATGCGCCGTCAAGGATGACGTTGCCAGCCTCGTCGGTTATCTGGATATCATAAAATTGGGCTGACGTCGACCAGGTGGCCACGCCGACGGAAGAGGCGCTGTTACCTGTCTCCGTCCACACGACGTTCTGCTTGCCGATGTTCTGTCCGTACATCTTCTGGGCATAGTACGAGGGTGTGCCCACTGCTTTTTCACTGTTGTGATAGATCATGGCAGGCCAGCGCACGTCGTTGATATGTGCAATAGGTTCACTGAAGCTGAGCATCTTCACCATGTCGGAGTTCCTTTCCGCACCACACATGAAGATGGCTTCGCCCAGTGCTGCGTTCATGTTGCCGAGCGTGCCTTTACTTTCAGAAGCAGCCCATTCGCCCACATAGACCTTGGGGTCTGTGCGCGGATAGCTGTCGTAGTGATGGTAGGAGGACATGAACCATGCGGGTGTGCGGTAGTAGTGTTCGTCCACAAGGTCGACGGGATGCGACAGTCCCCACTTGGGGTAGTCCGTGCCCCAGCAGGGGTCGTTGCCGATGCAGATGATGTCGGGATAGCGTTCCTTGATGGCATTGTAGAACTGGATGTAGCGTTCGGCATGGTGGTCGAAGGTGTAGTTCTCATTGCCTATCTCGATATATTTCAGGTTGAAGGGTTCGGGATGACCTGCCTCGGCACGCTTTGCGCCCCATGTCGTAGTGACGTCGCCGTTGCAGTACTCAATGACGTCGAGTGCTTCCTGAATGTATTCACCGAGGTCCTGATAGTCGTGTGCCCATCCGTGGCCTAAGCCGATGTTGACGACATACATGGGCACAGCTCCGATGTCCTCGCAGTAGAGCAGGTACTCGTAGATGCCCTGACCGTTTGTCACCATGTATCCCCACCTGTTGTTCCACAGGGGTATGCGGCTTTCGACGGGGCCTACGGAGTTCTTCCACAGGTAGCGGAAGTCGGAGCCCTTCTCCTCGTCCCACTGTCCTTCGATGTAGCATCCGCCGGGGAAACGCATGAAGGTGGGTTTGATGTCGGCCAGCATCTGTCCCATGTCGCGGCGGAAGCCGTTGTCCCGATTGTTGTATGTGGGCGGGAAGAGGCTCACCATGTCGAGCTGGACGTTGGCTGCGCTGCCCAGGCACAGGTCGAAGTAGCCTCCGACGGCCGTAGCGGTGGCGGTGATGGTGGCGGTGTACTGCTTCCAGGCTGTACCGGCCTCCACTGCGATGTCAGCCTGTCCGATGGCACCCAAACTGCTGTCGAGCAGTCTGGCCGTAACGGTACCGGCCCATTCGCTGTCGCTTCTTATCCAGAAGGAAGCCTTGTAGGTGTCGCCACTGACGTAGCAGATGCCCCAGAAGCCGTCGTTGCGGATGCCGTCGCCTGCGGCTGTCGCCGTAAGCCCAAGGGCATGGCCCTGGTTGGCGTTCATCATGTTGTCCGTCGTCAAAGTCAGCGTGGCACTGCCCACAGCAGTCCAATGGTCGGGCGAACTGGTGTTGTCCTCGAACGAACGGTTCTGGATGAGTTCGGCATAGAGGCCGCCTTCGCCCGAGTGACTGAGTTCCTCGAAGAAAATGCCATAGTAGTCCTCGTAAATCTCCGGACCGCGCTGGCCAAGATTGAACTTGAAGTCCTGTGCAGCGGCAAGCATGGGAAGAAGCAATGCGGCTGCGAGTAGAAGGTTCTTTTTCATCGCTCTTTGGCTTTATTTGTTATTGAATGTATTCTATGGAATTATTATCATTGTCATTTCGCGTCATTCTTCTTACCACTCGTTGTCCCAGATGTTGTGATTGGAGATGCGGCCTACATTGTCCATTTCCTTGACGAGCGCATCGTCGTTGTCCAATTCTTCACCACTCACTCCCAAACTCTGAGCTATCATCATACGCTGACTGATGACAACGGCCACCATGTCGGGCGATATATATGTCTTTTTCATCTTCATATTCTGATTAATAACCTTAAGGTCCCAAAGGTCTTTAGAGACCCTAAGGTCCTTGGTTTTTACTTCAAAATCTTTTTGCCGTTTACGATGTTGATACCTTTCTGCATCTTCTCGAGACGCTGGCCTGCGAGATTATAGATGCTCCCCTCGCCCACGGGAGAGGGGTTGTGGGTGAGGCTGATTGCGGTAGCGTCGTCATCGTCGAAGCCGATGTAGTACTTCACGCCGCTGCTCTCGATGGGCAGAGCAAGATAGGCACGGCCAGCCTTGAGCGTGCCGACTCCGCTTGTAGGACGGAACACGCAGACACTCGTGTCGGTGGGGTCGAGACCCAGGATGTAGTTCTTGCAGCCGTCACTCTCCTGAGGCAGTTGGCTTGCCGTTACGTTGGGCTTCAGCATGTTGCCGGTGACGTCGGATGTTGCAGAAGCAACCGGTTCCAGTACAGCGTTGCTCTTTCCTTCGCCATAGAGCACAACGCCGGTGTTGGCAGGGATGTCACTGATTTCGGTGAGGATAATGTAGTTGCCGCTCTTGCTTGTAGCCTTGTAGGCACTGACGCCCTCCGTCGTCACCTTATAGCTTTCGGCGGCGCTGAAGGTGGCATAGCCGTTGGTCAGAGAAATCTCCTTCTCCACGACAGGACCCATATATTCCAGTTCTACGCCACCGAATACAACCCAACTCTCTGCATCGAGACCGTCTATGGTCTTAACGCCAAGATCAAAGGTGCCATTCATGACGTTGAACTCAACCCAATCGGTTAGGAAACCGCCGCAATACATACGTCGGGCTACCTCATCCCAATTTGCGACATAGTACTTACCATTGATTTCCTTTGTCAGGTTAAAATTGTTTGTGACGAATGTTGCTGTCGACTTTTCTTCCGAATAGTATGATTTTGCAGGCACTTCATTACCTCCTGCATAGCCTAGGGCTTTTACGGGATAGTCAATGTATGACTCGCCGACACCAGCAGCATTAGTGGGAGAATACATCAGATAGAAACGCGCGCGGTATCTTCCATTGGGAGCATTGCCTACCGTCTGCGAAACATTAAGAGAATTCATATTCCAATACTCTGACACATTCCAGTTCCACAAGCCATTCCGTTCCAAAGCCTGATTGCCGCCGTCACGGGTTATCGTCCAATTGTTGGCTACGGCTGTACGAGTCTGGTAAGGTCTTCCCACAAGATAGTTTACGCTGAGGGGTGCCTCTTCGGTGGCATTAGCCAGAATGTATGCTTCGCGCTCTGCACGGGTGACAATCTGCCAGGTGTTGCGTGTTCCACCGTCCCAGTTGAGCAGGTTGCCGGTTCGTTTTCTGTAATCACCATCATTGCTCAGGTCTGCGCTTGAAGCATTGAGGTAGTTGCCTCCGTTCTCAATGGTGAAAGCATTGCTCACGCTGGCTAACTCCTTTGCTGCCATCGTCCAAGACACAGGAGCATTATTATCCAGATAGAGATTCGAGCCGAGATATTTATTCGCACCTGTGGGATTGAAAGGCGACTTAATTTTATAGTTGCTTCCGTCAGCCTCCATACCCATCAACAGGCCCTGGGTATCAAGCTGCACATGGGTGGTCCAGAATTCCCAGGCACGGCTGTTAGCCTGCATCCAAAGGCCCGACTCCACATTGTAGAAGAAGATGTCGGAACGTCCGGCAGCCTCGGCAGGCGTAATGCCAGTGAAGGGAGAGTCAAGTCCCATATACTCCAGTTCCACACCACCGAACTCAATATCGCTGTTAGCATCGAGACCGTCGATAGTCTTAAAGCCGAGGTCGAAAGTGCCAGTGCCGTTGTTGACGGTGAACTCAATCCAGTCGGTTTTGAAGTCGCCCACATACATGCGGCGGCTTATCCAGTTCCAATCCTCGGCAAAATACCTTGTCCCTAACTGCTTATTCAGCCGGAAGTCATTGGTATAGTACTCTCCTGCGGCCTGCACTGTGGCACGGTCAACCGCATAATATGAAACAGCCTTCGCCTCCTGCCCGCCGGCATAGGCCACCACCTTCACAGTGGCGTCGCCGTTGGCAGCCCAGTCGTTGTATAGTTCTTCTGATGCATTGCCAATCTGCGTGGGCGAGTACATCAGGTAGAAACGGGCACGATACTTGCCATTGGGAGCACCTGTTATGGTTTGCGAGACATTCAGCGATGTGACATTGTCAAAGGTCCAGGCGTTCATATCCCACAGATTGTTGTTGATGAGGTTTTGAGAGCCGCCGTCGCGGGTAATGGTCCAGTTGTTGATGCCCCAGCCCGTTCCTTGAATAGAAACGTTACGAGGCACATTTGGCATACCGACGAGATAGGCGGCATCAAGGGGATTCTCTTTCGATGCAGTTACCTTCAGATAGTTCTCACGCTCTTCGCGAGTCACAATCTGCCATGTGTTGCGGACTCCTGCATTGTCCCACGCGAGCTGGTATCCCACTTTGGCTCCGCCACTGCCAGCATTGTTCTCGGCAGCTGCATGAAGATAGCGAGTGCCATCATCAATGGTATAACCATTGCTGACGCCAGCCTTTGTCGTGAAAGTCAAAGCCACTCCTGCAGCAATATCCATATAGAAACTTTGAGGATTATTATTACTCCATCCCATTCTGGCATTGTTGAGAGGCGATTTGATGTAATATTTACCGTCGCCCGCATCTTCAATACCGAGCAACATACCCTGGCTGGCAAGCTGAGCACCGGTTGTCCAGATGCCCCAGTTACGTCGGTTGTCCTGCAAGAAATAGCCTGACTCTACGTTGTAGAGAAAGATGTCCTGACGTCCGACTGCGTCCTCAACGGTGATACCTGTGAAGGGCGAGGTCGTCTTGTCGGCTGCCCATGCACTTGCCAAACATAGTATGGCAAGAATAAAAGTAAACAGTTTTTTCATAATAATAAATTTATGTATAATTATTAATAATGTATGTCAACAACGTAAATGGTCATCGCGTTTCCCGACAGGCGTCCTCGCGTCCTTGGATTTATCGTGGATTTTACTTTCTACGGAAGTGATGACAGCCTCACCTTCTCTGAACCAGACGCTTCTGAACAGAGGCATTCGTGCCGGTGCACAATCATTTGCGCTACAAATATATGTTTTTTTTCATTACACTCCCCCCCCTTCCCCGTCTGTTAAATTATGTTAAATACATATCAGAACGCCAAAGGCGAGCCACTTTTTAACACATTACGATGTAAATGGATACTCTGCGACATGGAAAAGCACAGATGTCTAAAGAAGTTAAGTCACTTCACTGCAAAAGTGCATGAAGTTCTCAAGAAAAGTCAATGTCAGTTCGACGAAAAATAATATTAATGCGAAATTCGTTATAGAGTATTCTGTAATGCCAGACGACAAACGCTACATGATTTGACGTAATGTAAGCAAAATTGCATGATATGCTGTCAAAGTGTCAGAAATTGCACACTCAGAAAAGTGTCGAAAAAGAGTACTTTTTACGTCGATTTTGCCGACTCGACGTGAGGTCTTTCAAAAGTTCACACGTCGCGTTTGAAAAGTTCACGTGTCGCGTTTGAAAAATTCTTGTGTGAATTTGGTGGAAACTTCACATCGAAAAGTGTGCAAATTCGGGTCAAAACGGCTGTTTTTGCCATGCGTAGTTAGCAAAATGACGAATCGGAATAAAATGGCAGTCCTGTGGAGGTTTTTCTAACGCGCTGATGCAGAGTCAGTTGAAAAGTTGCCTTCGATTTAAGGCCATATTTTTGCTCGGGGGTCGAAAAACAAGGTCGGAGGCAAAAGAAGCGATTCTGACGCGTTCGGGAAAAATTCGACTGTAAGCAAAACTGCCGAAATGCTTTCATTTTGTCAAAGTACCAGAATGGCACTTCAAATTGCAAACGTCAGAAATAAAATATTGCTGTCCGGGAGAAGCAGTTAGGCATCCTAAGCCTGGAAGGCTTCACTATGAGTAACCGTGGGCGAAGCCCTCGGACAAAGAGCATAGCCCCCTCTGATTCTGCCTGGAAGGCAGTACTATAAAGCGCTGGAGGGTACTGCCTTCCAGGCAGCGGGAAGCTAGTCATGCGCTGATTCCGAGGGCTTCGCCCCCGGTTACTCATGGTGAAGCCTTCCAGGCTTTCCAGCCATTGAACAGCCTTCCAAGCCCCTGATAACAGTTACTCATATAAAATACCGGTGTAATCGAGGGAGCAGGTGATAAAGAAATAATTTCACCGGACAGCTATAAAACAAAAGCGAATCTTATCATTAACACGAGTTCGACGAATTAGCATTTGACAATTAAATTCATCGAACTCACGCAGGAGTTAAGAGAGTTCTCATGACTGAGGAGTGCTATCCGGATGAACTAAACAAGAAGGCCCCTTGCCATTGCTGGCAAGGAGCCTTGATTTAGGGTAGAATGGTTTACCACTCGTTGTCCCAAATGTTGTGACTGTAGGACTTGACATCGGCATCCTCGCCATCGTCACCGTCATCAACACCGGGAAAGTCGTTGAACCCGCCAGGATTAATCGGGGAGCCCTGCATGAGGCGGACGGATGGATGAATCCTTACCTCCAGCATGTGGGGGGTCGTATATTTCTTTCGTTCCATATCTTCTGCTATTTAATGATTATCTTCCTGCCGTTTACGATATAGACACCGGTTGCCGACTTTGCCACACGCTGACCTGCCAGATTGTAGATAAGGTCCTTAGAGTCCTTAAGGTCGTTAAGGTCGTTAAGGTCGTTAAGGTCGTTAATGCCGTCGGCTAATCCGTCATCCTCGAAGAATGCCTTTACTGGGCTGGCAGCATCGGCACTGACCTCGAAGTATGCACGGAAGCCTCGGATGAACTGCCGTCCCGTGGAACGCTTCATGTAGTCGGAGGCGATGTAGTAGTAGCTATTGTCTGTATCCGTAGCAGGGATGCTGATGCGCCCGCCGTAGTTGCCCACGACTCTCAGACCCTCGACGGGTTCCGTCACTGGCTCGGCATCCTTTATCTCCACTGCCTTGAAGGTGAAGCAGCTCGTGTCCGTCCGGCTTGTCTTCATGATGACAGGCACACCAGCCGTAATGGCAGGCGACGTCATCGGCGTGAGCGTGACACCGTCCAGTCCGCTGGCTGAGATGGTGCTTACTTGTACGTCGTCACCGAACTGCTCCTGCATCGTAACGTTGTCTATGTCGAAGGGAGCCACGAAGGTTGCCCAGTGCTCGTTGAAGGTGCGGCGGAGTTCCACGTCGCGTGTCTGGCCGTTGGCCATTGCTAAGGCATGACGGCAGTCGGTCATTTCATCAAGCACGACAGGTGTCTTGCCTGCCAGCACCTTTGTCCAGAGCCATCCGGCCATAGGTGAAGCACAGAAGCTGCGGTCGGCATCGAGGCTGTAGCTCTCGCCTGTCTCTGTATTGTAGAAGGGATTAAGCGGAAGACGCGCAGCGGTCGTGTTGACGTAAGCCCAGACGGGGTCAGTCATCGCCTGCCAACCGGCATCGTCGCTCATCATGGCAGCAGCCGCATAGGCATAGCCCACACTGCCGATATTGCCACGTGCATCCATCGGAACACCGTAGGCATTGACTTTGCCCAGATAGCAGGCGGTCTCGTCGTCCATGATACTGCCGAAGAGGTTCGTGCCAAGTATCTGGTCATAGACCAGAGCATACTTCAGTCCCCAGTCCGCATTAGCGGCTTGCTTGTAGTGGTTGCCGCTACGATTGGCTGCAATCCATGCCTTTGCCTCCTGCGCGGCCGTGGCTGACATCGATGTTGCAGCATCGGCATCTCCCACAGCCTCTGCCACCTGGGCAAAGGCAGCAAGCGCCACGATGCACTTGGCTTGCAGATAGACATTGCCACTGAGTGCGTTGGAGGGATAGAGAGCACCGTCGAAGGTCTCAGCAGCATCACTGCCGAGGTTCGTCTCGGTGTCTGCAAGACTGGTCGCCATTGCCTCTGCCCACTGCTTCAGCCGGTCGTAGAGGCTCGCTGCGGATTCCTCGTCATCGGTAATGATGGGCACCTTAGGAGCCTTCTTCCGAATGGCTGGCTGGTCGGCATCCTCGTCGTCGTCCAGCAGGACAATCTCTTTGGTCAAAGCCTCATTGTTGTCCACCTTAGTCGATTGATAGCTGGCAGCCATGCCCTTCAGGTCGATGCTTCCGTCCATGCGCAGAGCTGTGGCAGCGGCCAGCAGGTAGTCGGCCTGTGCGTCCATCTTCTGCAGTTCTTCGGAAACAGATGATTGAGCAAGGACACTTGCGGCAAGCAGACTCGGATTGTAGAGGGCAAGCAGCGGGGCTACACTCAACGCAGCCTCGGCCGACGGGATGTCTTGACTTGCTCCCACGTTCATGCCAACCACAAGGGGACGGTCGTGGAACAAGGCCACTGTGTTAGCCGCTACGGTCTGCCTGTAGGTCAGGGAAGCCACCTCGGCATACTTCTTGCCGCCTGCTGCCAGGGCATCGTCGTAGATGGTCTCGTCCCACTCGCGGGCTGCAGCCATGTTGGCAGCATAATCGGCAGCATAGTCGGCCATCAGGCTTTCGAAGCTGCCCTGCTTGGTATAGTAAGGCGGCAGCACATCAAGCGCATCATCGGCATGGCTGATTGTTCTGTCGTTGTAGTCATAACCCATGACAGCAAAGCCCTGCTGGCTTGTGCCGTTCTTGACGAGGCAGAGGTTGTCGCGGAAGAGAAGCGTCTGGCCTTCCCCCTCAATGATGCGGCCTACACCACGTTTGGGCATGACACCTGCCTTGACCGTGACCGTCGGGTTAGTGCAGAAGCTGATGTCTTGGTGGTCGTTGCTGTATGGAGCAGCAAGACAGACGTAGCCCCAGTCGGGCTGTGTGCCGGCAGAGGCAGTCTGCGCAGTGAGTCTGCTCTTCACATAGCGCATGCTGCCCTGCTCACCGAGTGTGGTGGTCATGGAAGCCGCGCCACGAGATGTGAACGCACTGGCATCGAGCGTGAGATAGACCTGTACGTCGTGGTCGCATCCATCGTTGGGTGTCACTTTATAAGATATGTAGTCAATCGGAGTACTGAACTTCTCTGTGTCGTCGATCCTGCCAGGATTGGTGAAGGTGACGTCGAGGTCGATGCCTCCAGCCGTGAAGCTGTAGTGCGACTGTGTGGCAAGCACCTGAGCCTGGCCTTTCTGTTCGGCCAGAAGGATGTCAGTAGCCTTGGGCTGATACTCTACGGAGAAGTCGAGGAACTGCCCACCGCCACCCTTTCCGGCTTTTACGGCAATGAGGTTCTCGCCCTCGCGGAGCATGCTGACGGGAATAGCGTCGAGCAGATAGGTGCCAGCACTGGATGCCCATCCGCTACGGCTGCACAGGAGCGTACCATTCACATAGACAACGGGGTCTTGGTCATAGGTCATGCGCAGATATACATTGTCATCCATCTGGGCCAGCTCGGATGCCGAGAGGTTGAACTTGCGGCGCACATACAGGTTCTTCGTTTCGTAATCTGTCCATGCGGTGTGCTGCCAGTTGCCATAGTCGCCATTGTTAAATGGTCCATAGCTACCCTCGTTCCAGCCTGTCGGTGTGTTACCCGTGGCATACCAGCCATCGGGGTCGGTATCGGAGATGGTGTAGGCACAGCCATCCCAAGCAGGAGCGCCGGGGAGCAGCACGGCAGCCGAAGTCTCTTCGGACGCTGTCGTGCCCATGAACTGATAGGTGGTGCCGTCCACACGGACGTAGCCGTTCATCGGCTTGTCTGTCTCGCCGTACCATCCCTTGGTGGCCTGTCCGTTCAAGCGGTCGCCATTGCACCACACCTGGAAATAGGGGTCGTTCGCTATCAGCGGCACAGAGGGAGCACGAAGGTCGATGTCCCTGGCTGGTGCGAGGCTGACTGCAGAGAGCGTCGGACGACTCAGTTCTTCTGTCTCGACAGGTGTATAAGGCACCTCATCTTCACCCAGAGCCATGTTGACAGCAGTGCTTGCATCTGTCGTCTGTGCCATGAAGTAGGCGTGGAAGGGAAGCGTCGTGGAGGAAGCTGTAAGAGCAGTGCCCGAGGCATTCAGAACGAGCGGACTGCTGTAAGTCTTGTTATAGGTAGCACCTTCGAAGTTGTAGGTGTCGTTGAAAGCAATCATATTGAAGGAAGCGGACTCTGCTATACGGGCATTGGTGGCAGAGAAGACGATGGCCTTGCCTGCATAAGCTTCCGGCACTCCTATCACATACGGCACTCCTGCCTGCATGTCCCCTACCCTCTTCAGGCAGACCTTGCCGTCGGTGTCGATACCCTCGAACTGGCGGACGTAAAGGTCGGAAAGGCTGATGGCATTGCCGTCTGCCGTAATTGTGGCAGGCGCAAAGGGCAAGACAATCGTCTCGAGGTTGGTCGAGCCGTCGGAGGCTGTGGCGAAGGTACGCGAGTAGCTGATGCTCTGGGCTGTGAAGCTGTAGGGAGCATAGAAGGCACCGCCGCCGTCGGTGAGTGTTATCTTCTCAGCCGTAGTGCCTTTTACCACGTTCCTGCCGTTGAAAGCTTCGAGGACGGTAGCATCGGCAGCAAAACAGAACAATGTGTTGCTGCGGGCACTGGTGAGTGTGGTCTTTTCGAGCGTTGTCAGCCTCATGTCAACGGTAGCATCGGTGCTGTAGGCGGTATAGGTAGAGCCGGCTCCGTATGTCATGCCACCCTGCTGATTGTATTCGATGCGGCTGTTGGCAACGGTATGATAGCCGTAGTGGCTGCTGTTTAGCGACGCGCCACCAGCGGGCTTTGCTCCGATCCAATAGTTGTGGGTGTCGTCAAGACCAGTGAAACAGAATGGGATGACCTTCGACTCTCCTGCTGCAATGACGGTAGGGATGGAAACCGTTTCCTTTTGGTAGTAATAATCGTTCCCCTCCTCGTTGTGCCACAGCTCGATATTGATGGCATGGTCGAAGGTCTGAGTGCCGTTGTTCTTCACGGTAACGCTGCCATTTAGAATCAGACCATAGAATTTTGTGCCCCCTTGTAAGTTGTTTATCTTGAAGTTCGTCTCCGAAAGACTATAACCGTATGCGGCCTCGCTTCCTATCTCCATCGTTGTCGAGGCAAGGATATTGTCCTTGCCGGTGCCAAGCCAAAGGTACCATGTGCCTGTGGCATCTGGCGTAAAGGAGAAGGTAGCCTTGTTCGTGTCTCCCTTGCCGACTACGACTTGCGTACGGGTGATGCTTTCAGGACTATCCCCACTCATATAGTTGGCATCCTGCGAGGCATAGAAATATATGGTCTTGTTAAACTCGTCACCATGGTTTGTGAACGTTGCATTCACCTTCTGAGCTTCACCACTCTTATGGGAACATGCTATATCATTAACAACGACTTCTACATCTTCGACAGGATGGAGGGTATGGGTGATTGTGCCGTTGGCTGCCACAGTTACTTCTACATAGTAGAGGTCTTCGTTATAGTCGCACTCCCACTTGGCGGCCGTGCTCAGTTTGCTTACGGGTACAATCTTGTAGGTGCCTGCAGAGAGGTCGGCCAGCGAATAGGTCTGGTGACTGACACCATTGATGGAGAAGCTGAGGTTTCGTGTAGTGGAGAATGGTTTCAGATTGCCTTCATCATCCACGATGGCAACATTCATGTCAAAGTTGTTTGCACTGCCAGACCAGTTGCAATAGCTCACGAAGAACGTCTTTGCGTCGTTGTCAACGTTGTAATTCGCTGGCTGGGTGGGGAAGGTGGAAAGAAGCGCCCCGCGCACCTCGGCTGGGATGCCATCGGGTTTGTGCATGTTGAAGACAGCACACTGCCCCATCGTATAGCCATCGGCTGTAGAGCTGGCTCCAATGCCGGCACCGGCTCCCGGGGCGAGCACGTCGATGCGATAGTAGCCATTGCTGCTGCCGCCCCATCCCCAGTTCACATGGAACAGGCCATCGGCGTCGCATCCGTCGAGGATAAAGGCATGACCGCCGCCTGTTGACTGACCGCCGTAAAACACAGGACGGTTGGCTTCCAGTTCGGCATATATCTTCTCGAACCATTGCTCGGCAGTATATTTGCTGCGATCCTCGTAGATGATATCGTCATCGTAGTCGAAATAGGTGTGCAACGCTGTTGACACCTTGTAATAATAGGCACTGGAACTCGAACCATAGGTCATCTCTATCGACTGGCCGACCCAGTACAACAGGTTGCTGATGGCATCCTGTTCTGCCAGGTTAAGGCCGTCGGTACCGTTGTAGGTATCCTTTATGTTGTCCCAGTCGATGACGGAGCCTGCCGGAGTTGAGGGGATTTCATGGTTGTTGCCGTCGGTATAGGCCGGTATCTCGGCTATCGTCTGTGCTGGCCACTTATAGTGGTACATAGCTTGTGCCATGGCCGTTGCCAAACACCCTGTTGCACAAAGGTCACTGCCCCAGGCAGGGCACTTGAGGTTATAGGGCGACCCTTGGTTCCAAAGACAGGTGAGGATAGGGGGTATGGCATAGTGGACTGGTGTTGCAGCAGCCTTGAGACGCGACGACTGCGCTGGCTCATAGCCAATGGCATCGAGGTAACGGATTTGCCCGGCATAGTTCTCCAAGAGGGCTGCAAGGTTGCAAGGCACGTTTGATGCGTCGAAGCTACCCGTGTCGCTGTAGCCAAGAACCTGCTCGGTGCGGTCGTCGCCCGAGACGATGACGTAGCCCTGACCGCCGTCGGCATTGAATACATAATAGTATGCCTCATCTTCTGCACTGGAGGTCTCGCGGCTTCCCTTACGCAGAGCACGATAGGAGGGCTGTTCTTGTTTCAGCTGGTGACCACGGCTTTGCAGGAAGCTGCCTGCCAGGGTCTTTGCATCGCGTCGGGAGACAGGTGCAGACCATACTCCCGCAGTTGCCACTAAATATAGGGCTAACAGTGATAGGATTCTGTTCTTCATGTGTTGTCAGATTATTAAGGTATTCATTCGGTCTGTTTGACCTTGACATATAGAACAAGAAGACCCCTGCCGCTGTCGGCAAGGGGTCTTACTTTAGAGTTCAGTGGTTTACCACTCGTTGTCCCATATGTTGTGACTGGAGGTGCGGCCGACATTGTCCATTTCCTTGACGAGCGCATCGTCGTTGTCCAATTCATCATCACTAAACCCCACACTTTGGGCCATCATCAGGTGAGTGCCAATGGAGACAGCCACCATGTCGGGACATATATATGTCTTTTTCACCATAATAATTTACTATTTAATGATTCTATATTTTAGGATTTGGGGGCGCATAATGCAATCCTTAAATCCTTAAATCTTGAAATCTTTAATTATTTGAGGATTTTCTTGCCATTCACGATGTTGACGCCTTTCTGCATCTTCTCGAGGCGCTGGCCTGCGAGATTGTAGATGCTCCCCTCGCCCACGGGAGAGGGGTTGGGGGTGAGGCTGATTGCGGTTGCATCGTCATCGTCGAAGCCGATGTAGTACTTCACGCCGCTGCTCTCGATGGGCAGTGCAAGATAAGCACGACCCGCTGCCAGCGTACCCTTGCCGCTTGACGGACGGAACACGCAGACGCTCGAGTCGTTGGAGTCGCAAGCAAGGAGATAGTTCTTGCAGCCGTCGCTCTCCTGAGACAGTACGCTTGCCGTCACGTTGGGCTTCATCATGTTGCCGCTGACGTCGGCCGTCGTCTCGCCCACCTGCTCCAGCTCAGCCTTGGCTGCACCTTCGCCGTAGAGCACGACGCCAGTGTTTGCAGGAATGTCTTCGATGGCAGTGAGGATGACGTAGCTGTTCTTCTTTTCTGTCACCTTGTAGGCGTTCACACCCCCGGTCGTCACCTTGTAGCTCTCGGCAGCACTGAACGTGGCATAGCCGTTCGTCAGGGTAATCTCCTTGGAGACAGGACCGTAGTATGTCAGGCGGAAGTTGTCGAGAAGCAGGTACTCACCAGAGTCGGTTGACGTCTTCTCTACGCCGATGGTCAATTTGCCGTCATCGCCAACGACAACATAGTCATCGGTGGTGCTCCAGTTCAAGCCATTGTGGAACCAATACTGGTAGCCATTGTATGTTAAACGATACTTATAGTAGCGGCTGTCGCAAGGTATATAATGCTTCACACCTGCCACTTCCACGGGCTGACCCATACCGGGGATGTTGTCAACCATGTCGGCTATGGTCTTGAGGTATGCGGTCTTCGTTTCGCCAGCTCCGTTGGTGCCATATACCACTGCACCGTCGGTCTTGTTCGTGCCTGCAATGGCAAGAGGATATTCGCTGTTGTGTACAAGATGACGGTACAGACCCTGTACGCTTACCTTATACTTACCGGGCTTCAAGCCTGTAAGTTCCTGGTAAACCTTTATGTTGCCCTGATTCCAGGCATCACATGTCATGTCTTCCCATTCGGCACTTGGCTCACTAACACCATCAAAGGTCCAGCTGCTCTGCTGATTATGATTTCTGTCGAACTTGGCATCCTTGATATAGTAGGAGGCATCAATGCCATTGGCCTCTGTTGCGGTTGCAAGCAGTGCGTCGCGTTCAGCCTTGCTGACGAAGATCCACTGGTTGTTGGCATTGTTGGCATCTGAGCAGTTGCTGTTCAGCGTCTGTGCCCAGTCGTTGGTGGCATCAAGTGCGCCGAGGCCATAAGTAGGCACAGCAGGAGCATTGTATCCTAACAGGGTGGCGCCGTCATTCGTTTCGGCTGAAGAGATGCTATACTTGTTGCCTCCCACAGCGATAAAGTACCAGACACCTTCCGTTCTGTTCTCCCCACAATCCAGATAGCCTGTGCCAGCCCAGTGGTTGATCCACTTGTCATGGAATGAATTCTTCAGCTGGTAGCCACCATTAGAGTTGTTTTCTACAGTCACAGCCTCGCCGATGAAGTCAAGGGCAATCTGATGTCCGCCATCAGCAGCACCGCAGAGGAAGCGCTTCTGGCCGACGTTGTAGAGATAATAGGTCTCGCCAACGACAGGCTCTGTGCCGGTAAATGTGATATGCTCGCCTTTGGCCTTGAATTGGCGTGCCTGGCGCAAAGCGTTGATTATGGGGATTAACGCAGCGTTTGAAGTTCCGTTGGCGAGGAAGTCGTTTGCGGCGGTGACATCGATTCCCATAGGTTCTACGATAGCGATGGTCTGGCGCAAAATGGTAATGTCAACGGCTTTTGCATTGTCCAAAGCTTTCTGGAGAGCGTCGAGTACATCCTTTTGCTTAGATAAGTCTGCATCATTCTTGTGAGCATCGGCTTCATTCCTTGCTGTTGTAAGGGTTGTGGACAGGGCTGGCGTGGTATTCGAGCTATCGAAGGCATCGGCCTCGGCAATCAGTGCCTCAATGGCAGAGGTCAGCGAGATGGCAGGATAGGTTGCGGGGTAGAGATACTTCTGTATATAGATGTTGTCGAACCAGAACTTGAAGCCGTCGCCACCATCGCTGACTGCACCGAACGGGAAGATAAATGATGCCTTGTCGCCTGTAGCCGTAAAGTTGCGGGCAATGTGCCAGTCGCTCTGGGCATTAAAGGGAACCTGAACGTAAGCCCACGTGTTAGCGTCGCCAATATGCTCGCTCAAATAGCCCCAATCACCAACGCTGCCGTAGTTGCCTGCATAGAGATAGAGAGGAAGAGAATAAACCGAGCCGCTCCATGAACTGAATCCGCCGGTCGTGAAGTCAAAGGAGAGACGATAGTTGGCACCGCTCTCGAAACATGTCATATTATATTGAAGCGGCTCGTGCCCGCCTGCGCCAATCTGTGCGTCGTTGTGGTTGGCACGGCTGCCATAGGTGGCACTGACATCTGTCTTGTAGCCAGCGAAAGTGCCATCATACGCTGAACCGGGGTAAGACCAGTTCCAAGTGTCGGTACTGTTGTCGTAGAACTTGTAGTACTTGGTGTCGCTGATTTCCTGCAGGCCAAGGCCTTGGTTCTCCCATGCAGAGCCATTCCAACGGTACATGTTGTTGTCGGCTGTGTTATAGACGAGCTTGTCTTCGTAGGTAGCGACGCCCTTGCTTGCGTCTGCCACGCTGTAACTACCGCTGGCAGAGATGGTGCCGCGGCCGTTGGTATAGACAGAACCCGTCAGGCGGTCCTTCAGTCCGCCCTTGCCGTCACTGGTGACAACGGGAACGAGGTCCATCACCAGGGTGTTGCCCTCATAAATCTTGGCTCCATAGAGCTTCATGTTTTCAGGCTGATAGCTTCTCCACCTTAAGTCTGTGTTGTTCTGGTTAACGCTAAAGAAGGAGAGGAAATACTTGTAGTCGTAGTCATCGGCCCATTTGGTCCAGGTCGCCGATGCAATAGTGTTGCCGTTGACATAGACGTTCGACTGACCAGTCGAGCCATTCAGGTCGAAGACAGACTTCACGCCGACATAGGGAGTGCCGTCGGTAGCGAAATCATCCTCATTGACGAGCTTGGCATGAACCTTGCTGTCATTGACGGTTTCGAAGTAGAAGGCATTGGGCCAGCTGCCGGTATAGTCACGCGTACCGAAGACAGGGGCACGACCGCCTGTCGTTGAGGCAATCTCCACCGTGGCGAAGACGCGGGTGTTGGACTTCGGACGGTAGTCGGGGATGAAGAGCTCGGAATTGGCGGCATTGGTGATGTATTCCACCTCCGTCACCTGAGGGGCTGCGAAGTCGACCACTTCATAGACGCCGTACTTCTCGTACTGTCCCATGCTATTGTACTTGTAGACATTGCCGTCGGCCTTACTGAAGACCGTGGCATCAGTGCCTGTGTAGCTTGCCAGGTCTTCGACGATAGTCAAGTCCTGAGCCATGGCAGAACCGCATAAGAGCAGGCCTGTCATGATAAGAAATGATTTAATTTTCATGATAATAATTTATAGAATATAAAATTAATAATGTGTTAGTCTTCTGGTTTCCCCTACAGAGGTCTTCTTGTCTTGCCGGCTACGGGCATTGGTATTAGATGGTGCCAGTGTCGTTCAATGTTGATTTTCTTGGCATTAGACGGTTGACTTCGTCATGCAAAAAGCCTCTGCAAGTGATTTAGGCTATTGATGTTGTGCCGCTGCACAATCATTTGTGCTGCAAATATATCTTTTTTTTTAATCACTACCCCCCCCCCCATTTGTTAAATCATATTAATTTATCCAATATTGACAACAATTTCTTCCGTTTTGCAACAAAACGGCACTGAAATCTACTATTGATGTCTGGAAAAAAACACCAAAGGTGTATCGACAGGAGCGGTCAGGCACAGGGCGGCTACTGCCTCTGGCTGTACTGGCTGAGCCCGCGCTGCAGGAAGCTGACGTAGGCGGCGATGTCTTCGTTGTAGGAATAAGAGCCGGTGAGGGGATGGCCGGCATTGTCGAGCAGGACATAGAAAGGCTGTGCGTTGGCACCGAACTTGCTGCGTTGCAGGTAGCTCCAGCGGTCGCCGACGGTACGGAGCGTGACGCTCTGGCCGTTCTCCTGCACGGTGAGTTTCTCGGGGAGCGGCGTCTTCTCGTCGACATAAAGGGTGATGAGGACGTACTTCTCCGTCATGATGCTTGCCACCTGCGGGTCTGTCCACACGGCAGCCTCCATCTTGCGGCAGTTGACACAGCCATATCCGGTGAAGTCAATCATGACGGGCATGCCGTGAGCCTTGGCGTATGCCATGCCTTCGTCGTAGTCGTTGAAGCGCGCCTCTACCGACGTGTCGCCCAGACGAAAGTCCTGTGTCTGCATGGGCGGTGCGAAGGCGCTGACTGCCTTACAGGGTGCGCCCCAAAGCCCCGGCACCATGTAGAGCGCGAAGGCAAAGGCGACGAGCGCCATGAAGAAGCGGATGACGCCGGTGCGCGGTCTCTGCACGACCTCACCCATGTCGTCGTACTCGTCCTCGTCGTGAGGGAAACGTATCCACCCAATGAGGTAGGCTCCCATGAGGGCAAAGATGACAATCCACAGGCTGAGGAAGACCTCCCTGTCCATCAGGTGCCAGCCGTAAGCGAGGTCGGCCACGCTGAAGAACTTCAAGGCGAACGCAATCTCCAAAAGGCCGAGGCAGACCTTGATGCAGTTCATCCAGTTGCCACTCTTGGGCATCTGCTTGAGCCAAGCAGGAAACATGGCGAAGACGGTGAAGGGCAGGGCCAGAGCCAGAGCGAAGCCGAGCATCCCGATGGTGGGCGCAAGGATGGAGCCGCTGGTGCTGACCTCGACGAGCAGGAAGCCGATGATGGGACCTGTACATGAAAAGCTGACCAGACTCAAGGTGAATGCCATGAGGAAGATGCTCAAGAGGCCCGTCGTCGAACCCGACTTTTTGTCGACGGCGTTGGTCCACGAGCTGGGCAGCGTTATCTCGAAGCCTCCGAGGAAACTCGCACCGAAGGTAATGAGCATGAGGAAGAAGAAGATGTTGAACAGGGCGTTGGTGCTGAGTGCATTCAGCGCGCTGGCACCGAAGATGAGCGTCACAAGCAGGCCCAGCAGGACGTAGATGACGACGATGCTCACGCCGTAGGTGACGGCGTCGCGGATGCCCTTGCGCTTGTCGTCGGCACGCTTCAGAAAGAAGCTCACCGTCATGGGAATGATGGGCCAGACGCAAGGAGTGAGCAAAGCGATGAGCCCCCCGAGCAGGCCCAACAGGAAAGACCCTCCCCAACCCTCCCTTAAAGGGAGGGAGGAATTACCTTCTTCGAGGGCTTTCAGCTCGCTGACGACGGGAGCCCAAGCCTCTCCTAAATCCTCCCCTAAAGGGAAGGACTTTATGTCTTCAGGAACCACAGGAGCATCCTGCTCGGAGGATGTGAGATCACCTTCTCCTTTGGAAACCTTCTCCTCGTCTAACAAGTCCTTCCCTTCAGGGGAGGATTTAGGAGAGGCTTCAGGGGAATCAGTGGGGTCTTTTCCCCCCTTGAAGCTGAACTCCACATTCGTGGGCGGGATGCAGATCTGGTCGTTGCAAGCGCCGTAGGTCAGGTAGCCAGAGACTTCGTACTCAGGTTCCGTGATGATGAAGCGCTGCACGAACGAGGCCGTGCCCTCCATGTAGCTGACCTCCATGCCGAACATCTCGTCCATCTTCTTCTGCACCTTTCCGGTGGCGCGCAGCTTGCCGTCGGGCTTCACACCCTTCTGCGTCTCCAGCGTCAGCTCGGCACGCGTGGGACCGCCGTCGGCTATGTCAGTGCCATAGACGTGCCAACCTGCGTCAATCGTGCCTTGGAAGACGACCTCCAGGACATCGTCCGGAAGCTTCTTTTGCGAGGAGGAGAAGGTGACCGGAGTCTGGAACTGGGCCGAAGCCACAACTGCAATAATAAATAATGTAAGAAGGGACGAGATACGCTTCATCGTGTGATTCTATTTGTTTCAAGGCACAAAGGTACGAAAAAAAGTTCACAATGAGCCGTTCAATGTCCATAGATTTTCATTTCTCTGTATAATTATGCCCTGAGCCGCATATATCAAAATGTCACAAAATATGCCATTTTGCTTACACCGGCAGATTTCACCAAACGCTCCAGAATCGCTTAAAACGCCTTCGACCATAGTTTTTGACATTTTCCCGATTTTATGCGCTTAGAACGCAAGTATTTTACAACCGCTTGATTTCCAGGATGATTTTCATGACCTCTAACGATGAGTTACGAATTGAAATCTGTCAGATTGACAACTCCACATTGCAAAACGAGGTGTTTTTGCCGATTTTTGCACACTTTTCGACGCAGATTTTTCGTAAAGATAAAGTAGGGGAATTTTAAAAGAAGTATATTTCATTGGCCAAAGAACTATGCCATGTTTGAAAAACCACTGTAGTGAATCGACAGAATCGGCATAATTCATGCCCTTTTTCGGCACTTTTCGCAGTGTGCAAAAATAGCAAAAAGAAAGCAGATTGCAACTATCTGCTTTCAAATTGACAATGTGGCGCCATGGCACATCTTTGCCATTCTCATTGTTTCTTTAAGGGTTCGACTTTTCCTTTTCGCTTTCTACAAACATAACGCAGGAGGAAGGCAAAAGGTGACGTCGGGGATGAAATTTGCTTTGCAAAGGTACGCATTTCCCTTCGATTATTTCTCCTTCTTGCCAAAAATTCGTACCTTTGCAGCGGTTAAGTATGTTGCGTTGCCAACGCAACAGAAGAACAAGAAAAAAAAGAAAACACCCATGAAGAAGGAAACCTTCGAAGCCCAGCGGGCCTTTGCTGGCGAGAAGAAGCCCTCCATGCTTCGCCGCTGCGTGGGGCACGACTACACAGGCCGCCAGATGTACATGATTACGATGGTGACCGAAGGCCGGCGGCCGCTCCTGGGGGAGGTCGCAGGCAGAAGCGATGCCCCCGAGGGCAGTCCGGACCAGCCCCACATCGAGCTTACGGAGCTGGGGCAACGAGTGGCCGACGAGTGGTGGGCAACATCGCAGCACCATCCCGAGATAGAAGTCGTCGCCCTACAGATGATGCCCGACCACCTGCACGGCATCCTCTTTGTCAAGGAGAAGATGGAAGCGCCCCTCGGCATGGCTCTGCGCGGCTTCAAGCAAAGCTGCAATCGCCACTACCGCGAGCTGGTGCTTGGTGTCCCGCATGTTGCGTTGGCAACGCAACAAACAGGGCCACGCAACCGCCGAGGCGAGGACCGCAGCCACGGTCTGCTCTTTGCCCGAGGCTACAACGACCGCCTCCTGCTCCGCGCCGGCCAACTCGACACATGGTTTCGCTATCTTGCCGACAATCCCCGCCGCCTCTTGATGAAGCGCGAACATCCCGACCTGTTCCGCGTGCAGCGTAACCTGCAAGCCGCCGGCTTCACCTTCTCTGCCATAGGCAACCGCTTCCTGCTCGACCGCCCCGTGCGACTTCAGGTGCAATGCTCACGCCGCCTCACGGAAGAAGAGATACAAGCCAAGGTAGCAGAATGCCTTGCGGCCGCACGGCAGGGCGCGGTGCTCGTCTCGCCTGCCATCTCGCCAGGCGAGAAAGCTGTCATGCGGGCTGCCTTCGACGAAGGCCTGCCGCTTGTTTACCTTCAGGAGAACGGCTTCACCGACCTTGCCAAGCCCGGCGGCAAGCGCATGGAGGCCTGCGCCAGAGGTCAGTTCCTCATCCTTGCTCCGTGGGAGCACCACAACGAGCAGCTCACCATCCGCCGCGGCCAGTGCCTGGCCCTGAACGACATCGCCCGCAAGCTTTGCGAGGGCAGGTAGCACAGTTCCGTATGTTGCGTTCCGTATGTTGCGTTGACAACGCAACATACAGTGCAGAAAACTCAGCGCTGGTGGTTTGTTTCACCTTGCAGGGCGGCGAGAAAGCGGGCAGCATGGGCCCTTTTGCAAACAAACAGAGCCATGTCAGCGCCTCACTTGGCGAAGTTCCTCGATGCGAAAGGCAAAGCCATGCGAAGCGCCTGGTGCCAATACTCCCAGTTATGGACGCCGTTGCGGACGCGCAGCTCGTCGTGGATGCGAGCGGAGCGCATCAGCTGATGCATCCGAATGCTCTGGTCGAAGAGGAAGTCGTCGTCGCCGCAGTCGAAGAACCACTTCACGGTGCGTAGACGTTCTTTCGTCTCTTCGTCAGCCTGCTCCACGAAGCGCAACGCACTGTGCTCCCGGACGGCCTCGCAGACATAGTATCGCTTGTCCTTCTCCTGTCCTGCCCCCACATCATTGCTGCCGTGGTCGAGCCAAGGGCTCATGGCATAGCACGACGAGAACATGTCGGGATGGCGCTGGCAATAGACGGTGCTGCCTCCGCCGCCCATCGAGAGCCCCATCACGGCGCGGTGCTCCTTGTCGCCCACGGCATGGTACTTCTCTTCGACCTTTGGCAGGAACTCCTGGAAGAAGAAGTCCTCGTAGCTCCAGCCCGGCATGTTGAAGTAGCCGTTCCACGTGTTGTGCGTGTCAGGTCCGCCCGCATTGGGCATGACGATGACAACGGGCACACACTCGCCCGTGCCGATGAGTTCGTCCACGACGGTCTGCATTTGCCCCTTGTCGCGCCATGCACGGAAGTCGTCGCTCAAGCCGTGCAGCAGATAGATGATGGGGAAGCGCCGGCTGGCGATGTCGTAGCCATCGGGGAGATATACATTCAAGGGAACGTCGGCAGAGAGGATTTGACTCTTCACCGTGTCCGTCACGATACGCCCTGCCAGGGAGGGAAGGCTCAGCAGCATAGTGCTCAGCAATAAGAATTGTCGGATAGTCTTCATGTCTTTTCGTTTTATTATTGTATGTTTCCTGTGCAAATTCGCCAGCTCTTGCTGCCCCGGACGTAGCCCTTCACACATTTGTGCGACTTACCCTCCTGCTGAGGCAGATAGACTTTGGCCTTCACGCCTTTGGGTAGGTCCACGGACAGGCAGCCGTCGGACAGGCGGACAGTGATGGGACCTTTGGGCGACGGCACACGGCACTCTGCACGGCTCAGGCTCCCGAGCTGCGGACGTATCTCCACAACGTCGAACGCTGGGGCAAGCGGACGTACGCCCATCAGCCGGAAGGGGATGATATTGGCAGGCGCCGCACCCCAGGCATGGTTCCAGTCTTGGTTGGGCTTCCACCTGTTGCCCCAAGCCTCCATCGTCACGGTAGAGCCTTCCCGCATCATATTCACCCAACTGCGGTCGCTCTGGCTGGTCAGCAGGGCAAGGGCAGCATCGGGCTGGCCGAGGTCGTACAAAGCATCGAGCAGGAATTGGGCTCCATAGACGCTGCAAGCCATGCCTCTCGACACGATGAAGTGCGCCACGCTTTCACGATACTCCTCTGGCACAAGACCGAACACCGCGGCAAACATGTTTGCATGAAGCGAGGCATGATTTTCATCCATTCCATCGATGAAAATGCCCCTTTCCGTGTCGAGGAAGGCACGGACGAAAACGTCCGTGAAGTTCTTGGCATAGGCTGCCAGTTCCTCGGCCTCGTTCTTCTTGCCGATTGCCGCGAACATCTCCGCCAGATGCTTCACGGCGGCATAATGATAGGCATTGACCACGGCGTTGAAGTCGGTATAGACAAAGCCGTCGTCCTCGCCGCCTTGTCCTTCGGCTAAGCCTAACGTACCGGAGTGGGGCCAATCGACGATGTCGCGCAGAGGCTCGTTGCGATGAATGGAGCGCAACATGTCGGCTGGCTGCCCGCGACGCGTCGTGATGAGTCCCGTCACACTATCCCGAAGCGCCAGCAACGTATGGGCACGCAAGTCGTCGGCATAGCGCATGATAAGCTCCGTATTGCCCGTGTAGAGATAGTCGTACCAAGCAATCAGCACCATTTGCAGGCACCACTCTGTAGGCCACGTGGGATGGTCCATGAGGTAGGCGAAGGTGCGTCGTGCTACGTCGTAGCTACAGTCGGTGGCATAATGGCAAAGCTGGTTGATGAGCGCGTCGGCTTCGTAGGGGATGCGTTCACGGTCGCCATCCACATAATAGCCCGAGAATGAGGTGGCCTTGACGGAGTACTTGCAGAGTTCCCACACTGCATTGAGTATGCTGTCGGAGCATCGAAAATACGCCATTTCATCGTCGAATTTGACATTCACAGCAATACGGATTAAGTCGTCGGCAGAAAGGTCGCCGCGACATCCTTCCACCTCCACATAGCGGAACGGCATCACCTCTCCCACGTCGCGAGGCATACGGATGGCTGTCCCGCTCGTGTTGCGGCCGTCCTTCGGTATGTCGGGATGATAGGTGTGCGTGCCTTCCTTCAGCGGAACGGTGACGAGGCGGTAACGCCGGGAGCCTCCTGGAGACCTGTCCACACGCCCTTCGCGACAGCATTCCCCGAGATGAAGACGCAGCGTGTCACCTGCAGAAGCACTACGGACCGTAATCTCTATCTGCCCGAAAGCAGCCCTGCCGAAGTCGGCAAAGATATTGCCGTCGGGCAGAACGACAAGTCGCGATGCCGTCTGACGCGTCCGCTGCAACTCCACATCGGGCACCTGAGCCCACAGATTGGGCGTCACTAACAATATGAGAAGAAGCCATCGGTTCATAGGAATTCCTTTACTGGCGTCATCATCTCCTCTCCAGCCTCGCGTCCCATGGCATAGACATGGCGTATCTTCGCCTCGTCCTGCTCAGTACGGCCAATGGGCAGTGTGTCCTGCGGGTAGATAAGCAGAATGTTGCCCAGCCTTTCTTGTTCGGCAAGGTAAGAGAGCTCGTCGTTGTACATGAGGTGGCGACGCGACATGGCTCGTACGATGGCCGGATAGCGACGCATGAAGATATGGAAGAGCGGCATGAGCTTCGTCCGCTTCTTGAAGAAGCCTTTGGGTTGCGTCAGGATGACAACATTCCGCTCGAAGCCTTGGCTTTGGAAGTAGCGCAGGGGAATGGAGTCGGCAATGCCGCCGTCGAGCAAGAGCCTACCGCCCAGCCTGACAGGACGGGACACAAGGGGCATGGAGGCAGAGGCACGTATCCAGTCGAGGCCATCATCGTCCATCACATCGATACGATGATAGACAGGCTCGCCCGTCTCGGCATCCGTGCAGACCACATGGAACTCCGTCGGGTCGCTTTTGTACGTCTCTCTGTCGAATATGTCAAGCTCGTTGGGCAACGTGTGATAACTGAAGTCGGCACCCACAAGGTCGCCTGTTCGGAACAAAGAGCGTAGTCCCATATAGCGAGGGTCATCTTTGAATCGGACATTGTATCGCAGCACACGACCCGGCTGGTGGGACTTGTAATTACAACCGAACGTGGCACCCGCCGAAACGCCCACAATGCCGTCGAAACGGATGCCATGCTCCATCATCACATCCATCACGCCAGCCGTGAACAAGCCACGCATCCCGCCACCTTCAAGTACAAGTCCTGTCTTCATCGCTGCAAAGATACAACAAAATTCTTAATTCTTCTTTCTTAATTCTTAATTATTTGTTGTACCTTTGCAGCCGCTATGAAGAACTTTAACGAATTGGGGCTTGCGGAACCGCTCTTGCAAGCCATCGAAGAACTGGGGTACGAACATCCGATGCCTGTGCAGGAGGAAGTGATTCCATACCTGCTGAATAACGATACCGACCTCGTGGCTTTGGCTCAAACCGGTACAGGAAAGACTGCGGCTTATGGGCTTCCGATGCTGCAAAGGACCCTCTCCCAACCTCTCCCTTGTAGGGAGAGGAGTGATTACCATTCTTTCACTGAGGATTTCACTGAGGACACCATTGGTGACTTCTCCTCTCCCAACAAGGGAGAGGTTGGGAGTGGGTCTGGAGGGGCTTCCATTCTCATCCTCAGCCCGACACGCGAGCTCTGCCTGCAGATTGCGGATGATATGGAAGGCTTCAGCAAATATCTGCCCGAGACGGAAATAGTGGCTGTCTATGGCGGCACGAACATCGAGCCGCAGATACGTGCCCTCAGACACGGTGCAGACATCATCGTGGCGACACCTGGCCGACTGATGGACTTGATGAATCGTGGCGTGGCAGACCTCTCGAAGGTGCAATATGTCGTGCTCGACGAGGCAGACGAGATGCTGTCGATGGGCTTCCAGGAAGAGCTGGACAGCATCCTCGCAGGCATTCCCAGCCAGCATCGCAACCTGCTTTTCAGCGCAACAATGAGTCGGGAGATAGAGCGCATCGCACAAAACTACCTGACCGATGCCAAGCAGATACAAGTGGGCAGCCGCAACGAAGGAGCAGAGAATGTAAACCATATATATTATATGGTACACGCGCGCGACAAGTATCTCGCCCTGAAGCGTGTCGTCGATTTCTATCCTCGAATCTATGCCATCATCTTCTGCCGCACACGACTTGAGACGCAGGAGGTGGCTGACAACCTTATACGTGATGGCTACAATGCTGATGCCTTGCATGGCGAACTGTCCCAGCAGCAGCGCGAGCTTACGATGCAAAAGTTCCGCAGGCATCGCATCCAGCTGCTTGTGGCAACCGATGTGGCAGCCCGAGGCTTGGATGTGGACGACCTGACGCACGTCATCAACTACGGCATGCCGGATGATGTGGAGTACTACACGCATCGCTCCGGCCGTACGGGTCGTGCCGGCAAGAAGGGCACAAGCATCTGCATCATCGGCATGCGCGAGAAGAGTAAGATAAAGCATATAGAGAAAGAGATACAGAAGACGTTCGAGCAAGGCACCTTGCCCGAACCGCGCGACATCTGTACCAAGCAACTCTATCACGTCATAGACGACATCGAGCGCATCGAAGTCGATGAGGAAGAGATTGCGCCCTTCATGGAAGAGGTGCAGAAGCGATGGGAATGGCTCGACAAGACCGACCTCATCAAGCGCGTCCTCTCGCGTGAGTTCGGACGCTTCCTGCAGTACTATGCCAACGCTCCCGAGATAACGCCCCCACAGACCCCCTCTCGCTCCCCCTTAAAGGGGGAGAAACGTGGTGCAAGAGGCTCCCTCCCTTTAAGGGAGGGTCGGGGTGGGTCCGAGGGCTACGTCCGCCTCTTCCTCAATATTGGCAAGATAGACGGCATGTATGCCAGGGAAATCATCAGCCTCCTCAACAAGAACGTGCAAGGCGACAAGGTGGCCGTGGGACGCATCGACCTGATGAAGAACTTCTCGTTCATCGAGGTGAAGCAGGACGACCTGAACCGCGTCCTGAAGGGTTTGAAGCATGGCGTGACGGTGAAGGGCAGAAGCGTGGTCTGCGATGTGGCAACGGAAGCACAGACCCCCTCTGTCTCCCCCTCTAAGGGGAGAAAAAAAGAAAACACCTCTTTCAAGGAACAGGAGTCAGCCTCGACTAAGCTATCGTACAGAAGGAAGAAAAGTCTTCCCACAGAGGGGCAGGCCGGGAGAGGGTCCAAGCCGTCTCGCGAAGAGCGGGGCTACACGGCACCGCGCGGCAAGAAGTATTACAAGAAAGAGGACTGGATGAAGTTCCTCCACCCAGACAAGTCCAAGGAGAACGGGCTGAAAGGCGAAATTCCCGACTTTAGCGAAGAGGGCTGGGCCAGGAGGAAACCGAAGAAAAACAAATAGCACCGACCAATGCTCCATAGGGGTGAGGTCAAGGCATTAGCATTCATCGGCCAAAGTATTAGCATTCTTTGGGCAAAGTATTAGTATTCTTTGGGCAAAGTATTAGCATTCATTGACCGAAGTATTATAGTTCAAAGACAAACCACCTGAATTAAACATTCACACATAACATGAAGAAACTCATTTTCTGCGCTCTCCTATGCGCACTGACATCCTTTTCCCGTGCCGACGAAGGCATGTGGATGCTGAATCGTATCGACGAGAAGACGGCTGCTGCCATGCAAAGCCTTGGTCTCGAACTCACGCCAGACCAGCTCTACAGTACCGAACATGCCAGCCTCAAGGACTGTGTAGTGGACTTCGGCGACTTCTGCTCCGGCGTTGTCGTAAGCCAGGACGGCCTGGTCTTCACCAATCACCATTGCGGTTACGGCGCCATCCAAAGCCTCTCCACGCCTGAGGACGACATCCTGACGAACGGCTTCGTGGCCTACAAACGCAAGATGGAACGCCCCGTCGATGGGCTGTTCGTGAAGTTTCTGCAGCGCACGGAAGAATGCACAGAACGTATCATGCTGGCACTGGATGATGTTTACAAGACTCATCCCGACGAATCGAAGGCTGAACTCAGCAAGCAATACACAGACAGCATCATGGGTGCCGTCGAGAAGGAACTGCAGGAAGCCAACCCAGGACTTGAGTGCCAGGTGAAACGCTACTATAGCAGCAATGCTTTCTATGCAAGCTTCTACAAGATCTATCGCGACATCCGACTCGTCTTCACCGCAACAGAAACGCTCGGCAAGTTCGGCGGCGACACCGACAACTGGATG
>JAFUGG010000027.1 GCA_017469525.1 Bacteroidaceae bacterium | reverse complement strand
TGCTCATTCCTGACTCATGATACTGACGAAGATAATTCAACTTCTCCGCTTCACTGTACTTTCTTGGACTTTTTCTCATACTAATATTACACATTTTTATTGTTAATAAATGTGTCTACCTATATCAGTATAAGGCATTTCTCCTGAGGATGCATCCAGCACCTTCAGAGGACAAGGTCCAGAAGACAGCAATCCCCCGTCCGATGAAGGGCGGGGGACTGCTTTATGGTTCCGCAGGACTTCTACTTCCTGACGTATTTTTTGCCGTCGAGGATATAGACGCCTCGCTTGAGGTTACGGTTCTCCATCTTGCGTCCCTGCAGGTCGTAGAGGTAGCCTTTGCCGTCCTTTTCCTCAGCAATGTCGTTGATGGCGTCGGGGTCTTCCTCTACGGTGAGGATGCCGCTCACGTAGGTGAAGGTGTAGTTCTGTGCTTCAGCGCCGCTGACGATGATTTCGTACTCACCGGCGGGACTGTTCTCGTCGGCCTCGCAGACCACGGATGGCATCTGCGTGAAGACCTCTTCTGCCTTCTCGCGGTTGCGGAGCGTGGAGATGGTGTACTCGAACTCCGGGTTCGGCTGCCCCTGAATCCTGTTGTAGGATTGAGCCGTCACGGTGACAGGCGCGGGAGTCACGGTCAGTGTGCCCTCGTCCACCTGCAGGTCGAGGCTTGTGATGGACTCGACGTTGCTGACAGTGATGGGGTAGGAGCCTACGGCCAGCGTGGGCTCGTTGTTGACAGAAGCGACGGGGATGGCATTGACGGGAGCGCCCGTCACCTCGCATGACGACTTGGCGGTCTTGGTGCCATACTCGCGGCTGGCATCGGTGGTATGGACGACGGGGATGCCAGTGTAGGGCAGGATGGTGTACTTCTTCCAGTAGGTGTCAGCCTGGTAAGCCTCTATCATGTTTTCAGGAACAAATACGACGAGTGCGCGCGACGGCATGGTGGCTTCGCTGATGTCCACGACGGTGGTGGGATTCAGCGCAGCGACGTACTTCAGTGCCGAGCAGGCGGCAAAGGCGTACTTGCCGGCTTTCACAACATTTTCAGGCAGGATGACGGAGATCATCGAAGTGTTGGAACGGAAAGCCTCGGCAGGTATCTCCGTCAGTCCTGTGAAGTTTCGCAAGTCTTCGAGGCTGGTGATGGCGGTGTTTCCCTTGAAGGTGATGCCGATGTCGGTGACAGCTGCTGCCTCGTCGACGCTCAGTTCGTTGTCTTCATCGTCGTCCCATGTGTTGACGCAGAAGAGCTCCACTTGCTCGTCGATGAAAGATATCAGTCGCAGTTTCCTGCGCAGCGAGATGATGGCCTCGCGGATTTCCTGTCCGGTGCTGCCCAGGTTGTCATAGACAGCGCGTTCGGGCGTGGCGTCAACTGTGGAGTTCTGTGCTATCTGGAGGAGTTCGTAGAGTTTAGCTCCAAGGTCTTGTTTAGCCCGCAGTGCCTTCACCTTGGCAGCTTCCATGAAGGCCCACTGGCAATTCTGCGGGTTGCTTTCATAGCTGACGTCCCAGTAGATGCCATAGGTGGGGCTGGCACAGTTGGAGGCATGCTTGGTGTCAACTCCGGCAAATTCTCCCTCCACGTAGTCAGTATTGCCCGTAGGCGGCTGGATGGTATAGACGTTTTCCATGCTGTCCACAGGGTTCAGGGCCCAATAGGCGTGGATGTTTGCGTCGGTATCGGTGAAGGTAGATTTGCCGTCGCCGATGTAGCGGTCTGTAGTGACTCTGCCCCATGCTTTCTTTGGGCGGTCCGTCAAGTCCTCAGAGTAGAAATAGTATATGCCAGGAGCCATGTTGGTCTTTCGCTTGAGCTGCCACGTCAAGGCAGTGGGACCCACCACGGCTTGCGTGCCGTACGACTCGCCGTGCGTGATGAACTTCTTCATGCCGAGGTTATAGACGTAGTATTCCGTACCTACCTGCGGGGTGGTGAACTCAGGAAGTTCTGCCACGCGATATTCGCGAATGTCGTTGAAGTTAGACCATACGTTGGCCTCCTGATAAAGCTCTTTGCTGCCGAAAGGAACATAGAGGATACATTCGCTCAGCGGATTGTCCTCGCCCTGTCCGAAGTTGAAGGCAGCGCTGTTGACCGAGATTTCTGCGGGATCCTTGACGGGCAGATAGACTTCTTTCAGGGCCAGGCAGTTGTAGAATGCTCTGCTGGCGATGCTGGTGATGCGTTCCGGCAGGGTGAGTTTCGTCACCTGCGGCTGGCCGTTGAAGGCACGTGCGCCGATGGTCTCCACGTTCTCCGGTAACGTGATTTCCGTGACGTTCGAACAGCTGGCGAAAGCATCCGCTTCGATGGACTGCAGGCCAGTGAAGAGTTTCAGGTCTGACAGTGTGGCAAAGTCCTTGTTGGCATTGAAAGCTTTATCCGGCAACTGCTTGACGCTGGTCACTTCTTCGGGAGAAATCTCATTGTTCTTGTCGCCGTCGAATCTCGTCAGGATGATGTCCCTGAAGGCATCATCCTCGAAGTTCAGGAAGCCGAGCTTGTTGCGCAGACGGAAGCAGGCACGTTGCAGTTCGGCAAGCGAGCTGCCCGTATTGGCGTAAACCTCCTTCTCAAGCATAGCACTGATTTGCTTGGTGTCGGCAATGGAGATGAGGTTTTCCAGCTGTGTGGAGTACTTGGTGAAGAGTTGCGCGTTTTCAGTGAACTCCACAAGCATCCACTGGCAGTTCAGTGGGAACTGGGCATAGGAGATGTCGAAGTATGCGCCGTATGTCGGGAACGTGGCGTTGCTCTCGTGTCCGGGCTGTACGCCGAGGAAGAGACCCTCCTCGTAGTCGGACGTGCCTTCCGAGCATTGAATGGTGTAGACGTTTGTCTGTCCCTCAGCGAGCCTTATCGTCCAGTTGGCAGGCAGATTGCTTTCATTCAGCCTGGTCGTGGCACCGTCCACGAAACAAGCCTTGATGCCTTTGCCGACGTTGGTGTCGGTCACAGAGCGGAAGAAGATGCGGTTGTCCTTGTTGGGAGAGTCGGCAGAATAGAGATAGTATTCGTCGTCTGCCATGCCTGCCTTTTTGCGGAACTCAAATCGCATGGGCGCATTCGTCTCAGCCACGACACCCTGAGTGCCGTATGCCTCGCCATGAGTGAGGTATCGGCCAGTGCCTACATTATAAATATAGTATCGCTTACCCATTTCCAAGCTGGCAAACGTGCCTTGAGAGAGGGTGCGAATCTCGTTGAGGTTCGAGAAATCCTTCCATTGGTCGGCGGAAGCAAAGTAGTCGTGCTGGCCTTGCGGAAAGTTCAGCACGGCCTGGGTCTTGTCCACTCCGGCAAACACATCGGCGCCCAGTTCCAGGTTCTGTGGCCTTTCCGTGTTGACGGTGACGGACGCCAACTTCGTGCAGCCGCTGAAAGCTCCCTCACCGATAAAGCTGACCGGGATGGGGATTGAAGTAGAGGTGAAGGCTTGGCAGTCGGCAAACGTGCGGGCTTCTATGCGGGTGATGTTGACAGGTAGCTTCACATCCTCCAGCCTCGTGCAGCCGCTGAAAGCCTCTTCCCCAATGGATGTGAGTCCGTCGGGCAGCACAAGCTCCTTTAGGACAGTGCAGCCGCTGAAGGCTCGCGCACCGATGCCCTGCAACGTCCTGGGCAGGCGGATGCTGGAGAGACGCGTGCAGCCGCTGAAGGCATCATCGGGTACCGAGGTAAGCGACGTGAAGTAGTACAACTCGCCAAACGACGTAATCTGCTGTCCGCGGAAAACATCGCCCAGGTCTGTCACGGCAGCAGCCTCGCCGTATGTGAATTTGCCATCGCTGTCGCTGTCCCAGTTGGCAAGGCAGAGCTGCTTGACGAGTGCGTTCGATATCTTCAGCTCGAGCGACGAGAAGTCGTCGGGTTCAAAGTTTATGATGGCGCATTGCGACTGCGACCAGCCGTTCATCGTCTTGAGGGCGAAATAACCGTCGGCACCTCCGTTCCATCCCCAGTTGATGTGAAACAGGCCATCCTTGTAGCCATCGCAGAGAAAGGAGTGTCCTGCACCGCCTGTGGTATGGCCTGCCAGCTGGAACGGGCGTCGCTGTTCCAGTTCGCGATAGAGTATTTCATCCCAACTGTTCTCGTCATTATAGTAATGAGCCCAAACGACGCGCGGGTTGTCGCCATAGCCGAAATAGTTCGTCAGCGCACCGGCCACCCTGCTTGTCGAAGCACCTGAGCCGCCAGGGGAGTATCCCATGCGCACTGAGACACCGCAATAGTGCATCAGTTGTGCAACCGCCAGACAGCTCTTCTCGCTGGAGCTGCTGTTGTAGGTGTCCTGCATGTTGTCCCAGTCAATGGGCGCGCCTGCAGGGATGCTCTCCACCGTCATCGTGCCCTTCTCCTCGTTCTTCAGCTCATAGCTCGGGATATCGGCAGCGACCTCCCTGGCAGACTTCTCGCGCTGGTAGTACATGAGCTGGGCCATAGCCGTAGCCACGCAGCCCGTCACGGAGCGTCCCTCGCCAAAGTAGATGGGGCATTCGTTGTTATAGGGCCATCCCTGTCCCCACTTTGTCGTCACCATCGGCTCAATGGAGGCATGATTGGCTGCACGCTTCCTGCTGCTCTTCTGCGCCTCTGCACTGTCGGGATTGTCCATAAGGAACTGGATGTATTCAGCCTGTCCGTCCAGCCAGTTCTGCATGTGGGGCGGCAGACTGTCGTAGGAGAAAGAGCCCTCTTCGGTGTAGCCGATGATGCTGCCGTAGCTGTCGTCGGCCGGCACAATGACAAAGCCCTCGTTCTCGCCCCTGTCGAAGACGTAGTAGAGCTTTGTGTCCGCCTTGGCATTGGCCCTGTCTCGAGCCAGGCGGCGACTGCTGGTGACGGGCGACAAGAGATGGTTGCCTGGTTTGTCCCGCAGATATTGTTCTGCAATCTTCTGTGCCTGTTCGCGGCTGACGGGAGCAGCAAATGCTGTCGAAATGGCTACGAAGCACAATACAAACGTTACTAAGAGTTTTTTGTTTTTCATGTGTATAGAATTAGGTTTTTCATATCGCAAAGGTACACATAATTATATAATCATGGACTTTGAGTCGGTTAAATAATGTTAAAGAAGCGTTTCAGGCCACCTCTTGTGTCCTCTCTTGTATGAGATGGCCAAGGTTCTTCATCGTTTTTTATGAATTGGAAGAATGCGAAGCGAGTGTATGATGTATGCTTCTTCTGACTGTGGTTGAAGGGCTGTTAGGGAGTGCTTACCGACCATTTGGAGGTCATTGCTGTCGGATTATGGGATTATTCATTTATTTTCTCATTCTTTTTTTGTCTTTTTGCAGGGAAATGTGTAATTTTGTCGCTTGATAGAGGAAAGTTTTCATGAGAGTAACATCGAGATTGCAAATGTGTCTGTTCGTGCTGTCAGCCTTGTTGTGCTTGCCAGCCGAAGGAAGTGTGCGCAAGCGTAAGGTGCGGCAAGTGCCCGATTCGCTCGTGTTGCCAGTGCCTCCAGTCGAGATGCCTGTCTCGAGGAAGATGAATACCTCGGCCTTCCCTGTGCAGATAAACGTCACGGGCCGTATTGTGCAGATACAGAGCGACCATAATCAGCTTCTGCCTATTTACAATCAGTATGGCGTACTCTACATGACGGCTCGCCTCAACAAGGGCACCAACTGGCTCGGCGGACTGCCCCGAGGACGCTACTTCATCAATAACCGACCAATAACAATCAACTAATGATAAACGAAATCAACATAGATAAAATAGTCCGCGAACGTGCAGGAAAGAAAGCCAAATACATCCCGAAATGGCTGACAGGCCTGCTGGCTCGCATCATCCATCAGGAGTTCATCAACACTTATCTGCGTCAGGGCAGGGTAGGCGTTGACTTTTGCAAAGGCGTCGTAGAGTACGTCGGTGCCGAAGTCAGCATAGAGGGCACGGAGAATCTCCCCGACGACGGACGTCTCTACACCTTCGTCTCGAACCATCCCCTCGGGGCAATCGATGGCGTAACCCTCGGCTGGATTATCGGCGAACACTATGGCGGCAAGATAAAATACCTGGTGAACGACCTGCTGATGAACCTCGATGGACTCGCTCCCCTGTGCGTCCCCGTCAACAAGATTGGCAAGAACGCCCGCTCCTTCCCTGCTCTGGTGGACGGAACCTTTGCCAGCGACTGCCACGTCATCATGTTCCCCGCAGGACTCTGCAGTCGTAAACAAGACGACGGAACCATCCGCGACATCCCATGGAACAAGGCGTTCGTCGTAAAGAGCGTGCAGCATGAGCGCGACATCGTGCCCATCCACTTCGAGGGAAGGAACTCGAACCGCTTCTACAACGTGGCGCGATGGTGCAAGCGGCTGCATCTGCCAAACTTCGCAATGGCCCTCCTGCCCGACGAAATGTACCGGAGCCGAGGCAAGCACTACGTCGTACGCATCGGCAAACCCATCCCCTGGCAGACGTTCGACAAGACAAAGTCACCCATAGAATGGGGAAAATGGGTGCAGGATAAGGTGTATAGTTTATAGTGTATAGTTAAAGTTTATGGAAGACAATAAGATAATGGTTCCGCCTGCGCCTGAGCGAAGCGAAGAACCCATCGCTGAGTCCATCCCGGTGGAAGTGCTAAAGGCAGAACTCACGCCCGACAAGAAGTTGCGAATGACAAACAAGAGCGCCAACGAAGTCTATGTCGTCACTTGGCACGACTCGCCGCATGTCGTACGCGAGATAGGACGCCTCCGCGAGATAGCCTTCCGTGCTGCCGGCGGCGGAACGGGTAAGAGCTTTGACCTCGACGAGTTCGACACTTGCGAGAACTGCTATAAGCAAATCCTCGTCTGGGACCCTGAGACGGAAGAGATTGTAGGCGGCTACCGCTACATCCTCGGTAAGGACTGGCAGATAGCCCCCGACGGACAACCCGTCCTGGCCACCAGCCACATGTTCCGCTTCTCGGAGAAGTTCATGAAGGAGTACGCTCCCTGGACCATCGAACTGGGACGAAGCTTCGTCACCCTCGAGTATCAGAGCACGCTTCGGGGCAGGAAAGGCATCTTCGCACTCGACAACCTTTGGGACGGCCTCGGGGCAATCGTGGTCATCGAACCTACCATCCGATACCTCTTCGGCAAGTTCACAATGTATCCCAGCTATGATCGTATGGCAAGGGACATGATTCTCTATTTCCTTAACAAACACTTCCCCGACCCGGATAACCTCATTTATCCCATGAAGCCCCTCAAGTTCTGGCACGACCCGGAGCAGTTCAAGACACTCTTCACCGAGGATGATTTCAAGGCGGACTATCGTATCCTCAATCACGAAGTACGTGCCTTGGGTTACAACATACCGCCGCTCGTCAACGCCTATATGGGCTTGAGCCCGACGATGAAACTGTTCGGCACCGCAATCAACGATGGTTTCGGCGACGTGGAGGAGACGGGAATACTCATCGCCGTTGATGAAATCCTGCAGGAAAAGCGTATGCGTCACATCGACACCTTCGCCGCAGAGCATCCCGAACTGGTGCAGATTACCAGTGGAGCCAATAGGATCTTCTATAAACCCGACGATAAGTAGAGGCGTTCATAGTGATGGAAGAGATGATGAAATGGGAGCAGTTGCTCTCTAACAAACGCCTCGGGCAGGAGGGAATGCAGCAGCGGAGCGACGACCGGACAGAGTTCCAGCGCGACTACGACCGCTTGATTTTCTCTGCCCCCTTCCGGCGTTTGCAGAACAAGACGCAAGTCTTTCCCCTGCCTGGCAGCATCTTCGTGCACAACAGGCTGACGCATAGCCTCGAGGTCAGCAGTGTGGGACGTAGTCTGGGCAACGACATCAGCCGACTCATCCTGAAGAATCACCCGGAGCTCTACAGTACGCATTTCACGGAACTGGGCAACATCGTCTCGGCCGCCTGCCTTGCCCACGACATGGGCAACCCTCCCTTCGGTCATAGTGGCGAGACGGCAATAGGAACCTACTTTAGTGAAGGCGGCGGGCTGTTCCTGAAGGATTACATTTGCCCCGAGACGGGCGACGGCATCTCGCCCAGGCAGTGGGAGGACATCATACACTTCGAGGGTAATGCCAATGCTTTCCGTCTGCTCACGCACCACTTCAAGGGGCGTCGC
Organism: Bacteroidaceae bacterium; assembly: GCA_017469525.1. Taxonomy (GTDB): domain Bacteria; phylum Bacteroidota; class Bacteroidia; order Bacteroidales; family Bacteroidaceae; genus Physcousia. Next base: position 74,355 of record JAFUGG010000027.1, on the reverse strand, counting down.
AAGGGCGGTTTCGTCATGACGTACAGCACGCTGGCGAGCATCGTGAAGTACCCTTTCACCTCCGACCTGGCAGGCGACAAGCGTAAGTTCGGCTTCTTCCGTAGCGAGGTGAAGGACTATGAGTCTATTGCCAAAGAGCTTGGCATCATCAAACTTCCTGCTCCAAAGGGGTCGATCCGCTACGCCCGTTATCCGCTTGTTTATCTCGTTGAGGCGGCAGATGACATATGCTATGAGATCATGGACATCGAGGATGCCCACAAGCTGAAACTCCTGACGACGGAAGAGACCAAGCGGCTTTTCCTCGCTTACTTCACTGCGGAGCAGCAGCAACACATCAAAAAGCACATGAGCCAACTGGTGGACGACGTCAACGAGCAGATTGTCTATCTCCGTTCATGCGTCATCAACCTGCTGGAACAGCAGTGTGTCCAGGTCTTTGTGAAGCATGAGCAGGCCATCCTGAGCGGCACCTTCGAGGGTTCCCTCATAGAGCACATCGACGAGCTTCCGCGTAAGGCATACGAGCAATGCGAGCGCGTGGCCTATGGAAAGATATATCATTGCAAGGATGTGGTCGATATAGAGATAGCGGGCTACAAGGTCATCACGACGCTTACCGACCTGATGGTGCAGGCGGCCACGCATCCAGACCGTGCCTTCTCGCGCCTCCTCATCAGCCGCGTCAGCACGCAGTACGACATCCTGGCGCCCACCCTCTACGAGCGAATCATGGCCGTCCTGGACTACATCTCGGGGATGACCGACGTCTTTGCGCTCGACCTCTATCGTAAAATAAACGGCATGAGCCTACCTGCTGTATAATAACACATAAACCAATGAAAGTACAGATAATCAATCGCAGCCATCATCCGCTGCCACAGTACGCCACGCCGCAGTCGGCAGGCGTCGATCTTCGTGCGAATATAGAGTCGCCCATCGAGTTGAGGCCGATGGAACGACGCCTTATACCCACGGGCCTCTTCATGGCCCTGCCGCCAGGTTTCGAGGCACAGGTGCGTCCCCGCAGCGGACTCGCCATCAAGCATGGCATCACCGTGCTGAATACTCCCGGTACCATCGACGCCGACTATCGCGGTGAAGTCTGTGTCATCCTGGTCAACCTCTCGGACGAACCTTTCACCATAGCCGACGGCGAGCGCATCGCCCAAATGGTGATAGCCCGCCACGAGCAGGCCGAGTGGGACCCCGTGGAGGTGTTGTCGGAGACAGAAAGAGGTGCTGGTGGCTTTGGCCATAGCGGTACGAAATAACACATTCTGTGGGTGTCCGGAAAAGGAATACTACCTCTTTGGCACAAGAGCACTACCTCTTTGGCACAAAAGCACTACCTCTTTGCACAAAGAGCACTACCTCTTTGAGCACACCCCTTAGCAACCTGAGAAATTGAAACGTATATCCTTCATATTAGTCCTGCTGCTCGGCGTGTCTGGCCTCAGTGCCCAGACCAACTTCGACTACTTCTATCTGGAGGCCGAGAAGTGCCGTCTGGCAGAGGATTACTCGTCGGCAATGGACCTCTACCGCCATTGCCTCGACATCAATCCCGAGGCTCCCGAGGCGCTCTATAACATCGGCTTGCTCTACCTCTACCTGCGTTCCGACAGCATCGGCACGGAATACATCCGTCAGGCCTGCCAACGCGATGCCAACAACCCTTACTACCTCGAGACGCTCGCCGCACTCTATCTGAACAAGCGCGACGCTGAGGCGTCCATCCCCGTGCTGGAGAAGATGGCCGTCCTGCAGCCCAGGCGAAGCGACATCCTCTCGCAGCTGGCACAACTCTACAGCACAGTCGGCGACACGGACAAGGCTATCGGAGTGCTTGACCGCATCGAGTTGCTCGAAGGATTCAGCCCGCAGGTGAGCGTCGAGAAGTTCAGGCTGTACAAGGAGAAAGGGCAGTTGGACTCAGCCTTCGTGCAGCTGCAGACACTTTGCGACGACGCTCCGCACGACATGAACCTGCGTGTAGTGGTAGGCAGCCAATACATGCTGGCCGGAGATACCGTAAGGGCACTCCAGATATACGACGAGGTGCGGCAGAAAGAGCCGACAAACACGAACCTCCAGCTCGCCACGATGGACTACCTTCGCGACACCAAGCAGGACGACCGCTACAATGCCATGCGCGACTCATTGCTCTTCCTCGCCGATTCCCCCACAGAGCTGCGCATCCTCATGTTGCGTTCCTACATCGCCGACGTACAGCGCGACTCGACGTATGCACCACGGCTCGAGGCCGCCTTCGACACTCTGCTCGCCCGTCCGCAGCAGGATGCTCAGGTGCTCATCATGAAGGCCGCCTATCAGGTCTATAGAAAGCAACCCCAAGAGGCTATCTGCGAGACCATGCGAAAAGTGCTCGAAGTGGAGCCGGGCAACGAGACAGCACTCCGCGAACTGCTGCAATACTATGCAGAGAAGAACGATGAAAAGGGCGTGGAAGACATCAGCCGTCGCGGACTTAACTACCATCCCGAGGAGATAGCCTATGCCTACTACCTCGGTATGGCACTGGCCGAGCAGAAGAAACTTGAGGATGCTACGGACGTCCTGCAGCAAGGACTGCGCGTCAGGACTGAATTCGTCTCCGAACGCCTCGTGTCGAATGTGTTCGGAGTGCTGGGCGATATCTACTATCAACAGGGGAAAGAGCAGGAAGCCTTCGCTGCTTACGACTCGGCGCTGGTCTATATGGGGGACAACATCATGTGCCTCAACAACTATGCCTACTACCTCAGCCTCAAGGAGGAACAGCTCGACCGGGCCGAGGAAATGAGCTACCGCACCATCCGACAAGAGCCGGAAAACATCACCTACCTCGATACCTACGCCTGGATACTCTTCAAGAAAGGGGACTATGCACATGCCCGTTCGTACATGGACAAGGTTGTCAATCCCGAGAAAACCGACCAGGAACTCCTCTCCGACGAGGGGCTCATGGGCAACCTCATCGAGCATGCTGGCGACATATATGCCAATCTCGGCGAAACAGAAACGGCGCTCCGGCTCTGGAAACTTGCCAAGCAGAAAGACGACGACACCTGTACGCCTCTGCTCCGAAAGAAGATTAAACGCAAGAAATATATTAAATAGGTAAACACAATGAAAGCAATCGCACGACTCTCCATACTGCTGCTCCTGCTCCTGCTCGCCGCTTGTGGCAGCAAGAAGCATGCCGTCTCCTCCTCCACAACGGTTCCGGACGAGACGACCATCACCACTCCGACGGCCGAAACAGGTGGGCAAAACACCGACGAAAGCAAGCAAGAGCAGACCTGCATCACAGCCCGACTCCGCATGGAACTCTCCTCGGGCGGGAACGGCACTACCGTCGGGGGCATGCTCAGGATGAAAAGAAACGACGTCATACAGCTCTCCCTCGTCACCTTCGGCGTTCTCGAGGTGGCTCGCATCGAGATGACGCCCGACTACTTTATGGTCGTCGACAAGATGGGAAAGCGATATGTTAAGACGCCCTACGCCGATGTGCCATTCCTAAAGAAGGCCAACGTCGACTTCTATACTATCCAGAGCTACTTCTGGAACGAACAGGGTGGCGACTACCCAGGCTGGGAACGCAAGGACTTCGTAAGCATCGCAGGCAAGAACCTCCCTACAAAACACTACATAACAATCCCCACCAGCAGAAAAACAATAAAGGCTAACCTCACACTCTCCAGCTTGAATACCGATTCAGAGTGGGAAAAACGCACACAACTATCGTCGCGCTATACGGAAATCTCAGTGGATGAAGTCATCTCAGAGATAATGAAACTGACCATGTAACACTCTTCGCAGATATGACGAATAAACTCCTTGTCCTACTTCTTTGTGCCGTCTTTGCCCTTCCCCTTGCCGCCCAGAACAGCAAGAAAGTGAAGGACCTCAAGCAGCAGCAGTCTAAGCTGAAGACTGAACTGCAGAAATCCAAGTCACAACTTGACCAGACAAGGAAACAAGTGAAGACAGGACAGCAGAACGTGGACTTCCTCGGGCTGCAGATGAGCAATCGTCTTTCGCGCATCCATCAGCTTGAAAAGGAACTCGACGACCTCGAAGCCGACATCATCCGCCTGCAGAAGAACATCACGGAGCTGGATGGCGAGGTCCGTACACGCCGCCAGCGCCTCAAGGCTGCCGTACGTTATGCCAGGACGCAACGCACCAATAATGACCCCATAGTGTTCGTCCTTTCCGCAAAAACCTTTAGTCAGATGTACAGGCGGGCGCGTTTTGCACACGAATATGCCAGCTATCAGCAGAACCTCGGCGAGCAGATATTGCAGAAGCAGGCAGAGTTGCTCGATGCTCAAAACCTCTTGCTGACCGCTAAAAGCCAGAAGAACGGCGTCCTGCACGAGGTGATGATGCAACGCAAAGACTTGAATGCGCAGCAAGTTCAAGAGAAGCAGAAGGTGGCGGGGCTTAAGAAGAAGGAGAGCGGACTGCAGGGCAAGGTGGCAGAACAGCAGAAGCAGCTGGCGGCGCTCGACAGGAAAATTGAACAAGTCATTGCCTACGAGATAGAACAAGCCAGGAAGAAGGCCGAAGAGGAGGCTCGCAAGAAGGCTGCAGAAGAAGCGGCCCGCAAGGCAAAAGCAGCAGAGAAGGCGGGCAAGAAACCTGCTGCGACACCTGCCCAAAAGCAGCAGACGAAGTCTTCCACGCCGGCGAAGTCGGGCACGTGGCTTACTGCAGAGGACCGTCAACTCAATGGAACTTTCGAACAGAACAAGGGGCGTTTGCCTGTGCCGATTACCGGACAATATATGTTAGGCAGTCGCTTCGGCATTTATAATGTGCCGGGAATGAAGAATGTCCAGCTTGATAATAAAGGAACAAACTATATCGGCCGCCCTGGAGCCCGTGCCCGTGCGGTCTTCGATGGTGTCGTGACGAGCGTCTTCCAGTTCGGCGGCACCCGAAACGTGCTGGTTCGTCACGGCAGCTATATCTCTGTCTATTGCAACCTCTCCAGCACCATCGTCAAGAAAGGGCAGAAGGTGCAGGCGAAGGATATCTTGGGAACGGTTGCCGACGACGGGAGCGGCAACTGCACCTTGCATTTCCAGCTGCGCAAGGAGACTGCCAAACTCAATCCAGAAGCCTGGATAGGCAGGTAGTTTATGCTATGGCACAGTATCAGGAGATACTCAGGAAGTACTGGGGCTATGATGATTTCCGTGGCATCCAGCGTGATGTCATCGAGAGCATAGCTGCGGGGCGCGACACGCTCGGCCTTATGCCGACGGGCGGGGGCAAGAGTATCACGTTCCAAGTGCCTGCCCTTGCGATGCGGGGCGTCTGCATTGTCTTCACGCCGCTCATCTCTTTGATGAAGGACCAGGTTGAGGCCTTGAAGCGACGCGATATAAAGGCTGCCTACATCACTGCATATATGTCGCACGACGAGGTGCTGGGCATCTTGGAAAACGCCATATTCGGAGCCTACAAGTTCCTCTATGTCTCGCCCGAAAGGCTTGGGAGCAAGTTGTTCCTTAATAAGCTGAGCCGCATGCCGGTCTGCTTCATCACCGTCGACGAGGCACACTGCATCTGCCAGTGGGGCTATGATTTCCGTCCGTCTTACCTGGAAATTTCGAAGATTCGGGAGTTCTTCCCCGACCGTCCCATCCTTGCGCTTACGGCCACGGCCACGCCTAAGGTGGTCAAAGACATACAGCAGAGGCTGCTGTTCCGCGAGGAGAACGTCCTGCAGATGAGCTTTGCGCGAAGCAACCTGGCATACATCGTGAGGCGGGAAGACGAGATGCTGCAGGGCATCGTCCGTGCTTTGGAGAGCATCCCGGGCAGTTGCATCGTCTATACCCGCAGCAGGCGTAAGTGCAGGGAGCTGGCCGAGCAACTCAATGCGATGGGCTATTCTGCCACGTTCTACCATGCTGGTTTGAACGCCCTGCAGAAGAATGAGCGTCAGGAACGCTGGCGGCGCGACGAGATTCGCATAATGGTGGCGACCAACGCATTCGGTATGGGCATCGACAAGCCCGATGTGCGTCTGGTGCTGCATGCTGACATTCCCGATTCCATAGAAGCCTACTTCCAGGAGGCCGGGCGTGCTGGTCGAGACGGGAAGAAGGCTTATGCCATCCTGCTGACGTTGGGGAACGAGCGACAGATAGTGCAGCGTCGGCTGATGCAGCAGTTTCCTGCGCTCGATTACGTGCAGGGCGCTTACGAATCGCTGTGCTGCTTTTTGGGCATTGCCGAGGGGGATGGGCTGGACGTCACGCGTGAGTTCGACCTTGACAAGTTCTGCCGCACCTTTGGCTACTATCCTGTTGCGTTCGTCGGTGCGCTCGATTTGCTGGACAAGGCTGGCTACATCGAGTATCGCGACGAGGAGGAAGCGTCCAGCCGGCTGCGTATCGATGTCTCCCGAGGCGAGCTTTTGGGTGCGCTCTTCCCGTCGGAGGAGCCGCTCGTCCTGTCCGTGTTGCGTCATTATGGCGGCATCTTCACCGACTATGTCTATATCAGTGAGGACTTGCTGAGCACTGACACGCGTCTTTCTCTTGACGATATCTATCAGATTTTCCTTCGTCTGTCGAAGCTTCACCTCATTTCTTACATACCGCGAAAGCATTTGCCGCGTGTCACCTTCCGTGTCCGTCGTGTGGACAGGGAGAAGGTGTCCATTCCCCGTTCTGTCTTCGAGGAGCGTCGCAGGCATTATGAGGAGCGCACGGATGCTATGTTGGCGTATGCCGAGGCTGAGAGCGATTGCTGCCGCAGCCGCATGCTGTTGCGCTATTCCGGTGAGGAGGCGGACCACGACTGCGGCATCTGCGATGTCTGTGTCCGCAAGGGTGAAGCTCCGTCGCAGCCTGCAGAGGAAAAGGAGGCTCTGAGAAATCACATCCTCAGCCAGCTTCAGCAGGGTCCGCGCCGCTCTTATGAGCTCGACCTTGGCGGCTTCAGTCCGGCACTCCTTGAGGAGGTTATCGACGGGATGCGTGCCTCCGGTGAGGTTTCCTTTGATGGTCCTTTGCTGGTCATCGCCAAGCCTTCCTGATGTCCAGGCTGCTGTTCCAGTTTGACTCGGTGGCTGTGTAGATGCCTGCCTCGTGGAGGATGGTCCAGAGCGGGCGGTGGCAGCTGGCGGCGCTGATGCGTTTATCCCTGACCCATAGTGTGACGAGCGACGTGATGTCCTGTGCCCGTTTTCCCTTTGCATGCAGGAGGAAGTCGCGTGCATTCTCGATGTTTCCGAAGAAGAGGGGTGCCAGCTGATGCGTCAGCCGCAGCTCTTCTTTGTTGAGGAGGCTTGTGGGGTCGGCATCGGAGAGTTCGAGCTGGCGTCGCAGATACTGGCGCAGGACGAGTGCCGAGAGCAGCATGAGCAGTTGGCGGCGTGGTATGTTGAGGTAGAGAAGGCGGTGCATGAGCTGGCCGAACTGGTCTTTCTGGTAGCAGAGCCCTGCCGGAAGCTGCGCGAGGCAGGCTTCGATGGCTTCCGATTGCTGGCTGATGGTCTGGTGCCAGAGCGTGATGTCTGTCAGGTCGGCTTTGTGGAAGGCGCACCATTGCTGTTGCATCCGTTCTGCCTCGGTGCTTTGGCAGAGCAGGGGCCAGTATGTGTCCTGGAACTCTTTGGCGCGTTTCTTGCTGCCCAGGGCGGAGAGCGTGTGGCGGAGCTGCGGTGCGAGGGCCTGGATGTCCTGGTCCTGGTGGCTGCCCACCAGCCTGCGTATCTGTTCGAGCTGCTGTTGAGTCTCTCGGCTGACGTCCCACGTGGCAAGACGGATGATGCGGTTCAGGTGCTCCAGGAGCGTCAGTTTGTTGATGCAGCCATTGTGCTGCAGTTCGGCCATTGCCACTTTGAGGCTGACGTCGAGTCGTCGGTCGTCGTCGGAGCTGTCGAGCAGCGGTGCGCCCGTCCATTTCCATTCGGCCCAGGGGTCGGGAGCGTCGGCGGAAGTGCTGTCGGGAGTGGGGTAGTCTCCGCTGATGCTGACGGTGTAACAGCGCCCTTCGTGGTCGGTCTCCGTCACCTGCCCCACGAGGACCGACGTGCCGTCGTGCCTCATCATGGCGAGCACCCGTTCCAGGTCGAAACGACTGACGACGCCGCGATATATGGTGCCCGTGAGGGCGCGGACGATGATGCCGTAGTCTCGGGTCTGCTCCGTGACGAGCAGCACCTCGGGTTTCTGCTGCTCCAGTGCTGCCATCACGGCAGCGATGTCAGCATCCGTGCAGTCGTACTGCACGCCGGTGATTTGAATGAAGGTCTCCATAGTTCGATGTTCAAGCAAGAGTGTTTATTAAAGAGGTAGCCCTTTTGGGGCAAAGAGGTATGGGTCTTGATTAAAATCGGCACGCCGATATTGCCAAAGAGGTACACCGATTTTTGAAACGCGGCACGCCATCTTTGCTGAAGCGGCACGCCGCGTTTGCCATCCCCCTGCGGGGCGTTTGTTCAGATGTCGCGCATCACCATCAGGACTCGGTAGGCGGCTCGGAACTCGCTCTTGGCCAGTCGGCCTCCGTCGGCCAGCTGGTAGTTGGGGTTCTCCGTGCTGAGCAGCAGGAAGGGCGACTGAGGTCCCGGGTCTTCCACCATCTTCACCATGAGCCGCCCGTCGGTGGTCTGCACCAGGTAGGGTGCTCCCTTGCGGAACGCTTCGTAGCGCCCCAGCGGCTCGCCTACGCCGACGTAGTCGCCGTCCTGTATGCGAGGCAGCATGCTGTCGCCGTGGCATTGGAAGACATACCTGATGTCCTTGCGCGGCATCTGCAGCGGCACGAGCCCCTCCTTGCTGTCGGGTTGGTCGGCGTCGCCCAGCGAAGGCTGTACGCCAGTGACGAAATGTGCCGGAGCATACGGCATCGGTTCGTAGTCCTCCTCCTCTTCCTCGTCCGGCAAAGGCAAGGCTCCGCCGGAAGTCGGCAGGCTTCCGCCGCGCAGCCACTCTACGTCCACCTCCGGGAAACGCGCCACGATGGCATCGATACCCTTGCGGGGAATGCGGTCCCGATAGACCCAGTTGTTCACAGCTTGCGGCGTCACGCCAATCATGTCCGCCAAATGCGAGCGGTTGCGGCAGTATCGCTCCACCAATACGCCAATCTTCTCTTCGATAGTCATAGTGAAAAGTTTTTGTTTCAAATGTGAGTACAAAGTTAAAACAAAATGTAAAAACATGCAAGAAAAACGCGCAGAAAATTAAACAAAAGGTGCGAAGGCACATAAATTAAAACAAAAAGGTGCAGAATTTAGCCGATAAGTTTGCTTCGGACGGCATTTTTCACTAACTTTGTACACCGAAAGAGTCATCCAATGGAAAAGCAGAGAAGAGTCATCGGAGTAGGGGAGTCCATCCTCGACATCCTGTTTCGCGACGGGCAGCCCGTGGCTGCGGTGCACGGAGGCAGCAGCTTCAACAGCATCGTCAGCGTGGGGCGGGCAGGCGTGCCCTGCACCTTCGTGGGCTACTCGGGCGCAGACATCGTGGGGCAGAACACGGTCAGATTCCTCAATGCCAACGGTGTCGACACCCAGCACTTCCAGCTGCGACGGGGCGAGAAGAGCGCCGTGAGCCTCGCTTTCATCGGCGAGAACAAGGATGCCTCCTACCTCTTCTACAAAGAGCCGCCGCGTGCAGAGGCCTCCGCAGCCTTGCCCCAGATGTCGCGAGGCGACGTGATGCTCTTCGGCTCCTACTATGCCGTCTGCGACGGAATGCGGCCCCTCATCTCCAAGATGCTGGAGCAGGCGACAAAGCAGAATGCCATCGTCTTCTACGACCTCAACTTCCGCAGCAACCACAGCAGCGAGCTCGGGCAGCTCCGGCCTGCCATCCGGCAGAACATCCGACAGAGCACCATCGTGCGCGGCAGCACAGACGACCTCGAGGTCCTGTTCTCCTCGCGCGACGCGCGCGTAATATATAATATGTATATCAGCCAACATTGCCCGTACTTCATCTGTACGGCAGGCGCCGGACAAGTGGTCGTCTGCACACCCGGCGGCATCCACGAGTTCCAGGCCCCGCCCGTGGAGGACGTCGTAAGCACCGTCGGCGCCGGAGACAGCTTCAATGCCGGCTTCACCTGCGCGCTTATCTGGGAAGACATCATGCCCCAGGACCTGCCAAGCCTCAGCAAAGACGACTGGCAGCGGCTCGTCGGAACGGCCTGCGACTTCGCCTCCCAGACCTGCCAAAGCACTGAAAACTATATAAAGTACTATGAAAAATATCCTCACAACCCTCATCATTTCGGCACTCGCACTTAACCTGAATGCCCAGGAAAACCTCGAAGGTTTCCTCTACGAACCAACTTCGTCGCCCGACGGAACCGAGTGGCAAAGCCCGGAAAGGCTGTCGCTCAACAAACTCCAGCCGCGTGCCCATATCTTTCCCTTCGCCAACGCCGGTGCAGCCCGCAGCGTACTGCCCGAAGGAAGCACGTATTTCCAGTGCCTCGACGGCATCTGGAAGTTCCATTGGAGCGCTAATCCCGACCAAAGGCCCAAGGGCTTTGCAGACTCTTCATATGACGTCAAGGGCTGGGACGACATAGAAGTGCCGGGCTGCTGGAACGTTCAGGGACTCGGGCGACACGGCGAGATGAAGTATGGCGTCCCTATTTATGTCAATCAGCCCGTTATTTTCTATCACGAAGTAAAGAAGGACGATTGGCGGGAAGGCGTGATGCGCGAACCGAAGGACCAGCGCTGGACGACCTACAAATACCGCAACGAGGTGGGCTCCTACCGCCGGAACTTCACCATCCCCGCTGATTGGCGAGGCCGACAGGTCATCCTCAACTTCGATGGCGTCGATAGTTTCTTCTATCTTTGGGTCAATGGAAGGTACGTCGGATTCAGCAAGAACAGCCGGAACACTGCTCGTTTCGACATCACGAACTACTTGAAAGAGGACGGCGAAAACAGCCTCGCCGTCGAAGTCTACCGCAATAGTGACGGCTCCTTCCTTGAGGCTCAGGACATGTTCCGCTTGCCCGGAATCTTCCGCAGCACATATCTCACGGCGTTCCCGCAGGTTCAGATTGCCGACTTGGCAGTAAGAACCATGCAACTCGGCGAGGAGGAAGCCGTCGTCCAGGTCGACGGAAAGGTCAACAACCTCAGCCAGAAGGTGCTGAAAGGGCTGACGATGTCGTACAGCATCTACCCTGTCCGGCTCTATTCCGACGAGACCTCGGAGGCAGCCGGGCAGCTGAGCGATGTCGTGGAGGCTATCAAGGGAGGCGAGGCGGCAGCGTGGCAGACCTCTTTCAACATAGAGAAACCCTTGCCTTGGAGTGCCGAGAAGCCCAACAGATACGTCCTTGTGGCCGAACTCAAAGATAAGAAAGGCCGCCTCCTGGATTGCACTTCGACCTACTTCGGCATCCGAACCGTCGAAATCCGCGAGACGAAAGCAGCGGAGGACGAGTTCGGGTTGGCCGGCAGATACTTCTACGTCAACGGAAAACCTGTAAAGCTGAAGGGCGTGAACCGTCATGAGACGAATCCCACAACAGGCCACGCCATCACTCGCAGCCAGATGCTCGAGGAGGTGAAGCTGATGAAACGGGGCAACATAAACCACGTCCGCCTCTCGCACTACAGCAATGATCCGTACTTCTACTACCTTGCGGACAAGTACGGCCTGTACCTCGAGGACGAAGCCAACATAGAGAGCCACGAATACTACTATGGCGAGGCGAGTCTTTCTCACCCCCAGGAATGGCGAGCCGCCCATGTTGCCCGCAACATGGAGGCAGTCAAGGCACACGTCAACCATCCCAGCATCGTCATCTGGAGCCTTGGAAACGAGGCCGGCCCGGGCGATAACTTCAAGGCAGCATACGAGGCCATCAAGGCTTTCGACCAGAGTCGTCCGGTGCAGTACGAGCGTAACAACGACATCGTGGACATGGGCTCGAACCAATATCCCTCGGTGGATTGGGTGCGCTTTGCTGTCAAGGGAACCGGCAAAGGCATCAAGTATCCCTATCACATCTCGGAGTATGCCCACTCGATGGGCAATTCCCTGGGCAATCTCATAGACTATTGGGAGGCGATAGAGAGCACCAATTTCTTCTGCGGAGCAGCCATCTGGGACTGGGTTGACCAGGCGATTGACACGTACAAGGCAGACGATGGAACCAAATACTTCGGCTACGGCGGCGACCACGGCGATTGGCCTAACGACGGGATGTTCTGTATGAACGGCATCATGCTACCCGACCTCAGCCCGAAACCTCAGTATTATGAGGTGAAGAAGGTGTATCAGAATGTCGGCGTGACACTGGACGAGGTCCGGGAAGTGCATGGGAAGAAGGTGGCGGACTTTACTGTCTTCAACAAAAACTACTTCGAGCCCATCTCGTCCAGGGAGTATGACGTGGTGGCTTATCTTGTCGTAGATGGTGAGAAACAAGCGGAGTTGCCCATCTCCTTGAGTGAGGATATCCGGCCCCGGAAGCAGATGCGTTGCTACTGCCCTGTGGACATGAGCCGAGGCGGCGAGTATTTCCTCAACGTGGAGTTCCGTTTGAAGCACGATATGCCGTGGGCCGAGAAGGGCTACGTGCAGATGGCCGAGCAGTTGTTCCTGCTTGACACGTCGAGCCAAAACTGGAACGTAAGCTTCCCCCGCGGCACGCAGCAGGTGAAAAACGAGGGCGGAAAGGTTGTCGTAAAGGGTAAGGACCACATCATCACCTTTGACAATCGGACGGGAAGCCTGTGTGGGATGCAGCAGGGAGGCAAGGTCTTCTTCGAGAACTCGCCGCTGCAGCTGTCGGCGTTCCGTGCTCCTGTGGATAACGACAACTGGGCCCGCGACCAATGGTTCCAGCAGGGTCTCTACGCCCTCCAGCACAGAGCGGTGGGCAACCCCGTCGTCTCCAAGTCGCCCGACGGTGTGGTCCTTGTCTCCTACACCGTCGAGAGCCAGGCTGCAGGCAGGGGCGGCGCCAAGCATCGCCCAGGGAAGGCCGGCCAGCCCTATGAAAGTGTGGCCGAGGCAACGGGCCAGGGCGAGACGGTTTCCTTTACTTCAAAGGTCGTCTATCGCGTCTATCCCGACGGAAAGGTTGTGCTGGCAAGCAGCATCATCACGAGTGACCCCGACCTGCCATTGCCCCGTCTGGGCTACGAGATGAAGCTCCCCAGCCAGTTCGACCGCTATACTTACTACGGCCGAGGCCCCTTGAACAACTACAACGACCGCAAGTCGGGCTTCTTCGTCGGTATTTATGAGAGCACCGTACAGGAGCAGTTTGTCTCTTTCCCCAAGCCTCAGAGCATGGGGAACCGCGAGGATGTGCGCTGGTGTGCGTTGAGGGACGGCCAAGGCGACGGCCTGCTGTTCGTCAGCGAGCTGGGCACGATGAGCACTTCGGCACTGCCTTGGAGTGCGCTCCAGCTGACGAAGGCCCAGCATCCCCACGAATTGCCCGCGAGCGACGGCACCTATCTCCACCTGGATTGTAAGGTGAACGGCATGGGCGGCAACAGTTGCGGACAGGGCGGACCGCTGAAGAAGGACCGAGTCCTCGGGGCGTTGCACCAGATGAAGCTGCTGATAGCTCCCGTCGGAGAGGGCGACGAGCTGTCCGGCACCAGTGCTGTCCGCCGCAGCCATCTCTGTCCCGTGGCCATCCTTCGCGACAAGGCCGGCAAGGTCACCATTGTGGGCGATACGTACGACAGCGGCGAGACGCCCTCCGTACTCTACCGCATCGCCGGTGGCAAGCCGCAGAAGTACACGGAGCCCTTTGACTTCAAGCAGGGCGGAACGGTAGTGGCCTGGTACGAGAAAAGTGCTGCGATAAAGACATCCGCCACGTTCGAGAAGATAGAGAAAGTGCCCGTCGAGGTGGTCTATGTAAGCAGTGAGGAAGGCCCGGGCGGCGAGTATGGCAAGAACCTCGTGGACGGCGACCCGAGCACCATTTGGCACACGATGTACAGCATCACTGTGCCGAAGTACCCCCACTGGGTCGACTTCGACTGCGGCGAGGAGAAACTCATCAAGGGCTTCACCTATCTGCCCCGTCAAGACGGCTCGCCCAACGGCAACATCAAGGCGTACAAGGTGCAGCTCAGCAGTGACGGCAAGACATGGGCAGAGCCTGTCAGCGAAGGCAGCTTCGACGGTTCGGCCAAGGAGAAGAAAGTCTTGTTCGACAAGCCACAGCGCGCCCGCTATCTCCGCTTCACGGCCCAGTCGAGCCAGAACGGTGCGGACTTCGCTTCAGGAGCCGAGTTCAACGTGCTCGCCGAGTAGCGTCTGCGGGCATCCTGTAGAGGAGCATCCCAAGAGCACTACCTCTTTGTCCAAAAAGGTATACCTCTTTGCCCAACAAGCACTACCTCTTTGCCCAAAAAGCACTACCTCTTTGCCCAACAAGCACTACCTCTTTGTCCAAGGAATACTAATACTTTGCCCAAAGAATTACTAATACTTTGCTCCATGCATGCTAATGCGTTATCCAACGCCCTATAGGGGAACACCAACTCCCCTATAGGGCATTTTTCGTCATAGACATAGAGATTTTCAAAGCCTTTATTGCTGTCTGCTAAAATCGGGACCGACTGCTTTATGCTGAGAATAGTAAGGAAAGCATCTTAAGCCTGTAAGGCTTTACTTTGAGAAACCGGGGGCGAAGCCCTCGGACTGGACATAGGGACCACCTTCCCGCCATTGCCTGGAAGGCAGTACCCTCGACCTCTCATGGTACTGCCCTCCAGGCAGCGAGGAGAAGCTCATCCTCCCTTTCCGAGGGCCTCGCCCCCGGTTACTCAAGGTGAAGCCTTCCAGGCTTTCCTGCCACTGGGCCGTCTTCCAACCCCCAGATAAGAGCTATTCAAAAAAAATGCCAACGTAATCGAGGGGGCAGGTGATAATGAAATGATTTTCCTCGGACACAAAATGAAGCCTTTATTCCACATGATTTCTTAAATAATGTTGTTTTTTGTGGTATTTTGCTTTGGAAATGCATAAAAAGTCAGCAGAAAATAGTATATTTGCACGATAATTATGCCGTAAAAGGAAACAGAGAAGTCAATGGCACCAGTAACAGTCAGTCAGGTAAGTACGAAAAAGGAGATGCGGACCTTCGTTCGCTTCAACTACGAGCTGTACAAGGACTGCCCGTATGCTGTGCCAGACCTGCTCGAGGACACGCTCGAGACGCTCGACGCCGCGAGCAACCCCGCCTTCCGCTTCTGCCAGGCCGCATTCTTCCTGGCGCGCAGGGAGGGTCGCATCGTAGGCCGCGTGGCAGCCATCATCAATCCTCGTGCCAACGAGCGATGGGGCAGGCAGGAGGTACGCTTCGGCTGGATTGACTTCATCGACGACCCCGAAGTGAGCCAGGCACTGCTCGAGACCGTGGAAAAGTGGGGCAAGGAAAGGGGAATGACACAGATTGTGGGCCCCCTGGGCTTCACCGACCTCGACCCCGAAGGCATGCTTACCGAAGGCTTCGACCAGCTATCCACGCTCTGCACCATCTACAACTATCCCTACTACCCGCAGCATCTCGCACGGCTCGGATACGAGAAAGAGACCGGATGGGTGGAGAGGAAAGTCTTCTTGCCCAAGAATGGACACGAGGCAAACAACGCCAAGTACTTCCGCATAGCACAGGCGGCCAAGCAACGCTACGGCTTTCGCCTGCGCCACTTCCGCAGCAAGAACGAGATACGCAAAGGCGGTTACGTGGAAATCCTGCTCGGCGTCATCAACAAAGCCTATGTGGACCTCTACGGATACAGCCAGCTCGACGACCTGCAGATGAAGTGGTATGCCAAACGCTTCCTGCAGATGCTCGACCGCCGCTATATATCCGTCGTGGAGAACCCCGAGGGAGAAATCATCGGCGTAGGCGTCTGCATGCCCAGCCTCAGCCGTGCCGTACAGAAGGCAAAGGCAAAAATCTTCCCCTTCGGATGGTGGTACATCGCCCGAGAACTATGGCTCAGACGCAACCACCAGATACTCGACATGCTCCTCATCGGCGTGCTGCCCGAGTATCAGGAAAAGGGAGCAAACGCACTCTTCTTCGCCGACATGATACCGTTCGGCATAAACCATGGCTTCGAGTGGGCGGAGACACATCCTCAGCTCGAGGATAACCTCGCAGGGCAAATGCAGTGGAAGAACCTCGACTGCACCATTCACAAGCGCCGCGCAGTCTTCTGCAAGGAACTCTCCTAAGCTTTCCCAGGTCTTCCTGGGCATTCCAAGATAATAAAAGCAACTATGATCTCAGCACAATACGACGAAGGTAACATACGACACCTCTCCGATATGGAGCACATCCGAACGCGTCCCGGCATGTACATCGGGCGCCTGGGCGACGGCTCGCAGGCAGAGGACGGCATCTACGTACTGCTCAAGGAAGTCATCGACAACAGCATCGACGAGTTCAAGATGGGTGCCGGAAAACGCATCGAAGTAGACATCGACGACAATCTCCGCGTCTCGGTCCGCGACTACGGACGTGGCATCCCACTCGGCAAAATAGTCGAAGCCGTGTCGATGCTTAATACGGGTGGCAAGTACGACAGTAAAGCATTCCAAAAAAGCGTAGGCTTGAACGGCGTGGGCCTTAAGGCAGTCAATGCCCTGTCCGGGCGTTTCGAGGTGCAAAGCTACCGCGACGGACAGACACGCAAGGCAGTGTTCAGCAAAGGAAA
This sequence comes from Bacteroidaceae bacterium, assembly GCA_017469525.1. Classification (GTDB taxonomy): domain Bacteria; phylum Bacteroidota; class Bacteroidia; order Bacteroidales; family Bacteroidaceae; genus Physcousia. The sequence continues at coordinate 57,638 of JAFUGG010000027.1, read as the reverse complement.
CCTCGAAAGCGACGTCACCGAAGAGACTCAGGACGAGAACGGCACAGCAATCTTCTTCGAGCCGGACGCTTCTCTCTTCAAGCACTATGCCTTCCGAAGCGAGTTCGTCGAACTCATGCTCCGCAACTACACCTACCTCAACACGGGCCTCACCATCATGTTCAACGGCCGCCGCATCCTGTCGCGCGACGGACTCTCCGACCTTCTCTCGGACCGCATGGACTATGAGCCGCTCTATCCCATCGTACATCTTCGCGGCGAGGACATCGAGATAGCGTTCACACATACCAAGCAAAACGGCGAAGAATACTACTCGTTCGTCAACGGCCAGAACACTACCTTGGGCGGCACACACCAGGCCGCTTTCAAGAAGTATATAGCGGAAGTCATCAAGGACTACAGCGGAAAGAACTACGAGTACACCGACATCCGCAATGGCATGGTGGCAGCCATCAGCATCAACATCCAGGAGCCGATGTTCGAGAGCCAGACAAAGGTCAAACTCGGCTCGACGACGACGGAACCGAACGGCGGCATGTCCATCGACAAATTCATAGGCGACTTCGTCAAAGAGCAGGTGGACAACTATCTGCACAAGAATACAGAGGTGGCCGACATCATCCTCCAGAAGGTAGCCGAAAGCGAGAAGCTGCGCAAGGAGATGGCTGGTGTGGCCAAGAAGGCACGCGAGATGTCGAAGAAAGCAAGCCTGCACAACCGCAAGCTCCGCGACTGCCGAATCCATCTGACCGACACCAAGGGCGAACTCCAAGAAGAGAGCAGCATCTTCATCACCGAGGGAGACTCCGCCAGCGGCAGCATCACGAAGAGCCGCGACGTAAATACCCAGGCCGTCTTCAGCCTTAGAGGCAAGCCCCTGAACTGCTACAAGCTCACGAAGAAAGTGGTCTACGAGAACGAGGAGTTCAATCTCCTGCAAGCCGCACTCAATATCGAGGACGGCCTCGACGGCCTGCGCTACAACAAGGTCATCGTAGCAACCGATGCCGACGACGACGGCATGCACATCCGCCTGCTCATGCTCACCTTCTTCCTCAAGTTCTTCCCCGAGCTCATAAAGAAGGGGCACGTCTTCATCCTGCAGACACCTTTGTTCCGCGTCCGTGGCAGGAAGACAAAGATAGGCAAGGCCAAGCTCAGCGCCATCGAGGCAGAACTTGCCGCCCGCGACAATGCAGAGGACAACCTGTCCGGCAGCGACGGCAAACGCCCACGCCATCTCAGCCTCTCGAAGGACTTCGTGACGCAGTATTGCTACTCGGACGAGGAGCGACAACAAGCTATCGACGACCTCGGGCCGGAGCCTGAGATAACCCGCTTCAAAGGCCTCGGCGAGATAAGCCCCGAGGAGTTCCACAACTTCATCGGCCCCGACATGCGCCTCGACCAAGTGATGCTCCACAAGTCCGATCAGGTGGCCGAACTCCTGAACTTCTATATGGGCGACAACACAATGGAGCGCCAGAACTTCATCATCGATAATCTTGTCATCGAGGAGGACTTGGCGGAGGAAGAGGAGGAAGCATAAAAGCTTGCCTGGAAGCCGCTGCGACCTCTGCAAAGACATGATGTCCCAGAGCCTGGAAGCCGCTGCGACCTCTGCAAAGACATGATACCCCAGAGCCTGGAAGCCGCTACGACCTCTGCAAAGACATGATACCCCAGAGCCTGGAAGGCTCTACTTTGAGTAACCGAGGGCACCGCCCTCGGATACAGACACCGATATCCTCAGCTTGTCTGGAAGACAATACACCTTCTCTATGCCACATATCAGTCTGACATACCACATCGTCTGGCGTACCAAACGCTCGCAGCCTACGATAACCGAAGCGCATGAGCGTGAGTTGTACGCCTATATCTTCGGCATCTGCAAGCAAAAGAACTGCCACCTCTACCGGCTGAATTCCATGCCGGACCATGTCCATATGTGCGTCGAAGTACATCCTACGGTAGCGCTGAGCGAGTTCGTAAAGGTCGTAAAGCAGGAGTCGTCCAAGTGGATGAAAGAACACAACAAGGAATTTCCTATGTTCGAGGGGTGGGCAAATGGTTATGCAGCCTTTTCATACTCTGCCAAAGAAAGGCCAACAGTCATAGAGTATATAAAAAATCAGAAAGAGCATCACAAGCATAAAAGCTTCCGCGAGGAATATGAAGAATGGTTGCAGGAAATGGGACTGAACCCTGCGCAGGATATGTTCTTGCGGGATGAGTGACATTGTCATGCTCAAGGTACTGCCTTCCAGGCAGGATGGACGGCAGTGACATGCTACTTGTCCGAGGGCGTTGCCCACGGTTACTCAAAGTAAAGTCTTTCAGACTTAACCTATTTAAAATGAGCCAATACCGACCGAATGCTAATGTGCCGATGGTTGAACATAATGGCTAACCATAACCAAAAGAGTCGAACAAAGTAAATAGATATGAAGAAAAACGAACAAGAATATCTTCCAGGGCAGGGGAGGGGGCTGGTTCTCTTTCCCGGTTCTTTTGACCCCTTTACCCTTGGCCACGCGGATATCGTGAAGCGGGCATTAGGGCTCTTCGACGAAGTCCTCATCGGCGTGGGCTACAACGAGCAGAAGCAGGGATGGATGCCGGTCGGTGAACGGGTGGAGGCTATCCGGAAGCTCTATGCCGACGAGCCGAGGGTCAAGGTCGTGAGCTACACTGGCCTGACTGCCGACTTTGCCAAGGAGAGCGGTGCCATAGCTATTGTACGTGGCGTCCGCTCTATGGCCGACTATGACTACGAGATGCAGATGGCCGACGTCAACCGTCAGCTCACAGGCATCGAGACCGTCCTGCTGCCCGCTTCGCCACAGTTCGCCAGCCTCAGCAGCTCCATTGTCCGCGAGCTCTCCCACTTCGGCCACGACGTCTCAGCCTTCCTCCCTTAGTACCCTTTTATAATACCTCAGCCAAGGTATTAGTATTCTTTAGCCAAAGTATTAGCATTCTTTGGCCAAAGTATTAGTATTCTTTTGGCAAAGTATTAGTATGCGTTGGCAAACGCGGCATGCCATCTTTGCTGACGCGGCATGCCATCTTTGCTGACGCGGCATGCCATCTTTGCTGACGCGGCATGCCGAGTCATTCTGTTATTGCTGTCCGGAGAAATGAAATCATTGCTGTCCGGGGAAGTAGGTTAGGTATCTTAAGCCTGGAAGGCTTCACTATGAGTAACCGAGGGCAACGCCCTCGGAATCAGCGCACGACTTGATTTCTCCTGCCTGGAAGGCAGTACCACTGCTGCCTCATAGTACTGCCTTCCAGGCAGGAGCAGGGGAGGGCTTCACACTTTGTCCGAGGGCGTTGCCCTCGGTTACTCATAGTAAAGCCTTCCAGACTTTATGCATCTCAGGCATTTCCAAGCCCCCATTCAATGAGAGTTGAACCAGGGAAGGCCCTCGCTTTCAAAGGGACAAGGGATGTCTTAGATATTTTAGCGGAAAGCAATAATTCTTCGTGCAGGGAACCAGATGCCTTTACTTCCAGATAACGGCAATGCGGACACATTCTCTATCGATTTACAACTTTTAGCGGACTCCAATAACCCCAACCCCTTTTTATCTTCCTATTTATATATATATAGGAATGTACTATTATATCCCTTTTTGATACTATTTTGACAATTATTCGTTTCGTCAGAAAAAAAGAGTTAAAAAGTTTTGGGTCAATGTAAAAAAACGCTAACTTTGCTAGGCAGTATGCGTAAAAACAGACAAGAAAATAATAGTAATTAACCATTTTTTATTAACTTAAATCAACATTCTATGAGTAAAAGACTACTGAATCTGTGTATGACGGCGCTCTTTAGCGTGGTCAGCACAGCTGCGTGGGCGCTCTCCGAAGTAGGCGGCGTCTACCAGATCGGTACTGCGAATGACCTGATCGCCTTCGCAGAACTCGTGAACGCTGGCAACCCCAATGCCAATGCCGTGCTGACAGCCGACATCGACAAGGGCACCGACGGCACCATGATTGGTAAGGACGGAGTCGATTACCAAGGTACCTTCGATGGCCAGGGACACACCATCACCATCAACATGTTCTCTGAAGGCAGTGATGGAACGGCTATCTTCCGCAACGTCGGAGCACATGCCCTCATCAAGAACCTCAAGGTTCAGGGCACCATCACTACCGACAAGAAGCACGCCGCAGGTATCGCAGCATGGAGCCGCGGTACCATCACTGGCTGCTACGTCGACCTCACGGTGACAAGCGCCGTGGCAGGCGACGCCACACATGGCGGCATTGCCGGTGTCAGCTACCAAGGTTCAATGATTGAGAACTGCTTGGCAAAGTTCGTCATCAAGGGCGCCACCTCCACCAACAACGGCGGTATCGTTGGCTGGTGCAGCGAGCGCACCAACGTCATCAACTGTCTCGTCATCAACGACGGCAGCGAATTCCAGTTGGATGGCAACAGTGGCACTATCGGACGTAACGCCGACGCACAACTGCTGTATGTCAACCTCGACGAGTACATCGGCAATGAGTACGACAAGCGACCCGGCGGCGCCAGCGGCAACAACTATGCCACCAACGCCTGGGGCAACACCAGGACTGCCACCATCGTTCCCTACGACGAACTGGCCGACGGACGCATCTGCTATCAGCTCAACAACGACCAGAGCCACATCGCATGGACGCAGACCATCGGCACAGACCCCTTCCCCGTGCCCGCAGCATTCGGAGGAAAGCAAGTCTATGCCTCCGGCCCCACGGACTGCGACGGCAAGTCTGAGGGCGAACTCACCTTCTCCAACAGCGGAACACCGCAGGCCACGGCCCACCAGTTCGACCGCTTCGGCATCTGCCAAGTCTGCGGCTGCTTCAACATCTACGGCCTCCAGTTCGACGAGACCGACGGCTACTACCTCCTCACCAGCGCCGAGGACATCGACCTCGCTGAGGGTATGAACCGAATCCAGAACGGCGGTAAGTTCAGCATCAAGATGGCCAACGACATCACCTACACCGCAGAACCCGGACGCTTCATCTTCAACCCCGGCAACTGGTTCGACGGCAACTTCAACGGACAAGGCCACGAGCTCACCATCGAGATGAGCGACATGACGGCAGAAGCCGCTGCCCTCTTCCCCAACTTCGGCGGCGACTACTTCGAGAATGTCATCATGCACGGCTCCATCATCACTAGCAGCAAGTTCGCTGGCTCCATCACGGGCCATACGCGCCGCGGCAGGACAATGATCCGCAACGTCTTCTCCGACATCGACATCACATGCAGCTTTGCTGGCGACAACACCACAGCAGGCCTTATTGGTGTGGTAGAGGAAAAGACTCAGGTGGAGAACACCATCTATGCCGGTAACATCAACGGTACGGAGAACACAGAATGCATCGCAGGCTTCGCAGGCTGGTCGAGTGGCCAGACCTTCTACACCAATTGCGCATTCCTCGGAACGCTCAACGGTGCCAACGGCGACTCGAAGACATTCTCTCGTAATCCCGCCAACATCACCCTCACCAACGTCTATCTTGCCAACAGCTATGGCTTTGAGGACGAAGGCAAGGCAGGCGTTACAATCATCGAGGATCTCGACGACATCCAGAGCGGTGCCCTCGCATACGCACTGAACGGCAACGAAGGCGGCGTAGAACGCTTCTACCAGAAGATTGGCGAAGACGATATGCCCATGCCTATCGCAAAGGAAGGCGCACTCGTCTATGCTGTCTCTGCAAACTATCGTTGCGACGGCCAGCCCATCGGCTCGGACGTTGCCTACTCCAACAGCCCTTCCGGCGGCGGCACAATTCCTCCTCACGAGTATGAGGACGGCTTCTGCACAGTCTGCGGCGGCCTGCAGGAAGACTATATGACTCCCGTCGATGGCTGGTTCAACATCAGCAACGGCAAGGAACTCGTCTGGTGGACCAACTATGCTGCCAAGCACCTCGACGTCAGCGCACGCCTCACCGAGGACATCGACATGGAGGCTGACGGCTGCAACGAGGACGGCGTGACACAGCACTGGGCCAACGTCGGCACAGAAGGCAAGCCCTTCTACGGCAACTTCGACGGTCAGTTCCACACCATCAGCAACCTTAAGATCAACCACCCGAACGACAATGGCGTAGGCCTCATCGCTGTCATGAACAGCTTGCCCTCGAAGGGCTACGGAGGCATCAGCGACGACGACGCTCGCGCTGCCGAAGGTGTATATATTAAGAATGTAGTGCTCGACAATAGCTGCACCATTACCGGTAAGGGCTACGTCGCTCTCGTTGGTATGACCGCTCCTTGGGCAGGTCATGTCACCATCCAGGGCGTCATGATGTGCGGCGATGTCACCGCAGCCGACGGCCCCAACGCAGCAGGTGTGTTCGGTTGTGTCATGAGCTCTGCTTGCCATGTCACCATCAACAACTGCGGCATGGTCGGCGACGTCAAGGGCCCGAAGGAGAACGGCTCGTTCTCCGGCTGGCTGGGCGACTGGGCTGAAGTGACCAACTGCTTCGCCGTAGGTCTGGTAGAAGGTTACGAAAACGAGAATCGCTACTTCGCTCGCTACGGCAACGCCCGCGTCAACGACAACATCAAGAACTGCTATGCCCTCCACGGCACACAGGAACACGTCGGCATCGTCACCGCAGAAGACTTCGAGAGCGGTGCTCTGGCATGGCGTGCCAACGGCGAGCAGTTCCGCACTGCTTACTGGTATCAGACACTCGGCGAGGATCCCTATCCTTATCCCGATCCTTCTCACGGCACAGTCATCTTCGCTGCTGAGCAGTACTTTGATATTACAGACGAGGCTGACATCGACGAAGTATCCCCTGTTATCCAGGAATACGAGGAAGGAAAGGTAGAAGACGTTATTGCTACCCAGGCCCTGCTCGACAAGTTCGCAAGCACACTGGAATCTTTGGACGAAGCAACCACCATCCTTGAGTTTGCCGATGTCCTCGACTCTATCAACGTACAGAAGAAGGAAATCGCAGAGAATGCAGCCGTATATCAGGCTTACTTCGACAAGTGCGAAGAGATTATGGCTCTGATTGAGAACTCCGACGCAGAAGGCGAACTCTTCACTGCCCTCAAGGCTTATCTCGAAGAGACAGAAGAGCCCAGCGAGGAGAATCCTCTCGGTACATATACATATATTAAGGAAGAGCACCTCGCTACTGCAGAAGAAATCAAGGCAGAGACAGAGCGCATCGCTCAGTGGTATCAGCAAGCACTTGCCGAGGACTACAAGGCCGGACAGGACATCAGCAACCTGATTCCCAATGGTGACTTCTCTGAAGGTTACAACGAGAAGTGGACCAATGGCTTCGCAAGCGGCAGCGGTAAGCTCAGCTCAGGCGACGCTACCCTCGACAAGACTGTCGGCGTTGAGGCATGGGCAAGGACTGGCGACATGTTCCAGACTCTCGAAGGCATGAAGCCCGGTTACTATCTGGTAGGCACACACGCAGCCTTCCGTCCCAGCAACGACCGCTACAGCACCAACTATGCTGCCGGTATCTATGCTAACGGCACGTTCAACTACTTCCCCGCACCTATTGAAGATTACCTCGCTGCTAACGATACCATCGATCAGGTGAACTGTAACCTCCACGGCAGTGGTGCCCATGACCTGGCTATCTATGATGACATGTTCTCTACGGAAGGCGAGGAAGGCATCATCGGTTATGCTCCTCACGGCGAGCGCGGTATGGCAGCTGCTGCCAACGACGGCCGCTACCAGGTTTACACCATCGGTAAGGTTGGCGAAGACGGCAAGCTCACCATCGGCATCAAGAACCCCGGCACGAAGTACGACAACGACTGGACCGGTTGGACTGCTATCAAGCTGACTTACCTCGGCGAAGAGGGCGATGCTCTCAACGATGCTCTCGACCAGACTCTGCAGAACATGACGGCTCGTGCTAATACGATTATCGACAACGAACCTAATCTTGACGCTGCTGATCCTTCTGAAGTTGCCAAGAGCCCCAACTATCCCGAGGAACTGAAGGGAGAACTTCAGGGCATCTTGGATGCTGGCGGCGAAGCAGAAGATGTCATCGGCAAGCTGTCCGACGTCTTCCAGAAGATCTACGAAGGCAAGCAGGCTTACATTGCTATGTACAAGGCAGCCCACGCTCTGGAGACCATGGAAGGTGCCAACCTGGCTCTTGTAGAGCAGGACGAGGAGACTGGCGAATGGTATGAGACAGGCGACATGCTCTTCGGTGACGACGAAGTAGAAGATGTCGTAGATGCAGCACTCGCAATTTATGATGTTTATCAGTCAGGTGAATACAGCACCGAGGAGGCTTTGGCTTCTGTTTCCGAGGCCCTTTCCGGCGCAACAAATATCCTTCCTGCTCAGGATGAGGATGGCTACTACCTGATTGGAACTCCGAAGCAGTTTGCAGGCTTCCGTGGCGTTGCCAGCTACGTTGACAATACTGCCAAGGGCAAGCTGATTGCCGATATCGACATGAGCGGCATCGCTATGCAGCCTATCAACAGCTCTGACTACAAGTACAGCGGTACGTTCGACGGTCAGGGTTATGCCCTCAATAATCTCTACATGAACTATGATGCTGAGTGCTGCGCTCTGTTCTACATGATGCAGAATGCTACCATCAAGAACCTGAAGGTAAGGGGTGACTACTACTCCGGCCAGAAGTACATTGCAGGTATTGTCGGCAAGACCTATGGCACCAACACCATCGACAACTGCGACGTTGCCATCTCCATCAACTCTACTGTCAGTGGCGACGGCACTCATGGCGGTATCCTCGGTGTGAACGAGGAGAGCGGCACGACTATCAGCAACTGTCTCGTGAACTGCGCTATGTACGGTGAGGAAACCAACTCTTGCGGCGGTGTCTGCGGTTGGGCTACCAACGCTCTTACCGTCAAGAACACTCTCATCCTCTCGAGCGACATCACCATCAGCGGCAGCAGCTCCAACATCGTTAGCCGTAACGACGGCAATGTGACTGTCAGCAACGTCTTCTATGCTAAGGCATGGAATGGTGCAGGCACAATGGGTACTCTGGCTTCAGAGGAGCAGTTGGCAAGCGGTGAGATTACTTACAAGCTGAACGGCAGCACGAGCGAGGGCAACCTGGCTTGGTTCCAGACCATCGGCAGCGATGCAACTCCTCATCTGTACGGCGGCGACGTTGTTTACTTCTACGGCAACGCTTACATGAACGAGAAGCCCAATCCTCAGCTCAATGCCTTTGCTTACAACCTGGAGGCCAATGCTGCTGGCGAGAGCGTAGTGGTAAGCTACACGCTGAATGCCGAGGCAGAGTCTGTGAAGGTGAACTTCTATGATGGCGAGACACTCGTCAAGTCTGCTGATGCCGACGGCCTCACTGCTGGCACACACAGCGTGACCGTAAAGGTTGGTCCTAACCCAACGGAACTGAGCTACGAGGTAGCTGTCCAGGGCAAGGGTACGCTCCAGATTCTCAAGGTGGGTGAAAGCGTTGGCTTCAACTCTCCCTATGGATTGGCTATCAACAACAATCCTAAGAGCAAGAACTTCGGTCAGGTGCTCGTCACCGAGTCCCGTCCTCTTGAGGATGTCTCCAACTACATCTCTGCAGAGGTTCCCGGCGGTCTGGTTGCTCTGACTCCCGATCTCCAGTACGTTGGCGGCTACTATGGTGGCCTCAACATTGCAGAGGAGACTCCTCTCAAGCTCTTCGGCGCTCAGCTCGCCCTGAAGGATCTCCGCTTCTCCAACGACGGACGTCTCTTCGTGGGTAGTGCTTCCGGCACAACTGCAAGCTCTGTCTATGAGATCAATCCCGACAATCTCGACGAGGATTGGACGCCTGTCTTCACTGGCGGCGAGCTCGATGAGGCTACGGGTATCACCTATGTGGGCGACGACGAACAGAACCGTCCGGCTGTCGGCCTTGCTCTCGATGGCGAAGGCGACGACCTGAAGATGTATGTTCTCGGTGCACAGGCTGGCATCGAAGCAAGCTCTCTTGCCGAGCGCACTGCAGCATTCAACTGCGCTGTCTATGAACTTGGCACCGCCAAGGAATGGAGCGCTGCTCCTTCCAGCTACGTAGAGGCTCTCGATGGCAAGTATGCTGCTATCGCAACCCACATTGGCATCCACGAAGACGGACAGGGTGGACTCTGGTTCATCCAGTATCCCGACGCAAGCACCTCCGAGGCTGTTCCTGCCATCAAGCACTTCGACAAGGACGGCAACGAGGACTACAGCGACGTGACAACTGCTACCCACAGCGGTAACATCACGCTCACGAGCGACGGTAAGTACCTTGCCATTGCTACAGGCAACAACAAGGTGGTTCTCTACGAAACCAACTATGTGCCCATGGCCAACGGCAAGATCTACCTGAACCCCGTCTACAACATCGCTACCACAGAGGCCAGCGTCACAGGTCTTGCATTCGACTATGCAAACAACCTCTACGTTGCTTCCAGCTCCAGCAGCTCGAAGTCACTGAGCTGCTACACTATCCCCAGCTGGAATGATAACAAGGCCGTTACTCCCGGCAATGGCATCAGCCTCGGCATCAAGGGCGATACGAACAGCGACGGCACTGTGGACATCGCCGACGTAGTGGCAGTCCTGAACGCAATGGCAGTAGATGCTACGGATGCTAAGTTCGACGTCAACAACGACGGCACCATCGACATTGCCGACGTAGTGGCAGTCCTGAACATCATGGCACAGCAGTAATCCCTCTCCCTCACTTTTCTGAGGGAACACACGGCAGCCCCCTGCAGTCACTTTCTGCAGGGGGCTATTTTGTTTGTTGCTGTCAGGGGAAGTCGTGCAGGCATCTAAAGCCTGGAAGGCTTCACCTTGAGTAACCGGGGGCGAAGCCCTCGGACAAAGAGCATAGCCCTCTCTGCCTCAGCCTGGAAGGCAGTACTATAAAGCGCTGGTGGGTACTGCCTTCCAGGCAGCGGGAAGTTAGTCATGCGCTGATTCCGAGGGCTTTGCCCCCGGTTACTCAAGGTGAAGCCTTCCAGGCTTTAGATGCCTGCACGATTTTCCCCGGCCTGCAATAGCAGTTTTTACATCTCGGGATGCCTCATTTAGCAGCATGGGTTGTTTGCACATACATGTAGATGCAATTGCATTTACATGTAGATGCAATTGCATCTACATGTATGTGCAAACCCTCCCCCTGTCTTGCTTGAGTCTCAGACACATGCAAAATGGGTGAAAAACCATCGTTTCGTCGGCAGACACAACGCCTTGCTTCCCGATGCGAATTTCATGATTTCGGGAAACAAAAGGGCATCTTAAAGAGGACAATTTCAGGGATTTTTTATAAAAAATTGGCTTAAATGAGAGAAAAAAGTTAAAAAGTTTTGAGTTCAATTGTAAAAAAGTATATATTTGTTAAGCGAATTGACTAATTCAGACGACTAACAACAACAAACCTGTTTATTAACCTTTTTTATTAACTAAAACTATCATCACATGAGAAGAAAACTACTGAATCTGTGTCTGACAATGCTGATGAGCGTTGTTTCCACAGCTGCGTGGGCACTGTCCGAGTCGGGTGGTGCTTACCAGATTGGTACGGCAGCAGACCTCGAAGAGTTTGCTGTGCTCGTGAATGGTGGTGAGGTCTTTGCCAATGCCGTGCTGACGGCCGACATAGACCGCGGCATCGACGGAACCCTGATTGGTACTGCAGAAAACAAGTATCAAGGTTTCTTCGACGGCAAAGGACACACCATCACAATCAACCTGTTCTCGGCAGGAGCGAATAACGTAGCTCTCTTCCGCGAAACCGGATGGGGCTCCGTCATTCAGAACCTGAAGGTACAGGGCACCATTACCACCAGTACGCAGTTTGCAGCCGGCCTCGTCGGTGAGAACAGAAGCGTCATCCGCAACTGCTACATCGACGTCACCATCAACACTGCGGTGGCAGGCGACGGCACCCACGGCGGCCTTGTCGGCAGAAGCTATGCCGGCACCATCATCGAGGACTGTCTGGTTAAGGTTGCCATGAAGGGCGAGACCACCAACAGCTGCGGCGGCGTGGCTGGCTGGGCAGCCGGACGTGTTTCCATCATGAACTGCCTTGTGGTTAGCGACGGCAGCACCATCGACCTCAAAAACGGTGCAAGCAGAAACATCTCCCGTTGCGACTCCAACGTGAAGGGCCTGGACGTAGAGACCTACAATTCGGACACCTATGCCAACCGCCCGAATGGTCTTTGCATAAACAACTACGTCACCAACGAGTGGAGCAGCACTAATCCCGCCTCAACCGTAGTGCCCCTCGAAGACCTGGCCGACGGCCGTATCTGCTATCAGCTGAACACCGACCAGAGCAACATAGCATGGGCACAGGAAATCGGCGTTGACCCCTTCCCCGTACCCGCAATCTTCGGTGGTAAGCAAGTCTATGCATCTGCTGCTACCGGCTGCGACGGCAAGAGCGAGGGCGAACTCACCTTCTCCAACAGCGGCACAGTACAGGCAACGGCTCACCAGTACGACAAGTACGGCATCTGCACCGTCTGTGGTAGCTTCAACACTGGCTACTTCGACATCGACAATACCGCCAAGTTCGACCAAGCTGGCAGAGCCATCCTCCTGAAGAGCGTTGAGGACATCGACATGGCAGAAGGCGTGAACCGAATCTCCGGCGGCCTCGGCCTCAACATGAAGTTGGATGCCGACATCGAGTACATAGCAGAGCCTACACATTATATATTTAATAACGACAATAGCGGTATCCGTGGTAACTTCGACGGACAAGGCCACACGCTGACCTATCAGATGTCCGAAATGGGCGGCCGTGCATCTATCTTCCCCGTCATGTACGGTAACATTGAGAACCTCATCCTGCACGGCAGCATCGGCACCGTCAGCGGACAGAACGCAGGTTCCGTAGCAGGCCGCGCCTGCATGGCACTGGTGCGCAATGTCTATTCCGACGTCAATATCATCTCGGACATCAACGACGATAACAGCTCAGGCGGTTTCTTCGGCTGGATGGGCGAAGTGGAAAAGCACGTCGAAAACTGTATCTATGCAGGCAACTTTACTACCCCACGCAACCCTGATTCCGGAGCAGGATGCGTCCGCATCGGCGGTTTCTCTGGCTGGGCAGCCTCGAAGACCTACTTCACCAATTGCGCATTCCTCGGCAACCTCGTCGGTGCGGGTGGTTCAGGCTATATCGAGAATTCACAGCACATCAGCCGTAACCCTGATAATGTAGTTTGTGAGAATGTCTATGTGGCCAATATCATTGAAGGTCCCGATGTGACCGACACGGAAAAAATTAATCAGATAGAAGACCTCGACGACATTGAGAATGGTGCACTTGCCTTCGCACTGAACGGTAACCAGGGCGGTGTGGAACGCTTCTATCAGCGTATCGGCACAGACCTCGAACCCATGCCATTCAAGAAGGAAGGCGGCCTCGTCTATCTCGCCTCCGGAACATATCGCTGCGACGGCACACCTCTGGGCGGTGCATCCTACACCAACAGCCCCTCCGGCGAACCCGTCATTCCTCCTCATGAATTCGAGGACGGCTGGTGCACAGTCTGCGGACAGCTCGACGAGAACTTCCTGGTTCCGGAAGACGGATGGCTCGAAGTGACCAATGGCGCTGAACTCAAATGGTGGAGCAACTATGCCACTCTGCATCCCGATGCCAGCGTCCGCCTTTTGGAAGATATCGACATGGACGGCTACATGGACGGCTACGTTCCTGTCACATTGTTCACAGGCACGTTCGACGGACAGGGTCACACCATCAGCAACTTCATCATCGACAATACAAGCAGTAACCAAGGTCTGATTGGTACCGTCGCAGACGGTGCTGTCGTCCAGAACCTCATCCTCGACGAGACATGCTCCATCCAAGCCGGAGGTTATGCAGGTATAATCGGCAATACCAGTGGCACTGGCACGATTTACGTCACCAACGTAGGCTTTGAAGGTGAGGTCGGTGTTAACGGCTATAACGCAGCAGGTCTCGTAGGATGCTGCAACGGCGGTTCGATGAACATGATCATCACCAACTGCTGGGTAACAGGTACCATCACAAAGGGTCAGCAGTCTGGCGCCATTTGCGGCTACTCAGGCAGCGGATCTGTAGTAAAGGACTGCTGGAGCACCTGCCAGATGCAATCGTCTGCTATCTACTCAAGCGACTCCTTCACCCGTGGCTCGGCACAAGTCATCAACTGCTACGAGGCAGACATTGAAGGCGTTGCCCAAAACAAGCAGCAGCACTACAATCCAACGGCAGCAAACCGCAAGACTATTACCCTCCCGCTTGAGGAAGTTGCCAGCGGTGCACTCTGCTACAACCTGAACGGCAAGCAGTTCGTCGAGCCTACATGGTTCCAGACCATCGACGACGATGAACATCCCTATCCGTTTGGCGACAACCATAACATTATTATATATGGTGCAGAGCAGTACTTCTCTGTAGAAGGCGAGGAAGACGTGCCCGACGTAGCTTCTGAAATCCTGAACTATGAAGCAGACAGATTCGAGGAGACGATTGCTACTCAGTCCCTTATAGACGAGTACGATGCTGCAGTCGCAGCATTGGAAGACGTTGCTACCTTTGCCGACCTGGCAGCTGCCATCGATGCCATCAATGCAGCAAAGAAGGCCGTCGAAGCCAATGCAGCCATCTATCAGGCATACATCGACAAGTGCGAAGAGGTGAAGGCTTATCTTGCATCGCACGACGACTTCGAAGGCGCTCTCCGCACTGCCCTCGAGAACTATCTCGCACAGAATGAAGAGCCCGACGAAGAGAACACCCTTGGTACTTATGAGTACATCGTCGAGAACCATACAGCAACAGCCGATGAGATTAAGGCCGAGACAGACCGCATCACTCAGTGGCTTGCAGATGCCATTACTAATGGCTACGTTGCAGGCACAGACGTCAGCAGCCTTATCCCCAACAGCGACTTCAGCAAGGAGAAAGAGAACTGGACTGGTGGCTTCAGCAATGGCTATGGCACAATCCAGAATGCAGAAGGCTTGGCTGTTCGCGGCGTTGAGGCTTGGAACGTAACGGGCGACCAGTATCAGACTGTCGAAGGCATGAAGCCTGGTTACTACCTCGTAGGTATCAACGGTGCTTTCCGTCCCAGCAACGACCGCTACAGCTACAACTATGCTGCAGGTATCTATGCTAACGGCATCTTCAACTACTTCCCCACAATCATTGAGGACTATGTTCCTGTTGAAGAAGCACAGGATGGTGTGAACTGCAACCTGACCATCAAGAGCGCATATGACTTTCCTATCTATGACGACTTCTTGTCAACGAGCGATGAGTCTGGTGCAGAGCTAATCGGTTATGCCGTACAGGGCGAGACAGGTATGGCTTGTGCAGCCAATGCAGGCCGCTATCCCGCTTACACCATTGCCAAGGTAGGCGAAGACGGCAAGCTGACCGTCGGCATCAAGAACCCAGGCACACACTACGGCAACGACTGGACTGGCTGGGGTGCACTCAAGGTGGTTTACTATGGTGAAGAGGCTGACAAGGTAAGTGCAGCTCTCGACCAGGTTCTCGAGAACATGACTGCCCGTGCAAGTGTCATCCTCGATCCCCAGAAGTATATATTCGACGAGGATAATGCAGCTATTGCTCCCAACTTCCCCGAGGCTCTCAAGACCGAGCTGGCCGATGCTGTTGTTGCAGCCGCAGCTGCTGAGACAAATGAGGCTAAGGAAGCTGCCATAGCTAAGTACTCTGAGCTCTTCCAGGCTATCTACGAAGGCAAGCAGGCATACATTGCCCTCTTCAATGCTACCAAGGCTCTTGAGGGTATGAGCTTTGCCAACATGAACCTGGCAGAGAAGGATGAAGAGACCGGCGAATGGTTTAAGACAGAAGAGACTCTGTTCGGTGAGGAAGAGACGAAGGTGCTCGAAGATGCTTGGTTGGATCTGTTTGATGTCTACTACAAAGGTAGCTACAGCGCAGAGGAGGCATTGGAGGTAGCTAATCTGAACATTCCCAGCTTGGCTGGCCTCGTTCCTGCTAAGGACGAAGATGGCTACTACCTCATCTCTACGCCCAAGGAGTTTGCTATGTATCATGCTATTGCCAGTGAGGTTGACAGGTATGCCAAGGGTAAGCTGACGGCCGATGTTGATATGGCAGGCATTGCCATGCTGCCTATCGGCCACAACCGTGGCGAGAATGCCCAGCATATCTTCGCCGGCGTATTCGACGGTCAGGGTCATGCCCTTACCAATGTCTATATCGACGATGCTAACTGGGACAATCAAGGCTATGCCGAGCCTGCCACTCTGTTCTATGAGTTGCAGAACGCTACGGTGAAGAACTTGAAGCTGACAGGTGATTATCACACGATGCATCAGAACATGGGCGGTGTCACTCGCTATATGTCCGGTGCTTCAACTATTGATAACTGTGAGATATCAGTTGTCATGCGTTCCGGAATCAATGGTGACGGTACTCATGGCGGTGTTGTCGGTTACTGTGGTTCTTCAAGCAGTGTCGTAAAGAATTGCCTTGTCAACAACTTGATGATGAGTGATGAAGGAGTTGTTACACTTCATGTTGGTGGCGTATGCGGCTGGGGTGGCCAAGCCCTCCAGGTAAAGAATACGCTTATTCTCTCTCAGTACGAGAATATTGGCTTAGTTGATGCTGGTGACGTCAATTCAAGTTCTGTTTGTCGTAACCAATCCTCCCTCGAAAATGTCTTTATCTCAAGTGTCTTCCGTGTGCAGCAAGGAACTCTTGTTACTGCCGAGCAGCTGGCAAGCGGTGAGATTGCTTGGAAGCTGAACGGACAGTCTGGCGAGGAGCCCTTCTGGTATCAGACGCTTGGCACAGACGCTACTCCTCATCTGTTTGGCGACGACGTTGTGTACTACTACAATGGCGAGTACACCAACGACAAGCCCAATCCTCAGCTCAATGCCTTTGCCTATAACCTGGAGGCTAAGCTCGCAGGCGACAAGGTTGTCGTTAGCTTCGACCTCAATGCCGAGGCTGAGAGTGCTGAGGTAAGGTTCAGCAATGGCTACACTCAGGCTGTCGAGGAGGAACTGAAGGCTGGTTCTTACAGTGTGACAGTACCTGCCAGCAACCTGGGCAGCGACCCGACAGCTCTCAGCTATGAGGTTGCCGTGACCGGTAAGGGTACGCTCGAGACCGTCAAGGTCGGCAAGAGCTACATCGTTTGGGGCCCCTATGGTATGGCTGTCAACAACAATCCTAAGAGCAAGGGCTTCGGTCAGTTGCTTCTTGCAGAGTCCTGGGTACAGGAATACAAGAATGGCGACAAGGTTTACCACACCGGCGACAAGGTGGGTGCTCTCTTCGCCTTCGATGCTAGCTTCCAGCCCATCAATGCTGCCGATGGCACTCCTGGCTTCTATGGAGGCCTCGACATTGCCAACGAGACTCCGCTGGAGATGGTTGACAACTACTGCTTCGACCTGCTCGACCTCCAGTTCTCTAAGGACGGCCGTCTCTTTGCAGCCCGTGCAGCAGGCCAGGATGGCAGCTCTGTCTATGAGATTAATCCCGACGACCTGAACGAGCCTTGGAAGCCTCTCTTCAAGGGTGGCGAGCTCGATGAGGAAACCGGTATCACCTATGTAGGCGAGGACGAACAGAACCGCTTGGCCATCAGCCTGGCTCTTGAAGGCGAGGGTGAGAACCTGAAGATGTACGTCCTGGGCGGACAGCGCAGCAATGGTCAGTCCAACTCGACCGACTACAACTGTGCCTTCTACAACCTGGGCACTGCCACCGAATGGACTGATGTTCCCTCTGGATACGTAGAAGCCCTCGACGGTGTTTACACTACGAGTCCCTACCAGGTAGGCATCTGTGCCGACGGCAATGGCGGCCTCTGGTACCTGCAGCGCACTACTCCTTCCGAGGAGACGCCTTCCATCATGCACTTCAATGCCGATGGCAGCGAGGACTACAAGGACATCAGCAATCAGATAGGCGGCGGCAGAATGGCCATCACTCCCGACGGACAGTACATCGCTATTCCTACTGGCCTGAACACCATCGTCCTCTACGAGACGAACTATGTGCCTATGGCCAATGGCAGAATCTTCCTGAATCCGAAGCAGACCATCAGAGTAACGGAGAGCAGCATCGGCAGCATGGCATTCGACTATGCAGGCAACCTCTACGTCGCATCCGGCGGCACCGAGACCCTGAGCCGCTATGCTTTGCCTCGCGACAATAAGGTGGTCGTTACTCCTGGCAATGGCATCAGCCTCGGCATCAATGGCGATACGAACAGCGACGGTACAGTGGACATCGCCGACGTAGTGGCTATCCTGAACGCAATGGCAGTAGATGCTACGGATGCTAAGTTCGACGTCAACAACGACGGCACCATCGACATTGCCGACGTCGTGGCAGTCCTGAACATCATGGCACAGCAGTAATCCCTCTCCCTTACTTTTCTGAGGGAACACACAGCAGCCCCCTGCAGTCACTTTCTGCAGGGGGCTATTTTGTTTGTTGCTGTCAGGGAAGTCGGTCAGGCGGCAAAGCCGGAGTCCTCAAGGTGAAGCCTTCCAGGCTTTAGATGCCTGCACGATTTTCCCCGGGCAGCAATAGCAGTTTTTACATCCCGTTCTGCCTCATTTAGCAGCATGGGTTGTTTGCACGTACATGTAGATGCAATTGCATTTACATGTAGATGCAATTGCATCTACATGTACGTGCAAAGCCTCCCCTCTGCCGGAAGCGGCATGGCATGGCGGTTCCGGCCCCATTTCTGGGGCAATGTCGCGGTGCGGGATGCGGGGAGATGATGTGTAGGGGGGTGGGGAAGCTGTCAGACTACTGCTGTTTTGCAATGTACTCGTCCAGCGAGATGCCCTCGGCCTTGAAGAAGCATGCGCGGACGGTCTGCGTCGTGCCGAAGCCAGCCAGCAGGGTGTCGCTCATGGATTTCACTTCGCCTCGGGCTATCATCCGTTTCAGTTCCGTCACGCGGAACGAGTTGATGTAGTCATGCACGTTGTTGAATCCCTGGCTACGTACGCTTTGCAGCACGAGGTGACGGTTCAGCCCGGTGGCCTGACAGAGGCGGTCGCGGCCGAAGGTGCTGTCCTTCCACTCCTTCCGATGCTTCTGCATCCAGTAGTTGATGCTCTGGAAGCGGTGCAGGTTTGCCTCGTTGAAGTCCTCCTCTTCCTGCTCTTTGGCCTTCGTCTCCTGCTCTTCGCTCACCTCGCTTATGACAGGTCTGGGCAACTGAAGCGCCAGCGTCTCCAGGGTTCGGAACATGAGGTAGAGGTTCAAGACGGTGAAGAGCACGACATAGACGGCCAGCAGCCTCAGGTCATAGAGGATGGCGATGTAGGTATAAAAGACGACTGACAGTCCCATCGCCAGCAGGTAGCCAATCAGATAGTGCGGCACGTTGGCATGGCGAGCCATGCGCCTGGGCAGCAGGAAGATGTTCACGATGTAGCAGATGCTCAGTATCAGGGCACACAGCCGCATCAGGATGTCGCTCGAAAGGATGCTGGCAGCCAGCTCACTGGCTGAGTAGATATAGACAATACGGCTTCCCAGCAGGGCGGCACCTACGTAGATGCCTATCAGCACCAGGATGGGGCTGGCATAGAGCCACATTCGCTCCCACTGCAGAAAGCCCGGCATCGAGATGTTCAGCGGGTAGATGCTCTGCAGATAGCATGCACAAAGCAGCGCCAAAAGCATTCCCGGATGCAGGATGCCTGGCTGAGCCGAAGCAATCTCGCTACTGAAGCAAGCAGCCACCAACGTCGTGCAGCAAAAGATGCCGTTCACCCATGCCAACGACAGATACTGTACCCTGTGCCTCGCAAAGAGACCCATCACGCAGGTTATCACAAAGTGGACGATGGCAGAACCGCCAAGCGTCATGAAAAGAAGGTTCTCGCTCATATCGTAAAACAGTTTTCTGCTGCAAAGTTAGGTGTTTTAAGTCAAAACGCCATCCTTTTGCAATTTTTTTTTCGCCCTATATCGAATACATTATAAATAATAGTATATTTGTGCGCGAAACATACATAAACTAATCTCAAACAATAATCTTTTATGAAAAAAACTACTTTACTTTCCCTGCTCCTGCTTTTCCTGCTTGGAGGCAATGCATGGGCAGACGAACTTTTCTACACGTTGCTGACGGTGCCCAACGCAACCGGCTCTAACCACACCAGCTACAAGGACTATTATGACGACGAGCATGATGGCATGGTATGGAATGCTCCCGGCAACCAGAGCCTCGAGGGCAAGTGGCGCATCGGTGGTAAGGAACTCGACAAGGAGGACCGCACCATCACCGCAAAGACAGCCATGGGCAGCACCATCAGCCGTGTCGTCGTCAACCATCTCGGCGTCAGCAAGGCACAAATCACGGTCCACAGCATGAAGCTTACCATTGCAAGCAATGTGGATTACTCGAACGTCATCGACGAGGTTGTACTCACTCCCACCGTGTCCAACGGTAAGGCAGGCAGCGTAGAGTTCCAACCTACGAGCGGAACAGAGTGGGCAACGGAAGCTTACTATAAGCTGACCATCAACCTGTCGAACTCCTCCACCAGCAATGGAGGCATAGACTTGACATCCCTCGAATTCTATGCACCCGATGGTAGCGGCGTCATTGCCAAGCCCGTCATCACGCCTGCAGGCGGCACATTTGCCGAGCCTCAGGAAGTCACCATTACTGCCGACGAAGGCTGCGACGTCTTCTATACCACCGACGGAACAGACCCAACCAACGCAAGCACACAGTACACCGCTCCCTTCACTGTCAGCGAGGATTGCACCGTCAAGGCCATTGCCTACGATGTTGCAGGCGCACCAAGCGCAGTTGCAACTGCATCCTTCCAGTTTGCCTCAGCCGTGCCCACCATCGGCCGCCTCTGTGCCCTTGCTCCCGCATCGGGCAACATCGACGTTGTCATAGCTTTCAACAACTGGGTGTGCACAGGTGTGAAGGGAAACAATGCCTACTTCACAGATGGCACCAACGGTATCCTCCTCTTCCAGAGCGGACATGGTTTCACAGCAGGCGACCAGCTCACTGGCACAGCCACAGTCAGCCTGACCACCTACAACGGTGCTCCTGAGGTGACAGGCCTCACGGCCTCCACAGAAGGTGTGACCATAGCAGCCAAGGGCGTCACCGTTACTCCTATGGAGGTCAGCATAGCCGACCTCGAGAACAACATGCAAGGCAACGTCATCACCGTCAAGGAAGTGACCTACGACGGCACTGTGCTTAAGGATGCAGCAGGCGCCTCCATCACCCCGTACAATACCTTTAGCATCACAATGCCTACGCTTGAGAACGGCAAGACATACGATGCCACAGGCGTATTCGTATGGTTCAAAGGCACAAAGGAGATTGCTCCCCGTAGCACGGACGACATCAAGGAAGCAGAAGTAGTTGTAGCCAAGCCTGTCATCACTCCTGCAGGTGGTACATTCGCAGAGCCTCAGACCGTGACCATCACTGCCGACGAAGGCTGCACCATCATCTATACTACCGACGGCAGCGAGCCTAGTGTGACGGCAGGAATAACGTACACCGCCCCGTTCACTGTCAGCGAGGACTGCATCGTCAAGGCCGTTGCCTATAATGAGGACGACAACTTCAGCAGCGTTACAACAGTAGAGTTCAAGTTCATCACAGACCCTGCCGTTCCCTCCATTGCCCGTCTCTGTGCTATGGCAACCGAGGAAGAGCAGTCTGTACTTGTCCAGTTCAACGACTGGTACGTCACGGGTGTCAATGGCAATCAGCTTTACTTCACCGATGGCGCTAACGGCATCGTAGGCTACCAGAAGGACCATGGCTTTGCACTTGGAGACAAGCTCACAGGCACAGGCATCGTAAACGTCGTTCTCTTCAATGAGTGTGCAGAGGTGACAGGCCTCACCACTGCCACCGAAGGCCTGACCGTAACGAAGACTGAAGGTGCTACGCCTATGTCTGTCGCCATTGCCGACCTCGAGAAGGATATGCAGGGATGCCTCCTCCATTTCGATGGTATCACATACACAGGCGGTGCTTTCGTGGATGACGACGACAACACAATCATTCCCTACAACTCGTTCCGGCTGAGCGACTATCCCACTCTCCTCGAAGGCAAGACCTACAACGTGACCGGCGTTGCCATCTGGTTCTCGAAGGATGGCGTCTGGGAGATTGCTCCCCGCACAGCCGACGAGTTCGAGCTCGTTACCTCACTGGTTGCTCCTGTCTCCTCTTGGAGCGTAGAGAGCGAAGAGGTGGACATCAACGGAACAGTTACGGCTGTCTTCACCACCAACTCCGATGGTGCTGTGACCTACACAAGTTCCGACGAAGAAGTAGCTACAGTCGATAACGAAGGCAACATCACTCTTGTGGCCAGAGGCACAACCACTATCACGGCCACAGTTGCAGAGACAGAGACATATCTCGCAGACAGCAAGAGCTTCACACTTACCGTTACCGAAGAAGGCTTCGAGGATGCTACCTTTGTCTACAACGATGAGGACATCAAGGGCCAAGGCGCACCTGATACCGGTGCAGAGCTGACGGCTACACGCGACGGTATAGTGACGCTCTATGCCAACAGGGCTTATGCCAAGGATGGAGATACGCACATCAAGATCTACGGCAGCAAGTACGAAGGCAAGGATGAGGAAAGAGTACTCACTGAGCCCAGCTACGTCAAGCTGAGTGTGCCCGAGAACTATATCATCACCGATATTGTCCTCACGGCTACAGGTGATTCTTACATCAGGGAGTGGCAGGACCAGGAGGGTAATGCTGCTACCATAGAAGGCGCCACAGCCACATGGAAGGGCGAGCAGAAGGTAGTCATTCTGACCAACCAGGCCACTTCTCAGGCTCGCCTCAAGAGCATTCATGTTTCGTACATGAACACCGACGAGATAGGCATCTGCAATGTCAGCGTCTCTGCCGATGGTGTTGAAGGTGCCATCTATAACCTTGCAGGCCAGCGCCTCGCAGGGATGCAGAAGGGCATCAACATCGTTGGCGGCAAGAAGATTCTGAAGTAAAGAAGAACTTCAAATAAAGAGGAAGTCCCACCCGAACAGGATGGGACTTCTTTTGTTTTCTAGTTTGGACTAGTTTTAACTAGTTTTAACTAGTTCTGCTAGCTTTGCTGGCTTCTTTAATAAAGCCTCAGGTATTCGTAGCTGTTGTCTACTTCCTTGAGATACCTCTCGAAGTCCTCGAGGGTGATGACCACCGTGCCTCGGCAGTCGTTGGGGTGGAAGGAGAGCGTCTTCCTGTCGGGCTGCGGGTAGTTCTTGTCGTCGAGCAGTGCCGCATCGAGGAAGAGATGGACGTGATGTTCTGCATCGTTGATAAGGCCGAAGGGCGAGACGCTGCCCGGCTCGAGCCCAAGATACTTCATCATACGCTCGGGCGAAGCAAAGGAGAGCTTGCCGGGCGAGTTCTTTCCCTGTGCCAGGAGGGCAGCCTTAAGACGCGCCTCGAGGTCGTGGATGTCGAGGTCGTGGTCGCAGTGGAAGCAAATGAGGTAGTGCTGATTGCCCTTGTGGTTGCGCATGAAGATATTCTTGCAGTGCACAGAGCCATCGTCCTTCCACCAGCGTTTAGCCTCCTCGATGGTCTTGCCCTCGGGGTGTTCGTAGCAGGAGAATGGTATGTCGTGTGCCTTGAGGAAGTCAAGGACTTTCTGGCTTCGTTCTGACATTTATTCGTTATAGTCGTTGATGCCCTTTGCTTTGAGGTTGGCGATGGCGCCTTCGTCACCTTGTTTGGCGCTCTTCTTGTACCACTTGATGGCCTCTTCCATGTTTTTCTCCACGCCTGTACCGTATTCGTAGCAGTAGGCGAGGTTGTTCTGAGCGGTGGCATTGCCTTGCTCGGCAGAGAGGCGATAGAGGTTGACGGCTTCGCTTGGCGATTTCTCCACGCCGATACCTTCGTCGAAGCAGTAGCCCAGATTGCATTGGGCATCGGCATTTCCCTGCTCAGCAGAGAGGCGATACCACTTTACGGCCTCCGTGGCAGAAGCTTCTACGCCCTTGCCTTCCTCGAAGCATGCACCGAGGGCGCACTGTGCATCAGCATGGCCTTGGTCGGCTGCCTGGCGATACCACTTGACGGCTTCGGAAAAGGACTGAGCCACGCCGGTGCCTTCTTCGTAGCAAACGCCCAGAGTATATTGTGCTTTGGCATCACCTTGCTCGGCTGCTTCGCGATACCACTTCACGGCTGCTGCCTTGTCCTTCGTGACATATTTGCCCAGGGAGTACATCTTGCCCAGGTAGAGCATGGCCTCCTTGTCGCCTTTCTCAGCGCGGGCCTTGAACTCCAGGAAGCTCTGCTTGTAGTATTCCATTGCCTTCGTCAGGCTGGCCTCCAGTCCGCGGCCTTCATCGTGGCAGATGCCCATGTAGTACTGAGCATAGGGATTTCCCTTCTCCGAGAGCACTCTGTACCACTTGATGGCTTCGGTGTAGTCCTGTATCACGCCTTCGCCGTTGTAGTACATCTGTGCTATCTGCAGTCCTGCCTGCTCGTCGCCCTGCAGAGCCTTCTCCACGAGTTCCTTGTCGCTCGGGCAGTTGTTGTCGGGAATGGTGATGTCTATCTTCCTCCCGCCACAGGCAGAGAGGATGAGGCTGAACACTGAAAGGGTGATGAGATGTAGCTTCTTCATAACTTGTTTTGTTTAGGTTCGTGGGGCAAAGATACGAAAAATAATTCAATATCGTGCCCATTATGATACATTTTTATACTATGCGTGGCCAGGTCCCTCTGGGAGGGGCATTCAGGGAATACTATTTCTTTGCCTCATGAATGCTAATACTTTGCCTCATGAATGCTAATACTTTGCCCCATGAATGCTAATACTTTGCCCCATGAATGCTATTGCTTGGGGTCAACAAGAAGGGCACCCCTCTCGAAGTGCCCTTCCGGTTGGCCTGAAGGATGTCAGAATCTCACGCCAATCTTTGCAAAGTGAGAGGTGGACTTGAAGATTGTGCTGTACTCCAAGGCATAGCCAACATAGGCACGGTCAACGAATTGCACACCTGCGCCCCATGACAGTGCGAAGCCATGTGAAGCACCCCAGCCTGTGTCGTAATCATCAAGGTCGTCGTCGTCAAAGCCATACATGTCAGCGGCCATATCTAAAGCAGCACCACCGTCGGCAACGCAGCAGTCATAGCCTAAGGCAAGGCTTGTGTAAGCACGGGCCTTGTCGCCCCAGAAGCGTGGCGAGAAGCCGCGGGCACCGACCTTCAAACCGAGAGAGAACAGCTTGTAGTCTCCAATCTTAAAGGGCATGCCGAAGTCGAGGCTGAAGAAATCGACAGCAAAATACTTGTGGTACTCTTTCTCCAGAACAAAGTTCTCGCCCCAACCGCCAGTTCCGTAGTAGCTGCCTATCTTGGTTTCCATCATGAAGTGAAGACGGTTGTCGAAGTCACCACTGCTGCTGAATGCCTTCGAACTGGACGACTTGGCAGCCTTTGCTGTCGTAGTCTTCGTCGTCGTAGCCTTCGCTGTCGTAGCCGTAGTAGTAGTTGTGGTGGCAGCCTTGGCAGTTGTCGTAGCCTTCTTGGCAGGAGCGGCTGTCGTTGTCTTGGCAGTCGTGGTAGTAGTCTTGGACTTGGCTGTCGTCTTGGACTGGGCACTTGCGCTGATGGCTACAGCCATAGCACACACAGTGAGAAACAATTTAAAATACTTCATAACGTTAATAATTTAGTTAAACAATAAGAGATAAAGATTTAAATGAATCTACTGCAAATATAACATAATATGCCTGTTTGCCCGTTCCCGAATATGCAGAAACGATGTGCAAAATAGCAGAAAGGAGTTCTGCAAAAATAAAAAAGAGTGCAAATATCCGATAAAATCGCCCTTTTTTGAAACTTATAAGAAAGTGTCCAAAAGTCGAAGATAATAGCCGTCAAGGCACAGAACCGTGCTCTACAACTGCTTCAAAAGGCACTGACATCCCGCCAGGACATCCCGCCAAGTAGCTTCGAAGTCACCCGTGTACCATGGGTCAGAAACATCCCCAAAATATTCGGTGAAATCGAGGATTTTGTGGATTTTGTTATCCTTGTCGCCTCCGCAGATGACCCGCATGTTCCTGATGTTCCAATCGTCCATGCCTATGAGCAGGTCGAAGCGCTCGTAGTCGGCCCTCGTCATCTGCCTCGCCCTCTTGCCATCGCACGCAATGCCGTGCTCCGCAAGCTTCCGCCTGGCTGGAGGATATACACCGTTGCCAATCTCCTCGGCCGATGTGGCTGCCGACTCAATATAGAAGTCCGACTCGCGACCTGCCCTCCGCACAAGATCCTTCATCACAAATTCTGCCATCGGACTGCGGCAGATGTTGCCATGACATACAAAAAGAATCCTTACCATATTGTATGTGAAAGTATGTTTAACTGCAAAGATATAAAAAAGTTTGCGCTTCATAGCTAAAAGCTCATACTTTTTTCGTACTTTTGCAGCAGAACAGAAAGAAATACGACCCACAATGAAACATCTACTCTTACTTTCCTTGCTTTTGCTTCTCAGCCAGTCGCTTCGAGCCGAGAACTGGATGAAACGCCTGCCCGACGACGCCTACGTGGCCAATCTCTCCATCCCGGGCAGCCACGACACAGGCACCGGCAACGGCTTCCCTGGCATCACAGTCTCCATCTACGGACCCTTTGGAGACAAGTACGCACGCACCCAGGAGAAGAGCTTCCAAGACCAATGGGAACTCGGCGTCCGTGCCTTTGACATGCGACCCGCAGTGAAGGACGGCTATCTCAACGACAATCATGGCATCATGCCCACCAAGCTCCGTTTCGACGATGCACTCTTCTTCCTCCGCGACAAACTGCGTGAGAACCCCTCAGAGTTCGCCATCGTTCACCTCCTTCACGCCACTGCAGGCGACGACAATGCCAGCAACTATGGCGACTTATTGCTTCAGCTTCTCGGACGCGACGATATGAAGGACTACTTCATTGACTTCAAGAAAGACCTCACAGTCAGGGAGATGCGTGGCAAGATACTGCTGCTCAGCCGCGACCAGTATGCCGACACACCCGTGGGAGGCTTCTTCCGCAACTGGACAGGACAGCTGGACTGGAACGCGCAACGCAACGGTCAGATTGTGGGAGCCAGCGGAACGGCTTCGCCTCTCTATATGCAGGACTTTGCCGAGACGCATCAGGAAGGCGCACTCGACCGCAAGGTGGCGGCTGTCAGGCAGTTGCTCGACTTCAGCACAAAGCATAAGACCAGCTCGGCAGCAGACCTCATCTGGGTCTATAACTTCGCTTCTGCCTATTCCAAGACGTCCCGTCTCTACATCCCATTCATCGTTGACCAGGAAATCTCCTCGAGTGATGGATACAGAGACAACGCTGCCCATACCAATGCTGCCATCATCGACTACCTGAACGACGCTTCCTATACGCCAGGCCCCACTGGCATCATCCTGGCCGACTATGTGGGTGTGAACTCCTCGAACGGCTACAATACCCGCGGGCAGGAACTCATTGATGCCATCATCGCCAATAACTTCCGCTACCTCAAGGATATGTATCAGGTCAGCGAAGGCGATGCAACCTATCGCAAACCCATCGATATGTCGGCTCGCATCGCCAATCCATGCTTCAACAACAACTTGCTCACGGGTTGGAATGGCGACCAGTTCGGGGCGGTCAACCCAAAGGAGAATGCCGAACATTTCGACCATAACTTCAACACTCACCAGACGCTCACCGACATGCCCAACGGTGTGTATGCCGTCAGTGCCAAGGGCTTCTACCGTGCTGGCGTGGCTGAGGAGGCCAACAGACACTATCGCATTCGCGACCTGGCTCTGCGCAATGCCCGCATCTATGCAGCCTCCAATCGCGACACCCTTACCTTTCCGCTCGTCTCGCCCTTCTCCAAAAGCGTTGTCAAGGCTAAGGGAGTGGGACGCGAGATAGGCGTCAAGAACGGCAGCACAACTTATTACATCCCCGACGACATGATTGCTGCCGAGTACTACATGCACGACCTCAATACCTACGACAATAAAGTCTTTATCGCCATCGACAACCATACGCTCTCGCTCGGCGTGATGAAGAAGAAGTCGGCGGGGCAGGATTGGTGCGTCTTCGATGACTTCACGCTCACCTACTATGGCAATCAGGCTGAGGCATATCAGACGTGGATGAACGAGATGAAAAAGAGGAAACTGAGCTATACCAGTGTGACGGTGAGCAAGGACTGCCTCGAAGCCTACAACAATGCTTTCAGCACTGCCAAGGCCAGCAACAGGATGCAGGCCATCGCAGCCATGAGAACCATCGATGCCCTCAGCGATTTGATTGCCATCAACGCCGAACTATGGGCGGAGTACAAACAAGTCGGTGCAGAGGCAGAAGCAATGCTCAACGACAATCAATACAGCGAAGATGCCAAAGCGTTCCTTCGCGGTTACTATCAGACAGTATATCAAGCGAACCTGTCTGCCCTCGAGCTCAGCAACAGCGAACTGCCTGCTGCCATCGAGGAACTGCGTGAACACATGAGATTGGTGGATACCGGCGAGTGGACCGGCATTGCCCACCTGCAGGAGGAAACCAATCAGCCTGCCTCTTCATCTGCCATCTTCACCCTCGACGGCCGTCGCGTGTCCTTGCCTTTGCCTAAGGGCATCTACATCCGTGGCGGCAGGAAGTACGTCGTGAACGACTACTAAGCTCCGTCACCCGTAGGTTTCGATGAGATACTTCACGAAGGCAGGGTCGCTGAAGTTGGCCTTTCCATCACGCACCTCGTGGTCGCACATCGAGAAGGCATAGCAAGTGCATAGATAGCAAAAACTGCGCAGACTGGCAAGTATTAAGGAAGCTTCTCCTTTGCAGCATCATGATGCTGCAAAGAAACATCCCTGCTTGTTCCGCCATAAATGCTGTCCATCAGCTGCCTTGCGACAGCAGGGATGTAGTGACTTGGCTCGTAGTAGTTGTGCAGGTCGCTGGTGATGTGGCTCGTTCCCGAAAAGTCGAAGACGTTGGCTTCCCCGAAGAGTTCGTGCAGCACGCGCAGGTCCGAGGGGTTGAACCTTATCTGATTGTAGAGCGGACTGATGGCGATGCGGCAGCTTGTGCCGTGCTGTCGGAAGATTCGGGCTATGCTTTGCAGGAGCCTTATGTTCTCTTCTCGGAGCACGGGGGGCGAGATGCTGTCGGGATGCTGAACGCCCCGGAAGCGGCTCAGCCGTGCCTCGGTGTAGTAGGTGCCGTGGGAGATGGACTGGTCGAACATGCGATCCTCCACCTCATTGGCATCGGGATGGTAAACGACGGGCTGTTCTATGAGCGACTGCTCCAGCATGTAGTCCTTCATGCGGCCCGTGAAAAGCAGGTCCAGAAAAGCGCGGGCAAAGGCGGGATTCAGGAAGGCGGTGAAGTTGTCCGCATGGAAGCGGACGGCTCCCCCGAGGCCTGCCACGCGAGGAGGCGTGCAGAACAGGTGGCCGGAATGCGACTTGGTCTGCCCAAGCAAATCGGCATCCACCACGAGCAGTGCGTGGTCGATGCGGTTTCCGCTGGCGTTGACGAACCGGACGTAGCGTTCCATTCCGCCGAGCGACTCGCCGTTCCCGTAGTAGTGGTAGCAGCGGTTGTCCCTTCCGATGTGCCTCTGCCAGTCGTCAGTCCGCCAGTATTGCGAGCGGGAATTGCCGAAGATGAAGGCGTTGTAGTGCTTGCGCGGGTTCCTGCCTGCAAAGTTCTCGGTGCTGACGTTCCCCATGTTGAGCGCCGGATGCGCGGTGTTGTCCTCGAAGTAACGCTCGTAGTGCCAGACGACCTTGAAGGGGTCCAGGGCCACATAGCAGGCAATGACGCAAAGCATCGGCAGCGAAAAGACGAGCAGCCTCACGAAGAAACGGCGGAAGTCGGGGTTGTGTGGTGTCATACTTTCAGAACTGGAAATAGATGAACGACTCGCCTCGGGCAGACAGACGCAACAGGGCGAAGAGGATGGCATAATAGGTAGCGGCCCGCATCAATGGGCTGGCAAACAGCTTGCGGCCTCGGAAGTCCAGCGCATAGGTGCGTCCTCTCTGAATCCACTCCACGCCGATGCATATCGCGCCCGTCAGGATGGCGGTCGTGCCGGAGAAGCCGTAGAGTGGACTTCCTGTAGGGAAGAACATGCAACGGAGAAAGCCGGCGGCACTCTGCAAGTCGGGTGCGCGGAAGACAACCCAGCCGATATTGACCAGCAGCAACGTCGTCAGCATGGCAGGCAAGCGGCTCAGCCCGACGGCAGGCGGCGTGTCGCCCCGACGGGTCCGTATGCCCAGCAGGATGTAAGGCAGCGAGAGCAAGGCATGAAACAGTCCCCAGACCACGAATGTGTAGTTCGCTCCGTGCCACAAACCGCTCACAAGGAAGACGGCCAGCACGTTCCGGGACGTCTGCCACTTGCTGCCCCGGCTGCCTCCAAGCGGGAAATAGATGTAGGTGCGGAACCAGTTCATCAGCGAGATGTGCCAGCGTCGCCAGAACTCAGGTATGCTGGTCGAGAAGTAAGGCAACTTGAAGTTCCCGATAAGCTCTATGCCGAACAGCCTGGCCGAACCGATGGCGATGTCGCTATAGCCCGAGAAGTCGCAATAGATCTGTATGGTGAAGAGCAACGAAGCCAAGGCCAGCATGAGCGGAGGGAAGTGTGAGTAGTCGTTCCATACCATATCGACCGTGGCAGCACAGTTGTCGGCTACAGCCATCTTCTTGAACAATCCCCAGAGAATCATACGTAGGCCTGTCGCTGCGCTGTCGTAGCTGAAGCGTCGCGGCTGCTGGAACTGCGGCAACAAATGTGAGGCTGATTCGATGGGACCCGCAACCAGTTGGGGAAAGAAGCAGATGAATGCGGCAAAGGACACAAGGGAACGGCAGGCCGGCATGCGGCGGACATAAACATCCACGCTGTATCCGATGGCCTGGAAAGTATAGAAGCTGATGCCAACAGGCAAGATGATGTTCAGCGTAGGGTAGTCCGCATGAACGCCAAAGGAAGCAAGCAGTCCGGAAAAACTCTGGGCGAAGAAGTTGAAGTACTTGTAGAAGCCAAGGATAGCCAAGTTGAGAATCAGGTTCGCCGCCAGTGCTGTCCGCCTGATCCCCTTCCCCGTCCCGGGCCGGTCCATCAGCCATCCGGACGCATAGCTGCTTATTGTCGTGACAAGAATCAGCGACAGGAAACGCCAGTCCCAGCAGGCATAGAAGAAATAGCTTGCTGCGACAAGGAACAGATTCTGCCTTTCCCGTTCCCTCAGAAGCCAGTAGGCCAGGAAAACAAGCGGCAGGAAAAGCAGATATTCAAAGGAGTTGAAGAGCATACTTTCATTACCTTTCCACCCTGTCGGGCTTGGTCTTGCTGGATGCAAAGGTACGGTTTTTTTCCGGCATAGCAGCCTTTTCCGACCGATAAATCTTCCTATTCGACCCGACAGACATGCCAAAAGCAGGGGGAAGGCAACAATCCGCACGTCTTCGGGCAGGGGTATGGCCGCTCCCGTCCGAGGTGGAGAAGAGGATTGTCGTGTGGGACTTCAAGCTCCGTCACCCGTAGGTCTCGATGAGGTACTTCACGAAGGCAGGGTCGCTGAAGTTGATTGTGCCCTCGTCGTGTTGGTTCAAAGTGCAAATTTTCTCCATTTCATCGGCAGAAAGGGCAAAGTCGAAGATGTCGAGATTCTGTTTCATTCGCTCTTTGTGGCTCGATTTTGGGATGGCAACGATGCCCCTTTGCGTGAGCCAACGCAGGGCGACCTGAGCCGCAGTCTTGCCATATTTCTCTCCGATGGCAGCCAGCGTCTCGTTCTTCACAATGCCATCGACGCCCTGCCCGCCCAGCGGTCCCCATGCCATCATGCGCGTCTGCGTCTCTCTGAGTAAAGGTTCTATGCCCGTCTGCTGCGTCATCACGTTGCATTGCAACTGGTTCACCATGGGCTTGATGTCAACGTAGTGGGCAAAGTCGAAGAAGCGTGCGGCCTGGAAGTTCGAGACTCCGATGGCCCTCACCTTGCCTTCTTCCAGCGCTTTCTCCATAGCCCTCCACGAACCGAACACGTCGCCGTAGGCCTGATGGATGAGCAGAAGGTCGATGTAGTCAGTCTGCAACTTGCGCAGACTCTCGTCGATGGAGCGTGCGGCCTTCTCCTCGCCGGCATTCGAAATCCACACCTTCGTCACGAGGAAAAGGTCTTCGCGCCTGATGCCGCTCTTTGCAATGGCCGCTCCCACGCCCTCTTCGTTGTAGTAAGCCTGAGCTGTGTCGATGAGGCGGTAGCCCACCTCGAGTGCATCCGTCACACAGCGTTCGCACTCTTGGGGTGATACGAGGAACACGCCGTAGCCCAGTAACGGCATCTCCACCCCGTTTGATAGTCTGATAGTCTCCATTGTCTTGTCTGTTTTGCTTGTGAAGTTGATATTGGTTAATTGGGAGGCGGACGTTCACCTCCGCTCTGTCGGATGCGGACGAGACGTCCGCGTTCCAGTCAGACCTTGCCCACGATGGCTCTGACCTCGTTGTCGGCGTGGGCAACCTCTGCGCCGTGGATGGGCGTGCCGCTCAGGACGTTGGCCGTGGGGCAGAGCTTCTTGATGAAACGCTCCGACGAGCCCATGCCGCTGCCTTCGTTCGTGCAGAAGGGAATGATGTTTTTGCCGGTGAAATCATACATTTCGAGAAACGTGTAGCACACCATCGGCATCGTTCCCCACCAGTTGGGATAGCCCAGGATGATGGTGTCGTACTGGTCGATGTCGGGCAGCGGGTCCTTCACCTCGGGGCGGGCCTGGTCGCGAAGTTCCTGCTTGGCCTCCTCGATGCAGGTCATGTAGGACTCAGAGTAGGCGTAGGTCGTGTCTATCCGGAACACGTCGGCTTCGGGGAGCAAGGCTTTTATTTTGCCCGCCACGACCTCCGTGTTGCCCACGGGCAGGCTTTTGATGCTGCCGTTGACGTAGTTCTCCCCGCGACGGGAGTAGTAGGCGATGAGAATCTTCTTCATGTCAGTTTTTTAGTTTATTTATGTTTCGGAAGTTATAAAAGGGAGTTAAATGGGAAGTAATGCGCTTTCAGCGCAGGGAGTAAAGCACTGCGTGCTGGACGATACAATGGGGATGCCAAAGCTATCGTCCTGTGCGTAGCACTTAACTTCCACGAGCGAAGCGAGTTTACTTCCATTTTTACTCCCTTTTTTACTTCCGAGAACTAAGTCAGCCTAATGTTTGGTTCGTGGACCACTCGAAGTGCTGTTCGCGTTCCGCAATCCACCAACGGCCGTCCAGCTTCACGTACTTGTCGTAGTAGCGGACGGCATGGGTGGTCAGCACATCCTTCCCTTCCTGCTCCGTCACCAGCGTGGCGAGGGCGTAGCAGATGCCCGTGGCATGATTTTCGTCGATGAAATCGACGTTTTGCTGCCCGTTCATGTGGAACGAGACCTTGGCTGCTCCGAAGGCTTTGTACTGCCGTATCATGTCCTGAACGTCGCGTATCTGCATCCCGAGCTTGCCTCCGAAATAGACGTTGAGCTTGATGTCGGGACGGAAAATCTCGGCGTAGCACTCCTGATTGTTCTTGTCGCTCTCTGTTGCATAGAGGTCAACCAATGCCTTCAGCTCTATGCGGTCTTGCATTCTGAATTCCATAGTGTTTGTCGTTTAAGTTTAGGAAGGTAAAGATGGAGTTAAATTGGAAGTAATGCGCTACGCACAGGGAGTAAAGCCAGCAAGCTGGCAGGACGATAGCTTCGGTAGTTGCCTGCCTGCACGGTGTTGTCCTTTTATAAATTCCACAAGCGAAGCGAGTTTACTTCCACTTTTACTTCCATTTTAACTTCTTTAAGGTTAGAGATTCTTGATTATTTTTGCGGGCACTCCTCCCACGATGCAGCGGGCCGGCACGTCTTTCGTGACGACGGCTCCGGAAGCCACCACAGCCCCTTCGCCAATGGTGACGCCGGGCAGGATGACGGCTCGGGAGCCAATCCAGGCGTTCTTCTTCACGACGATGGGCTTGAACTGCAGGACGCGGATGTTGTCGAAGTCGTGGTTGGCGGTGATGAGTGCAGCCTCGGGACCAATCATTACGCCGTCCTCGAGGGTAATGTCTCCGTTCGACATGCACACCAGCCCGTGGTTGATGAACACGTTTTCGCCGATGTGCATGGCTTTGGGCTGGTCGATGTGGACAGGCGGCAGGATGGTGGACGACTTGGGGAGTCGTCCGTCGAAGAGGTCTTCGAGCATCTGACGCGTCTCGGGCGCAGAGGGAAGGGAACTGTTGATGCGCCAGCATTGGTCGTTGGCTTTGAAGAGATTCACTGCGGCTATCTCCTGATAGTCCTTGTCGGTCTGGAGGTCTATCCATTCTCCAGCTTTCATTCTTTCGTAGATGTCCATGGTATGATGCCTTTTAAGTTTCCGGGTGCAAAGTTACGGCAATCCCTGCAAAACGTTGTTACACAATTTGCGGGGAATGTTACCAAAATCGACGAAACAGCAGACGCCAGTTTGTCTCACACGTGAGAAAACTTTGTCTCACTCATGAGAAAACTTTGTCTCACATGTGAGACACGCCAACGCGACGTGGGGCGTCGGGCTTCCCTCTGTGGAGCGTCAGCAGGGTAGGGCTGTGGCGTCGGGTTCAGTCCCTCAGGTCGCTGGGCTTTGCGCCGAGGTTGTTCTGGACATAACGGCTGAAGTGTGCCTGCGAAGAGAAGCCGAAGCGGTCGGCGATGTCGGTGAGGGAGAGGCGACGGTCGCGCAGGAGGCGACTGATGTCGAGCGACGTGTAGCGCGTAATCCAGTAGGCAGCAGGCAGTCCGCTCACTTTCTTCGAGACCTCGGAAAGGTACTTCGGCGTGATGCAAAGCTTGTCGGCATAGTAGGAGATGTCGCGGTTGCGGCGGTAGTCGCCACGCTCCAGCAGCTCGATGAACTGGCTCATCAGCTGGTGGTACTGCGTCGAGAGGCGGTCGAAGCCGTAGAGCTCGGCATGGAAATCAAAGAAATCCAGTATCATCGTCTGTACGGCATTGACGAGCACCTCACGGTAGAAGTGGTGCTGAGGCGCGGCAAGGCGGCGGCAGATGGTCTCGAAGTTCTGCGCACATTGCCGTTGCTGAGCCTCGTCCAGCCGCATGATGGGGTTGTCGAACAGAGCCAGGTGGCCCTTCATGCCGTAGTTCGACTGCGGCGTCGCCACCTCGATGAACTCCTGCGTGACGTAGATGACGCTCACGCGGAAGTCGTCGCTCTCGCGCAAGTCCTTCACCAAGTCGCCCCGCCTGGGGATAATCATGCAGTCGCCCTGCTGCAGGCGGAACGTCTTGCCGTTGTATGCAAAGGTGCAGAACCCGCCCGAGCAGTAGGCATGACACAGGTAGGAAGCGAACGCCTCGTCGCCAATCCGGCGCAGCGTATCGTCGATGATGATGTGCTGAATGCTTTCCATGTACTTGTTATTTCCTTCTCTCAGCCCAGTCGCCACGGTCGAGGCTGCGATAGCCGATGGTATAGGCTTTTCGTTTGTTAGTTATTTGGTCTCATTCTTTCTTCCCGCCACGCTTTGCTTTCTTCTCAATGCCCTTGATGCTTTCCAGATAGGCTTGTTCAACAGACGAGAGTGTCTTAACTTGAAACTTACGATATTCAGCCACAGCCTTCTCCATTGCCTCTTCGTGACTGACAACGCCGCCATCAGTGAGTAGTTCTTCACCGATAGAAGTGATGTTGTTGTCAAGTTGCCGAACATAATCTTCCATATACATAGGGCGATGCTTCAATGCCTGGATTTCTGCAAAGTCGAAATATCCGGATACGAGGTTATTCAGAATCTTCAACTCATCGGCTGAAAGATAGTTCTTGGCTATCTTCACATCGTTCAAACAAGGCAGTTCGCCCTTGAATGTAGTCAATCCCATAAAAGGTTTGTCTGCGTCAGCTCTCTCGTATATAACCTCAGCAGCGGTATGCCCGTGGGCTGCATAATGTAACTTGTTCTGCACAATCTTGAAGAACATCTGTGATGTCTCGGAACGAGGGTCATAATCAACTGCGGTGGCATAGAGGTCAAGCACCTGCCGATACAGCACCTTCTCAGAAGAGCGAATATCGCGAATGCGGTCAAGCAACTCCTTCCAGTAACTACCACCACCCAGATTCTTCAGCCGCTCATCATCCAGTGCAAATCCTTTCACGATATACTCATGCAGCCGTTCTGTCGCCCACTGGCGGAAACGGGTACCTTGAATAGATTTTACACGATAGCCGACAGAGATAATCACATCAAGGTTGTATAAGTTGGTCGGTTTAGTAGAAAAGTCGGAAATTCCGATTTTTCTCTTCGTTTTGTCTTCTTCAAGTTCTCCTTCTTCATAAATATGAAGAATATGCTCATTGATAGTAGAGCGTGACTTGCCAAACAACTCAGCCATTTGGTCAATAGTCAGCCACACCGTTTTATCTTCTAATCTTACATCTAGTCGAATGACGCCATCTTCCGACTGATAAATGATTATGTTTCCTTGCTCGTCCATACCTTTATATATTAGGATCTAATCCATTATTATCTCATACCCCTCTCTCAGCCCAGTCGCCACGGTCGAGGCTGCGATAGCCGATGGCCTCGGCGATGTGTTGGGACAGGACTTTCTCCGAACCTT
Organism: Bacteroidaceae bacterium; assembly: GCA_017469525.1. GTDB lineage: Bacteria > Bacteroidota > Bacteroidia > Bacteroidales > Bacteroidaceae > Physcousia. The sequence goes on along the minus strand of JAFUGG010000027.1, from coordinate 20,868 downwards.
CGAGGTCGGCAATGGTGCGGGCGACCTTCAAGATGCGGCTGTAGGCACGGGCTGAGAGCTTTAACCTTTCCATCGCCATGCGCAGCATGTCCATCGAAGCGTTGTCGGGCTCGGCAAACTCATGGAGCATCTTCTCCGTCATCTGCGCGTTGCAATGGATGCCCGGGTGCGACTTGAAGCGTTCCTCCTGTATCTTCCTGGCCTTGATGACACGTTCCCTTATGGCTGCTGACGGCTCGCCCGGCTGCATCTGGCTCAGCTGGGCAAAGGGCACAGGCTGTATCTCGCAATGGATGTCGATGCGGTCCAGGAGCGGTCCGCTTATCTTGTTCAAGTACTTTGCAATCTGGCCGGGCGTGCAGCAACAATGTTTGTCAGGATGATTGTAGTAACCGCATGGGCACGGGTTCATCGAGGCGATGAACATGAACGAGCAAGGGTAGGTAATGGTGTACTTTGCCCGCGAGATGTTGATGACGCGGTCCTCGAGAGGTTGCCGCAAGACTTCGAGCACGGAACGCTGAAATTCCGGCAATTCATCGGCAAAAAGTACTCCGTTGTGTGCCAGACTTATCTCGCCGGGCTGTGGGTTGGCACCGCCTCCGACGAGTGCCACCTGCGAGATGGTGTGATGCGGCGAACGGAAGGGGCGTTGGGCTATGAGCGAGCAGTTGCCCTTCAGCTTGCCTGCCACGGAATGAATCTGCGTCGTCTCCAGACTCTCGCGAAGCGACAAGGGAGGCAAGATGCTGGGCAGACGCTTGGCTAACATCGACTTGCCACTTCCCGGAGGACCTATCATGATCAGGTTATGGCCGCCAGCCGCCGCTATCTCGAGGGCTCGCTTCACTTGCTCCTGACCTTTCACGTCGGCAAAGTCGAACTCAAATACGCTCTGTCTAGAAAAGAACTCAGCGCGGGTGTCGATGATGGTGGGTTGCATGAGTTCCGTGCCATTCAGGTGTCCGATGACCTGGCTTATGTGGCGGGCACCATAGACGTTCAAGTTGTTCACCACGGCAGCCTCGCGTACATTATCTTCGGGAACGAACAGTCCTTCGAATCCCAGTTCGCGGGCCTTTATGGAGATGGGCAACGCTCCTTTGATGGGTTGCAAGGAGCCGTCCAGACTCAGCTCGCCAACCATCATGTAGCGGTTCAGCGTCCGAGTATCCACATGACCGCCTGTTGCCAGGATGCCAATGGCCATGGGCAAATCGAAGCCTGTCCCTTCCTTTCGTACATCTGCGGGTGCCATGTTAATCGTTATGGCACGGGTGGGAAACGTGTAGCCGCTGTTCTCTATAGCCGCCGTGATGCGTTCGTAGCTCTCTTTGACAGCACTATCGGGCAAGCCTACAAGCACGAAGCGGATGCCGCGGGTGGCATTCACCTCAACAGTAACTGCCGATGCTTGAAGGCCCTGTACGCTGGCGCTGAATGTCTTTACTAACATGTTCGTCTATATTATATATAATAATGTATGGGTGGTCAGATTTGCTTGCAACGTAACAGAATGTGAGATTCGTCTCCGAGTGTCGTGGCGAAAAGGTAAACATCGCCTCCTTCACGCAGCTTGAGTCGCTTCCTGAGTTCGGCAACCGTGGCGGGGAAGTTCCGGACGGTCAGATTACATTGGCTAACGTCTGTCTGAAGCCTCTTGATGTCTTTCTTCGAGAAACTGTAAGAGTCTTCTATCGTGAACGCTCGACCGGGAAAATCTTCGATGAAATGGGCAGAAATGAACAAATGGCTGAATGGGTGAAGTTTCTTGATGTCGTATGTTTGACAGAGCGCATTCTGCACTCCGGCCTTCAGGATTGAGGCATTAGGTTCGTAAAGGAATTTCTCCAGTTGAGAAGCTATTACGGGTTCAGTATTTGGCTTGTCAGTATGGAAAAGTTGGTTTCTTGCAGTAAGGTTTACACAATAATAGATAATGCCTTGCCTTTGCTTGCATAGCACCAGCAGAACCTCCTTGCATTCGCCATCTACGCTCACCACATGCACCTCATGCACATCAGGCAAACGACGAATGGCATCCTTGATGTCGAGCATCGGCGAGAGTTTCACCATCACAAGCGGGGCATGGCTCAGCAATTTTTCCTGCAAAGCCTCGACATCGGGCGAGCAATCGCTCAGTGCAACGACCTTTCTTCCTAGCGCATCCCGACGGCTCGGGTCAAGGTAAATGAAGTTAAAATCGCCCATTTCATCGAGAAATTCTTCACCCGGGGAGTTGTGAATCTTAACGTGTCTAAATCCTAAACTAGACGTGTTATGTTGGGCAACTAAACACAGGTAGTTTTCGCGCTCAACATAGTGTGCCTCATCAAACAACTTTGCGAGGAAGAAGAAATCAATACCGAACCCGCCTGTCAAATCTGCCATTTTCGCCCGTTTCATCGGCAAAAGTCGCTCTACCAACTGTTGCTTGTACAAGGCCGTCTGCTCGCTACTACATTGTTCCAACGAAAGTTTTCTAGGGAAGAGGATACCTTCCTTCTGTGCAATCGAAGGGACTTTCTTTCGGACAGTCTGAAGCCCGGCAATCTGTTCCAGGCAGAAATGCAGGTCGATTCCCTTCGGATGATTGCCCAGAGCCAAAGTCTGCACATCAGCATCCTTATTCTTCGCTATGAACTCCTCATTAGTCATACGGTATTGCCTATTAACTTTTGAACCGCTACGGCATCTTTTCTGAGCTGTTGCTGTAGTTCTTCAAGCGAAGAGAACCGACGTTCTTCACGCAGTCTACCGATGAACTCCAGACGAATTTCTTTACCATACAGATTGCCTTTGAAGTCGAAGATATGTACCTCGATACTCAGTTCTCCGTTGGCTTCCACCGTCGGCCGATGTCCGATGCAAAGCATACCGCCTCTTCTCGTACCGTCGGTCATTTCAACTTCCACGGCATAAACGCCGCAGGCGGGCAGAAGTTTCCGTTTTGGAAGGGAGAGATTTGCAGTTGGGAAGCCTATCTGGCGACCGATTTGCTTGCCCTCGACGATACTCCCAGTCATGAAATAGCGATAGCCAAGCAGAGTGTTGGCCTTTTCCACATCGCCCTCGGTAATAAGGTTCCTTATCCTGCTGCTACTCACCTTTTCCCCTTCAAGCGCCTTTGCCATACGGACCTCGATACCCATCTCACTGCCCCAATTCATGTAATCCTCCATCGTGCCTCCTCCATGCCCGAACCGATGGTTGTATCCCATCAGCAGCACCTCCGCATTCAGCTTCTCGCGAAGGACTGACTGCATGAATTCCCTTGCTGTCAGAGAGCTGAGTTCCTGCGTGAAAGGCAAAACAACAATCTCTCCCTTAAAGTAATCTGAGAGTAGCGAAAGCTTCTCTGTCTGAGTCGTAAGCAGCGAGGGAGCAAAGCCCGTGGAAACTACCTCTTTCGGGTGGCGGTCGAATGTCACAGCCACAGCCGACAGCCCCTCGTCGGATGTCATCTCTTCTAATTGTTGCAGCAAGAAGCGATGTCCTCGATGCACACCGTCAAAGAAGCCTATGGTAACAGCACAACCTTTCTTCATTCCAAGGTGCAAAATTACTCAAAACTCCTTGCGAAACCAAATTTTTCAGGCATTCATTTGCATAATTCGCAAGAAATGTCTAATTTTGCAGCCGATAAAGCCGAAAAGCATATCATCGGACTTGTAGCTCAGTTGGTTAGAGCAACAGACTCATAATCTGGAGGTCCCAGGTTCAAGCCCTGGCTGGTCCACACTGAAAATCAAGCACTTACGAGTTTCTCGCAAGTGCTTTTTCTTTTATCGGTGACCTTCAAGTGACCTTTTTGAGACAAAAGTGACCTCGCGTGACCCTCTGAAACGTAGAGAGATTTTTTGGGAGTTCAAGAAATGTTTTCGCAAAGATTACAGCGAAAACAAGGAGTATTATCTCAAAGCGGCAAGCAGGAGAAGTAAACCAGATACCAGATTTAGGTATGTGGTTTGGAGTTGCCCCCAGCTAATCATCAAGAAAATCACATTTGGTAGGTGTTTGAACAGCAAAAAACACATAAAAAAGCATAAAATAGGGGCACATAACCACGATTATTTAAAAGAGAGCAGTAGAAATTGAAAGTATTTCATTACCTTTGCAGGGTAAACATTACATTATATATAATATATGGAAGATATTAACCGAATAAAGATGGTTCTGTTCGAGAAGAAGAAAACAGCTCGGTGGCTGGCAGGTGAAATGGGTGTCACCCCTTCTACCGTTAGTAAGTGGTGTACCAACTCTTCTCAGCCCGACCTCGCTACAATTCTCAAAATAGCAGACTTGCTAGAGGTCGATATACGAGAATTGTTTGTGAGGGAATATAAACAATACCTTCTGTCACAAGAAAAATAATAGGAATATGGCAATACCAAAATTTGAAGATTTCCTATATCCGTTTCTGATTCAGTTGAAGGACAAGGATGTCAGTACAAAAGAAATGAAGGATGCATTGGTTAAGCACTTCAATCTTACAGAGGAGGATTGCTCACTGAAGACGAAGAGCGGTTCAGCCTTCCAACTCAACGATCGAATAGGATGGTGCCGTCAGTGGCTTCGCCGTGCGCTCTTCATTGAAATTCCCCAGAGAGGTATATATAGCATTACCCAAAGAGGCAAGGACTACCTGCAATCGCATACAGACCTGCGACAAGAAAACCTTCTACAATATCCAGAATATGCAGAGTATGCCCACATGCCTGTCACGTCAAAGGCAGATAGCAACGTTGAAAAGAAGGAAATAGAGGAGAAGCTGGGTGAGATGACTCCAACAGAGCAGATGGATGTTGCTTTCAAGAGTATCAACGATGATTTGGCAGCAGATTTACTGCAAAGAGTCTTGGATATGAGTCCCAATTTCTTTGAGAAGCTGGTGCTCGACCTGCTCTTGAATATGGGATTTGGCAGCCGGAATAAAGAAATGGCTATTGTAACGCCTACCAGTCACGACAATGGCGTAGATGGCATTATACCAGAGGATGCTCTTGGCCTTGATAAGATTTACATCCAAGCTAAGCGATATACCGACAATCCTGTCAGCAAACCAGAGATACATAAGTTTATTGGTGCACTTGATGAACAAAAGGCTACCAAGGGTGTTTTCATTACTACCAGCAAATTCACTTCTGGTGCTGTAGAAACAGCTAATAAAGCCAGCAAGAAGATTGTGCTTATTGATGGAAAGAGCCTCGCTGACTACATGATTGAATATAATGTGGGTGTCAGTGAAAAGAAAATATACGAAGTAAAGAAGTTGGATTCCGATTATTTTGAAGAATAAGTAAAAATGGCAGGAAGAGAAAAGAATTGCAAGTGGTATTTTGCGGACCAACCGAACGGACAGGAAGTTGGGCCGAACAATGCTATGGAGCAAAGTTTCAAGAACCATCCCTACGCCTCGCTTGTCAGGGAGAGTATACAGAATTCTTTGGATGCTGTTCTCGACAAATCAGAGCCTGTGGTTGTGAAGTTCTCCTTTATGGAAATGCAGGGAGTTGACTATCCTGAATTCTTTGAACTTCAGCATCACATTCAGGGCTGTCTCGACTATTTCCCGAACAATCACAACGCCAAGGTTACCTATGGGCCAATGCGCAAGTTATTCGAGGGAAACAAGTACCATGACCATTTAGGTTTTATCCGTGTAAGCGACTACAATACCAAAGGTATGACTTATGAGGAAGGCAATACCGACACACCGTTCTATGCTTTTGTCCGTTCCGCAGGTGTAACAGTGAAAGACAGCGCGGCGGCAGGTGGCTCTTTCGGATTCGGAAAGGCTGCTTACTACCTCTTATCTCCTATCAACACCATCATAGTTAGCACCTGTACCGATAATTATCAAAAGTACTTCGAGGGTGCGGCATCACTTTGCACGCATACCTACAAAGGCAGTAAGAAGATGGCTTTCGGTTACTATGACGACCAGAACGGGAAGCCTATCACAGAAGAAAGTGACATTCCTGCCAAGTTTCGCCGATCAGAGCCGGGAACTGACATCAACATACTCGGTTTCGAAATGGAAGATGCAGCTGAAGCTATTCAAGAAATGGCTGAAGCCGTACTCCGCAATTTCTGGATGGCTATTTACAACGGCAAGCTTGTTGTCTGCATCAATGACGATGTTGAAATCCGGAAGGACAACATCGAAGAGATGATGGAGCAATATTTCGAAGATACCGATGACTCCACCCGTAAAGCCGGCTACTACAACCCTCGTCCCTATTTTGATGCAGTACGTCTGGCTGGTTCTTCTGGAAAATACCTGTTGTTTGAAGACAACCTACCTCTGCTTGGGCATGTGTGCCTCTATGTATTCAAGAAAAAAGGTGCTACTGACAAGATAGCATATATCCGAGCACTCCAGATGCTTGTCTATAGCAAGAGGACCAAAACCAACCACGGCCTTTATGGAGTGTTCTATTGTGACAGCGAAAAAGGAAACGACTTGCTGCGTAATATGGAAAACCCAGCCCACGACGAATGGAAAGCTAGCAATTGGCGCGTTAATGGAAGGGCTTATGGCATGGGACGCATAGCTCTACAGGAAATGGACAACTTTATCACTGAATGTTTGTCTAACGCCTTTTCCTTGAAAGAAAAGCAGGCTATTGACATCAAGGGTCTTGAAGAATTCCTCTATATTCCCACAGCTTATGAGGAAGACGAAGATTTGGATTCTGAATCCCAAACTGGTGATACAACCGGTACTGTGCAAGAAGATGGAACATCGATGACCACTGACATAACCGATGAAGAGGATAATCCCACAGTCACCGAGCGTCCGGCACCGCCTTCCACTGGCCATGTCATGATAAACAAAACCACCATGGCGACAAACACTACGGGCGGAAACCTTCGTTCTGGCCATGGTGAAGCAGAACGCAAGCCCAAGACAAAGGGAATCCAAAAACCAGGCAATGCCAATGATATCCGCACTGAAGACGAGACTGGAGAAAAGGGATTGTTTGCTTCACCCATCAGTATTCCCTACCGCACGTTCTCTCAGCATGAGAATGGCGGCATTTATCACTATGTAGTGCTTCATCCAGAGGAAGAGATTGAGAACGTCCGTCTGCACTTCTTTGCCGTTGGCGAAGAATCCGACGAAGAACTGCAGATAGCAGAATCGAACATAGGAAACATCAGCGGCAACATTATCCGTGACGTACATCTACCCGAAGGGCGGCTGCGCTTGCGTGTACGTTTTACGGACAATATGAAGCACGCTGTCAAACTTTCAGCAGAGGAATTGTATGAAATATAAGAATGTATCATTGCCATATCCCGTGCTTGGCATACACGATGACGTTTATCCTCTGCTCGAAGACGGATGCGTAAAGATGGAAACGCCGGTGAAGACAGCATCGGAGTATCGTTTTGGCATTACACTTACCCAACGGAACAAAGACATTACAGCTCTTGTGGCCCAAGGGAAAGCGGAATATGCTTGCGAGGTAACCTGCAAAGATACCTTCCTGCGCCGTTGCTGGCATTCGTCTATTCCGAAATTTGACATCACCATAGGGCGCAAGGAGGTTTCTGGCCATATCGATTTTCAATGTTTCATTGCAGCCAAAGAGGATATTCCGGGCTATACCAATAGTGATTTCAACGAAGACTATTACGGATTCTCGTTCGACCTCGAAGTGGGCGACATGCTTGCCGTGTTCCCTTTGGCTTGGTGGAACACAGAAATCAAGTATGATAAACTCTATGCTGCTGGTTCCTTCATGCAAATTGTAGAGGCAGCTGACGGCATAGACAAGACATGGTTCAACCTTGAAGAAGAGCGCATCCTGATAGAGATGCCCCATGACCTATTTGTACAGTATCAGCGCATAGGAAATAGCTTCCCTGAAGTTATTCATTCCTCGTTGGTACACAACGCCCTAGTTTATGCGCTCAGTAATCTTGGTGAATATCAAGACAAGGGGAAACTTTGGGCAGACAGCCTTATGACCCGCTTAGCGGATGACCCTCAGCTGCAACAGTATGACCTTAGCGACATGTCGCAGGTCTACAAGGTTGCAGACATTTTACTTCAAGACCCATATAAACGATTGCTCGATAGTCTTGAAAAGATTGCCGACAGTCAAAATGATGAGGAGGAATGAATATGGAATTACAGAAGGTTTTCAAACGCTCATACATGGATGAACTTCGAAAGAACATCCATATCTCTGACTATCAAGGAGAGGTCTTTCCATACGAGCCCTCAAAGGTTAAGCCTTTGGCTAATGTGTATAAGCCGGAAGGCTTACTTGACAGGCTCGACCCTGAAGACGACTTCGCATCAGCCAAAGAGATTTATCAAGCATACGAAAATGTAACACCGCTGCTTGCATCTCTTCCAGACTTATGGGTTTATCTCGCGCATGTGGATTTGTTCCCTTATGTACAGAAAAGACATTCTGATGTTTTTAATGATGATGTAACAGAGGATTATATTATTGATCATTGGTTCAAAAACAAAGTAAGTGTGTTCCGTATGGCATTGCCAAGTGCTTGGTGGAGTGTATATCTGTCAATAGACAAATCACGTGATAATCCATACGAGCTTACAGAAATCCTTTTTAGGAACCAAGAACTCCGCACCAATAGTTTTGGCCCTCTAACACTAATCCGTCACAAGGAAGCAATGATTGGCATTCTTGAATTTCTTAAGAATCATCAAGAACTGCTTGTTGATGGAATGAACATGAGAGCTCAATACATTAGAAAACTTTTCAATTTCATAGGTGGCACAAAGAGGCTTGAGTTTTTAAGCAGAGATTTCTTCAAAGCAGAACTTGAAAAGCGGTATGACATCATTTCACGGAAATTCTCGCGTGAAGAAATACAAAACAACAATGAGTTGTTTAACGACTAAATGTAAGATAACGAAAAAGATATGAAAAAAATAAGAATATTTGAAGGTTTTGCAGGTTATGGAGGCGGTTCTTTTGGCCTTAAAAGGCTGAAAGAGAACTTACCCAAAATCAACTATGAGGTTATAGGTTATTCTGAATTTGACAAATATGCCTCTGAGCTATTCGATGCGAACCACAAAGACAAGAAAGGAAAGCCGTTAAAGAATTGGGGCGATATTACTATGATAGACCCGAACGAATTGCCCGATTTTGATATGTTTATGGGTGGTTTCCCCTGTCAACCATTCTCTTCAGCAGGAATGCAAATGGGAACGGAAGACCCTTATGGTAGGGGGCAGATGCTTGGTCATATAGTACGTATATGCAAGGTCAAGAAACCTAAGTATATTTTTTTAGAGAATGTAAAGGGGTTCACTCATGGGAAGTTCCAGCCTATTCACGACCAGTTGATTAAAGATTTGCGTGAAATGGGATATGGAGAGAATCCTTTGGCAAAAGCTGTTCTTAATTCAAAAGACTATGGCATTCCTCAAAATCGCGAACGTCTTTGGATGTTTGCCCAATTAGGGGGATTGCCAGAAAACTTTAACATTGTTCCTCCACAAATAGAGTCAGATTTGAAACTTGCTGATTTCCTTGATTACGAACCTTTGAAATCACTATATTTGTCAGAAGCTCAGATTGAGCATCTCAAAGAGAAACACCATATTGAATCATTTGTGGTTGACACGCCTCTGTGCTTCGATGTCTACAACAAGAAGATAAAGCGTGATGGTTTCAGTATCACAATTACACAGCCCGAGCACAATAGTCTCCGTGTTATAGAAGTCCCCAAACAAGATGGAAAAGAAATTGTAAGAAAGATGTCTGTGCATGAACAATTCCGTTTGATGGGCTTTCGCATTTCAAGAGACTTGAAGGAGTGTGAGATTGATTTTACTGGGCAATCATATTCGCAACTCTCAAAACGGGCTGGAAATGGTTGGGATGTCAACCTGGTAGGTATCTTATTAACTCATATATTTAAGCAACTATGAAGTTAAATCTAAGTTCATTAGCCTTTGGCTCAATAATTGAGAAAGGTGGAGGGACGCCTTCTTGGGGGACGGAATTAGGACAATCAAAACCTGATTACAAGTTCACGATAGAAGGCTGTGAAGACATTCTTGTTGGAATGTTGTACAATTCGGTCAACCTACACCATGTCAGTTTGCCTTTAGGAAAAGGAGGCCATGTAGATATTGCATCAAATTTTGAGGAATGTCATTTAGCCTCAGTGTTCAGAAAGGTATATATCAATGGTATTCTAATAGGCTATCCTTTTATGATGGTATTGATAAAAGAGTTAAGCGCAAGCCATACGGGTCGGCGTTCTATTAAGTATTCAGATAAGATTGCCTATTCTTTCTCTGGTGAGCGTCTTTCCAACCAAGAGTTCTTCAGGGTTGCCAGAAAGAAATTAGGCCTTAATTGGGAATCATGTTGGTTTATATACGAAATGAACGTTCTCAACCAAGATGAACTTCATTTCAAAGCAGTTGTTGTGAACACAGAAAGTAGTGAATCATATCGAGATTCTGCAGAGAGAAAAGAACATTGGCTTTCATTCATCGACTAAATATTTCAGATTATGAGAATAAAGAATACAGCTTTTATTTACAATGTGACCGTTCAAGGCTCATCAAACTGTGATTGGGGTACGGATATTGGCCAAAGCAAAAAGCATACGTTTACTTTGGAAGGCTTTCCTGAGTTTGTAAATGCGATGGTGTATTATAAAATTGAGGATGTAAATAACATCCAAGTAATTTTAGGCAAAGGCAATAGAACGCCCAAGCCCTTTTCTGCATATTCTGATAACCAGCTTGTTTTGGCTTCGTGCTTTAAAAAGGTGTTTGTGAATGACAAATTGCTCGATGGGCAAAACTTTGTAGTTTACATCCTCAAGGAAATAAACTCTCATAATTCTTTGGGTAAAATAAACGTGCATAAGGATAGATGTACGTTGAAATTCAGCAATTCCCTTCTCTATAAAGGAGAAGAAGTAAATCAAAAATGTATAGATGCAATATCTAAGGCATTTGGACAATCTTCTAACGGCAGTTGGGCCATTTTGGAGATGAAAATCGAGAATGAAGATGAATTGCATCTTAATGGTTTTGCACTAGGTGATACTCCCAAAGACTATTCATCCACGGATGAAAGAAACGAAGACTTTGCTCGTCGTTTTGATGGAAAAGTATCATTGAAAGCAAAAGATATTTCTTTCCTTCCTGAAAAAACAGACCTGAAGGCAGAAGAATACTCTTACATTTCGGCAATCAAGACGAAGCCTTTCTTAATTCTTGGCGGTTTTTCTGGCACAGGAAAGAGCCAGAAGGTGAAAGAACTGGCTTTTACCACTTGTCCGTGTGACGGAGTACTGAATGTGTCTGAGACATCACCTGGTAACTACCTTCTTGTCAGCGTGAAGCCTAACTGGCACGATGCTACAGATATTACAGGATTCCGCTCGTCGGTAAACAGAAACTATTTTGTTACAGACTTCATGCGTTTCCTCGTCAAGGCCAAGCAATATGAGGAGCAGCATATTCCTTTCTTCGTCTGTCTTGATGAGATGAACTTGGCTCCTGTTGAAGAATACTTTGCTGATTTCCTGAGCGTGATAGAGTCACGCAAGCGTTGTGCAGATGGCAGAATCGTTACCGACGCCATAGTACCGGCAAGCGTATTCAACGATGCCGACTACGCCGACGATTTCAATATATTCCTGAAGTTGGGTCTGGAACCAACTAATCCAGAATGGAAAGCTGATGAAATAAGCGCATTGCCAAGCAGTGAGCAGGCGCAGGCTTTTGTTCGCCAAGACATCGTTGAGGAACTGAAACGTGATGGCCTTACCATTCCGAGCAATGTGGTAATCATTGGTACAGTCAATATGGATGATACCACCAACTCTTTCTCTCGTAAGGTGATAGACCGAGCTATGACTTTCGAGACTATCGTCGGCAAGTTCGATAAAGACTACTTCGAAAGTGACGTGGCTCTCCACTATATTAAGAACCCACGTAAAGGAGAATTGTTCCTTAGTGATGAAGTGCGGGCTACGCAGATGATAGAGGAAGGCCGGTTTGTCCTAACCGACAACGAGCAGGAGAAAATCGTTAACTTCATCAATAATATCAACGAAGACTTGGAAGGCAGCCCATTCAAAATCAGTTATCGCATCCTAAACGAAACAATTCTGCTCTACCGCTCAAAGAAAAGAATAGAGGAAATCATGAATGCAGAAGGCGGTTTTGAAGAAGGTGTTATTTTCAAAACGGATCTTAACACAATCTTCGACGACATACTGATGCAGAAGGTACTGCCTCGTATTGAAGGCGATTACGAAAAGTGTAACAAGTGCCTGACTAAGCTTTCGACCCGCGCTGAGGACAACGACTGGGTGAAAAGCTCGGAAAAGATAGAGTTCATGATTAAGCGCTTCGGAAACGACAAGAGCGGATTCACAACATTCTGGAACTAAGACTTTCTGACAATGGATGTACTGAGATTGGAATGTCCGCACGATAGCGACAACTTGGACTTCAGGCTTACAGTGAGCACTCCCACCATAGAATATGCGTGGGAGCGCTTCGAGCGGCGTGTCAAAGACAGGTCTGTAAGCTATTGTGAATACAAGTCGCTGCGTGAGGGTCGACTTTCCCTTCTGAATCCATGGGAGCTGGCAGACGGACTTCAGGAACTGAATCCCGATGTCTTGCAAACAGAATGGCGTGAGAAGCATCCGGTGTTATTTGAAACATGTGAATACCAATTTGCCGTTGAGTTTTTTCACCTGCACGACACTTCCGACAACAAACACCTTCCAAAGGTTAAACATCGATTGAAGTCAGTGGGTGACGGCTTCAAGTTCTATCCCAACGGCAAGCATTCCGGCATTTTGGTCGGTTCTGTTGATTTCCTTAACTCACCGGGTAAATTCAGCTTTGCCTTCGAATACAGAGACGAGGACAATCATGTGGCGAGTGAGCAAGTTGAAATGTATGTCGCCTCGCCAAAGTTAGATACGAAGAACGACCTGCAGCAGATAATCGCTCTCATCAATCAGGAGTATGAAAACTATGTGTTTGACTATCTCACCTTGACCTTCAGCAGTTTCTCACTTATCAGAGCTGAACGAAACAACAATATCATCTGGCTGAGTATCTTCAAAAATGTGGTTGACGAGTATTTTCGCAGTGTGAGGTTTGTTATGTCAAGACCAAACAACAAACCTATCAGGAAGATATATCATGCACGCCCGGAAAGAATTCGTAGGTGGAGTCCGCAGCAGGAAGAACGATATAGAGACTTGGGCAAGGATGCCGAGATGCACTTCTTCAGATATGAGCAAACAGAAAACACTATTAACACCCGTGAGAACCGGTTTGTGAAATACTCTCTGCATGTACTGGGAAAGAAGTTCAGAGAGGTATTCCGTGAAGTAAGCTCGCTGTACAAGGACATGGATAAAGAAGAGCGAAAGTCTCTGGCTGACTATAACAAGTTGTTCCGTCAGATGGAATCATCTGCGTTCTTCAGCAAGGTAGGTGAGTTTGAAGGATTCCGACAGGAAAGTGCAATACTTCAACAAAGAAGCGGATATAGCCAAATCTATAAGACATGGCTCATGTTAAAGAGTTCTTTGGAACTGGTTGACGGAAAGACCGACATAGGCATGAAGAAAATTTGGGAGCTTTACGAGATTTGGTGTTTCCTCGTTATGAAGCGACTGATTGCCAAAGTGCTCGGTCTCAGCTTAGATGACGCCGAACATATCCATGAGAACAAGTCGGAGATGCTGAACACTATACTGAGAAGTGAGATGTCACATTCTGTAGAGTTCATCAATCCGGCCAATGGTGATGTCGTTCGGTTGGAATACCAACATACATACAACCGCAGTTCTAAGGAGTTCAAGACTACTACAACAGAACAGCGGCCCGATATTGTTGTCACAATCACCAAGCCTGATGGTTTTGTTCTGACCTATCTCTACGATGCAAAATATCGGGTACAAGATGACAAGAACGACGGAGAGTTGGATGAAGGTACAAACATCGACCTTGCCGACTATCCTCTCCCTGATGCCATCAATCAGATGCACCGATATCGTGATGCTATATACTACGCCATGAAGGAAGATGAGCGTCCGAGAGGTAAGGAGGTAATCGGTGGTTACATCCTATTCCCAGGCAGAACAGAAGGCGCAGCTGTTGAAAACAGATATTTTTTCAAGAGTATCAAACAGGTGAATATCGGAGCATTTCCTTTGCTACCCACTGATGAAGAGCACAAAGAGAAGGTGGTGCTTTGCGACTTGCTCGAAATGCATTTGAAAGAGATTCTGCTGGATGATACTGCCTATGAGCAAATAAAGGACAGCATTCCGCAAAAGGGATTGCGCTATCAAGAGGGTGGCAACGGAAACGGGGTTGCTCTTGTCATGATGGAGAACTATGAAGGAAAGCAGAAAGGGTTCTCGAATGGTAAAGTGGCTATTCCTATCAAACTCACAGAGAGCGGAATGACGCTTTTGGAGAATCAGGCGAACATTGCCTATGTGCTGTTCCATACAAGGAAGAAAGATGAGAACAAGCATCTTTTCAAAGTTCAAGGCATTGTGCGTATTCTTCCCAAAGACGATGCGGCAGCAGAAGGTTACTATCTTGTTCAGTCAACAGCCAAGCGATATATCTGTGTAGAGATAGACCTGACGAAGGAGCTAGAAAGCCAGAATCTTAATCCATCAATAGACAATGTTCCTTATGATGCTAAGACCGAACGTTACGATTCACAATATTCAACTCTTGAAATATTAGGACGAAACCATGAAGCATAAGATATATGTAGCAAGCAGTTGGCGAAACCAGCACTACCCTGAGGTCATCACTATGCTAAGGAAAGCAGGACATGATGTTTACGACTTCCGAAATCCCCCATCAGGCGATGAGGGCTTCAAGTGGAGCTGCGTCTCAGAAGACTATTTGGCTTGGACTCCACAGGAGTACAGGGAGCAACTAAAGCATCCAAAAGCGGTACGGCAGTTTGCCAACGACATCGAAGCGATGGAAGCCTGTGATGTTTGTGTCATGGTATTGCCTTGCGGAAGGAGTGCTCATACTGAAGCAGGATGGTTTGCAGGAAAGGCTAAGACCACCATTGCGTATATCCCAGAAAAGCAGGAGCCGGAACTGATGTACAAGCTCTTCTCGGTAGTATGCTGCTCAATGGATGAACTGATAGAGTTTTTAAACAAATAAATATGGACAGGCTCACCAAACAGCAACGTTCCTCCAACATGGCTGCTATCCATGGCAAAGACACAAAGCCGGAGATGGTGGTGCGTAAATGGCTGTGGGGGCATGGTTTCCGTTATCGGCTGAATCATCCACGGTTGCCGGGGAAGCCGGATATTGTGATGCGGAAGTACAGGACGTGTATCTTCGTAAACGGCTGCTTCTGGCATGGACACGGGGTAGCAATGCCACCAGTTGAAAGTTTGAAGTTGAAAGTTGAAAGTTCTGAGTGTTGTAAGATTCCGAAGACGAACCGCGATTTCTGGGTGGCAAAGATACAGAGGAACCAGGAACGGGATGCGAGAGTGCAGCATGAACTGGCTGCGATGGGCTGGCACTCCATCACCATCTGGGAATGTGAGTTGAAACCGAAGGTGCGAGAAAAAACTTTGGAATCGCTGGGCTTTACGCTCAACAAGATATTCCTGCAAGACAGGACAATCAAGCGTTATGAGATTCCAGAGGAAGAGCCCATGATGGCGGCAGAGGACGTTTCAACAGAATATGGAAATAAAGCAACTTGATAATACGTTATAAGATATGTCACAGAAAGAAGGTTATATAAATTTTGAGGAATACTCACAAGTAGGGGAACCTCAGAAAGCGGAAAGGGCTTACGCGTGGAGCACAGCTATCGGTCTTCAGGCGGTAGATGGGCTAACTGTGTCGCAATATCTCAAAGATACTGCCATAAGGAATATTGAGGGTGAAATCTCCATTGATGAAGCTCGTGAACTTATCAAGACATATTATCAGACAAAAACCAGCCGTGAGCCAGACGACGAAGAGAAGCAGGAAGCCGATAAGGTTTCAGGCAACATCGCAAAGATCATAGCTGAGCAGTCGTTCTCCTTTAGTGTGGCGACACTCATTTCCATCCATCGTCACATTTTCGAGGGAGTGTTCAAACATGCCGGACAGCTGCGCAATTACGACATTACGAAAAAGGAATGGGTGTTACGTGGCGATACGGTACTCTATGGACGGAGTCAAGACTTGCGAATGGCTCTGGAGTATGACATGGAGCAAGAACGACAGTTCGATTATAGCGGATTAAATATGGGTCAGGTGGTGGAGCATCTCGCAAAGTTTGTGTCTGGCATCTGGCAGATACATCCTTTCCGAGAAGGAAACACGCGAACGACAGCTGTTTTCACCATTAAGTATCTGCGTTCGATCGGGTTCGACGTCACCAACCATCTGTTTTCCATGCATTCGTGGTATTTCCGGAATGCGCTTGTACGGGCCAATTACCAAAATATAGCCAAGGGGATTCAGCGTGACACCCGGTTCCTGGAACTGTTCTTCCGAAACTTGCTGATGGGCGAAAAGAACGAGTTGCACAACCGTTATATGCTCGTTAATCCGCCAGAAGGACTTGCAGCCCCTGCAAGCACCCCATCAAGTACCCCCGCAAGTACCCCATCAAGTGCTAGTGTTCCATTCACAACCGACAATGAGAATATTTTGCGGTTGGTCAAAGCTATTGGCCATCGTCAACTCTCCGTAAAGGAGATGCTTGCTGCCGTTGGTCTGAAAGACCGAATGAATTTTATGGAGTATTCTCTTACCCCGGCAATGGCTGAAGGTTTTGTCTGCCTGCTCTATCCAGATAAGCCTCGACATCCAAGGCAAAAGTATTTGCTAACCGTCAAGGGGTCCGCACTCTATAACGAGCTGACAAAGGAAACGAGCAACTGAAGCTGGAAATTGGGACGCATGGCAAATTCATAATAACAATTGATGGGAACCGAGTCGCATTGGCGATTCACCAATGTGACTCGGAAAATGTTCACCTTTCACCTTACATTCCCCAACCTGTCTTTTTCTTCGTTCCGTCCCAGTTGGTAAGCTCACCATTGGAACCTCCACCACCTGTACTGATACCGCCTCTGCCGCCAGCAGCAAGGAGTAAATTCGCCATCAAATCTTTGGAAACCGTCATCGCATCGCAAAGTTGTTGGGTACGGGAAGCAGTAAGACTAATTTTGAAATCTGATGCTATGCCAGTCCACGACACCTTCTCTAACAGATAGGCGGCAGCCATCTTGCGTTGCTTCTCGTCGGTTGGATCGAGACCATACTCTAATGCTTCAGCAATGATGCCCCATGCAACAGCGTTGCCGGCTTCTGGCTGGAAGTCATTGTCTTTGCCATCTGCATAATTCCTGATGGCAGCAACACCATCCTCAATCCATTTGTCAATCTGCTTCGAGAAGTCTTCCTTGTTCCTCTGTATGCTCTCCCAGATTTCCTTGATTTCAGGGATGTCCAGCATTTCCCGGAGTTTTTTCTCAGCGTTTTCGGCTCTCTGATGCTCACTATATGCCTTGTTACCTGAACGGACGGCCTCAGACTCGGCTTTGCCAAGTCGCTCCTGTAGTTCCTTGATTTCTGCATCCTTCTTCTCCCGAAGCCGGGTGATGGCATTCTCGTCCATCGAAGCAATTCGCTTTCTAAGGATGTCGTTTTCTTCAGTCAATCGACCGTTCTCCTTTTGCAGCTGCTTGTTCTGCTCAATGATGGCTCTTACATTCTGCATGGCTTTATTGTAGAGTGCCTTCCCCAGTTTAAGTATATCCTGCTTCTGGACATCCTTGGCTTGCATGAGTGCAGTCTGCATGTTTGTGAGGATGCCCTTAATCGCCTTGCGCCGTTCCTCTCTCCATTCCTTCTGTCCGAAGGCGGGGATGGGCTTACCCAATTCTTCTTTTATGGCATCCCAAGCATCCTTTACAAGTGGGTCTGTCTTTAAGGTCGGCACAATGAGGTCTTCTTCCTTGATGTCCAATGCCGCAGCATAGTTTTCCAGCTGAGAGATGTTGCCTTCCAGTTTTTCCTTACGGTACTCCTTGTTTTGTATCTCACCCGCTAACTTGTCATTCTGCTCTTCCAGACGTATCTTTTGCTTCTTCATGTCCTGTACCTCGCCCTCCATCTTTTCCTTCTGGCCTTCCAGACGTTCATTTTCCATCTGGTTCCTGACAATAGCATCCTTGGCCTGACGTTCAGCCTCCAGTACAGCCTTACTCTTGTGGACACGCTCACGACGTTCCTCACCTGGCAGCATGGCAATGTCATCGCCACGCTCAAGACCGTACTTGTGCCCAACCTCGTTATAGTAGTCTGTGTGCATCTGTTTGTAGGTTTCTCCCACGGCATATTTGTCCTTGCCCCATACACTGGCATAAGATACACTTTCCTTTTCCCTCCGTTCGGCTTCTGTTCTTACGAAGTTCGAGCGGATTCCTTCAGGTAGTTTCTTCCATTCCTTATAGGAGAGTACCTTCGACTTGTCATCCTTATGCACATACTTGGCAGATGCGCGTCCTCTGGCTTTTGTCTTGGCAACAGGGATGGTCTGGATTTGGATGTGTGGTGTGGTCTCGTCAAGATGAACATCAAATCCGATGATGTTCTCTGCTCCCCAGCGGTCACATGCCCAATGGTAGGTGTCCAATGCCCAGTCCTTGATGCCCTGTTTCAGTACGACATCAGCGTTACTCTTTTGCAGGGTAAAGTCCACATCTTGGTCACCGAAGGCAAGTCGGGTCAACACATCATGATCACCACTGACAATAATGCCAACAGTGCAGTTCGGACTGTTATCGGAGATGCCCAGGGGGTTATTCTTGTCTATGTAGGGTTTGAATTCAAGTTCATCTAAGCGTATCTGCAAACGCTCATGAAGTGGCACGGGATTGGAACCAAGAGGAACAATTTCTCCTTTGCCGTTAATCTCAAAGTTGAGATGCTTGCGTGAGAAATCGTAGTGGTTGTTGGTGTCCTGGTTCTTCAGACAATAGGTGTTTTCGTTCCATCCGCGACGCTCAGGCTCGTAGCCTTCCGCAGCTGAAAAGGATTTTGCCGGTGCGCCAACATGGATGGCAGCACGGGGAACGTTGTTTCTTGATTTACTCATTTTGTTTTATTGTTTTGAAGTTAATGTATAAATGTTATTCGGGTCTCGGGTGGAATCTGAGTGGAGGGTTGAGGGAGAGAGTCACTCCCTCACAGACGCGCTTTGCTTCTGACTTGTGCCATGTGCGGCGACACTGATGTACAATGGCGATCTAACCCTCGGAGAGCATAATGGGACTTTTTAAGGGAGCGCGGCGAATCTAAAAGTCCATATTATGTTATGGGATTATTCGGTAATCCCTCTCGGCGAAGCCTTCAGCCAGGAGCAGGAAGAACCTCGGCTTCTACGCCGCAGTCGCCTTTCCCATACTCCACATATCGATGGAGTTTGCCACAATAGGTGCCGTTGATGCCCTCATGTGAGAGCTTGCACTTGTGGCATTCCGGATTCCTTCCATGCCATCGTTCTTCCTGAGCCAATAGGATTGATTGCATGACAGCATCCTGTTTCGGTTCTTTCGAAGTAGGCTTCGTTTTTGGTGTTTCATCCTTGGGAATGTCGCTGGTGCGTGAAATGCCCACCACCTCCAATCCGAGTGCTTTGACAAGTAATGCGATGTTAGGATTTGCATCCTCCATCCGCATAAGAGCAGCTTCTGCCTCGGTTGGTCGTAAGGGTTGCTGACTGAGAACCATCTGAGCAATGGTGTGGCAATCGCCTTGCGCTTTCTCCATCACGTCTGAGACATAAAACTGGAGATTGGGAACCGCTTGCAGCGTTTCTTGGCATTTGCTGTAGTCACCCTTATCTGGAAACACGACCACAGATTTTCCAACGAGTGGAAGCAAATCGGTGGGAGCGGCCTTTCCTTTCCCAGTTGCAATCCAAACGTATGGTGTCGGGAAGCAACTCATAACGGCAGCAGTCATTTCATCCGTCACCAATGCAACCGTCTGGGTGGGGAAGCTATCGAGCAAGTGCTCACCAAACAAGCAAGTCGGTCGCCCGTCTTGATAATACCAACTGTCATCATAGACTTTGCCTGTTTCGCTGTCCATTGTGATGATGCGACCATTGGTAATCTTATGCTCCGAATTGATATGCCAGAATATCGGTTCGCCTTGCTCGGTTGCCCCGATAGGATATCGCTTCATTAGGGCCTCCAGTCGTTCTTGGTCAAACCAGACGAAGCCACAGAGGTATTCAAAGAATGAACTGTTGAAGCTCGTTATCTCCGATTTCATAGACTACCCTCCTTCCAGTTGATTCCATGCAGCGAACAGATATGGAAGAACGTACCGATGTTGATACTGCTGACATTGCGCAGAAGGTTGTCAAACTTCTTGTCTGTTTCAGTTGCTTTGTACTTCGCATTTTGCGAGCTGACCACATGGAACAGGCTACGCCCACGTTCACCAAGTGATGCCAAGGCTGCACCGACATGGAACCAATCATCATAGGTAGCCGTGATGTCGATGCCTTGGTCATCAATGAGTTTACAGCACTTCTCGACCTGTTCCATGTCGTCACCACTATATGTACAGGACCTGTGGTATGTTGGTTTTGGCTCCACACATACCCTAGTATATAATGTAGCCTCCTCATTCACATACGGCTCTGGGTCGTAGGAGATGAAGCGCATCCTGTTCACGTTCTTGCATGCTTTGTCAATGATTAGTCCGCTGTTGGCGAAGTCACGTTTCAGCGCTTCGAACTGAGCCTCGTGCTTATCAGGATAGGCAATGCGGAAGATGGCAAACCAGCCTTTGCC
>JAFUGG010000026.1 GCA_017469525.1 Bacteroidaceae bacterium | reverse complement strand
TCAGGAGTTGTTGGACTTCCAAAGCAAGTATGATTACAGCGAGGCTACCGATGCACAGAAGAGCACATTCGACGCTGCCGTGGAAGCCGTTGGTGCTTCTACCTACAAGAACCTGACTGAGAACGTTACTGCAGCCTGGGCTGCTGAGAAGGTAATGGCTGACTATCTTGCCAGCGACGACAAGTTCGGTGCAGAGTCAGTGAACATCTCTGATGGTCTCGATGCTGACGTATTCACCCGCAACATTCCTGCTGTAGGTGATGTAGACATCATCGAAGGCTTCGATAACAACCAGACAGGCTTCTACACCAAGACAGTGACGAATACATCAGACGGAACGACAACCACGACAAACTACGGTGTTCCCGACGACGGCATCCTCAAGACTTCCACAGGTCACACCTATGCTTTCGACTATGACAACTACAATGCCGTCTACATCACGAAGGGACAAACCAAGACGATGACCATCGACGGCGACCGCCAGAGCAAGAGTTGGAGGTTCTACTTCCTCGGCACTGCTAGCAATGGACCCGCCGACATGACGGCTACCTTCAACTATCAAGACGGTACGACATCGCAGGCACAGTTCCAAATCTACAACTGGGATACCAACAATGAGACAACGCGTGCCGTAACCGTCTATCAGACGGGACGCGTATATTGGACTGGCACATTGAATGACAATAATAACAACTTCCGATTCTATGAGATTCCTGCTTTCGTTGACCAGAACAAGGTTATCACAAGCATTAGCCTTTACAACTCCGGCGTTACCAATGGCAATAGCAAGGCAATGGTATTCGGTTTCTGCATCGTAGGTAAGGACGACAGCGCTGAGATGTTCTACATGGGCAGCAACGGCTACGCAACCTATGTGCCTGCAGTGAAAGATATCGACATGAGCAACTTCAATGAAGATGACTTGGCAGCCTATACCGTTAAAGTTCAATCTGGTTATGCCAAACTGACCAAGGTTACACAGATTCCTCAAGGCAGTGCTGTCGTAATGAAGGGTAGTGCAGGTTCTTATAAGTTGCCTTATACTACGGATGCTGTAGCTCTGACTGACAATGACCTTAAGGCTTCTGACGGCTCTGTCAAAGGTGATGGTTCAACCATCTATGCTCTTGCAAAGAAAGCAAATGGCGTTGGCTTCTATCCTGTAGGCAATGATGTTACCATTCCTGAAGGCAAGGCTTACCTTGAGGTAGCTACTAATACAGGTGGTGGCGGTGTCAAGGCCTTCTATGGCTTCGAGGAAGATGATGCTACAGGCATAAGCCTGATGGAAGATGGAAGAAGTAAGATGGAAGACGGTGCTATCTATAATGTTGCTGGTCAGCGCATCAGCAAGATGCAGAAGGGCATTAACATCGTGAACGGCAAGAAAATCCTCAAATAATTAAATATTTCAAGATTTAAGGAATTAAGGATTGCTTTATGCGCCCCAAAATCCTAAAATATAAAATCATTAGATAGTAAATTATTATGGTGAAAAAGACATATATTTCCCCTGCAGCGCTGACCGTTCAGCTCGGTACAGTACAGATGATGGCAGAGTCATTGGATATTAATACCAATTCCTATGACCCAACAGACGAGAGTACTTACGTTAGCAGCTCTGACCAAGTCCTGACGAAGGAGAACAAGTCCCTTTGGGACAACGAGTGGTAACTTCTGCCACGAAGCTCGTAATCAAGGATTAGGGGTTAGAGATTATGGCTTGGTTGCTTTGGAAGACAGAGATTCCAGCCAGTATTAATCTTTAATCCATAATCCATAATAGAAGCAGAGGCAGGCGAACGATGTCGCTTGCCTCTGTGTTTTTTGTCTTTGAATGCTTGCTTATATTATAAATAATGTGTAATTTTGCAGGCAGCAAAAAGGAATTAAGCTATGGCACAAGAAGCGAAGGTCGATGGTCGAAGAGAAAGTCAGCAGTTGACACCCATGATGAAACAGTTCTACGACCTCAAGGCGAAACACCCCGAGGCGTTGCTGCTGTTCCGTTGCGGCGACTTCTATGAGACGTATGCCGACGATGCGGTGATTGCTGCGGAGATACTTGGCATCACGCTCACCCATAGGAACAACGGCAAGTCGGGTGCTGCGCAAAGCATCGCGATGGCAGGTTTCCCTTATCATGCCCTCGATACTTATTTGCCGAAGCTCGTCAGGGCAGGCAAAAGGGTTGCCATTTGCGACCAACTGGAAGACCCGAAGATGACGAAGACGCTCGTCAAGCGAGGCATCACGGAACTGGTGACGCCCGGCGTGACGATGGCAGATACGGTGCTCAACCACAAGGAGAACAACTTCCTCTGCGCTGTGCATTTCGGTAAGCAAACGTGTGGTATGTCGTTCCTCGACATCAGCACGGGCGAGTTCCTCGTGACGGAAGGCACCACGGACTACATCGCGAGCCTCATGGCATCGTTTGCCCCGAAGGAAGTTCTCTACGAGCGTGGCAAGAGGATGATGTTCGAGGGAAGTTTCGGCACACGCTACGTCACCTTCGAACTCGACGATTGGGCCTTCACGGAACAGACGGCGAGACAGAAGCTGCTGCGTCACTTCGAGGTGAAGAACCTGAAGGGTTTCGGCGTGGAGCACCTCGTGAGCGGCATCGTGGCGGCAGGCGTCATCCTGCAATACATGGAGATGACGCAGCATCAGCAGCTCGGACACATCACCGCCTTGCGTCGCATCGAGGAAGACCGCTTCGTCCGTCTCGACAAATTCACCATCAGGAACCTCGAGCTCTCACAGAGCATGAACGAAGGAGGCATTTCTCTGCTCGACGTCATCGACAAGACAGTCACGCCGATGGGCGCCCGCATGTTGCATCGCTGGATGCTGTTCCCTCTGAAAGACCCTGTCCAGATTGGCAAGCGGCAAGATGTCGTCGAGAACTTCTTCCGCAATCCCGATACGAGAGACGCTGTCCTGGAGCAACTCCAGACGGTAGGCGACCTCGAGCGCATCATATCGAAAGTCAGCACCCGACGTGTCTCCCCACGCGACATCGTGCAGCTGCGAGTGGCTTTGCAGGCAGTTGAACCCATCAAGCAGATATGCCAGAGCAGCGAAGACGGTACTTTAAGAGAGATAGGCGGACAGCTCGACCTTTGTGCCGAGATGCGCGACAGGATAGCTCGCGAAGTGCGTCCCGACTGCCCCTTGCTCGTAGCAAATGGTGGTGTCATCATGGATGGCGTGAACGCAGAACTCGACGAGCTGCGCAAGATTGCCTATCAGGGCAAAGGCTATCTGCTGGAGATGCAGCAGAGGGAAATCGAGGCGACGGGCATTCAGAGCCTAAAGATTGGCTACAATAACGTGTTTGGCTACTACCTCGAGGTGCGCAACACGTACAAGGACCAAGTGCCTGCCGACTGGATTCGCAAGCAGACATTGACCCAAGCCGAGCGTTACATCACCCAGGAACTCAAGGAGTACGAGGACAAGATTATGGGTGCGGAGGAACGCATCCTCAGCCTCGAGGCACAAATCTTCGACCGTCTCATCACGGCTTTGGCAGCCTACGTCGCTCCCATACAGAAGGACGCTTCGCTCCTCGCCCAGCTCGACTGCCTCCTTTCCTTCGCCCAAAGTGCTCAGGAGAACCGCTACATCCGTCCGATTGTCGATGATAGCGACGTGATAGACATACATGGAGGTCGTCATCCGGTGATTGAAAAGCAGCTCCCCGTTGGGGAACGTTACATCGCCAACGATGTCTTCCTCGACACCCAGACACAGCAAATCATCATCATCACCGGTCCTAACATGGCGGGTAAGAGCGCATTGCTCCGCCAGACGGCTCTCATCACGTTGCTTGCCCAGATGGGAAGCTTCGTGCCGGCTGACAGCGCACGCATCGGTTTCGTTGACAAGATTTTCACCCGCGTCGGTGCAAGCGACAACATCAGCATCGGCGAAAGCACCTTCATGGTTGAGATGACCGAGGCGGCAGGCATACTGAACAACCTCTCGGAGCGCAGTCTGGTGCTCTTCGACGAACTGGGGCGCGGCACGAGCACCTACGACGGCATCTCCATCGCGTGGGCCATCGTGGAGTACATCCACGAGTCAAATCGCGGCCACGCCCGTACGCTTTTTGCCACGCACTACCACGAGCTGAACGAGATGGAACGTCAGTTCCAGCGCATTAAGAACTTCAATGTGAGCGTGAAGGAGGTCGATGGGAAGGTCATCTTCCTTCGCAAGCTCGAGCGCGGCGGTTCGGAGCACAGCTTCGGTATCCATGTGGCGAAGCTCGCAGGCATGCCCAGAGCCATCGTTGCCAGGGCAAACGTCATCCTCAAAGAGCTCGAGGGAGCCGTCAACCACCAAAATCTTGGGGCAAGGGGCAAGGGGCAAGAGAAAGGCGAAAGCGGCGTGCAGATGAACTTCTTCCAGCTCGACGACCCCGTCCTCTGCCAGATACGCGACGAAATCCTCGGCCTCGACATCAACAACCTCACTCCCTTCGAAGCACTTAGCAAGCTCAACGACATTAAGAAACTGGTGAAGGGAAACGGCTAATCACAAGGCATCGTTTTATATTGCTGTCCGGGGGAATTATTTCTTTATCACCCTGCTCCCTCGATTACACCGGTATTTTATATGAGTAACTGTTATCAGTGGCTTGGAAGGCTGTTCAGTGGCTGGAAAGCCTGGAAGGCTTTACCTTGAGTAACCGGGGGGCGAAGCCCTCGGAAAGCGTGGATGAACTTCTCCCTGCTGCCTGGAGGGCAGTACTATGAGATGCCGAGGGTACTGCCTTCCAGGCAGGGGTAGGAAGGTGGTCTCTGTGTTTAGTCCGAGGGCTTCGCCCTCGGTTACTCAAAGTGAAGCCTTCCAGGCTTGAGATGCTTTCCCGACTTTATTCAGCTAAAGCAGTCAAGTTGTTTTTAGCGGACAGCAATATCGTTTTATCCCTGCAGTCACCATGATTGTTTCCACGTGAGAAACAAACCGTTTCCTTACGAGAAACAAACCGTTTCCACGTGAGAAACAAAATGTTTCCTCACGAGAAACAAATCGGAAACAAACGTTAAATTGTGTTTAGCCACACGTGTGAACCTGCGAGTCCTTACGACAACTCATTCAGGTTCAGATGTTATGAACGACGCGTGTTTCGTTGTCGAGGACTTCAATGTTCACTCTGACGGTGTCCTCGGGAAGCAGTTCCTCGATGAGTTCAGGCCACTCGATGAAGCAGGGGAAACCGCTGTAGAAGTAGTCTTCGCAGCCGATGTCGACGGCCTCGCGCAGATTCTTGATGCGATAGAAGTCGAAGTGATAGACGGGCTGGCCAGTGGCGTCGGCATACTCGTTGACGATGGCGAAGGTGGGCGACGCCACGACATCCTTCACCCCCAGTGCTTCGCAGATGGCTTTGATGAAGGTCGTCTTGCCGGCACCCATCTTGCCATAGAAGGCGAAAACGCAATTTTCGCCCATTTCATCGACAAATTTCTGTGCTGCCGATGCAATATCCTCGAGTCTTTCTATCTTTATTTCCATCCTTTTTCTTTATCTTTTCTTTCCCTTCAGTGTAATCAGGGGGATGAGCATCTCCTCCATGCTGATGCCGCCATGCTGGAACGTGTCCTTGTAATACTGGACGTAGTAGTTGTAGTTGTTGGGATAGGCGAAGAAATCGTCCTGCTGAGCGAAGATGTAGGTTGTGCTGAGGTTTGGGCTGGGCAAACCGGCACGAACCGGTTCCTTTATCTCGAAGACCTCCTTCTGATTGTATGAGAGGTTCTTGCCGAGCTTGTAGCGCAGGTTGGTGTTCGTGTTGCGGTCGCCGATGACCTTTACCGGGTTGTAGCAGCGGATGCTTCCGTGGTCGGTGGTCAGCACGACGGTGCAGTCCTGGGCAGCCAACGTCCTGAAGAGCGCCGCTACAGCTGAGTGGCGCAACCAGCTCTGAGTGATGCTCCTGTATGCTGCCTCGCCGTTGGCAAGCTCTCGGACCATCATGCTCTCCGTGCGGGCATGGCTGAGCATGTCGATGAAGTTGATGACCACGACGTTCAGGTCGTTCTTCTGCAACTGAGGTATCTGCTGGACGAACTTCTCTGCGGCGTTCGAGTGGTTTATCTTGTGATAGGAGAACGAGTTACGGCGGCGATAGCGGTCGAGCTGCGTTTTGATGAGCGGCTCTTCATTGAGGTTCTTGCCCTCCTCACTGTCCTCGTCCACCCAAAGCTCTGGGAACATCTTGGCAATGTTATTGGGCATAAGGCCGCTGAAGATAGCATTGCGGGCATATTGTGTGGCGGTGGGCAGGATGCTCAGATAGAGGTTCTCCTCAACCGAGAAGGCATCTCCTATCTCGCTGAGCAGGACGCGCCACTGGTCGTAGCGGAAGTTGTCGATGACGATGAGGAAGACCTTCTCGCCCTTGTCCAGCAGGGGGAATACGGTGTGCTTGAAGATGTCGGGGCTCATCACGGGCCGCTCGTCGGGATGTTCCATCCATCGCATGTAGTTCTTGCGAATGAACTTGGCAAACTCCGAGTTGGCCTCGCGCCTTTGCATGCTGAGCATCTCCTGCATCCCACTCTCCGCTTCGCTCAACTGAAGCTCCCAGTACGTCAGTTTCTTATATACATCCTTCCACTCCTCGATGTTCGAGGCGTCGTTAATCTGCATACCCAGATGCGAGAACTCTTGCTGATAGCCCGACTGGGTATGTTCCGTGACGATTTCCTTCTGCTGGATGTTCTTCTTGAGCGTCAGCAGGATTTGTGTCGGGTTCACGGGTTTGATGAGGTAGTCGGCAATCTTTGCCCCGATGGCTTGCTCCATGATGTGCTCCTCCTCGCTCTTTGTCACCATCACGACAGGCGTGGCAGGCAGCAATTCCTTTACGCGGGTCAGCGTCTCGAGACCGCTCAACCCGGGCATGTTCTCGTCCAGGAGGATGAGGTCGAATGCCTCTTCCGCACAGCGGTCCAGTGCGTCGTAGCCGTTCGTCACCGTCTCCACCTGGTAGCCTTTCTTCTCGAGGAAGAGGATGTGGGCTTTCAGGAGCTCAATCTCGTCGTCCACCCAAAGCAGTTTGTATGTAGTCATCTGGTAATAGTTGCGTTAGTCGTGTTATTAAAAGCCGAATGGGAAGTCGTCTTCATCTTCAGTCTGCGTCTGATTTTCCTTCTCCTCTTCCTCCATCTTGTCCAGTTCGTCGGGGTCGAGAATCTCCAGGTCGGCCGGCGTGTCAATCTGCAAGTCTTCGGGCACGTCGAGCGGAGCGAAGTGCTGGTCGTAGAACTCCTTGTAGTCGTCGAAGCTGAATTCCTTGCCAATCATCTTGAGGTTGTCGTCGGAGATGAGCATGGTTCGGATGCCTTCCAGCCTCGTCCGCATGTGGTCGTCGGCATAAAGCTTCTGCGCATAGGCGTGGACCTCGTCGAAGGAAAGGAAGCCCTTGATAATCATCATGGTCAGTCCGGCGTCAGCTTGAATCTCGATGTCGAAGTTGCGTGCCATGAAGTTCGTGAAGTTGTAGTGCGCCATCTCATAGACCAAGATGTTCTCGTCGAGGCCTCCAGTCGGGTAGGCAAGCACGAAGTTGAAGTCCGTGTATCGATTGTCCTTGAGTTCGGGCGCAACGGCAGTGCTGTCGTCCGACTCGGCGCGCGTACGTCTGCTCCAGATGCTGCTCGCATCGTAGCGGTCGTCCATCAACAGGCGACCTTCATCAAGACCTTTGACGATGGCCGATGCAATCTCTGAAACCTCTTCCTTCGGGAACTTCTGCACGACGTCGCGCAGTGTCACCATGAAGGTGTCGCGCTGTCCGTCGTAGAGAGAACTCATGGCGCGGATGAACATCATGCGGGCTCGGTGTGTCCCTTCTGGGAAGTTGTCGGTGCTGAACTGGTAATTCTCCTCCACCTTCCTGTAGTCCTCCTTCTGATAGGACTCGTAAGCCTCGGCATAGATACTGTCTTCGACGTGCTTGCCCTCACGCGCTATCATCTCGTAGTTGGGGTTGCCCAGCAGTGCAGCAAGCTTGGCATCCGGGAAGTCCTCGAGCAGGAAGCCCTTGTATTCCTCTGCACCCTCCAAGTCTTGAAGACGGCCATAAAGCAGGAAGAGATGATAGAAGATGTTGTCCGTGCCGTCGTGCTCGGGGAAATCATTCAGGAAGCGAATCATCGTCTTCTCTGCCAGAGGGAAGTTCTCGAGCTGCTCTTGTTCCTGGATGCCTGCATTGTAAAGGGCATCGCCAAGCAAACGGTTCGACTCCGCCATCTGCTCCTCGGTGAAAGGAATCTGCTTGAGGTAGTACTCACGCTCATGTGGGTCGTTCCCCAACGAGTCCTTTCGTGCCTTCTCTGCAGCGGCGATGCTATCAGCAGCTGCAGCACTGGTTGCGGCTCCGAAGAGGCTGTCGGCTGCAGCTTCATCGTATTGGTAGTCAGCGAAATCTGGATTATTCTTTATCAGAGACTGCTTGTTGCTGATGCGCCAATAGTCTTCGTTCGGGCGCATGCCCCATCGTCTCTGGAACTCTTGGATGCCGTTGCGAACGGTAGTAGGGTTGTAGAAGTACCAGTCGCCCTGTTGTTGTGTGCCGAAGGAGTTCAGGTCTGTGGCAAGAGCAGGCTTGTTTGCACCGCCGGCATTGGCTGCAGGCATGCCATTATTCATGGCGTTGGGGTTCAATGTTCCTGCGGCCGCGGCCTTCTTCGCCTCTTCTTTCTCCTTCTTTCGCAAGGCTGCAATCACACGGTCAATAGCAGCCAGATAGACTTCCTCAGGACTCTCGGCAAGGACTTGCAGGCTGTCTTGCAGCTTGATAGTGCTGAGGTGTGGCTCCAGCTCGGTGAGTATCTTGCTGCGACGTTCTGTCTCCTTGTACTCGTAATGTTCTTTGTCGAGGGCACTGACGCACTGTTTATAGGTACGTGCTGCATCGATGTAGTTCTCCTGCTCCCAATAGAGTTGGCTCAAGTGCAGCAGCAGTGTCGCCTTGTCTGGACCGTTCTTCTTGCTTTCCTCAAGGCCTTTCTCCCAGGCATAGATGCAATGTGTGGTATCTTCATTGCTGAGGTAGATGTTGCCCATGGCATAATAGACCTTGTCGAGGTAGTCCTTGTTCTTGTCGCTCTTGGCCATCCTCTTGAGGCGGGCAATCATCTGGCGGAACTTGCCCTTGTGCATCACCTCTGTCTGCATGATGCGGGCATTGAAGGCTACTTCGTAGGGAGGATTGGCACGTATCACCTTGGAGAGTGCCTTGTATGCCATCGTGTCGCGCCCCGTCTCGTGATAGAGTTGTGCAAGCAGGAAGTTGAGGCGGGCCTTGGGAAGTTTGCCTTTGGTTGCTTTGATGGTATTCTTCAGATAGGGAATGGCTTCGTTGTACTGGCGCGTGAGGACATAGTATGCAGCCTTGGTATTATCCACTTCCTTCTGTCCCTTGCGGGTGATGCTGTCTCGTCTCATCTTGTTCAGAAGGTCTTCAGCATCGTAAGGCCAATTCAGTGCAACATAGCATCGAGCCAGTTTTGCCTTAGCGACAGACACAACGTCTGGCTGCGTACTATACAGCCGGATGGTGTAGTTATATGTGGCAGCTGCTTCGAAGAACTCTCCTTTCTGGAACTGAGCATCACCCATCATGAGCCATGCGTGGTACATGTACGGGTTGAACTCCTTGCGGGCGAGGAACTCCTTCTCCTTTTCCGTACGTTTCTTGTTGCCTTTGAGTATAGGACGCTTCTTGATGCTGTGCACCTTGATGGCTTTCTCGCTCTTCGTGATGGCCGTCTCAAAGTTGCTCTTTCCCAGGTTTGCTGTCGTCTTGTTGGTACAGATATACATGGGAAGTATCTCGTTGAAGTTGTCCTTATGGCCTTTGTATTGTGCTTCGCTGCCTTCGAGATAGGCTACTTCACCGTTGTAGAGCGTATTGAAATGTGCAGTCAGGGCATGGTAGGCACGTGTGGAAGGGGTGTTCTTCTTTGTGGAGCAGGACACGAGCAGGGCGAGCAGCACGATGGTGCCCATCATGCCGCAGCGGTGAAGATGTACTATGAATGTCCTTTTACCCATACCTTATTATATAACGTACGCACGCGTGATTTTATTGTCCTTGTTCCCCAACAATCAGCAAAACTTCGTCTTTCAGCTCGTCTGGGAGGTTGACCCTACGCAGTTCAAGGCTATGCACCCAGCCAGGCACTTCGTCGATCCGCATAGTGTAGAGCACTTCGCGGAACTCTTCCACTTCCTCTTCGCTGTAGCTTGTGCGGCCACGGAAGCGGTCGAGTTCTTCGTCTTCGTAGTACTCCACGTCCTCCAAAGCTGCCCTGAGGCTCTCTTTCTCGCAGACTTCATGCAGTCCGCAACATTCGAAATCTACTTGCATATTCTTATCCTAAAGCCTACCTTCTTGAGGTCTTCCCAGAAGGCGGGGTACGACTTGCTCACCACTTCCGGGTTGTTTATCTGTATCTCTCCGCCTGTCCGCAGGCAGACGGGTGCCAGCGACATGGCCATGCGATGGTCTTCGTAGGTGTCGAAGACGAATGTCTCGTATGGCAACATATCAAGGTCCTCTATCTCGTAGAAGCCTTCCCAGAGGAGTTCGCTGTCCCTTTCCTCCAGTGTGAATATCTTGCCGAGCTCGTTCACCAGTGCGTCAATGCGGTCGGTCTCCTTGATGCGGAGGCTCTGCAAGCCATATAGATGGAAGGGCACGTCCAGCAGGGCACAGGTGACGGCCAGCGTCTGTGCGAGGTCGGGCTGATGTGTGAAGTCGCAGGAGAAGTGGCAAGTGATGCCGCCGCCTTTTCTTATCTTGACGACTTCCGTTCCGTCGGGTTCGACGAAATACTCTGTCACGACGCCCAACTCACGGAACATCTGCCATACTTTGCTGTCGCCTTGTATGCTGTCGTGATGCAGTCCGACGAGCTCCACTTCGGCCTTTGCGTCGCGCGAGACGGCTACCATCTCGTACCAGTAGCTGGCTGCGCTCCAGTCGCTCTCGATGTGATAGGGGCGCTGAAGGTATGAGCCTGGCTGTACGTCAATTACGTTGTTGCCTGTCCACTCCACCTTTGCTCCGAAATCTCGCATCATGCTGATGGTCATGTCAAGGTATGGACGGCTGGCGACATTGCCCTCGAGCGTGAGATGGAGGCCGTTCTTCAGCGTGGGAGCTATCATCAGGAGGGCTGAGATGTACTGCGAGCTGACGTTTCCAGGGACGGTCAGTGAGCCTCCTTCGAGGTTGTCGTGACCCACGATGCGCAGTGGCGGGAAACCTTCCTCGCCTTCGTAGACGATGGAGGCGCCCAGTTGTCGGAGGGCATCTACGAGGATGCCGATGGGGCGGTGCTGCATGCGCTGCGTGCCGGTGATGGTGTGCTCACCTGGCGTGACGCTCAGGTATGCCGTCAGGAAGCGCATGGCTGTGCCGGCAGCACCAATGTCGATGAAGGAACCACCAGCCTCCTCTAAATCTCCCCCTAAAGGGAGAGACTTTAAGCCCTCCCCTTTAGGGGAGGGTTTGGGAGAGGCCAGGCCCTTGAGCATTGCCTGTGTGTCGTCGGAATCGGACAGGTTGTCGGGCAACGACGGGTTCCTGCTCAGTGCGTTGATGATGAGTGCGCGGGCCGAGATACTCTTGCTCGCAGGAAGCACGATGCGGCCTCTCAAATGGTATCCTGAACTTATCTCTATCATTTGCCTTACATTATTTTTTTGCTAATTGCGGCACAAAGTTACGAAAAAGTTTGGAAGGAACAAAAAAAAGTCATACCTTTGCAGCGCGAAATGCAAGGAACGGGATGTAGCGCAGTTGGTAGCGCACACGTCTGGGGGGCGCGAGGTCGCAAGTTCGAGTCTTGTCATCCCGACCTTAGAAGGAGCCAATCACTTAGCAATAAGGGGTTGGCTCCTTCCTTTTGTCATGGGCTATGCACATACCTCCCGTGGCAGGTCATGCGAAGCATCGGCTCTCCATTTGTGGAGAGGTATACCTCTTGAGCCAAAGAGGTAGTGCTTTTGAGCCAAAGAGGTAGTGCTTTTGACCCCAAGAGGTAGTGCTCTTGAAATAAGAAGTTGGGATTTGTCGGTGGAACTACAGTTTTGCGGCTTCGGTCTGGATGTCTTTCATCCACTCGGTACCTGCGGCGAGGATGCGTCCGTCGGGTGCCACCAGGATGATGTAGGGCAGCTGTCTGATGCCCCATTTCTGTGCGAGCGGGCTCGAGAGGGCTCGGAAGTCGCAATAGCTGGGCCAGTCGATGGTGTCGCGCTCCTCCATTCGGGTGAGCAGCTTCTCGTCGGCATCGAGCGAATAGCTGAGGAGCTCGATGTCCTTTCCCTTGGCTCTCAGTTCCCTGCGGAAGCGTCGGGCACGATAGACAGCACTCTGGCTGCCGCCTTTCCAGCCAGCCCAGAAGGTGATGACCAGGTATTTGCCTTTGTAGTCGTCACGTCTGACGACTCTCTCCTCCGGCCCGTTACCGCCGTGGCCAGGCTTCAGCGTGAGCGAGAAATCGGGCAGGGGATTGCCTGCACGCAGCAGTCCGAGGCTTCTGACATTGGCGGAAAGCTTCGAGAGAACAAGGTCGTCGGGACGGGCGCGGCTGAGGCTGTCGTACAACTCGGCCACCTCTGTCGGGGAAACCTCTGCTTCGTTGTTGAGGAAGAACGTCGTCAGCAGATAGCGGCTCATGACGAGCGTTGGGTGCTCCAGGATGTAGCTTCGGGCTATGCTTCTCGTCTCCTCGGCCGACTTGCCGTTGGTCTCGAGGCGGAACTCTGTATAGACCTCGTTGTCTTCATCGCCCGACACCTCCACCTCGCTGAGGTTCTGTGCATCGCCCTTTATGACGATGTCGGAACCCGGGTTGCCAAAGACCACCAGCTCCGACTGGTTGGGGTAGAGGATGTGCAGTGTGGCTGTCTCCACGGTAGGCAGCCGGTAAGAAAAAAGACCGCTCCGGATGCGCAGCGTATCCAGTCGGTCCAGCCCCTCGTCGGAGCTATAGATGAGGAACTCTCCCTGCTCTATGTGCTCAAACTCCCCATCGAGGCGGACCTCCTTAGGGTGCCCTGTGCAGGAGAGGAGAAGGGCTATAAGTGAAAAGTGAAAAGTGAAAAGTGAAATATCAACCTTCCTAAACGTGCCGATTGTGCTGCAAAACAACACAGGCCAAGATGGTAAATTCTGATTATTCACCTTTCACTTTTCACTATGAATTTTATTTCAGCAGGCTCTTCACGGCGCTGGCGTACTTCACGAACTCATAGTCGTTGGCAGCACGCTCTGCCAGAGTGGGATCCTGCTTGATGGCACTTGCCAAGGCGCTTGTCACCGTTCCGGCATCGCCGGTGCGTGCAGCGAGGATAGCTTGCAGGTAGCTTGTGATAGCGTCGGCATTCTTGATGCTCGACAGCGTGTTCTTGGCGCTCGTGTAGTCCTTTGCAAGAATCTGTGCAAGGGCAGCGCTGTTGCTTGCCACGCCGGCAAGGTCGCTGGCAGCCTGTGTGTAGTTGCCCTTGGCAATGTTGAGGTTGCCCATCACCTCCTTGAAGGTGTTGGAGCCGCTACCCTTTGCGAGATAGCTCTCGGCAGCAGCGATGTCGCCATCCTTGAGGGCAAGGAGAGCCAGGTTCGTATTGACTTCGGGAGCATTCTTGTTGATGCTGGCAGCACGCTTCAGGTAGGTCTCTGCCATCTCCGGCTGACCGTTGGCAATGGCTTGCTGTGCCAGGTTGTTGAGGGGGCGGTAGTCGCTGGGATACTGCTGTGCTACAGTCTCGTTCCACTGCTGACGCACCTTGTCGTCCGTCACCAGTTTGTTGGCACCGTAAACGAGTTCCTCGACGCTGAGCTTGCTTGGGTCGTCGTTAAACTGAGCAAGAATCTGGTCGTCGCTGCGGCCGATGATTTCGTAGTTGACGATAAGGCGTGCACGACGAAGCTCAGGCAGGATGCTCTCCTTGATGTCGGTATAGACGGCGCTCATGTTACGGATTTGCTGCTCACGCTCCTCGGGGTCCTTGTACATCGACAGTACCCGGATGATGATGTCCTTGTCCTGGAGGTTGCTCTTGCTGATGAGTTCCTGGAAGCCGTCCCAGTCCTCGGCCGTGAACTTCGTGTCCACGTCGGCCTTCATCTGTATCTTCTTGAGCTCGCCTTTGAGGTAGTTGGCACTGACATCCTGACGCTTCTCGGCCAGCTTCTCGTTGAAGGAGAGCTTGCCGTCGGGGCTTGCGTATGCGCTCACCTCGATGTTCTGCAGGGCGCGGGTCTCTTCGTTGTCGTTGATCTCGCGGAGAATCTTGCCAAGGTCCTTGATGCTGACGGTGTTGAGCTCGCTTGCACGGAGGTTAGCTTGGTTGATGAGGAACTTGATGTTGGCTTCCTGCTTCTGCTCCATGATGCGCTGGAAGGCGTCGGGAGCAGTGGAGGCTGTCATGCCGCAACGGCTCAGGAGCTGGCTTGTGGCAATGACGCCGTAGCCAATCTTCACCTCTGGGATGCTGACCACTTTCTTTCCAAGCTTGGCATCGAAGCGTGCATAGAGGTCGCTGTTCATCATTGGCTCCTGATATGTGAAGTTGGTCTTCATGGTATAGACGCCGCCAGCCTTGTACTGGATGGTGGTTCCGTTGCCCTCCACCTTCTCGCCTTGGAAGGTGGCGCTCTGGCCTACTGCTTCGCCGCCATTGTACTTGAGGACGGGGGTGACAGTCACTTCTGCCTTCTTCTTCATGTATTTAACGGGGAAGGTGCCGTTGATGGTGGTCGGCACTTCGCCGCCGATGACTTCGAGGGGGGTGGGTACTACTGTGAAGTTTTCGTCCGTGAGCTTGCCGAGCTTGCTGCAGGACGACAGGACAATGGCAGATGCTGCTGCCATGGAAAAGATGTACTTTGTACGTTTCATTGTGTGTTGTTTGTTATTGTGTTGTCTTTATTTTCGGGCGCAAAGGTACAAAAAATAATTCACACTTCACACTTCATAGCTCATTATTTTTAGCTATCAGAGCGTTTTCGTCTGGGAACGCGGACGTCTCGTCCGCATCTGCCCCTTAATAATGAATAATGAATTAAGAATTATGAGTTACCTAAACCATCGAGAGAACGTCCTCGGGCTTCTCGGCAAACATGGTGGCTCCGTGAGCCTTGAGGAAATCTCGACTTCTGAAGCCCCACAGGACTGAGATGCAAGGCAGGCCGGAATTGGCTGCGGTCTGCAGGTCAACGTCGGAATCGCCCACATAGATGGCTTCTGTCTGCACGACGCCAAGCTCTCTCAAGGCTGTCTGCACCATGTCGGGGGCTGGCTTCGTTGGCACACCCGGCCGCTCGCCGATGGCCACGTCGACCACTCCGCCGAAGAAGGCTGCTGCCAGCTCGTCGACGCCTGCCTGCAGTTTGTTGCTCACGACGGCCATCTTGTAGCCCTTGGCATGCAGAGCTGTGAGCAGATAAGCAATGCCAGGGTAGAGACACGTATGGTCTTGGCAATGAATGACATAGTGCGAGCGGAACGCCTCGAAGCACTTCTCGAGGGTCGTCGAACTTGTGTTTTCTGGTACTGCACGCTCCACGAGTTTCCTGACACCGTTGCCTACGAAGTGCCGCACTTCCTCGAGGCTGCGCTCGGGAAGGCTGTTGCTCCGCAAGGCATAATTGACGCTCAGATAGAGGTCTTCCAGCGTGTCTGTCAGTGTCCCGTCGAGGTCGAATATGACTGCCTTGTATTTCATCTTTATGATTTGCGCCGCAAAGGTACGACAAAACCTGAAAATATGAAAGAATTTTGCATTAAAAAACTTAATGCACTGACTTACATTTTGCACGATAATATACAGACTCTGCTTACACTTTGCTTTTTGCAAACCGTGAAAAACGGCCCTCGGAAGAGCAGAAACCTGTCCGACCCTGAATTTTTTCGATTCTCGTGAAGTTTTGCAACTGTTTGAGGATGTGGATGATATATTTTTCGTGATTTTAAACAGTGGAGAAAAAGGACAATTTTAACGCCAAAAATGAGCGATTTCATCGTTTTAAATGCCCCAATTCGGTACAGGGATTTTGCAAAAGACCTATGCCGAGTTGGTCAAAGACCTATATTGCATTGCCAATCGCCCCTGCATTCGTTGGCAAATTCACCCTGCCGAATCGCTAAATTCAGCGTTTTTCGTTCTATTTTCCGCCGTAAAGCGTCAGTTTCAGAAATAGCATATAGAAACCAAATCAGGTATTTTACTGACGTTTTGCTAAATTATGAAATAAAGCACCCAGGCAACAAATTTTCATAAATTGCACTAAATATTTGCATCATTTTGCTGGTTATGTCAAAATAATTTGCTAATTTTGTCGTGCAGATTTCAATAAAATGGTGTTTTCCGAACCATGAAGGAAACTATTACACGATATTTCGCCCTCTTTCTGCTGACGCTTGTCGGAACCTTGCAAGCCACAGCGGACTTGACCTTTTCGCAGACTGCAGGCGGATTCCCCATTGTGGGCAGCGACCAGAACGCCGTGTTCATCGTCAGCGAGAACGATGCCGAAGTGGTCACAACGGCCAGCAATTGCGTCATTCGCGACATTCAGACCATCACGGGCAAACGGCTTGCCCTTCGCAATTCGCTGAGTGGAGGCGATCTTCCCATCATTGCTGGAACCATCGGACAATCAGCCATCCTGGACAACCTCATTGCCGACGGAAAGGTGGACACCACAGGTCTGACGGGCGTTTGGGAGGCTTACGCGCTCCAACTGGTGCAAAATCCGATGGAAGGCATCAGTCAGGCTCTCGTCATCATGGGCGGCACACCGCGCGGCACAGCATACGGACTCTTCGAAATCAGCCGCAGAATCGGCGTTTCACCCTATGTATGGTGGGCCGACGTGGAGCCCGCTCCGATGTCTGCCATCTACGTTCATGGCGACCGGACCGCGGTCGAAAAACCCGACGTAAAGTATCGCGGACTCTTCATCAACGACGAAGACTGGGCGATGCTGCCTTGGGCAAAACGAACCATCGACACCACATATAATAATATAGGTCCGCGCACGTACGAGAAAGTCATGGAGCTTCTACTCAGATTGCGTGCCAACTGTCTCTGGCCGGCTAAGCACGGCAGTTCACGCGCCTTTTGGTCTTTGGAGGAGAACAAGCGTTTGGCAAAGGCTTGGGCAATCGTCATGAGCTCTGGCGACAGCATGCTCCGCGACAATCTCTGGGAATGGCCCCGCTTCAAATCAGGCAACAACAGCAGCAACTTCACGTTTGCCACCAATCCGCAGGGTTGCTACGACTATTGGGCAAAACGGGCTGGCGAGGCTCGCGACTACGAGGGCATCTATGAAATCGGCATGAGGGGACTGCAGGACGTTGCCTTGCTCGGTTATGAAGGGCAGGCGGCTCAGCTTCAGGGACTCGCCGACATCATCGCCGCACAACGTGAAATCATCACGGACTCCCTGGGTGGCGACCCCACGAAGGTGCCTCAGATATACATTCCCTACAAGGAAGCGCTCACACTCTACAACGCAGGATTGCAGATTCCCGACGACGTGACGATGTGTTGGGTTGACGACAACTACGCTTTCATCAGGCAGCTCCCCACCGCGCAGGAGCGCAAGCGAAGCGGCGGACACGGCATCTACTACCATCTCAGCTATCTGGGTAACCCTTGTTCCTACATCTGGCTCAGCACCATATCGCCCTCGCTCATCAGTTTCGAGTTGTCGAAAGCCTACGAGAACGGTATGACACGCTTCTGGATGGTGAACGTCGGCGACATCAAACCTGCGGAGGTCGAGTTCGAGTTCTGTATGGAGTTGGCTTGGGACGTCAACAAGTGGACGCCAGACAAAGCGTGGCAGTTCTCAAGATGGTGGGCCGAGAAGACCTTCGGGGCTGATTTTGCCGATGAAATGGGCGAAATTCGTCTCGAGCACTACCGTCTTGCGGCACAAAGCAAGCCTGAAACCGTCTATCATGTTACCTTTACGATTCAGGAGATGGAGCAGCGTATCAAGGACTATCAGGCACTCGCCGCTCGCGTACAAAGCCTGGAGGCCAGCATTCCCCAGCGCTTGAAGGATGCCTACTTCGAACTCTTCTCCTACCCTATCATCGCTACTGCCGCACAAAACATCAAGGCCTACGGAGCCAAGCTCAGCTACTGGTACGCAGGTCTTGGCGACCATAAACGAGCCATGCAATACGCCGCACTGGCGCGCACGGCGTATAGCGACATCCTTTATCTTACGAACATATTCAATACGCAGACAGCCGGAGGAAAATGGAACGGCATGATGGACAAGTCGCCCAACGCAAGTGATACGGGAGCGCAGTTCGGTATGCCGTACGCCGCAACAGCAAGCGACGTCAACGATGCCAAGGGAGAAGTCTTCGACGAGGGCTATATCTATGTTCCCAGCACCAGCTACAGTGGTAGTCGAGGCGCTTGGCAGACGCTCGAGAACCTCGGCGTGGGCGACAACAGCATTACTGTCTGGCCCATCGACTACACTACCTACACGGCCTCCACAGCAAGGAGCAAAGGGCCTTACGTCGAATATACTTTGCCCGTTGAAAAGGGCTCGTACCAGATTATCGTACGCTGTCTGCCCACCTTCCCCATTACGACCAGCAACGACCTCTGTGTCGGGATGGGCATCGGTTCTGGCAACATCACCTCGAAGAGCATCAAGTGTAATGCCGAGACGAACGTTTGGAGCGACAACGTGATGCACGGCTACGCTGAAGCCCGCTTCTCGTACAAGGCGACGACGGCAAGGGATGTGGCCTTCCGATTCTATGCCATGAACCCAGCCCTCGTGATAAGCCAGATTGTTTATCGCAGGACGGACAGCGAAGACCTCAGCCTCACCAACCAACTCCTCGTCAATCCCGACTTCGAACTCTACAAGAGCGGCTCCTCCGTCCTCACCAATCCGACCGGAGGCATACAGCGAGGCGTGCCATATGGGTGGACGTTAGAGGGCACGATGTCTGGCAATTCCTACGGCATCAGCAATAGTGACGGCTCGATAAACTACAACGACGGAGGTTCCGTCTGCTGGTTCAAGGCCAAACCCATGCCAGAGAACTTCCGACTCTACCAAACCATACCTGCCGATAAGCTTGAGCCCGGCATCTATGAAGTCGGGTGTTGGCTCTTCAACCAGTCAGGCAAACGAGGTCCCTGCCGACTCTTCGCCAACGACCATGTACAGTATTATGCCCACAAGAGCGACTACGACAAGATTCTCAAAGCAGACGAGGTGAGCACCTTTGCTGGCCACAAAGCAGGATATGAGACGCACACCATCATGCACCCCATGCGGGTCGTGCTCCAAGTTCACGAGGGGGAAGACCTCACGGTGGGCATCAAGACCAGTTGCATCACTGGCGACGGCAAGCAAACCGACGAGACGGGATGGTTCAAGGTGGACCATTTCACGATTCGCAGAATAGGCGACCTGCCTCAGGATGACACAGGCTCTTTGACCGAGGAGCTCATCGTGAACAGCGACTTCGAGTACAAATCGGCCACAGAACTTGCGAATGGTGCTACGGTGAAGGGCATCCCGTATGGTTGGAACCTATCCTTCTCGGACACCTACAGCACTACCAACTCGGGCCTCTTCGGCAATGGCGAAGGCATGCACGGCAAGAACTATTGTGCCTTCACGCCTGCCGGATACAAGCCTATGCCCAACGATCTTTGCCTCTATCAAACGATACCTGCCGCCAAGTTGCAGCCGGGCATCTATCGCGTAAGCTGTCTCTTCTGGAGCGAAGCAGGGCTGGAAGGCATGGGACGACTCTTCGCGAACAACGAGGTGCAGTATTATGGTTCGCCTCACGACTATGAGCAGAACCTCACCTCGGGCGAGAACAACACCTTCGCATCGTACATCAGCGAAGCCGTCGATGGCAAGTCCATGCAGGAACTCAGTGTAGAGGTCGCCGTCGAACCAGGCGAAGACCTGACGCTCGGCATTCGTTCCGGCTCCCTCAAGGGCGACGGCACGCAAGTCACAGGCAGCAACCGCACCGGAAAGTTCCGCGTGGATTACTTCCGCATAGAGCGCATCTCGGACTTCGACCCCGATGGCATCAGGCCAGTTAACGGCTCACAACTCACAGTTCACAGTTCCGCAACGTATAACCTCAACGGACAAATGGTGAATGGCAAAGCGTTAAACAACTTGCCGAAGGGCATATATATAAGGAATGGAAAGAAAATCATCATAACACATAACTAAATAACAAACCAAATGAAACGTAATCTTTACTCTATCGTCCTGACCTGCATGATGATGCTCGTAGGGCAAACTGCATGGGCAGACCTGCAGCAAAATGAAAATGGTGCGTACCTCATCGGCAGCAAGGCCGACCTCCAAGCCTGGACGGAAATGGCTGGATACGAAAGCACAAACGTGGTGCTGACCAGCGACATCTCGGGTCTAGACTTCATGCTCTGCACGAACACCACTTCCTACTCTGGTGTCTTCGACGGAGCAGGGCACACCATCACGCTCAACTACGACTTCCAAGGGAAGCAGACCGGCATGTTCTACAACTTCGCCGGCACTGTGAAGAACCTCATCGTGGGCGGCAGCATCCGTGCTTCCTTCAAGAACTGTGCAGGCTTTGCCGCATGGAACTGGAGCGACAACGCACGGTTCGAGAACTGTGTCAGCATCGTTAACATCGACGTGGACTACGACGCCAATGCCTCCAACGCAGGTTTCATCGGCTATGCCTCACGCAATGCTACCTTCCGCAACTGCATCTCCGCCATCAAGGTGAAGGGCAACCAAGGCTACAACCACGGCTTTGCAGGATGGGTGACAACAGGAAAGACGATGAACTACGTCAACTGTATCTCCATTGCAGAAGTAGAGACCATGAACACCTTCTCGTGGGGCAACCCCGCAGACCGTGCCTCCTTCACCAATTGCTACTGCCTGCAACAAGATGCTGATGCGGCTTCTGCGCCAAGCGGCTGCACCTACGTCACCTACGACATGGTAGCAACTGGCGAACTCTGCTTCAAGGCAAACGGCGACCAAAGCAGCATCAACTGGTATCAGACGCTGGGCGAAGACAACATTCCTCTGCCCTTCTCCGATGGTCATGCACAAGTCTATGCCGTGGGCGAAGTGAATTGCGCAGGCGTTGCAGTAGGCGATGTGACTTATAGCAACAGCAATACGACACCAGCACCTAAGCACAACGACGTCGATGGCTGGTGC
This sequence comes from Bacteroidaceae bacterium, assembly GCA_017469525.1. Lineage (GTDB taxonomy): Bacteria > Bacteroidota > Bacteroidia > Bacteroidales > Bacteroidaceae > Physcousia. Next base: position 60,565 of record JAFUGG010000026.1, on the reverse strand, counting down.
TCCGTCTGCGGCACGCTCATGCAAGACCACCTCTCGCCCAATGCCGACGGCTTCTATGAACTGGGCAGCGTGGCCGACGTGGAATGGTTCGCTGCAATGGTCAACGATGCGCATCTGGTCACCATCAAGGGTATGTTGACTGCCGACATTGACTATCAAGGCACAGTAAACGCTCATACGCCCATCGGCCTGAACACCACATATAAATATAATGGCACTTTCGACGGCGCAGGCCACCGCATCAAAGGCATGGTCATCAATGCCACAAGCAACTTCCAAGGCTTCTTCGGTGTCGTTCGTGGTGCAACCGTCATTCGCAACCTCATCATCGACAGTTCTTGCTCCGTGACAGGTCCTTCCGGCATCGGTGGCATTGCTGGTGCTGCGCAAATCAATGCAGAAACTCCCCTTGTCATAGAGAACTGCGTGAACGAAGCAACGATTTATGCCACCACCGGTTCCGCTGCCGGCATCCTCGGCGTGGGCCAGAGCGGCTACCCAACGCTTCAGATGAAGAACTGCCTCAATACAGGCGACATCACAGGCAATCCCGCAACGGCCTTCTGCTCATGGCTGAACATGAGTGGCAGTTCCCTAACGAACTGCGTCAACATGGGCAACATCACAGGTGCTGACATGGCTGGCAACAAATACTCTTACTATTGCCAACTCGTCCGCTATGAACCCGGCACGATGGTCTTGACGAATTGTTACGACTTCTCAGACTTCGACGACCAAGGCTCAGGCCATCAGGGAACCGACGGCGACTGGATGACCGATGAACCGCTCGAGGGTGGCGAGCTTTGCTTCCTCCTCAATGGTGACCAGACCAACATCGTCTGGCATCAGCTCCTTGGCACCGATGCTTTCCCCGTTCCTTATTATATTGAGGGCGGTCAGGTCTATGCCGGAGGCGAACTCAACTGCGACGGCACACCGCTCGATGTCAATGGCTACAGCAACTCTCCCAGCGGCACAATTCCGCCGCATGAGTTCGAGGACGGCTTCTGCATCAACTGCGGCAACCCGCAGCTCGACTATGCTCCGCTCGAGGATGGCTTCTACACCATCAGCAATGCCAGCCAGCTCTACTGGTTCGCTCGCATGGTCAACGAGTTCGCACACAACGACTGGAATGCTCGTCTTGCCGAGGATATCGACATGACTGACTACAGCGACCTGTTCGAGCCTATCGGCAACGGAACGAATCCCTATCGCGGACATTTCGATGGCGGACAGCATCGCATCAGCGAGCTTCACCTCAACTTCTCGGGCAACTATGTCGGCTTCATCGGACGTTGTGGCAATGGAGCCTTCATCGAAAACCTCCTGCTCGACGAGACATGTTCCATCAACGCCACAGGCGAATGCGTTGCCCTCGTGGGCGGCACATACCAGATGGCAGGCAACGTCACGCTGCGTAACCTTGGCAACATGGGTAATGTCTATGCCACTGGTGTTCAAGCAGCAGGCATCTTCGGTGGTAACACGGGCAGCCAGACGACGCTCCTCATCGAGAACTGTTTCTCTACAGGCGCAGTCGAAGGCGGCAGCGATGCAGCGGCACTCGTCGGATGGGGCGGCAGCGGTGGCAAGGCTACCGTCAACAACTGCTGGAGCTGCAGCGAGGTGACGGGCTACAGCGAGAATAAAGGTCTCTTCTTTGCCCGTGTCACGGACGGACATCTCTCCAACAACTACTGCACAAGCGAGATTGAACAGCAGGTGAGCCTCATCACTTACGACGAGATAATGGACGGCACGCTCTGCTTCAAGCTCAATGGCGACCAGACGAACATCGCCTGGTACCAGAACCTCGACAATGGCAGCGAGGTTGACGACCAGCCTCTGCCTTTCTCCAACGGACATGCTCAAGTCTTCCCCAAGGGCAAGATGCTGTGCGACGGCACGGTGGACCCATCAGGCATGACGTATTCCAACAACAACGAGGTGGTCATCCCAGATCATAAGTTCACGGATGGCTTCTGCTCTGTCTGCGGACAGGAAGACCCCAACTACACTGGCTTCCTTGCTATCATTAGGAACCCGAACTTCACGAACGACAGCAACTTCTGGACTGGCAACGAGTTTGCCGTCAGCAATGGCGTGGCAGAACAATCAGGCAAGACCTTTAATACCTATCAGGACATCACCGACCTCGAGAACGGTGTCTATAAGTTGCGTCTGCAGGGCTTCAGTCGCGCTGCTGCTCTTGGCAGTGAGGCCTACGAAGACTTCAACGAGGACATGATGCGTAACACGTATTATTATGCCGAGAGTGCTGGCAAGCGCCAGGCTCGCCGCCTCGTGGACATCACTGCCGACGGCAAGGATGCGCAGCTGAATGGTGGCGTGGGCGAGACGGAACTGTCCGATGGCATGTTCGTTCCCGCTTCGACCGCAGCAGCCGCTGTCTATATGGGCAAGGGTCACTACTGGAATGCTCCGCTCTATCTGGCTGTCACGGATGGTACGCTGCGTATCGGCCTGACCAATCAAATCAACAGTGCCAATGCCTGGAGCGTCATCGACCGCATCCGTATTGAATATGTTGGCAACGATGCTGCTGCCTATGCACTTATTGCCGAACAGATTGCCGACGATGCACAAGACCTGGACGATGTCCTCGGTCAGGAGTCGCTGAAGGAGGATTACGAAGAAGTCATCGATGGTGCAGGGAGCCTTACAGACACTAATGCTATCCTCGATGCTGCCGACAAGGCAAGCCGCCTGCCGGATCAGATTAAGCTCAGCGCTGTTGCCTATGAGAGCTATGTTGCTGCCGTCGAGGCCATCATCAGTGAATGGGAGAGCCGCGACGACCTCCAGGGCGATGATGCCGACAAGCTGGAGACCTACCTGACGCAAAGCGAAGAGCCCTCTGAAGACTTCCCCAATGGCACATATTTATATATAAAGGAGTATCGCCTGCTCGATGCCGGACAGCTTGCTGCCGAGGCTGCCTTTGCCCAGCAGCTGTTGCAGGCTGCCATCATGAACAGTGCTGCCGAGGGCTCAGACATGACTTCCCTCATCGTCAATCCTAAGTTCAACGATGCGGTGGCATGGAACGGCTGGACCGTCACCGAGGGTCGCACCGAGAGTGGCTACAACATGGTGCATAATGGTGGCTTCACCGACGTCGTTCCTGTGGCTGCTGCCTACAACATGACCTTCGAGGTGAACCAGCAGATTACCGGACTCAACGATGGCATCTATGCCTTGACTGCTCAGGCTTTCCATCGCCCGGGCCAGGGTCGCGAGGGTCTCATCGATGGCTCAGACATCATACCGGCTCAGCTCTTCGTGAATGACTTCGCTGCACCTGTGCTCAGTGTCTATGCCGACAAACTGAGCTACGTCGATGCACAGAACGGCGTGAACTGCCGCTTCGATGCTACCGAGGACGAGACGGCTCCCCACAATGGCGAGCAGACGGGCAGCGTCGATATCGACACGAGCGAGGGAGAAGGTTACTTCGTACCCGACAATATCTACACGGCCAGCTTTGCCTTCAACGGCAAACGCTATGAGCAGACGGTCTATGGAATCGTCAAGGACGGCAAACTCAACATTGGCATACGCAGCGTTGATACGCCTTGGCGAAACAAGAACCTGACCATTTGGGGCAACTTCCGCCTCACCTACTACGGCCAGAGCAGTGCTGCCATCAGCGACATCCTCAATCAGTACAGCGAACGCATCGAACGGATTGACCAGCAACGCGATGACCAGGAATACTATCTCAGCCAGTCGCACATCGATGCCATCAGAAATAAGATTGAGGAGGCTAAGAGTGCCGACAAGGAGCAGCAGCTCCAGCTCATCGAGGAAATGAATGACGAGTTTGCTGCCATCCCTGTAAGTGCCGGTCTCTACAATCAGCTGAACATGCTTGCCCAGTTTGCTTCAGACATGGCAGAAGGCATGGAGCCTGGCGACGTGCAGGACGAGATGTATGGCATCTACGACGACCTGGTGGAAATCATCGTTGATGGTTCGCTCACCGACGAGGAGGCTGAGCAGAAGATTGCCGAACTGATGGAGAATCCTGTCATCGGTGGCGTGGTCTATGTGCAGGGCGACCTCTACGACGAGTTGAGCGAGAACGGCGAATGGCCCTACAGCCAGATGTGCTCGCTTTATCCTCTGGTGAAGAATGCCGAGGGTAAGTTCGTGGGCTCTGTCACGCTTCAGGACCGCAGCCATCGCTCGGCTGGCTTCCAGCGTGCAGGTCTCTTCTTCCGTCGCATCAACACCATCTACAAGAGTGCCGATGCCACACGCAACTTCATCACGCCTGGACGTCACACCTTCGGCGTGCAGGAGGGTGGCAGCGACTTCCAAGCTCTGAACGGCACCTACAACATTGTGCTCGACCTCGATGCAATGACGGTGGACTTCGAGCTGCAGGACGACTACAACTGGCCCAACGCTGTCTTCGTGACGGGTACGCTCAACAACCGCCAGGGCAGCTTGATGCGCTGGAAGAACGATGAGCAGATTCCGCTCCAGCATGTGGGCAGCGGTAAGTACGTCGGCGTAGTGGACCTCGTGAACGACAACAGCAATCCCTTCTGCTCCTTCGGCATCATGGCTTGCCGCAGCACAGAGGAGATGGTGAACTTCAGCCAGACGACACGTTCCAGTTGGACCGAGGCTCGCTACGGCAGCGAAGAACAATACCTCGAGCTGCAGAGCGGACAGGAGGTGACCAACCTCGTGCGCGGTCTGGACCGCACATGGCGCATCTCGCCTGCAGGCAAGTACCTCATTGAGTTCGACATGGACAAGGCCAGCATGAAGGCTACGCTCCTTGAGACGAAAGGCAACGGCACGGAGAGCAACCCCTTGCAGATTGCCAACAAGCAGGACCTCCAGAGCCTGCGCGACCGCATGACCAGCGGCAGGACGCTCTATGCTCGCCTCACCTCCGACATCGACATGAAGGGCGAGGGATGGTGGCCGCTCAACAGCACCTTCTATGCCAACAGCTATGAGGAGGGCTACGGCAAGGCTCTCTCTCTGGACGGCACGGGCCACGTCATCAAGAACCTGAACGTCGCTTCTGTCAAGGAGAATGGCTTCGAGACGGGTCTCTTCGGAGTACTCGTGGGCGAGGTGAAGAACATGGGTCTCTACAATGCCACCGTCGAGAGCGGTAAGGCTCAGGATGTCGGTTTGCTGGCCGGACGTCTCGGCACGGAGGAGAACGCTGCCCTTGTGGACCAGTGCTACGTCCACGGCAAGCTCCTGACGGCCGACGCCTTGGAGAACTGCGCCGCAGGTCCCGTGGCAGGTGTGGCTGTCAATGCCACCGTCTCCAATGTCTACACCAATGCCTGCGTGGGAGCCGGCAGCTCGATGGGCGACTTCATTGGCATTGGCAGTCCCAGCCTCACCGTACGCAACAGCTATGCTGCAGGCAAGGCCAACAAGAGCCTGGCCACTGCAGCCATTGCCGACGACCAGGGCAGCAACGTCGAGAGTCTGCTCTTCTATGGCGTACAGAATCAGGAAGAGATTAGCAACATCGCAAGCCAGTGGGATGCTTGGCACGAGAACGGCACCATCGGACTCGGCTGGCCGCTGCTCAAGTGGCAGGTGGAGCGTGGCGACCATCTGCAGCTCTGCGGCTTCGGCATACAGGGCGACCTGAACCAGGACGGCACAGTGGACATAGCCGACGTAGTGGCTGTGCTCAACATCATGGCTTCGGACAGCGACAACCCCGCTGCCGACGTCAATGGCGACGGCGCAGTGGACATCGCCGACGTAGTGGCCATCCTCAACATCATGGCAGCCCAGTAGGCTCGTCAGCTTAAACTTAGGAAAAAGGAAGCCCCCAGCGGAGGCTTCCTTTTTCTATTATTGCTGTCCGGTTAAATCAGGCAGGCATCCTAAGCCTGGAAGGCTATTGCAGGCGTTCCTAACAATATGCTTGCTTGAGAATGCTTGATGGCCAAAAAGCCTGGAAGGCTTTACTTTGAGAAACCGGGGGCGAAGCCCTCGGACAAGGTGCAATACCCTCCCATCTCCTGCCTGGAAGGCAGTACCCCGGCATCTTATAGTACTGCCTTCCAGACAGCGGAGAGCATATCGTGTGCTGATTATAAAGTGGAGTTAAATAAGGAGTTATGCGAAGATAGCAAGGGGGCTTGCCCCCTTGTAACGAAGTCCCAACATACCGTGCCGGACAAGGGGGCAAGCCCCCTTGCTACCTTCCCCTCCAATAAGCATAGCAAAAAACGCCCGAAGCTTAAATAAATCTATTGCTGTCCGGGGAAATTATTTCTTTATCACCTGCTCCCTCGATTACACAGGTATTTTATATGAGTAACAGTTATCAAGGGCTTGGAAGGCTGTTCAATGGCAGGAAAGCCTGGAAGGCTTCACCATGAGGACTCCGGCTTTGCCGCCTGACCGTAGGGAAGAACCGGGGGGCGAAGCCCTCGGACTGAACACAGAGACCACCTTCCTACTCCTGCCTGGAAGGCAGTACCCTCGGCATCTCATAGTACCGCCCTCCAGGCAGCAGGGAGAAGTTCATCCACGCTTTCCGAGGGCTTCGCCCCCGGTTACTCAAAGTGAAGCCTTCCAGGCTTGAGATGCTTTCCCGAATTTACTCAGCTAAAGCAGTCAAGTTGTTTTTTAGCGGACAGCAATAAAATAAATCAATGTAAGCTTTTTGTTCGTTTCGCTTACTTTCTGCTATTTCAGTTTTGGATTCAAAACTTAGCAAAATAGACAAAATTGTGTCCCGAAAACCGACCCGACAGGAGGAGTTTCCTGACTTTTCCAGAGAAGTTTGGAAAGTTCACACGTGAAGTTTGTCAACGCGACACGTCCTTCCGGGCATTTTGATGCGTCGATACGCCCCTCAAAATGGGTCAAAATGTCCACTTTTATGTACAAAATCGGGTGTCTTGACGGACTTTCTCGCTTGAGGCGTTTTGTATATGTCACAGCCTCAATGGGTTAAGATTTTAACATTTACTCTCGTTGTCCCGTACCCAGGTACGAGGCGAGCATTTTCGTCGCATTCTCAGGCGACCTGAAAAATTCAAGATGTAAGCAAATCCGATGGTTCCCCTGACAGATTGACAGATATTGCTGTCCGGGGAAAGTTTAAGAAGTCAGTGGGAGTAGAAGAGGGAGTAGTCAGAGCTTGCTCTGCCTACCATTCCTCGTCCCAAATGCTTTTGCTCTCCTTCACATCCAGGTCCTTGCCCTCGACAGCATCACCGCCAGGGTTCGTCGTGATGTCGGGCTGGGAAACGGCAAGCGGCCTGACCGCAGAAAGACTTATCAGGAAAACCTCGGGTGTGATATATGTCTCTTTCATTGTTTTTATCGAATTAAGTTTTAATTCTCAGGAGTTAAACTCTTCGAGTTGGAGTTAAATGGGGAGTTAATAAGCTTTGCTTATGGAAGTTAATTCGCTTCGCTCATGGACGATAGCTTTCTTCGCCTGTAGTGGTATTGTCCAGCACAAAGTGCTTTACTTCCACGAGCGTAGCGAGTTTACTTCTTTTTTTACTTCCTTTTTACTTCCTTTTACTTAAAAATCTTCTTCCCGTTCACGATGTTGATGCCACGCTGCATCTTCTGGAGGCGCTGGCCTGCGAGGTTGTATATGCTCCCCTCTCCCACGGGAGAGGGGTCGGGGGTGAGGCCTATCCTCGTTGCCTCATCCTCGAAGACAAAGTTGAGCACCTTCACCTCGTCGCCTGCTATCAGGCTGGCAGGCAACAGGGCCTTGCCCATGGGAACCGTGCTGGCAGCCACAGGGACGAACTCATTGCCCTTGAGGCCGAAGTACTGTCCAGCATCGGCATACGTCGGGGCGATAGTGCCCACGAGCAGATTGCCATCGAGTGTTGTTTCGCTGGCAGCAGAGTTCAGAGTAATGGTTGCACCAGGCTCACCCTTCAGGATAAGACCCGTACCGCCCTTCACCGTGCCCGTCACCTGAGCAAAGGTAATCGTCTCGCCGCTCACACCTGTCACCTGCCAAGCGCTGTAGTCGGCAGACTCGTAGTCGCTGAAGTCCAAGGGATACTCCGAGCAGTAAGAGGCATAGCCATAGTCGTTGAGCGTCTTGGTGAGAGTAGCACCAGCCTTTGTTACCACAACATCATCAAGGAAGAAACGATTGTTGCTTGCTTGTGAGGACTGAAATGTGATTTTTGTTTCAGCAGTGGCGTTTGTGATTGTTGCATTGTAAGTGTTGAACTTGCCTTTGGTGAGTTCAACGCTTGTAGCACTAATGTTACCTTCAGAAACAGAAAGATTAAGTGTTGTTTTTTCAGAGGAATGATCCCAAGCACCAGCCCTGAATGATAAGTACAATGTACCTGCTTCGCCAAGGGCTGGCGTAGTAGCCTTGCCTGTGCCAGAGCTTGCACCCAGTTTGATACAGCCAGAAGCACCATTTTCTTTTAAGAAATACCAACCGTCATTATCGGTCGTAGCAGTGCCTGTAGCGGTACCATTACCACTCCACCGGCCATCGTTACCACCTTTGCCCGTACATCCTGCAAACGTCTCTGTAAATATAGTAGTTGCACTTGGTGCAGCCTCTGTCTTACCTTCCGGTGCAAGCACCGTAATGGGGAACATCACGCTGCCAGCGTTATATGCATCGGTGGCTGCCGTGTTGACGGTTATCATAGCTGTGCCAACGGCATGAGGCGTGATGATAAGACCATCGACAGTAGCAACTGCCTCATTCAAGCTGGTGAGCGTTACCGTACCGTCCGTCAAGAAGTTTGGTGTACCTGTCGTGCCTTGCGTCAACGTCAAAGGAGTTTTCCAATTGACACTTAAGTCAGAAAGGCCATTGAAGCTTGGGTCAATAGGCTCGTCGCCACCTTCATTATAAGTAATGACAATCGACGAGAAATAACATGCTCCAGAAACCTTCAGTTGGAAATAAGTGTCGCCGCTTGCAGCATTATATGTGCCGCCTGTTGTTCCTGTCTGACTATTGGTTGTGGGAGTCTGTGATGTTCCTGTCGTAATGGTATAAGTCTTGCTGCCTGATGCAACATTTACCGTTATAGACTTCAAGCCTGGAATGGCTGTCGTATTGTAAAGAATTCCACTGCCTTTGCTACTATTCATCTGAATAGTATTGCCTTCGCCTTTGAAGCCTTGATTTACCGTAAAGCTATAACCACCAACGGTTGCATTATACACGGCATAGCCACTCAAGCCGAAGGATTCATAAGTCAAGGTAATGGTCTTGTCGTCGCCACTAGGTTCAGGATTAGTCCCTGGGTCGGGATCATCGCCACCGCCTGACGAGCTACCGTCGGGTACTTCATAGTTATTGTAGCTGAAAGTATCGTCTTTCTTGCTGCCCCAGATGTATTGCTCCAGGCCGGGATAGTCTATGAAAGGATTCCTGTTCTTCTGGATGCCATAGACGGCATTGTTGCGGTCTATCTCCTTCTGGCTTACAGGGTCATTAGTTGCCCACTCCAGGAGCATGTTCAGCTGCCATGTCTGGAAGCCAGGGTAGGCGCTGCCGTCTAATGTGGCTCTCGACTCACTGTTCTTCGAGTACCAGTCGCTGAGCTTCTCCTCGTAGCAAGTCACCATATAAAAATATGTACGCGCGAAGTCACCCTTATACTCGTCGGCAGGCTCGAACACCGTGCCCGTATAGCCACTGTAGGAACAAGGCCCGAGCTTGCTGAAGCCACCGGAAGAGGAATACGTCGGGCTGCTTACCTCACCGAAGGGATAGTTGCCGCGCTTGTTGTTCACGAAGCCGTCGGTCGGGTACATGTGGTGCAGGTCGGTGTACATCGGCTTTATCTCGCCGCCAAACCAGCTCTTGGGAAACGAGTGCTCGCGATTATAGACATCGCCCTCCTTCTGATAAGAGCCAGCCTGATCGGTGCCAAACGTGAAGTTCGTGATGTTGGAGTACATGTCCCACACCTTGCCGTCGCTGCGCTTGTCGGTCGTCTTGAAGTCCGTCCAGAGGTCACCATAGTCGCGTTCCACAGTGGTCTGCACGATGTCGCGTAGCGCCGACTTCAGTGCCGCAGCCTTCTTGCCGTCGGCATTCTGATAGTACGTCCCCGAACCGTTCGGTGCAGCAGCAAAGCTGCACACCGCCACCGCAGCCAGCAGCAAGGTCATGTAAGTCTTCTTCATGTTTCTTTTTTAATAGTGTCCCTAAAGTCCCTAAAGTCCCTAAAGTCGTTAAGGTCTCCTGTCCTGTCGGATTTGACTCCGCCTGCGCCCGAGCACCTACTGGAGCGCAAGAATCCGACAGCGTTGAATATAGGGATTTGTAATCCCGCGAAATAAGAGTTTCGGCATTGCAAATGCCTATATCCCCTCCGGCCGGATTTTAAATCCGTCCGAACTGTCCCTAAAGTCCTTAAAGTCCCTAAAGTCCTTAGGGTCCTTAGGGTCCTTAGGGTCCTTAGGGTCTGATTACCATTCCTCGTCCCAGACGTTCTTGCTTTCCTTGGTAAGGCCTGGACCTCCAGCATTGCCTTCCTGCAATCCACCTATAATGTTGCCATTACCATCATCGTGGAGGTCTGCAGAACCAGTGAGGATACTTGTGCTTGAGCCGAGCACCACTGTGAGTGCTTCGGGTGTGATATATGTCTTTTTCATTGTTGTTTTCTTGTTTTAAAGTCCTTAAGGTCCCTAAAGTCCTTAGAGACCCTAAGGTCCTTATTTTTTACTTCAAAATCTTTTTACCGTTCACGATATTGATGCCACGCTGCATCTTGCTGATGCGCTGACCAGCGAGGTTGTAGATGACACCGTCTTCCATCTGACTTCTTCCATCTTCCATCAGGCTAATGCCTGTTGCATCGTCGTCGAAGTCGATAACAAAGCCCTTCACGCTGCCGCCAACAGCAGCGGGAATGTATGCCTTGTGGGCACCGAGCGCTGTGTATGAGCCAGCCTTATAGAAGCCTGCACCACCGTTAACTACATTCAGGATATAGTCGTTTGCTGTCAGAGTAGTTGCCTTGTTGACACCAGTTAAGCAGTTATTCTGAACAGTCTCAGGAGAAACACTCACAGGCACGTCAACAATTGCACCACCTTCAGCCACCAAGAGCATACCGGTGCTTGCAGGAACCTGATTGATGGGAGTGAAGGTCAGCTTGTCGCCATTCTTAGTTCCGACGTATGCCTTGATGCTGGAGCCTGTAAAGTTAAGAGCATTCTCGCTGCAATAGGTTGCATAGCCTGCATCGGTAACAGTAACAGATTCTGTGGGAGTAGCCTCGCCAGCCTTCTCGTAGAGACTAACGGCAGACTGTGTAGCAGAAGCATAGCAAGCAAAGAGAGGACTTCCACCGTTGTAATTGAATCGCATCACATTGCGGTTTGAACTTTGTGTTGCAACAATAGAAGCAACACCTCCATTGAAGGTAATCTCCCAACGAGCATTGTTATTAACTGTGGCTTCTGTCTTCAAATTGTTTGCAGTACTTGATGCTGCATAGAGATAACCTGTTCCATCGTAGATGGTATATAATCCTGCTGCATCAGGACCATAGATAACCACCTCATGGACATCAGCGCTCGAAACAGTAGCTGTAGTTCCACTGACGGTTACACTTACACCTGCACGATTATTTGACTTTTGCTCACCCATTGCATAAGCATCGTCGTCATTCATTCCGACAATGATGTAATGCTTGCCAGAAGTGATAGAAGTGGCAAGAGTCCAAGTTGTTTCATCGAATGGAGCCACATAAGCAGCCTGGGTGACGGTGATGAGGCCTGAATAAACATCGTTTGCTTCATTATCAAGGGCATAGACCTTCATGTAAGCAGTACGGGCTTCACCTGTGTTGGCATCAACATTGTACTCAATATCGTTATCGCTGTTGATGGATGCAGTAATCCAATCGTAGGTAGCAGGAGTTACTCCGTCAGCCTCGAAGAATTGAACTTCAGCAACAACCGACGTAATGTTTTTATAGGTAACATCGATGACATCATCTTCACCTGCAGCAGGAACATCGATAGCTGTTGAGGTAACAGTGATGGTAGCAGGATGAACAATGCTGACAAGTTGATTACCTTCTTCAAATTCATATGTGCTATTGTACTTGGTTAGGTTACCTTTAACAACAACCACATCACCAACCTGAATATCATCTGCGGAGGTGAAGTTCGCACCATCTATACCTTTGCCACGGAATACCTCCAATTGGTCGCTAGTTGTTGTGCCATCAGTAGAAATGTTGTATGAAATGTTGCCGAACTGAGAGTTGTAAGCAGTTACTATTTTAGACACAATACCTGTTGCATATACACTAGCGGTGCCCACACCTGCATCAATAGCAGTGTGAGCATCAGCAACAGTATAGGGGTCTGCCTGTGTGCCAGCATGTTCAAGAGGAACAATAGTATAAGTTGCACTTGCTACAGGGCTATTGTTGTGATCTTCAGCAGCTGCAATGGCCTTGATGGTGGTTGTGCTGCTTACGTTAATGGCACCACTATACTGTGTGCTGCTTGTTGTTGGATCTGTGCCGTCTGTGGTGTAGTAGATTGTTGCACCCGCAGTCTCAGTGCTGATTGTTACATTCTGAGCAGAGGTGTATGTGCCTGCGGCAGGAGAGAAGGTAGGAGTTTCACAAGTGGGATCTGTGGAAGAAGTGCATGTGTAACTGATGTAATAACACTTCACACCCTTCGCAATTCCTGTTACTGTAACAGTAAGAACCGTACCTGTTGCTGCAGATGTAGAATTTACTGTCACATCACTAGTTCCATTAAGGCTTCCTGTGCCTATAGTTGTATCGCCAACTTTCAAAGTTACAGTACCAGCAGTACCGCTGAAGCCACCAAACTTTGCACTCATAGCGGTGATGTTCAACTCACTGGCAAGGGTTGTAGTAAATGTAATGCTTGTTGCAGGCTTACTTCCTGAACCAACTTGATAATAAGCAGAATTGGCAGTAAAACTGGTTGTTCCTACAGTTGTTATAGTCCAAGTATTACCTAAATCGTCATCTCCAGTAACGCTGGCACTATTAATAGTTGTTTTACCCGTGCCAAAGGTAATTGTTCCTGTTCCTTCAGTAGGGCTAGGAGTGTCGCCACCACCGCCAGAACCACCAGTCGTATATGTTACGTGTATTTCTGTGAGGCGAGCTTCAGATGTCACATTAAAATCAGCAGAAGTGATGTCTGAGGGCGCTGTCCAAGTATAACTCGTCCCACTATTTGTTATTGCACTTCCACCATAATTAAGACATTTGGGACCATAGGCCTCAGTAGAATTAGTCTTGAATTGAATAGTTTTCAATGTACCCGTGGAAGTGGAGATAGTAATAATATTCCCAGTTTTCCATCGATATTGAGCGTTGTTAGTGGTTGGTGCAGAACCTGTTCCTACGTTTGTTGAAATTGTGACATTTCCAGAAACAAGGCTATAGTTTGACCATGTTTGGGTTCCAAGACTAGTAACGTCAACTGTTACGTCTTCTGCCCATGCTGTTCCGCTTAGGGCTGTTGTCATGATGGCTACGATCATCCCGACACGCAGCCAGAGTTTGTTGAAAAATAGTTTTTGTTTCATAAAAATAAGTTTTAAATAGTTTTTGTTATTGTTGAGTTGTATGATGTTTTATTTGGGAGTTAATGAAATTAAAGAAGTGAAAGGAGTTAAAGACGATAGTTGGGGGTGCTATTGTGGTTTGGTTAGAGGGTTGTTATTATTCTTGCTTGTCTATTAATTGTTTTGCTAACTCTGCGACTTGATTTATGAGCAACTTCGTCGGCTCAACATATGGCATTACGTCTTCTGCTGACAGCCCATAGGTATCATCGTAGTCGCCTGTCTGCCGAAGTGTGAACAGATTGTGATACAAACGTCCCATATCTGCCGACATCCTTTTTTCTTGGATGAAATGCAGGCCAAAGAGGTGTATGACACCGCTGTGCGTGTGTACTGTATCGCCATTGGCTACCAAGAGGGCCGAGACTGCATTGTATGCAGCATAGTATAGTCGGTTGGCTATTGTTTCCCAATACTTGTTTCCAATGACTCCGACGGCTTCATTGTAAGCTCTGAAGGCTTTTTCTATGCGAAATGTCACAATCGCTTTTCGTTCTTCTGCTGACAGACTCATAACACGACTCCTTCCTTCATTACATTTTTGTAGAATGGCGTGAAGCTTTTGCTTTCCCATTCTTTAGTTGTGAACATGATGGGGTTTACCATCGCATTTATTTGCCATCCCAGTTCACGCAACGGATAGCTCACCTTGTCTCTGTCCTCAGGTGAGATACGCTCTTTGTTCAGCAATATGAGTACATCCCAGTCGGAATCCGGGCGGGCATCGCCTCGGGCTTGGGAGCCAAAGAGCAGGACCGTAGAGCCAGGATGAGTCACCTCATGTGCTCGCTTGGCTATCGCTTGCATGATTTGCTGCTTCTGTTCCATATTCTTGTGTTCAAAACCTACTTGACAAGACTCTCGGCTTGAGGGTTGTTTTGAGTTGGATAATATTTTATTTGGGAGTTAATGAAGTTAAAGGAGTGAAAGGAGTTAAAGACGAATGCTTTGGAAACTATTTGGGTTTGGCTTGAGGGTTGTTTTGAGTTTGTATTATGAGTTAAGTTCTTCTTCTAAGTAGCTATAGGCATAGCCAGACGATTGGAAGTACAATCCTGTCTTTGGGTCGCTGAGTTTCTCGAACAGGCGTGAGGCATAGACCTTTTCAAAGGCTTCTTGCATTGTGAGACCTTGTTCTTCCATGAGACGGGCAATGAGGTCTTTCACAATCTCCTCCTTCATGTTTTGGAATTCTGCCTGAGAGACTTTCATTCTTATTTTTGCTTCTTTATGAGTTTCTCTATTGCCTTTTGCGTGCAGAAGGCATATTGAAAGGTTATGCCTTTGATGTATTGGATGCGACGAAGAAACTCGTCGAAGGTAATGTAGCCTTGCTTGAAACGAGTTATCTGTGCTCCGATACGGTCGTTTGCTATCGGACCATACACGATGTCGTAGTCGTGCAAGGTTTTCCCGTTTGGCTCTGTTCGGTGGTCATAGACGAAGTGCGCCCATTCTTCGGTATAGTCTTCGAAGCGCTTATAGCGAAATTGCTGCAAGTTATCTTCGTCAAACTCGTACGCATTGACGACTGGCGTTCCATCTTCGAACTCAGCCTTAAACTGTGCCATCTCCATGGCTTGTTCTTTGTCAAGGGAAAGATAGAATGCTTTACCAAAGTCTTTGTTTGGTTTGGACTTGGCGAGGTCTATCTTTTCGATGTCGATTGTTGAGCCGTGATAGAGTATCATAATGTACCTCCTTTCCGTCGGCAATAGGATTGCAGGGTTTCGACATTCTCCTCAACAGAAAGTGTGTGCATGATGTTGTAGTGCTTGTCACACAATGCCAGAGCGCCGTACTGGTTGAGGTAGCGGTAGGATTGCGCTTCCGTCACCTTGCAGCGAACGGCAAACTCCGCTATCAGCAAGACAAGATATTCTACTTTATCACGCAACTTCTTCGACATCTTTGATGGTTAGGTTTGGTTTGAGGGTTTATTATTTATATTCGCACGCAAAATTATATATTTCTACGATAGCGACAAAGAAAAACATATAATTATTTTCTTTAAAAAAGAAAAAAGGGAAAAAGATGACACGGATTAATGGTTAAAGGTTAAAGGTTGACTGCTTCGAGACTGCTTTGCAGCCTTCTTTGATGCTTTTGCACCTCCGCATGCGCCTGAGCACCTATGGAGCGCAAGAAGGCGCGCTTTTTATGCGCGGAAAAAGGTTAAAGTTCATTGACTTCCCCTACGGCCGTCGACTTAAGTTCGTGGTAAAAAACTCCTTTCCTCCTCAACTCCTTAGAATTTATTCGATTTTCTTTAACCGTTAAACTTTAAACGTTAACCGTTACTTTTTCCCGATGAAATGGGGCTTTTTTGAAGACTTTAAAGACCTTAGAGTCCTTAGGGACCTTAAAGAAAAAGGCTCGTCCATGACTTGGCATGAACGAGCCCTATGCTTCTAATTCTCTAATTTTCTAATTATCTTCTTACTTGAGAATCTTTTTGCCGCCTACGATGTTGATGCCGCGCTGTATCTTCTGGATGCGCTGACCGGCAAGGTTGTAGATTGAAGATTCTTCATTCTTCATTCTTAATTCTTCATTTATTCCAGTTGCATCGTCATCGTCGAAGCCATAGAAGCCCTTGACGCCATTCTGGATATAGAGGAAGGCCTTGAATGCGGGAATGGTGGTGCCCTGTGTTGCCTTGTAGAAGCCTACGCCGTTTTCACCGTTAGCCAGGATGTACTGCTGGCCGTCGGCTGTGAGGTCTGCTCTGTTGAAGCGGAGGTCGTTGACCTTGAAGGGAGCTACCTCCTCGTCGGTGTACGGGAAGTTGTACTCGCCTGCACCTGCCTTAACCAATACTGCCTCGTAAGAGGGGATGTAACCCTCGACGGGCAGGAGCTGAGCCGTTTCCTCTACCTGAACAGTATAAACCTGGATGTTGGCACCGGCAGGAATCTCGAGGTCGTGTGTGGCAACGAATGTGGCATAGCCAGCCTCGGTGACGGTGACGGTCTGATACTCGGGTTCGGGAGTAGCATCTACCTTCTTGTAGAGCTGCAATGCACCGCCTGTACTGCTGCTGTAGCATGCGAAGCCATAGGTACCGTTGTTCCTGAGGATAGCATTGACACCGGCTGCATCGTTGGCCTTGTTCGTGAACTCATGTGCCACATGTGTCGCCATTGCTTCAACGCTCCAGAGAGCCTTGTCGTCGGCATCGACGAGCATCTGAGCCTGGTTCCTCACACCAGTACCTGCGGCATAGGCCTTTGCAGCAGGGCTGTAGATGGTCCAGTAGTCGCCGCTGGGAGCGATGTGCCATACGATAGCCTCGTTGTCGGTGGTGATGACATCATTCTCGGGCGTTACCTCTGCATATTGCAGACGATTGTTTGCTACTTCGTTGCTCATGGCCTTGCCGTCGTAGTAGATGATGTAGTCGCCCTCCACGAGGTCGCCATAGAAGAGCTCGTACTGGTCGCCCGTGGCGGGAGCTTCGTAAGCCTCCTGGCTGACGGTAACGGCGTTGGAGAAGAGCTTATATTCTGCTGCAACGACCTGGAAGAAGGTGGAGCGAGCCTCACCCTGGTTGGCTGCGATGGTGTAGTTGACAACGAAGCCAGCCTCGCCTGTCGTAATCTCAGTGGTAATCCAGTCGGGAGCTGCGGGCAGCGGACCGCCGTCGGCATCGTGGAACTCGATAAAGAGCTGATCGTTGGGTGTGAGCGTGAGGTTCTCGGTAGTGATGGTGAGTGTGCCTGTCTCGCCCTCGGCTGTGGCAGCAATTTCGGTGGGACGGACGTAGATGGCAGGCCTGGGCTCTTCGTACTTGGCGAGCTTGATGTTGCCAAGGCCGACGTTGCCGCTTACCTTTTCACTGTAGAGCCACTTGATGTAGCGAACGTTCTCGCCAAGGTTGGTGAACTCTTCGCTCAGGACGTCGCTTGCAGCAAGTTCCTCGGAATAGGACTGCAGTTCGTCAAAGGTAACGCCGTCCTCAGAGGTCTGCACGGTGAAGATGCCGTCGGCGAAGCTGTTGCCCTTGATGTCGAAACTGAGCACGCCGGGACGCTCGTTGAAGGCAAGGAGCAGATAGTCGCCTGTGGTGTTGAACTTCAGGTAGGGAGCAGCAGCATAGTCCTTGCTGTCGATGCCTTCGTGTGTCAGGCCGACAGTCTCTGCAATGTCTGCTACCTTTCCGTTGAACTCGAAGGGCAGCTCGGCATAGTCAGCGACGGGAGCTTCATAGCCTTCCTGTGTGACGGTGACAGCCTTGGTGTAGTTGCCATAGACGAGTGTGATGGTAGCTGTGCGAGCCTCTGTGCTTTCGTTGGCTGTTGTGCTGAAGGTCACGATGGCTGCCGCAGCAGATGTCTGGATGTTGGTAATCCAGTCGGCCTCGGTGTAGGCGCTCATCTCAGCACCTTGCTCGGGGTTCTCCACGCTGTACTCGATGCTGCCTTCCGTAGCATCATAGGCCAGGGTGACGTCTTCGGCATTGATGACAGGTGCGAGGTACTCGTAGGGAGCCTGCACTACAGTCACGTTGACTTGCGAATCGATGCTTCCATAAGTAACAGTAATGGTAGCTTGACGCTGGACGTCTGAACTGTTAGCTTCGCAGTCGACAAGAATCATGCCGTCCACCTTCTGGCTTGTGGTGATGTTTGTAATCCACGAAGCATCTGTTGTAGCAATGAAGGCAGCACCGGTCATGGGGTTCTCCACATTGCATGTGAACTCGACGTGTGTCTGGTCGTGAGCAATGTTGATGGTCGGCTCGTCTACTGTAATTGTAGGCTGAACGAGTTCATCATACTCCATCTTCTGATAGAGATAGATGCCCTGGTCTGGAGTGGAACGTACAGAACTTGCTTCAAAGACATCTTCGTCCGTTCCCGTTCTATAGGAGATGCTACCATAATTATTGCTGGACCCCTCTTCATCACCACGCTTGACGACGATAGTGATAGGAGACTGCGGATCAGAGTTCTCTTCATTAAAGTTAATCTTCCAGCGGGCATTGTCGTCCACGTATTGCTGTGTCCGCAGATACATTGCTGCGGGTGAAGAGAGGTATGCACCGGCTGCTTCGTCGTAGATTGTATAGTAGCCTTCAACGTCAGGACCGCAGATGATGAACTCGCTGACACCGGCATCGGCTGCCAACTCCATTTCGGATGAGAAGAAATAATAATCTGTGTTCACTGCAGAACGATAGCGTAAGGTGCTTGTTGAAGCATCAGCGCCTCCCATTACAACCATCTTACCACTATTGTCCGTTGTCTTCTCGGCAGCGATGATGTAGCGTCTGCCACTGGTGATTTGCTGAACCTGACTCTCCCGAGAGACAACAACGTACCGCGCAGGAGCCACATAGCCAGCCTGTGTGAGGGTGATGAGGTCGGAATAATAGGTGGTGCCGTCCAGTGTCACGCCCACCTTGAGGAATGCTGTGCGGGCTTCTTCATTGGTATTTTGCGAGAAGCTGAGCATCAGACCATTCTGCGTGACGCCTGCTTCGTTGATCCAGTCGGGCTGAGAAGCCTCGGTTGCTGTGCCGTCGGCATTGACGTCGAAGAACTGCACGAAGGGGGTGTTCACCTCCCAATCGATGTTCTCTATGCCGACATAAGTATAAGCACTTGTCGCATCGGCAGCCACGTTGATTTCAGTTTCACGGACTGTAAAGACGGGAGGCACGATGCGGTCAAGGCTGACGAGCTGGTTGCCTTGTGCCAGCTGGTTAGTTCCGTTGTAAACAACGAGGTTACCCATGACGACAACTTCGTCGCCCACCTGAATTTGGTCTTCCGTCTGGAAGGGGTCGCCATCGATATAAAGACCACGATAGACGATCATCTCCGTGTCGGTGCTGCCGTCGTCGGAGATGCGATAGGTGGCGTTGCCGTAATTGGTGCTCACTTCTGTCACGGTCGAAACGATGCCTCTCACGTAGACGTTCTCTCCTTCTGGTGATTCGAGAGCCTGGGCTACGCTGTAGGGCGCGTCGGCCGAGCAGATGTGATAGACGGCTGTGGCAAGAAGGCTCTGCTCGCCATCCTTGACGGCGATAGCCTTGATGACTGTGGTTTGCTCGATGATGATTTCGTCCTGGGCTCCGAAGACGGTGCTGTTGGGTGTAGGCTCGGTTCCGTCGGTGGTGTAATAGATGGTTGCACCCTCGGTCAGACAGAAGAGCTCGACGCTGATCTCACCGTTATATGTGCCAGGATCCATGCTGAAGGTGGGAGTCTCGACGGCAGCCGAGGGATGAATCAGGGAAACGAGCTGGCAGCCCTGAGCAAATTCATAGGTCGTGTTATACTTTGTCAGGTTACCATAGACAACTACGGTGTCGCCCACCTGAACGGTCGAAGCGTCGGCATCGTTTGTGCTGACGCAACGGTAGGCCTGCAGGAAGTTGTTGTCGCCTTCAGCATCCACGAAGTTGAAGGTGATGTTGCTGTGCTGTTCGCTCCATGCCGTGGGGATTGCTGTAACGACACCCTTGGCATAGACGCCCGTGGTGCCTGCGCCTGCATCGATGGCAGCACGAGCGTCGGCAACGGTGTAGGGATCCTCCTGCGTGCCGTTATGCTCAAAGCTTATAAAGGTATAGGTGGCGGATGCTACGCTGCTGCCATCCAAGCCGTCGCAGTAGGCAATGGCCTTGACGGTCGTGGTCTCTTCCAGAACGAACGGTCCTTCGTAGACGAGGCTGTTGGCTGTAGGCTCTGTGCCATCGGTTGTGTAGTAGACAGTGGCGGCCTCCGTGGCGCAGTTGATGCTCACTTCTACAGGCTGGGCATAGGTGCCTGCAGCGGGAGAAAACGTCGGAGTAGCGCACTGAGTGGGTTCTTCTGAAGAGACTTCAGCACTTGCGCCCCAAACAACAAAGCGTTTTGCTGCTGATGAGGTCAGTTTAACAGTCGTTTCTGCATTAATGCCAGTCAGGCTGATGGAATACTCAAAAGAACTTTCTTCACCTGACAAAGTAAAGGGAGAATTATTGGTAATCCCATTGTCTGCCGTCAACGCGATGCTTGCTGGACTTGCTGTTGCAGCGGCGTCATCCAGAGAAAGATTCAGGGAAAGACCGCTAACGCCCTTCCATGCTGCAGCATAAAACTTCAAGGTGACTGTTCCGGCAGGAACTGTAATGGACATGTCACCACCAGCCTTGCTGGTTCCGACCTTCATTCCATCCGTTTCATTCACCGTGCAGGCGGAAGCATTTGTCCCTGCTTTTAGTGTCACCTCCTCCGCCATGACTGTCCCTGCAAGGGCGGTGGTCATTATGGCCGCGAGCATGCAGACTCGGAGCCATAGTTTGTTTAGTAGATTTTGTTTCATTGGTTTGTAATGTTGGTTATTATTATTTGTTTGTGAATTGATAGTTTCAAAGTCGTGCACAAATTTATATATTTATATAATGTGTGCCAAGAAAAACCGAATAATTATTTAACTAATGTAAAAAATCGTAACACGGGGATGGCAAACACCTATTATTCTTCATCAAAAAAAAGCACTACCTCTTTGACTCAAAAGGTATACCTCTTTGACTTAAAAGGTATACCTCTTCGACTTAAAAGGTATACCTCTTCGAACGAGGGGGTAGGCTCGTCATGAAATGTCTTCCGGAGGGACTGTTGTATTCGCATTACAGCTGCACGTCGTCGAGATTGACGAGGCCGTTGACGATGGCGTAGATGGTGAGGCCTGCTGCGGAGCGTATCTGCAGCTTGCGAGCGATGTTGCGGCGGTGCGTCATCACGGTGTTGACCGAGATGAAGAGAGCCTCTGCTATCTCCTTGTTAGAGAGGCCCTTTACGACCTGCACGATAATCTCCTTCTCGCGCTCGCTGAGCGTTTCGCCAGCCGGTTCGCTCTGGGCATCTGAAGGCTCATCGACGGGCTGTCCGCCTTTCAGACGTACGTCGTGCTCGAGGCGACGGATACACTCGGCGAAGAGTGTGTCCTCCATGTGGCAATGGGTGTGCAGGTCCTCGTCGGTCATGAAGATATCCATGAGCACCTCGCCCATGAGCGAAGCACTGTTGTCGCTGGGGTAGTACTTGACGATGATGTTCTTGAGCTCGGAGAGGCTCTTCTCGATACTGGCATGCTGCTCGTCGTACTGTTCCTCTATTTCGGCAAATGTCTCTGCCGGCAGGTGCCCTTGCAGAAGCGTCTCGACATAGGGATGGACATGAGTGTTCTCGAAGGTCATGTGCCGGCTCACCTCCTGTGCATACTCGTCGTAGAAACGCAAGACGAGCATGGCGATGCGGTTTCCTGAAGAGAGGTCGATGGCCTCGAGAAGCTTGCGGCGGATGCCCGGCAAGCGGAAATCGACGAAGTAGGTGTGGGAGTTCTTCAGATAGACAATGAGAGCCGGCACGTCGATCTGCTCAGCCATCTCGCTGATGCGGGCATGGGCAGGGTCCTTCACATAGTTCACAACGGTGAGGAACGTGCTGACATCCACACCGGCAGCCCGACAAGTGGCGCCCACCGTCTGATCGCCAAAGCCCAGCTTGATGCCGAAGCGGCTGATGATCTGCAACATGCGATAGTCATCGCTGATGACATCGCTCATAGGGTCTGTATCGTGGTATTTCTCGGTCATTGGGTTTAAGTTTTGCTAGTCATACTAGTTTCACTAGTTTTACTAGTTTCGCTAGCTTTCCTATTCTGCTTTCTGCTGCAAAGATACGAAATTATTTACTATTTGACGATTTACGATTTACAATTTTATTGTAAAAGAGGGGCAATTTCATTATTATTGGGTATGGCAGAAAGGCCACAAGAAGGGCAAAATCATAATTTTTGCGTATTGCAGGGAACAAAAAACCGCCGTACCTTTGCCGCCGGAAAACAAAAAAGACCCTAAAGTCCTTAAAGTCCCTAAAGTCCTTAAGGTCCTTAAGGTCTCTAAAAAAAGAAAAGACAATGAACAGAAACATCCTTGCAGCAATGATGCTGCTCACGGTCGGCACTGCTTCGGCTCAGTGGAATACCGACTCGACAGAGATAGACTCCTACGACCGTTTCCGCATAGGCGGCTACGGCGAGGTGGTGGCAGCCTTCAAGGACTATGGCACCAACCGCTTCTATGGCGGCAGCGAGGGTAATACCCGCATGCGCCGCAACACCATCTCCGTGCCCCGCTTCGTGCTGGCAGGCGACTATAAGTTCAACAAGCATTGGAACGTAGGCGTGGAGGTAGAGTTCGAGAGCGGCGGCACCGGAACGGCCTACGAGATAGAGAACTCGGAGAACGGCGAGTACGAGACCGAGGTGGAAAAGGGAGGCGAGGTTGCCATTGAGCAGTTCCACATCACCTACCACCTTAATCAATATTTTAATGTACGCGCGGGACACTTCATCGTACCTGTCGGACTGAACAATGCGCACCATGAGCCCGTGAACTTCTTCGGCACCGTCCGTCCCGAAGGCGAGACGAGCATCATCCCCAACACCTGGCACGAGACAGGTCTGAGCTTCTTCGGACAAGTGGGCCGCCGCTGGGCATCGTTCAACTGGGAAGCACAGATCGTGGCAGGCCTCAATGCCAATGGTTTCGACCGCAACAACTGGGTGAAGAAGGGCAAACAAGGTTTCTTCGAGACCGACAACTTCACGTCGCCCGGCTATGTGCTGCGCGTGAACTACACCGGCGTGCCGGGCCTCAGAGTGGGTGCAAGCTGGTATCATGTGCAGAATGCAGCCTCGAATGCCGACAAGCCCACGACCTACAGCTTCACGGTTCCCGTCAACCTCTGGAGCGTCGATGCACAGTATCAGCATCGCTACGGCATCGTGCGTGGCAACATCCTGAGCGGCAAGGTGGGCAACAGCACACAGCTCAGCGCACGCAACGTCCGCCAGAGCAATGCCAGCCCCTACTCAAAACTGGCACCCATAGCCAGCAAAGCCGTCAGCTACGGCATAGAAGGCGGCGTACGCCTGAAGGGCTTCTTCCACAATCCAAAGGCCCCCGACATCATTCCCTTCGCACGCTATGAATACTACAACGCCCAGGAGGAAGGCGAGGCAGGACAGACGATGGACGCACGCCTCAAGACCTCCATGTGGACCTTCGGCCTCAACTACCGCCCCATACCTTATGTGATAGTCAAGGCCGACTACACCACCCGCCGCATAGGCGGCGGCAAGTACAACAGCGAGAACGAGTTCGCCCTGGGCGTTGCCTTCACAGGATGGTTCAAGGGAAAGAAGCAGTTCTACGGATTCAGAGACTAAGTAATAAAAAAAAAGAAGTAAAACCAAAATATAATAACAACATGAAAAAGAACATCTTTTATCTTGGCATAATTGCCATTGCCATGACCGCTGCCTCATGCAGCAATGACGACAACGATCCTGAAACAATGCCCGAAGGCACAGCCGACGTCACCATTAATGAGACAGACGCCAACTATGCCGACTACTCGGATAACTGGTGCAACTATGCATCCCACGTTTCCGAGCTGCTCCAGAAAGATGCCGCCGCCCTCTACGAGGCATGGGAAGTCAGCTTCAACGGAGGCGAGGCTTTCAAGGAGACCTTTAAGAACCCAGGCGAGGGTAAGACCTACACCAGCCCCAACAGCTGCATCGAGCAGATTATCGACGGCTGCATCGACATTGCCAACGAAGTGGGCGAAAGCAAGATAGGCGACCCGCGCGACAAGTGGGAACAGGGAAAGTATACGGAAGCCGTCTATGCCGTAGAGTCCTGGTACAGCTTCCACTCCATTCAGGACTACGCCAACAACATCCGCTCCATACAGAATGCCTTCAACTGCAAGTATGGCGAAGCAACAGGCAGTCACAGCATAGCAAACTATCTGCTGAACCACGGAGAGACAGAACTGGCCAGCAACGTCAATTCACGCATCACGGCAGCCATCAACGCCATAGAAGGTATGGCAGCTCCCTTCCGCAGTCACATCGGCAGCCCAAGTGTCCTGACAGCCATCGATGCCTGCAACAGCCTGAAGGATATCCTCAAGACGCTCAAGGCTAAGATTGAAGACTTCGAGGAGGAGGAAGAACTGAAAGCCATCGTGGCCGACTATGTAGATGTCGTGGTACTGCCCACCTATAATGACCTGAAAGAGGCCAACGCCAACCTTAACACAGCCGTTCGTGCTCTGGCAGACCAGCCCTCGAATGCCAACTTCAAGGCAGCAGCACAGGCATGGATGACAGCACGTCAGCCTTGGGAGATGAGCGAGGCATTCCTGTTCGGTCCTGTGGACGAACTCGGCCTTGACCCCAACATGGACTCATGGCCTCTTGACCAGGATGCCATCAAGGGTGTGCTTGCCAATGGTGACTACAGCGGACTGAACTGGAAAGATGACGACAGCGACGAGAAGATTGAAGCAGCACAAAACATTCGCGGCTTCCACACGTTGGAGTTCCTGCTCTTCAAGGACGGACAGCCCCGTACCATAGAATAAACCATAATAAGTAATGTACAGGAACTATAGGGACTATAGGATTATCTTGCTCCCTCTTCTCTTCCTCCTTGTCGCATGCGACAAGGAGGATGACTGCTTTTCTGCAGCCGACTTCGAAACGCACGACGGCTATGCCCTGAGTGCAGGCACGAGTACGGTCTTCGTCAACTCATCGTTTGCCTACGACACGGACGCTCCGTGGGTGGAGAACATCAAGGCCAACTCCCGACGCTTCATCAACGGCGACGGCCTCTATGACGATGTGCTGACGCAGAGTGCCGGCCTCGGTCCTGTCTATGCCGGCTATTCCTGCGGCTCATGCCACCGAAATGCCGGACGGACAAAGCCAGCACTCTGGACGCAGATTGGCACTGACCCCGACGGAACACCCGTCTATGGTTCCGGCAGCTATGGGTTCAGTGCCATGCTGGTCTATATAACGAGAAAGAACGGAGCCTTCTTCCAGAACTATGGCCGTGTGCTTCACGACCAGAGCATCTACGGTGTGACGGCAGAAGGCAAGCTCGAATGCCGTTGGCACGAAGAGCAGTTCGCCTTCCCCGACGGCGAGCCGTATAGCCTTGTCTATCCCGAATATACCATCACGGAATGGTATAAGCCCAAGTATCGCGACACGGATGAGGACATCAAGCCGGAAGACCTCTTCTGCACCGTCCGCATCCCTCTCCGTCATGTCGGAATGGGTCAGATGATGGCCCTCGACCGCAATGAGATAGAGCAACTTGCGGCGAAGTCGAACTACCCAGAGTATGGGATAAGCGGCCGCTGCAACTACATCAACGAGCGTGGCAAGCTGCAGCTCGGCCTGTCGGGCAATAAGGCACAGCATGCAGACTTGACTGTCGAGCTTGGCTTCTCGTCGGACATGGGTGCAACGAACAGTCGTTACCCCGAAGAGATATGCGAGGGACAGTCGCAGATGCAGGAGGGCTCGATGATGGGCTTGCTTTATGACAAGCTCGATGTCTCGACCGAGGACATGGAAGACGTGGACTTCTACCTGCACGGCCTCGGTGTGCCGGCCCGAAGACTGGGCAGCACGAAGCAGACCGCCGCATACAAAGGACGCACCATCAACGAAAGGGAACTCATCTCCATAGGCGAGCAGAAGTTCTACGAAGCGAAGTGTCACCTCTGCCACGTCACGACTTTGCACACAAGACCACGCGGCGCGACGCTCCTCAATGGTACAGAACTGCCCTGGCTTGGCAGTCAGACGATTCATCCCTACAGCGACTTCCTGCTCCACGACATGGGAAGCGAAATCATGGGCGTGGGTTTGAACGACAACTACGTCAGCGGCTTGGCCCGCGGCAACGAGTGGCGCACGACGCCGCTCTGGGGCATAGGACTGCAAGAAAAGGTCAATGCCCACACTTACTTCCTGCATGACGGACGCGCCCGCAACCTTATGGAAGCCATCATGTGGCACGGCGGCGAGGGAGAAGCCAGCAAGAACCTCTTCGCGAAGATGGAGAAGGACGACCGCTCGGCACTCATCAAGTTCCTGGAGAGCCTATAGCCTCTCCCCCAACCCCTCCCCTAGGGAAGGGGAAGAACAATAAACCAACAACCTCTAAATATGAAAAAGACCTACATATTACTATTAATGACCCTCCTGGCCATGCCTTCAATGGCTGAGGAAGGAGAGAAAGAGAAGGGCATCACCTTCGAGAAATACAACTTCAAGAGTGCCGACCTTCGCCAGCCGACGGAGAACATCGACATGGAGAACGGTGTGCTGGGCATTGCCGACGACAGAGGCTTCACGCTGCAGTCGCGCGACGGACGCTTCATCTTCAAGCCGTATCTGTTCATGCAGGCCAGGGGACAGTACAACTACTACGACGACGAGGGCCTGGACAAAGCATACAATCAGGACAACGTGGCTAATTCCGGCTTCTCCATGCCGTACGCCATCCTGGGTTTCACCGGCACGACTTTCGGCAGGCTCGACTATAACCTGAGCATCAACGCTGCGGCCACGGGCGGAAACGTCCTGCAGCAAGCATGGGTGGACTACAGGATAACGCCTGCCGCACGCTTCCGTGCCGGTAAGTTCAAGACACCGTTCTTCCACGCCTACCTCACCACGCTGGGCGAGACTTTGTTCCCCTGTCTGCCTACCTCGCTGACGGCATCCGTCATCATGCCGTATAGCCTGAACGCCGTGACGCCAAGCATCGGCATGGGCTTCGACCTGGGCTTCCAGTTTCATGGCAAGGCAAAGCTCAACAAGAAGAAGGACAGCTGGATGATAGGCTACGAGGTGGGACTCTGGAACGGCAGCGGCAGCGGCGTGAACACTGCCACGAAGACGCTCTCCGACGATTCCCACATCCCCTCGCTGCTCTATGCCGGCAGGCTCACCTTCATGCCCTGGGGCAACATGCCTGCCACGCAAGGCAACAGCCACATGCTCACAGGCCGGCACATGCTATTCGGCGTGAGCGGCGGCGTGAATGTGGAGAGCGAAGCAGAGAGCACCAACGACAGCCGCCTCGGCGTGGAGTGGAGCATGCTCTACGGCAGGTGGTACGCTGCAGCAGAAGCCTACTGGATGCACGTCGGCTTTACCAAACGGCAGAAGATTGACGAGAAGTACAACTTTTGGGGCTGCTACGGCCAAGTGGGGTATTTCTTCACCCCGAGCCTGCAGGCAGGCTTCCGCTATGACTTCCTTGACCGCAACGGCTCAGGCAAGGACGGCATACTGAACATGCCGGCTGCCGTGGTGAACTACTACGTCAACAAGTGCAACCTGAAGCTCTCGGCGATGTATCAGTTTACGGGCAGGTATGGACACGAAACGCAGTTGGACCGCGACAACGACGACCTGGGGCTGAGCACGCACTCGGCTACCTTGCAGCTGCAATACAGCTTCTGAATAGTCCATAGTCCATAGTTAATAGTCCATAGTTAGAAGTTCAACTAATGAAACCTATACATTATATATTATATATATGGGCAGCCGTCTGCCTTGCCTCTTGCGACAGCGGCGACATCCAGGACAAGGTCTATCAGGTGGATGAGAAGGGCTACACGGTGAAGATGACCGCCTGCGTGAGCGGGCTCAGCGAGTGGGAAGGCACAGGCTTCAGCCTTGCCGTGGCCGGCTTCACGCAGGACAGCAAGTTCGCCCTGGTGCAGAAGGCAGTGCCCTCGACACTCGACGACGGCACCTCCGTCAGCCTCGTCCTCTCCAACATCAGCAGCGAGGTGCGGACGGTGGAGGTGGCGCTCACCAATTCTCTGCGCGAGCGCATCATCACGCTGGCGTCTGTCAGCATGGAGGACTACAGCGAGAACACTGCCCACGACACCATCCGGATTGACCTCGGCACGATTGACGTGGGTCGCTTCGGCGTCTTGCAGACAGGACTCTTCGACCGAGCCTGCATCCAGTGCCACGGAGGAACCGGCCGCTCGGCTGCAGGGCTGAACCTGACGAAAGGCAATGCCTACGCTGCCCTCGTCGATGTGCCGAGCACACGGCTCGATGGATACATGCGCGTGGAGAGCGGAAATGCTGAAGGCTCCCTGCTCCACCTCGTCCTGAACGAGGGCGGAGAGAACCTGCTATCGCACAACCACACCGAAATCCTCAGCAGTCAGTTCAAGTCGAACCTCGAAGAAGTGAGCAGCCTGATAGACAGCTGGATAGAACATCTCGTGCCGTGAACTGAAACGCGGCACGCCGAATCGTCAAACGCGGCACGCCGAATCGTCAAACATGGCACGCCGAGTTTGGCAACATGACACGTCGAGTTTTCCGACTTGCCACAGGGCATTATTCCACTCGGCATAAAATCTTTAAACTTTAAACATTATACTTTAAACTTTTTTTTGTACCTTTGCACCCAATATCACACAATGCACCATGCAATTTAAGAAAATACATCTGGAAAAACTCGGTGCCACCATCGAACTGACGACCTTCGCCCCCGACGGCAAGACGGCTGAATATCACGCTATTCTGCACGTCGAAGCCCGAGGCGAAAGCTTTCAGCAGCAGCTCCGCCGCATAAGTCAGGCGGAAGAACAACTGATGGCTCAGGCCGACCTGGCAGACGCCAAGCCCGTCTTCAAAAGGTTCTTCCTGTCCGACGCCACCAATCAGCGGCCGCTCATGCCGCAGGACGATACGTGCACCATCTCATACATTCAGCAACCGCCCCTCGACGGAAGCAAGATAGCCCTGTGGCTCTACCTGCAGCGCGGTACGGAGGTCATCCCCACGGCCGACCGTCTGCAGTCCACCATCGTACGCCACAACGGCTACGAACACCTTTGGACGATGGGCATGATGATAGGCGAAGGCAGCAGCTACAGCCAGACACAGACACTCCTCGAAGACTACGAAGCACTCCTCGAGGAGCATGAGATGACCCTCGAAGACAACTGCATCCGCACATGGTTCTTCGTCCGCGACGTCGATACGCAGTACAAGGGCCTCGTCCTCTCCCGCTGGGAAAACTTCGCCCAGCACGGACTGGTGCCCGAGACACACTACATCGCCTCCACAGGCATCGGCGGAAACCCGTCCGACCCGAAGGCCATCATACAGCTCGGATGCTACGCCCTCAAGGGCTTCAAGCCGGAGCAGCAGCGCTACCTCTACGCCACGTCGCACCTCAACCGCACCAGCGAGTACGGCGTCACCTTCGAGCGCGGCACTCTCCTGCAGTTCGGCGACCGCGACCATGCCATCATCTCCGGCACGGCAAGCATCAACAATCAGGGCGAGGTAATGCACGTCGGTGACATAGAAAAGCAGACGCATCGCATGTGGGAAAACGTGGAAGCACTCCTTGCAGAAGCCGACATGACCATGAGCGACACGGCACAGATCGTCGTCTATCTGCGCGACGGAGCCGACTTCGAAGTGGTCAGCAAACTGTTCAGCCAGAAGTATCCCGACATCCCCACCGTCTTCACCCTCGCCCCAGTGTGCCGACCCACATGGCTCATCGAGATGGAATGCATCGCCATCCGTTCTGCAAAGAACGACGAGTTCAGCGACTTTTAGTTGCTGAACTCGAGGAAGTAATAAAAGGAATTAAACTCGCTACGCTCGTGGAAGTTAAAAGGGAAGTAAAAATGGACAATAGCTTTAGCCACAGTTTCAAGGACTTGGAGTGTTGGCAGCAGGCGCATGAATTCGTAAAGGCTGTCTATGCCGCTACGAAGCACTTCCCTGAAGACGAACTCTACGGGCTTACCTCGCAGTTTCGACGTGCGGCTGTCTCAATAGCAGCCAACATCTGCGAGGGTTATCGCAAGTTGAGTCGGGCGGACAAGCTTCGCTTCTTGAACATTGCACAAGGGTCACTTGAAGAATGCCGCTATTATATTTTACTCTCGCACGACATCGAATACATCGACAACACTCAGCGCGACAGGCTGGAATACCTTCTCAACGGAGCCAGTTGGAAGCTCAACGGCTACGCCGAAGCCATAAGTAAAAACAAAGGAATCACTGATGAATAAAATATATAATAGAAGTTAAAGTGGAAGTAAATTCGCTACGCTCATGGAAGTTAAAAGGGAAGTTAAAAAGGACAATACCTTTATGCACTTGGCATCCCAAGCTATCGTCCAGCGCGAATCGCTTAACTTCCAGCCAGCAACGCTGGCGTAACTCCCATTTTAACTCCCTCATTTAACTCCCAATTAATAAAAAGATGAAAGCCGGAATAGTCGGACTGCCCAATGTCGGCAAGTCAACCCTCTTCAATTGTCTGTCAAGCGCAAAGGCACAGGCTGCCAATTTCCCCTTCTGCACCATTGATGCCCAGCTCGGACAAGTCACCGTTCCTGACGAAAGACTGACCAAGCTTGCCGAACTCGTGCACCCGGGACGCATCGTGCCCGCTGTCTGCGACATCGTAGATATAGCGGGGCTCGTGAAAGGTGCCAGCAAAGGTGAGGGCTTGGGCAACCAGTTCCTGGCCAACATACGCGAGTGCGACGCCATCATCCACGTGCTCCGTTGCTTCGACAACGACGGCATCGTACATGTCGATGGCAGTGTCGACCCCGTCCGCGACAAGGAAATCATCGACGCGGAACTGCAAATCAAGGACCTCGAAACCATCGAGAACCGCATCAAGAAAGTGGAGAAGCAGGCCAGGGTAGGTGGCGACAAGCAGGCAAAGGTTGAGCTCGACGTCCTGCTCAAGTATCAGGAAGCCCTCAACAAGGGCCTCAGTGCTCGAAGCGTGAGCTTCGAGACCGAGGATGAAATCACGGCAGCCAACGGTCTGTTCCTGCTCACGACAAAGCCCGTGCTGTATGTCTGCAACGTCGACGACGCGTCGGCTGCCTCCGGCAACGCTTATACCGAGGCCGTCAAGAAAGCCATCGAGGGCGAGGATGCCGAGATGCTCATCATCTCGGCACAGACGGAAGCCGACATCGCAGAACTCGAGACATACGAAGAAAAACAGATGTTCCTGGAGGACCTCGGTTTGACGGAGAGCGGATGCAACCGCCTCATCAAGGCCATCTACCATCTGCTCACGCTCCAGACCTTCATCACGGCGGGCGAGATGGAAGTGAAGGCGTGGACGTTCCGCCGTGGTTGGAAGGCTCCGCAATGTGCCGGCGTCATCCACACAGACTTCGAGAAAGGCTTCATCCGTGCAGAGGTCATCAAGTATGAGGACTATGTCAAGTACGGCTCGGAAGCGGCCGTCCGCGAAGCCGGCAAGATGGCCGTGGAAGGAAAGGACTATGTCGTTCAGGACGGGGACATCATGCACTTCCGTTTCAATGTGTAGAAGACCCCCTCTAACTCCCCCTCTATGGGGAGAACTTCATACCCCGACTATGAACTATGAATTATGAACTGTGAACTTTTCATCAACTGGAATCCCGACATCGTAGCCCTTGACCTGGGCTTCTTCGCCATTCGTTGGTACTCGCTCTTCTGGGCGATTGGTCTCGTGTCTGTATATCTGTTGATGCACAGGCTGTATCGCGAGCAGAAGATTCGTGAGGAGCAGTTCGACCCAATGTTCATGTACTGCTTCCTCGGCATACTGATTGGTGCGAGGCTGGGGCATTGCCTGTTCTACGAGCCTGGTTATTACCTGTCGCATCCCATTGAGATGTTGCTGCCCATACGCAATGTCCCGGGGAAAGGCTGGACGTTTACCGGCTACGAGGGACTGGCCAGTCATGGCGGTACACTCGGCCTGATGATAGCACTCTGGCTGTATGCCAGGCACGTGAAACTGCGTTTCGCGCATGTCCTCGACAATGTTGCCATCGTGACGCCCATCTGTGCGTGTGCCATCCGACTGGGTAATCTGATGAATAGCGAAATAATAGGCAGGCCGACGGACGTGCCCTGGGCATTCATCTTCGAACGTGTGGACATGTTGCCCCGCCACCCCGGACAACTCTACGAAGCCATTTGCTATGCCATCTTCTTCGGCATTCACTGGTTCTTCTACCGTCGCTATCCGCAGAAAGTGGGCAGCGGCTTCTTCTTCGGACTCTGCCTGTTCCTCATCTTCACGAGCCGTATCTTCATCGAATACACGAAGGAAAACCAGGAAGCCTTCGAGGAGGGAATGCTCCTCAATATGGGGCAGTTGCTCTCCATCCCCTTCGTCTTGCTCGGCTTCTACTGTATGGTCAGAGCCTTATCCGCGTCTGGAAAGTCAAATCATTCTTCCAGGGACTGAGGATTTGCTGTAGTCCTGTGCCCTGCTCGCTGCGGTCGAAGTAGCGGAGCAGGCTGTAGCGTCCCTCGAGCATCCACTTCCCGTTCTTGCTTTTCCAACGGCAGGTCAGCACGCCAAGCACGCCGTGACCGTAGTACGAGGCAGACGAGATGCTGCTATACAAAGCCGGCGACTGCAGATAGATGCGGCAGAGGTAGTCGTCGGTATTGAAGTAACCGAGCTGTGCATTGAGGGTCAGATTCGGCCTCTCCATAACGTAACGTGTACTTTGGCTGAGGAGGAAGCCGTTGCTGCCGAGCACATGGTGATAGAAACCCGTTGTCTGCCAGCGCCAATGCCCGCCGGCTTCGTATGTCCAGGCGAGCTTCACGCGGTGATGCGGCTCCATGCGGTCGGCGTTCTCCTTGCGTTTGAGCTGATAGCGAGCCAGCAGCGTGTGCCTTCCCGAAAGGGCATAACTGCCTTGCAGGAACAGCTCCTGACCCGTACTGCTGTGCGTCATGCGGTAACGCGGCCAGGGATTGTGGAAGAAATCGACGTAGGCAGTCACTTGCAAACCAGCCAGCGGCTCTGCCTGCAAATGTACAAGTACGCCGCTCTCATTCTGTGCGCCAGAGTTCTCAGCCAGCGAACTGGCATAGAACGAATAGTATTGATAGGCGTAGAAACGCTGGACGGCGGACAGCGTATAGCGCCTGTTGATGTTCCACGACGCGCGATTGATGGTTGCAAAGCCGCCTCCGGCAGAACTGTAGGCAGTCTCTCCGGCCAGGGAAAGGCGGTAGCGTGTGTAGCCGTAATTCAGTCCGGCGACTCCAAAACTGCTGCCCTTCGGATAAATCGCCCTGTATTGTTGGGTGCCCGGGTTGAGGTCTCGACTGAACTTCTGCCAGTAACCCGTCGCGCCCAGGTGGAGACCTTTGTTTTGCCATTGTATGTTGCCGCCCACGACGGCACTCCCTACGTTCCGTTTCTTCTCCCATTCCGATGCCGTTCGATGGTATCCGTCGGTCCGTAAGGTCTGCACCTCGCCCTCGCTCGTCAGCGTGGCGTCGCGCTTTCGGTATGAGCCGAAGGTGCTCAACTTGATATGCTTGCCCAAAGCAAGCGTCACGGCGGCGCCGCGGAGGAAGTATGTCTCGTCCATTCCAGTCATGGGCCTGATGCCGCCCTGTGTTTTGAGTGGCGGCGTGCTCTTGCTGTTCCAAGTGCTTCCGCCCAGTACCAAGCCCTCGCCAAACCCGATACGGTAGTCGCCGACCACTACCTTGTTGAGGATGCCCACGTCGTGCAACATCGCATACGCCCCGTAGCTGTCGTAGAAACGCTCGCCTGCGTCCTTTTCCACACGCAGTCCTGCCTGGAAATGCTGTTTATTACCTAAGGTGTAACGGATGCGGTGGTAGAGCGGATCGCCACGATAGCCGTTCTCCTGCTGCTGACCTCTCCTATAATATAAAGGTATGTCGAGGCGCGTAGAGAAGTCGTGGCGGAGCTTTCCAAACAGTTTGTCTTTGGCTTCGTCCTGCACCGGCTCGGCATACGTAAAGAGGGAAAGCCACCTGCGCGTCGCGTCGTCGATGAGCGGCACCAGTCGTAGTTCGGACAACGTCTGCATCTGCCCGTGCAGATAAACATAGGCGTGAATCTGCTCAATCTGTGCCTCAGACAGGAACGGCAACTGCAGAAAGTCCTCTACAGTTGCCGTGTTGATGTTCAAGGGGTGCTCCGATAACTCCTTCAACTCCTGCAGATGCAGCTGAAGGTCCTCGTCCTCTGCCCGCTCCACATCGCTTGTGTACGCCTCCACAAAGTCGTCCCATGAGGCCCCTCTCCCAGCCTCCCCCAAAGGGGAGGAGTTCTGAGCCATCGTAAGGCCTAAGGGAAGCAGAAACAAGAACAGTAGAACCTTTCGCATCATGAAGGGGTTTGCCCCCTCCCCTTTGGGGGAGGGTTAGGGGAGAGGGGCTTTTATCTTGTAGGTGCCGGCCGTGTATTCCTTCGAAGTCGTCTCGCCGGGGAGGGTGACGGTGGCTGTGGCGCCTTTGGGAACGGTGAAGTTCCAAATCCACTGGTCGCCTTTGTATCGCCACGAGCTCTTGATTGTGCCGGCTGCCGACTTGTACTCCGCCTTGAGATGTCCCAGGCGTTTGTCGGGCACAGGCTTCATGATGATGTGCCGGAAGCCAGGTTGCTTCGGGTCAGCAGCAATGCCGGCTGCGGTCTCCCAAAGCCATTCGCAGACGCATCCGTAAGCATAATGATTGAAACTGTTCATGCCGCGCGGCCCCATGCCCTTGTCCACGGTGTACGAGTTCCAACGCTCCCAGATGGTGGTTGCGCCGTTATCGACGGAGTAGAGCCACGACGGGTTCTTGTGCTGGAAGAGGAGTTCGTAGGCGATATCCTGCATGCCGTTCTCCGTGAGGGTCTGCATGAGGATGCTCGTGCCGAGGAATCCTGTCTGAAGACAATTGTCGTGCTGCTCGAAGTTCTTGCGGAGGCGGGCTATCATGGCGTCCTTTGCAGAGCCTTGAAGCAGGTTGTTCTTGAGGGCGAAGAGTGCCGGCGTCTGCATCGTATTGAGGATATCGAGCTTGAACGTACCGTCGGCATTGAGGAACTTGTCGAGGATGTAAGCCTTCGCCTCTGCCAGCATCTTCTCGTAGGGAGCAGCGTCTCGGCCGGAAGCCTTAGCCATGTCGGCCATCATGCCAGCGTCTATGGCCCAATACGACGCGCTGAGGTAGTTCCAATACACAACCGCATCGGGCTTCGGCTTACCGTTCTCGTGGCTACGACCACTGCAGCTCTCCAAGGGTTCGTAGCTTAGCCAGTCCGCCCATTGGTAGTTTCCGTTCTCGCCCACCATGACGTTGTGCTCGTACTTCGTCTCGTATATGTGGTCCATGAAGCGGTCCATCGACTCCCAATTCTCGTTGATGATGTCGTTGTCGCCAAATTGTTTCCATACCGTCCAAGGCACAATGATGCCGGCATCTGCCCAACCCAGGCGCATCATGTCGCCGTTTCCTTTGCCATCGCCTGCCCCATATTGAGCAAGAGGAGCGACGCCCGGGAAAGCGCCCGTAGGTGATTGCGTGTCTCTCATATCCCTCATCCACTTATGGAAAAAGCGGTCTGTGTTGGCGAAGAATGTTCCTGTCTCTGTGAAAACCTGCGTGTCGGCCGTCCAACCCAGGCGTTCGTTGCGCTGGGGACAGTCCGTCGTGACCGACAAATAGTTGGAGCGTTGGCCCCAAAGCGTGTTGGAGATGAGCTTGTTGATGTCCTCGCTGCCCGTCGTGATAGTGCCTGTCTCCATTTCCTTCGTGATGGAAGAGACGGGAACGGACTTTATGCTGCGGATTGTCACCTCGTCCGTGGCGGTTATCGACACGAAGCGATAACCGAAGAAGGTGCTTCGGGGAGTAAACGTCACGAAGCCTTTATTGTCTGCAAACGTGTAGCGGAGTATCATGCCCGTGTCGGGAATACGCAAGTTCAAGCGGTGGCAGCTGCCTTCCGGCCCGTCCATGCCACGACTCTTTGCGCCATTTCCGTCGTTCAACAACTCGCTCGGGAGGCAAGTCAGCACGGTGCCTCTCTTCGCCTTGAACTCGAAAGCGGGTACTGCGGAAGCGTTCTGACCGAAATCAATCACGAGTGTCTCGCCCGGACGAACCGTCATGAGTTCGCCGGAAGCGAACTCCGCTGTGATGTTCACCTTGCCGAACTGGTCGTCGGTCGCGCCTGTCGTGCCTTTCCAAGTGTAGGCCTTGACGGGAGACAAAGCGAGGTCCCAGCGATGATAAATCTCTGCGCCGCCGGTTTCCCAGACCTTGCCAGGGAATTCCTCATTGATTTCCGGCTCGCCGAACGAGCCGGCACTCGCCCATCCACTGGGCTGGCGTTCGTCATAATCCTCGCCGTCGAAGATGGCGGCATGTGTGACGGGACCTGCCACGCCAGCCTTCCAGTCCTTCAGGTTCGTGGGGAAATACTCCTCGCTGCCGTCTGTGTAGGTCAACATAAGCACGCCTCGGAAGGCGACCTTCTTGCCAACCATGCCATCGTGGCCCCAAGGAGTGATGATTT
Source organism: Bacteroidaceae bacterium (assembly GCA_017469525.1). GTDB lineage: Bacteria > Bacteroidota > Bacteroidia > Bacteroidales > Bacteroidaceae > Physcousia. The sequence continues at coordinate 23,696 of JAFUGG010000026.1, read as the reverse complement.
TATCAGCCCACCAGCCCGGCACAACCTGCACGGCGAGCTGGTTCTCCTGTCCCGCGCCTTTCTGGAAAGCCTTCGTGATGTCGTAGGTGAAGCTGTACTTCGTCTTCTCGTAGTGAGTGAAGCCAGGCTTCAAGACCTCGTTGCCGACCAGCTGACCATTGATGTAAAGCTCGTAGGTGCCAAGGGCGGTGGTCTTCCAGATGGCCCTCTTCACCTTCTTCGCATTGCGAGGATTGCTGACGAACCAGCTTGCGCCGTCGGCCGCACGCATGCCATCCTTCACTTCGCCCGTGACGACCTGCGCATCCTTGGCGCTTATCCAGGACGATTCGTTCCAGGGCTCGACCATATGATAGTCGATGAGCGTGCCGACTGTCTGTTGTGCGTTGCAGGCTAAGGCACTAAGTGCCAGCGCTGCAAAAGTGATAAAACTCTTTTTCATTGCTTCTGATTATTTTGATTACTCTGATTATTCTGATTATTCCGATTGCCCAAATACTCTGCAAAAACACGCGCCGCGCTCTCCACCTTACGGGCGCAGGGCCTGACGCGATAGTATTCGGCATTCCTTTCGTCGGGCTGCGAGGTGCCGGTCTCAGCTTTGAGGCCGCTCATCTGCAACAATTCGGCACAGATGATGCTGCCGTTCCGCTGCCGGAACGTCTCGAGGAGCTCCCTCGTGAGCCTGTAGCATTCGGCCTTCCCCTCGCGGTCCTCGCCGCGCGTCTGGCCTTTTTCCAAGCCAGCCAAGATGACGAGAGCCGAGCACGTGCCGCACATCATGCGCATCCGTCCCACGCCGCCGCCGAAGCCGGCCGCTACCCTCAGAGCCATCTCTTCGTCCAGTCCGTAGAGGTCCGAAAAGGCACAAAGGACGCTCTGGCAGCATCCGTAGCCCTGCATGAACAGCTCCACAGCCCTCTGTATGCGGTTTTCCTTCTCCATAATTAATATTATTGTGATTGCATCTACATGTATATGCAATTGCATTTACATGTATGTGCAATTGCATTTACATGTATGTGCAAACAATCCTCCCTGATTTGTTGACTCATTTATAATGTTTTTCCATGCAAAGTTACGAATTAAAGTGCACACTGCAAAATAATTCATCATTTAAGTTTCAGAAGTTATTGAATGGAGCTTAATAAGGAACTATGCGAAGATAGCAAGGGGGCTTGCCCCCTTGTCGCCACGGCTTGTCTGGACTTTGCTACAAGGGGGCAAGCCCCCTTGCTACCTCCCGGCCGCCCGCGGCACGCATTCACCGCTGGCAAAAACTGCCATTATCGGAGAATAAGGCAGAAAAACGACCCCAGATTTTGTGCTTTACATTAAATTTCGTATCTTTGCATACCGCAAAGCATAATTTCGGAACATATCATAACATTGAGATATACGAAAAACACAAACCGTAAAACAACAAACTAAAACCATGAAAACTTATCCAAAAATTGGCATTCGCCCCACCATCGACGGCCGTCAGGGGGGCGTCAGAGAGTGTCTTGAAGAGAAAACAATGGCCTTGGCCCATGCCGTGAAGGAACTGATAGAGAAGAACCTCCGCAATGGCGACGGCTCGCCCGTGGAGTGCGTCATCGCCGACTCCACCATCGGTCGCGTGGCCGAGAGTGCAGCCTGTGCAGAGAAGTTCGAACGCGAAGGCGTGGGCTCCACCATAACTGTCACCTCCTGCTGGTGTTATGGTTCGGAGACGATGGACATGAATCCTCACTATCCCAAAGCAGTGTGGGGCTTCAATGGCACAGAACGTCCGGGCGCCGTCTACCTGGCTGCCGTGCTGGCCGCCCATGCTCAGAAGGGTCTGCCCGCATTCGGCATCTACGGACACGACGTGCAGGACCTGGACGACAACACCATCCCTGCCGACGTAGCCGAGAAGATTCTGCGCTTTGCACGCGCAGCTCAGGCCGTGGCAACCATGCGCGGCAAGAGCTACCTCTCGTTGGGCAACACCTGCATGGGCATTGCCGGCAGCATCGTGGACGCTGACTTCTTCCAGAAATACCTGGGCATGCGCACCGAATACGTCGAGCTGGTGGAGATTCTCCGCCGTGTCGACTTCGGCATCTACGACCACGACGAGTTCAAGCGCGCCATGGAGTGGGTGGAGAAATACGCCAAGCCCAACGAGGGACACGACTACAACGAGGACCGTCCCCTCTTCCCGGGTACGCCCATGACCACCTTCAACGGCAAGGGCAAAGGCAAGACGCGCGAGGAGAAAGACGAGGACTGGGCCTTCACAGTGAAGAACATGATGATTATCCGCGACTTGATGCACGGCAATCCCCGCCTGCTGGAGATGGGCTACAAGGAAGAGGCACTGGGCCACAACGCGCTGCTCGGCGGCGTACAGGGGCAACGTCAGTGGACGGACTACAAGCCCAACTTCGACTTCCCCGAGTCCCTGATGTGTACTTCATTCGATTGGAACGGCATTCGCGAAGCAGATGTTTTGGCCACGGAGAACGACGCGCTCAACGGTGTGTCGATGCTTTTCGGCCATCTCCTCAGCAATCGCGGCGTGATGTTCAGTGACATCAGAACCTATTGGAGCCCCGACGCCGTGGAACGCGTCACAGGGAAACGACCCGAGGGACTGGCAGCAGGAGGCTTCATCCACCTCATCAACAGCGGCGCCACAACGCTCGATGCCACAGGTGCCATGCAGGATGCCGACGGCAACCCCACGATGAAGGAGCCTTGGAACATGACCGAAACCGACGTAAAGGCGTGCATGGAAGCCACAAGCTGGATGCCTGCCGACCGCGACTACTTCCGTGGCGGAGGCTATTCGGCACACTTCGTCAGCCGTGGAGGTATGCCCATGACGATGATGCGCCTCAACAGAGTGCAGGGATTAGGACCCGTCTTGCAGCTGGCCGAAGGGTGGACTGTGGAACTGGATGCCGATGTCCACGACAAACTCGACAAGCGCACCGACCCGACATGGCCTACGACATGGTTCGTGCCACGCACCGATGCCTCGAAGGACTGCTTCAAGGACGTCTATTCCGTCATGAATTCTTGGGGAGCCAACCATGGTGCCATCGCCTACGGACACATCGGCGCCGACCTGCTGACACTTTGTTCCATCCTGCGCATCCCTGTCTGCATGCACAACATAAAGGACTGCGACATCTTCCGCCCAGCTGCATGGAACGCCTTCGGCATGGACAAGGAAGGTGCCGACTACCGTGCCTGCCAGAACTTCGGACCGATATATAAATAAGTGGGAATAGAAGTGGAAGTAAAAGTTGGAGTAGAAGTGGAAGTAAACTCGCTTTGCTCGTGGGAGTTATAAAAGGACAATACAATATGAGCAGACAGCATTCGAAGCTATCGTCCAGCCTGCTTGCTGGCTTTACTTCCCTTTTTACTTCCACTTTTACTTCCCTTTTTATTTCCGATAATTAAATATAAAAGAACGAACTATGATTGAGAGGAAATATCTCGTTACATTTATTCTCATCACCACGTTGTTTGCTTTGTGGGGCTTCGCCAACGACATCACGAACCCGATGGTAGCAGCTTTCCAGACCGTGATGGAGCTTTCGGCATCCAAAGCATCGATGGTGCAGTTCGCCTTCTATGGCGGTTACGCCACGATGGCCTTGCCTGCGGCATTCTTCATCCGCCGCTACAGCTACAAGCGCGGCATTCTCCTGGGGCTGTTTCTCTATGCAGTGGGAGCCTTCCTCTTTATTCCTGCGGCGGAGTTGCAGAGCTTCACGTTCTTCTGCTTCTCACTCTACATCCTGACGTTCGGCCTTGCCTTCCTGGAGACGACGGCCAACCCGTTCATCCTTTCCCTTGGCTCGAAGGAGACGGCCACCCGTCGTCTGAATATGGCGCAGGCATTCAATCCGATGGGCTCGCTGATGGGAATGGCCGTGGCATCCTTTATCGTGCTGCCACAGCTATGGAGCGACCGACGCGACGAGGCTGGTCATCTGCTCTTCTCCTCCCTAAGCGAAGCGGAGAAAGCCAACATCCGTCTGCACGACCTGGCAGTCATCCGCGACCCATACGTCGCTATCGGATTGGTGGTGCTCACCATGTTCATCATCATCGCCTTGACTCGGATGCCGCAAACCAATGCAGACAAGTCCGAACGCACGGACGTGAAGGCATCGTTCCTAAACCTATGGCACAACCACCTGTACCGTGAGGGCGTCGTGGCACAGGTGTTCTATGTGGCAGCACAAATCATGGTGTGGACGTTCATCATCCAGTATGCCGACTACCTGGGCATCGATAAGGCCACGGCGCAACAGTACAACATCGTGGCGATGTCGCTGTTCCTCACGAGCCGCTTCGTCTCGACCTTCCTGATGAAGTACGTCGATTCCCGACTGATGCTCATGCTCTTCGCCATCGGAGCCGGCATTTGTACCGTCGGAACGATTGCCATCGTAGGCAAGGCAGGACTCTGCTGTCTGGTGGGCATCAGCATCTTCATGTCGCTCATGTTCCCCACCATCTACGGCATAGCACTCGCAGGCGTCAGCCGCGAAGACGCTACCCTGGGAGCCGCCTTCCTCGTTATGGCCATCGTAGGCGGAGCACTCATGCCGCCCCTCCAAGGCATGATTATCGACCAGAACACGGTCATGGGACATCCCGCCGTCAACGTTTCCTTCGTCCTGCCCCTGCTTTGCTTCCTCGTGATAGGCGTGTACGGCTATCGGACAAAGTTCAGGAAATAAAAGCAACAGCTGTCTGGCGAGTGCGGATATCAGTTTTTCAGCATCTGTCTGGTTAGCTCGATGAGGCGGAAGACCTCTTCCTTTGTCTCAGCGCGGAGCATGGCAATGCGTGTCTCACGATAGTTGGGTATCCCCTTGAAAAGCGGTGTGGCAGCAAGGTGACGGCGGACATGGCGTATGCCACACAACTCCGGGTCCTTGCCAAACTTGATGTTGGTGGAGTTTTGGGCAGCACGGTCGATGCTGATAAGAACTTGCTGTTTGAGAATATCGACCATTTCATCGAGAGAAAGAGGCTGCTCGGGGTGTGTAATCTCATGGAAAATCCATGGTCTTCCGAAGGTGGCGCGGCCTATCATCACCGCATCGACTCCGTAGCGCTCGAAGGCTTGTCGGGCCTCTTCGGCAGAGGTGATGTCGCCGTTACCAATGATGGGAATGGTCATGCGGGGGTTGGCTTTGACCAGCCCGATGTTGGTCCAGTCCGCTTCCCCCGTGTACATCTGCGCTCTGGTCCTGCCATGGATGGTCAAAGCTTTGATGCCGCAGTCCTGAAGCCGCTCGGCAAGATCGACGATGAAGGGTGTGCCGTCGGGCAAAAGGAGATGCTTCTCGTCCCAAGCCAGGCGGGTCTTGACGGTGACGGGGGTGTCTGGAACAGCCTCCACGACAGCCTTTGTGATGTCGAGGATGCCGGGAACATTCTGCAGCATGCCTGCTCCTGCACCTTTGCCGGCAACCTTCTTGACTGGACAACCGAAGTTGATATCAAGTACGTCGGGATGTGCCTGGTCCACCACAATACGTGCCGCTTCGCGCATCGCCTCGACATCTTTGCCGTAAATCTGTATGGCGACAGGTCGTTCCTCGGGGCAAATCTGCAGTTTCAGCAGGCTCTTGTTCACCATTCGGATGAGGGCATCACTCGACACAAACTCCGAATAGACCATCGCAGCCCCAAGTCGTCGGCAAAGCAGACGAAACCCGATGTCCGTAACATCCTCCATCGGCGCCAACAATACCGGGTGTTCTCCAAGGTCAATATTGCCTATCTTCATGAAATTGTCTTGAAGGCAAGGGCGTACATCTTCATTTGCTTGAGCATTGCGCCCAGTCCGTTGCTGCGAGTAGGTGAGAGATGTTCGCGAAGACCAATGCGTTCGATGAAGTAGAGGTCTGCATCAAGTATCTCTTGTGGTGTATGATCCGAGAGCACTCTCACAAGCAAAGCGACGATTCCTTTCACGATGAGCGCATCGCTCTCTGCACGAAAATGCACCATTCCATCGATTAAATCGGCTTGCAACCACACCCGGCTCTGGCAACCGTCGATGAGGTTCTGCTCCGTCTTGTATTGTTCGTCGAGCGGTTCTTGCTCGCTGCCCATGTCGATGAGCAGTTGGTATCGGTCCATCCAATCGTGGAAGTCGCTGAACTCGGCGATGATTTCGTCTTGTATCTCGTTAATGCTCATTGTATATTAGCTGTGTTATGGTTTGCCCGACGGCTTCGAGAACGTTTGGGTCGATGTTGTCGGGTGTGTCTTTAAGTGTGTGCCAAGTAGGACCGAAGCTGCTAGGCCCATCATCGTAATTGGGGATGATGTCGATGCAAGGAATGCCGGCATCGTTCACATTGATGTGGTCGTCGGTGATGTAACCGCTGTCGTCGAGAGGGAAGAACTGCCTGTAACCGAGTTGCCCGGCAAGTTGCCAAACGATGTTGACGAGGGGTTGTGCCAATTGTCGGCTGGTACCTTCGCGAGAGAAGGTTGCTCCGAAGCCACCCACCATATCGAGCAATACACCATAACGGGCTTTGTAACCGTCCATCATGGCACGTTCTGCCCAGAACCTTGAACCGAGGCACCATGTGTCGCTCGAGCCGATGCGGTCCTCTTCCCACTGTGGCGTGCCCAGGTCCTCTGCGTCGAAGCATATCATGTCAATGCCTACCTGAACAGGTTTCTCCTGTAGGAGTCGGCATATCTCGAGCATGACAGCCACACCGCTTGCACCGTCGTTGGCTGCAAGGACAGGCGTGTGCCAGTTTGCTTCGTCGGGGTCGTTGTCAGCCCAAGGGCGGCTGTCCCAATGCGAGCACAGCAGGATGCGGTCCGTATTGGCAGGGTTGACGTGTGCAATGATGTTGCGAGCTGAGAGTTGCTTGCCTTCCCAAGTGGTGATGGTGCCAAGCTGTTCCTCTACTTCTGCGCCAAACGATTTGAAGCGTTCAATAAGATAGTCGCCACAAAGGCGTGAGGCTTCGCTGCCCGTCACACGAGGTCCAAACTCACATTGCTCCTTGATGAAGCGCAAGGCATTGTCGGCATTGAAATGCGGACAAGTTGCCAAGGCGATGGTGTCTACTTTGGTAGTGTTCTTGGATGTCTGCCCGTCGCAAGCCGCAAGTAGGAGAGTGGTGACAGACAGCAGGCAAAGGACTATTCTATTCATGTGTTGGATGACGTTATATAGCTATTCCGTTATGATACTGGTCAATGAGTCTCAGGAAGTTTCCTCCCATAATGAGACGTATATCCTGCTCCGAGAATTGTCTGCGAAGGAGGTGACGTGTGAAGTTTATTATCTCGGAAGCGTCGGCCAAGCCTGGCACGCCGCCATCACCATCAAAGTCTGTGCCAAGTCCTACATGTTCGACGCCCATGATCTTGGCCGCATGGCAGAGATGTTCTATTGCGTCGATGATGGTGGCTTGGCCGTCTTTGCGAAGGAAACCGCTATAGACTGTTGTCTGTGCTACACCGCCGGCCTTGGCAAGTGCCCGCATCTGGTCGTCGGTAAGGTTGCGTGGATGGTCGCAAAGGGCACGGGCAGAGCTGTGGCTGCATACAATGGGAACCTTGCTTAGCTCAAGCGCATCGTAGAAACTCTTCTCTGAGGCATGGCTCAGGTCCACAAGGATGCCGAGACGGTTCATTTGCAGGACGACCTCACGCCCAAAGGGGCTCAAGCCATTATGTTCGGCATTGCCACGAGCCGAGTCGCAGATGTCGTTGTCGCCATTATGGCAGAGCGTCATATAGACAATGCCGCGATGCTTGAATTCCTCCAGCAGGCCGATGTCCTTACCGATGGCATAGCCGTTCTCGATACCGCGGAGGATGGCTTTCTTGCCTTGTGCCTTGAGGCGAAGGATGTCGTCGGACGTCTCCGCAAAGCCAACGCGGTCGTTGTTGGCCTGCACTATCTCGTCCATTTGCGTAAGCAGTCGGTTAGCCTTCTCCGTTGCAGCTTTGAAGGCTTCCTCTGTGCGTTCGCCTTGAGGCAGGTAGGCAACCATGATGGAGGCGTCAAGTCGTCCTTCCCTCATCTTAGGCAGATCGACGAGAACCTTATTGGAGCGGCTGCCGAACATCTGTATGTTCTCCTTGCTATTGTCTGTGAAGAACATGGGAGTGTCGCAGTGACTGTCTAATATAATAGATGTGTCGTGGATGTATTTAGCCTGCGAGAATGTTCTTGCCTCGCTGATGAGCCATCGGAAAATGGCCATCATGCTTTGGTCGCCATTAAGGATGAAGCATTCGGGATGCCACTGTACGCCGAGCAAGGCTTTGTGTTCGCTCGACTCTACGGCTTCGATGATGCCGTCGGGACTCAGGGCGGAGACTTGCATATGCGGTCCCGGGTCGCTCACTGCCTGATGGTGGAAGGAGTTGACTGCCAGTGTCTGTTTGCCCCCGAAGGTGTTTTGGAGGAGGCTTCCTTCCGTGAGGTTGACGGTATGCGATGCGGCGAAGCGGGGCATGTCCTGTGAATGCTTGATTTTTGCGCCTTCGCCCTGAACATAGATGTCTTGCCAGACCTTCCCGCCGAGTGCTGCAGCCATCACTTGTATGCCGCGGCAGATGCCCAGCATCGGTATCTGTCGGTGGAAGGCTTCGCGAGCGAGGAAGAGTTCCGGCTCGTCTCTTTGCGGGCATACGCTATGGAGTTGTGGCAAGGGCTCTTCGCCCAGGAGCAGCGGATTGATGTCGCTGCCGCCGGAGAAGATGATGCCGTCGAGGGTCTCGAGCAGTGTGACGAGCGCTTCTTTGTCGTTGTGCGGCGGTATGGCTACGGGTGTTCCTCCGGCCTTGACGACAGAGAGGTAGTATCCCTCAGCCAGTTCGCAGCCCTTCTCCCCGAAGTTGCCTGTGATGCCGATGAGTGGATGGGGTCGCGTCATGACTCTTCGAGGGCGGTGGGTTTGGTTTCTCCGTGTTGTGCACCGATGGGCACTTCCTTCTTGATGCTTTGCTTGAGCGAGATGAGGGTCTCTGTGGAGACCACTCCGTCAATCTCCTGCAGGCGGTCGTTCAGCAGTGTCATGAGGTGGGCATTGTCGCGGGCGTAGAGTTTGATGAGCATGGTGTAGGGACCGGTCGTGAAGTGACATTCCACAATCTCGGGTATCTTCTCGAATTCAGCCACGACGCTCTTGTACATCGAGCCTTTTTCGAGTGTGATGCCGATGTACGTGCATGTGTTGTATCCGAGGCATGAGGGGTCCACATGGAAGCCGCTGCCCACGATGACGCCGGCATCCACGAGGTGCTGAACGCGCTGGTGAACGGCTGCACGACTCACGCCGCACTCTTCTGCCACCTCCTTGAAGGGGAGGCGGGCATTACAGGAAATCATTTCGAGAATTTTCTTGTCTAATTCATCTACCTTAAGCATAGTTGTTGTTGTTATAAATTAATAATATGAAAGCAAAAGTAGTAATTTTCATTCAAAATGCAATGAAAAAATTCAAAAAAAAGCTGTTGGAAACATGTTTTTCTGTCAAAATGCAATCTTGGAGCATAATTATGAGGGGCAAAACGGGCGATGCGTTGTGTTATGTCCCGAGGTGATTGCGGGGAGTTGACATAGTGCGTCAGCCGAGGTATTAGCATGCGTTGGCCAAAGTATTAGCATTCATAAGCCAAAGTATTAGCATGCGTTGGCCAAAGTATTAGCATGCGTCTGGTGCTCCCCCCTGTTTAGTCTTTGAGGTTCCTGGGGTGATGTTGGAGGATTTCCTGCCGGAGATGGGTCTTGTCGATGTGCATGTATATCTCTGTAGTGCCGATGTCCTCATGTCCGAGCATGGCTTGTATGGCCCTGAGGTTGGCTCCTCCCTCCAGGAGTTGCGTGGCAAAGCTGTGGCGGAAGGTGTGGGGGCTGATGTTCTTCCTGATTCCCGCCTTCTCGGCATATTCCTTAATATATACGAAGAGGGATATCCGGCTGAGGTGCCTGCCGCGACGGATTGAGATGAAGACATAGTCTTCCTCGCCAGGCTTCACGGCGATGCCCTGCCGCACCACGAACCACTGGCGCAGCTTCTTTATGGCGTCCTCGCCGATAGGCACAAGCCTCTCCTTCCTCCCCTTGCCGTGGACGCGTATGTAACCCTCCTCGAGGTAGAGCTCGCTCAGCTTCAGGCCGATGAGCTCGCTGATGCGCAGGCCGCAGCTGAACAGCACTTCGATGATGGCAAGGTCGCGGATGCCCTCCGGCTTGCTCAGGTCGATGGCTTCCTCAATGGCGTCAATCTCCGGCAGGCTCAGCACTTCGGGCAGATGTTTTCCTATCTTCGGGCTCTCCAGCAGCTCGGTGGGGTCGGTCTCCACCTCGCCCTCGATGGTCAGGAAACGGTAGAACGAGCGCACGCCACTCAGTATGCGGGCCACCGAACGCGGTCCTACGCCAAGCTCCTGCAATGCCTTCGCGAACTGATCCAGCTGCTCGAGCGTCACCTTTCGGAAGTCGATGCCCTCGTCGGCATAGTAGTTCAAAAGCTTCTGAAGGTCCTTGAGATAGGCATCGAGCGTGTTCGGAGTGTACGACCTCTCCAGCCGCAGGTACTGGAAATAGCGGCGGAGGATGGCGTTGCCCACAACGTTGGTATTTGTCAGTTCATAGTGCATTTTTCGTCAATAAAGGAAAAAACTTTAATCTTTAATCTTTAAACTTTAATCTTTTTTACTATCTTTGTAGCAGAAACTAACACTTTTCGACCACAAAGATACAGTTTTATTATGAGAATTCAAATTATTAACGGCCCAAATCTAAATCTTTTGGGCATCCGCGAGCCTGAGATTTACGGCAAGCGCGCTTGGGAAGACTACCTAAAGGAACTGCGTGCCCGCTTCCCCAAGGTACGCATCGACTACTTCCAGAGCAACCTGGAAGGTGAACTCATCAACAAGATTCATGAGGTAGGCTTCGACCGTGATGGCATCGTCCTCAATGCTGGAGCATACACACACACCAGCATTGCCATCCTCGACGCACTGAAGAGCGTGAGCACGCCCACTGTCGAGGTGCACATCAGCAATGTCTATCAGCGCGAAGACTTTCGCCGCCGCAGCATCATCAGCCCGGGTTGCGTGGGCTTCGTCGGCGGCTTCGGCCTGGACAGCTATCGCCTTGCCATCGAGGCTCTGATAGACAATGCGGCTCGCAACAAAGCCGAGTAAATGACGCTCGACGAGTATATCCTTCGTCACATTGATGCCGAGGGAGACTATCTTCATGCCCTCTGGCGCGACACGCAGCTGCGTCTCTCCTACGGGCAAATGGCGAGCGGGCATCTTCAAGGCCGCGTGCTGAAGATGCTCGTCGAGATGGCAAAGCCGCTGAAGGTGCTCGAGTTGGGCACTTTCAGCGGCTATGCTACTTTATGTATGGCGGAGGGTCTGCAGGAAGGGGCTGAGATTCATACCTTCGAAGTGTTCGACGAGAACGAGGACTTCCTCAGGAAATGGTTCGAGGGGAGTGCCTTCAGGGACAGGATTCACCTCCACATCGGTGACGCCCTGCAGCTTGTCCCGCAGATGCAGGAGCGTTGGGACTTCGCTTTTATAGATGCCGACAAGCGGGAATATGTGGCATACTACGAGATGCTGCTGCCCAGGATGACCCCGGGAGGCTTTATCGTGGCCGACAACACGCTGTGGTATGGGCACGTCCTGGAGCATGCCAGGGAGAGCGACATGCAGACGCGCGGGGTGCAGGCCTTCAATGAGATGGTGGCTGCGGACAGTCGCGTCGAGAAAGTCATCCTGCCGCTTCGCGACGGCCTCAGCATTATTCGGGTGAAAGCCCCTCTCTAAATCCCCCCCAAAGGAGAGACTCGTGATGCCGGACATTACTTTGTATTCCCATTCTTTCCTTATTTCGTCTGTGGAAGCTCAACGCGGGGTTCCTCCATCTTCTGTACCTTGACGGGCGGGCCTCCGTAGAGGACGCGCACGCGGTCAATGGGAGTTTGCCTCTCGACGATGCCTGGGGGAGGTCCGTAGAGCTCCTCCATGTCGTCTGTCTGCTGCACTTTCTTGGTCGTCTTGCATGCTGCGAAGCCCAACAAGGTGATGAGCGAACCCAGCATCAACCGCCAGAGCGAACGAATTTTCTTTGCCATCTTATATTCTTTTTCGGTGGTTAGTGGTTAGAGGTTAGTGGTTAGAGGATAGCTTGGGGCACTGGTTGCGGAGCCATGTGGTATTCTCTAACCACTAACCTCTAACCACTAACCACCAGTTTTTCCATTCTTTTCATGTGACAGAGCAACAGTTTGCCGTCGTCGTCGCGCAGATGCATGCCGCCGCCTTCGCAGTAGCGCCAGTAGCGGCACTGCTGGCAGTCGTCCGTCTTCATCCACTTGTGGTTGCGGTGCGGCTGGAAGCGATGCTCCCAGACCTCCATGAAGTCGTCCTCGTAGATGTTGCCCTGTCGGTAATTCGACCTAATGCTTGTGCAGGCGCTGATGCCTCCGTCCACCAGGACGGAAGCCACCGTGATGCCTGCCACGCAGCGGAACATCCAGTCGCGCACGTCGCCTTCGTACGGGCCGAGGAATCCTTCGCAGCCATACGACGCACGGATCTGCCCTTCTCCGCGTGTCTCGCGGATGAAGTCGAGCAGTCCCCGGAGCTGTTCCCCCGTGAGCTGCAACTCCTTGTCCTGTGCCGCGCGACCCACGGGAAAGATGGTGGCGAGGCGCCAGTCCGTGACGCCTTTGCCGACGAGGAACTCTCGGAGCTGCGGCAAGGTGTCGTAGTTGTGCTGATGCACCACGGTCATGACGTCGTAGGCGAGCGTTCCGTCGGCCACAATCATGTCGATGGCTTGGCTTGCCATGCGGAAGCAGTCGGGATGGCGACGCAGCCATGTGTGCTGAGGCTCCAGCCCGTCGAGGCTGACGGTCACGGAGCAGAGGCCGGCGTCCTTGAGTTTGGCGAAGAGTTCGGGCGTGAGGTAGAGCCCGTTCGTCACCATTCCCCATGGGAAGCCGCGCTGGGCGATGCCCTGGGCACACTCCACCACATCCTCCCTCACCAGCGGTTCTCCGCCGCCGAGGATGACGAAAACCTCGCCCGGATTGCGTTTCGCAGCAATATTGTCCAGCACGCGGAAGAAGTCCTCGCGAGGCATATCGGGCACCGTGGCAGCCTGTCGGCAGTCGCTCCCGCAGTGGCGGCAACGGATGTTGCAGCGCACGGTGCTCTCCCAGAACAGCTGCCGGAGCGGATGTTCCTCGCGGAGGCTCTTCGTCAAAAGCCTTGAAGCCTCCAGTGCAACGGTCCGCCTTATGCCAAGTTTCTCGCCTTTCATCTGTCGGAATGTTATTCTTCTTCTCCTTTTCCCTTTTGCAGGTAATGTTCTTTTGCTATGGTGATTGCCTTTTTTAGCTTTTGTGCCAACAGTTTTTTATCGGGCAGCTGGGTATAATACTGTGCCACCTTGATGGGACTGTTCTCGTCGAGCATGAGGTATTCAACGTGTTCCGTGTTGCCTTCAGAGCAGAGGATGAGTCCGATGGGCGATTCTTCCCAGGCTTTTCTCTCGTTTTGATTCAGGTATCTCAAGTACAAAAGCATCTGTCCTTCATGTTCAGGTTTGAACTTTCCCAGTTTTAAGTCGATGGCCACCAAGCGCCTCAGTTCCCGATGGAAGAAGAGGAGATTGAGATAATAATCTGTAGCATCCACCGTGATTCGCTTTTGTCTCGCCACGAAACTGAAGTCGGAGCCAAACTCCTTTATGAAGTCCTCGATTTGGGTGATGATGGCATTCTCAAGGTCTTTCTCTGTAAAGATGTCCGGCAGACCTAACATGTCGAGGAAGTAGCTGCTCCGGAATACCAAGTCCGGCAGCAACTGGTTGTTCTCTTTCACCTCTTTCAGTTCCTGCCTGATGACCTCTTCGGGCTTACGACTTATGGCAGTCCTCTGATAGAGCTGTTGGTCTATCTTCTCGTCCAAGGTGCGCGTGTCCCAATGCTCCGTACAGCAGATGTGGATGTAGAACTGACGTTCGAGCGGGTCCTTGAGATACATGAGGCGCTTCAGATGCGTCCAAGACAATTGTCTCTGCGTTGCGGAGACAATGTCTTCTTCCGTGAAAGTCTCTGCACTGCGGAGACAATGCCTGAGTTTCTTTTCTCCCCATCCCGCCCCATAACGTGCGGTAAGCCTGGCTGCCAGGTTCTTGACGACTTGTTGCCCGTATCCCGCACGCTGGCCAGACAGAACATCCTCCTTGATACGCTTGCCGACATACCAGTTCGTCAGGCATACTTCTGTATTCAGATAAGTGGCAATCCTGCTTCTTGCACCGTCGATAATCTGACATACATCGCCAAAGAGTGTTTCCTCGGCTGGTATTTCTTTGTGTGGAATATCGCCTTTCATGATGCAAAGTTACGATTAAGTGAGCGAAATACAAAAGAAAAATCATAATTTTTTCCTGCTTCTTAGCATTACTTAACATGCCGGGGCGCTCATTTCTCCCTACTTGTTTCATTGCACGTACATGTATATGCAATTGCATTTACATGTATGTGCAATTGCATATACATGTACGTGCAATGAACCCAACCTGCCGGAAGGGGCATAAAAAAAGGAGCGGCGCCCCGATGGACGCTGCTCCTTAGCCTTGGATGCGATGTTGAGTTATGAGATTTCGATAGCCTTGCTGAGTTTCTTCTCTTCCTTCGCCATCTTAGGCATCGTGACGGTCAGGATGCCGTCCTCAACCTTAGCGGAAATCTTGTCGCGTTCGACGTCGTCGGGAAGTGTGTAGTTCTGTTCGTAGTTGCTGTACGAGAACTCGCGCCTCAAGTAGTGATGCTTCTTGTCCTCTTGCTTGTGTTCGCACTTGTTCTCAATGGCGATGGCCAGGTTGCCGTCCTCATTGATGTTCACACGGCAGTACTCCTTCTTGATTCCAGGTGCTGCGAGCTCCATCGTGTAAGCGGTTTCGCTCTCTTTTACGTTGACTGCCGGAGCTGTGCTGCCAGTTCGAGGCATAAGATCAGTGTTCAGGAAATCTTCGAACAATGTTGGCATCCAATTGTTTCTAAACATTACTGGTAACATAATCATGTCCTCCTATTTTAGTTTTAAAGTTAATAATTTTGTTTTTTTCTTAGTCGCCTCTGCTTTCGCTTCAGCTTTCACTAACAAGAGGAACAAGTTTCGTGCCAACGGGAAAAGTGGCACGCAAGTGGACAAACGGCGACAAACGTGGACAGAATGTCAGTTGAGAGCCCGTCTGCCAAAGAAGAAACGGGAGATTCCGACGAGGTCCATCAGCCAAGCAATCAAGAGGCTTCCCGTCACGCAAAACGCCAGGGAGACTACCAGGAAGAGCAATCCCGTAGGATCGAACTTGAGGTAGGGGACGAGTTGCTTGCAAAGAACGGTAAAGATGGGCGAGAAGACGTAGAGCATCAGGCTGTTGCGACCAAAGAAGAGGAGCAAGGGGCGAGGGGCAGGGGGCAAGTATTTGTAGATGGACAGCAGGGAGGAGATGGCGAAATAGGCAATCAAGACCCCGTTCAGGCTGGCTTGCGTAGGCTTATCCGAGAAGCAGGCCAGCAAGGCGAAGACTATGACGGAAAGCCTCGAGGGCAGGAAAAATGCCACAAAGTTCATGCCGCTCTGGCGAAGCATGGCGCCTGCCAGGAAGTACAGGGCTGAGGAAAACGTCAGGACTCCAAAGACGCGGGCAAGGACATAATAGGCGATGGCGGTCAGACAGACCCTCAACCAAGCCCACCTCTCAGACCCACCCAAACCCTCCCTTAAAGGGAGGGCTTCCTTCACAGCAGGGCTCTCCCCCTTTAAGGGGGAGATGGAGAGGGTCCAATAGTACACCGCTCCGCACAGGATGATTGCATGCAGGTACCAATACGGGCCGAGAGGATGCAGGAAAAGGTGCTTGAGATAGACCCAAAGCGTGAGCTGGGCGATGTGTTCATTTATGGGAAGAATCGAAGCCATGTATATGTATCCGCTCTCCATAACGACATACGGAACCGCCAGCCACAGCAACGTCCGCAGGAACTGGCGAGGCGCCTTGCTGATGTTCATCAGGTAACCCGAGATGAGCAGGAAGCCAGGCATGTGGAAGCAGTACACCACCTGTTTCAAATCGGGGTGCAGCTGTTCGAACCACACCAGATGGAAACTGATGACGAGCAGTATCAAGACGCCCTTCAGAAAGTCGAGCTCGGGGATGCGCTTCATTGTATTATTTGTTCCGTCGGATTTGTAATCCGACGGTTAGGAATATAGGGATTTGTAATCCCGCAAGTTTCGTTTAATCGCATTGCAAATGCTTATAATCTTTTCACTGGCGGATTGCAAATCCGCCAGAACGGTGGCCGGGGATGCGCTTCATGCCGGGTTACATCTTCTTGGGCAGTTTCTCGATGGCTTTCCGCAGCGACGGCGCCAGGGCAGGAATGCCGTGGGAGGTGGCGTAGCCCTCCATCGTGTCGAGCGAGAGCGGCCATTTGTACTGTTTCTTCAGTTCGTCCTTCCTGGCCTTGAACTCCTTCTTGTCCATGTAGGCACGTTCCGCTGCGTAGGTCTCAATGATGAGTTTGTTCCTTCCCTTCGTGCCGTTCCACTCCCAATGGTTCGAGTACATCACTAGGTCTGTGATGTCCGACTGGCCATCCTCATCGTGGTTGAAGACTTCGACGAACTGATATTCATAATCCTTCTTTTCGCGAAGCTTCATTACGCGTTCCTGCCCGAGCACTTTGTTGCGGTATATCTGCGCCTTTGCCCCGTCGAGAGTGAGGTGGGTCTGCTTCTCGTCGGAAATGATGAAGCCCACCGTTCCCTCTGGATTGCTGACGCGCTGCTTGCCGCCGCCTTCGTCGGTGAGCGTCGTGAAGTATTTTTCGGCAGCGTCTCCGCCGGGTTGTAGCCTCGAGGCGCCGCTCTTGTGAATCATTCCGGCATTGAGTTCTTCCGCACGAAGCCCCCAGGTGATGGAGATGCCCTCGGTCAGGTAAGCCTCCATCCTGCACCGACTGTAGCTTCCTGTCAGCAGTTTCTTTGTCTTCATGTCGTAGGCGTTGGGCATGATGCCAGCCGTGAAGTAGCGGAGCGAGTCGTTGATGAAGCCATAGGCCCTGTAGTATGTCTCGACGTAGGCATACGGCTTGGGCACTACCTGCACTTCGGGCAGGTCGTAGTCGGCGTCCTCCATCATGACTTTGCCACCCTGCACTTTCGCCACTTCCACAAGCTGTGGCTTGAAAGCGACGTGGGTGAGGACTATCCTGACAGCCCCGCCAAGGTCGGGCGTCATGCCTTCCAGGTTGGTGATGCCTATCATGTTGCCGTCCTCCGTCAGCACTGTCACCAGGTGTATGCCGTTGCCTTGGTCGTCCACGACGCTTATCCTCTGCGCCGTCGCACTTGTGGCGACCAGCAGACCAATTGCCAGAAACAGAATCTTCTTCATCTCTTTACCTTATTATATATGTCGTCATTTGACGGCCACCTTTCTCCGTCCGTGGATATAGATGCCCGGAACGGTCGGCTCGGCCTGCAGCTTGCGTCCGTCGAGCGTGTACCAAGAGTCCTTAAAGTCTTTAAGGTCCTTAAGGTCTTTAAGGCCCGTCGGAGCATCCTTCTGGAAGACGCGCACCCAGTCGAACTGTGTCTCGTAGGTAAAGGCAGTGTCCGGAGCCTTGGCCCACGAGCCGTCGCCCACGCTTTGGTTCAGTATCAGGTAGAAATCATGACAGAACGGCCACTGCCCCTGCTCGATGTCTGAGGCGTTCCCGGACTTCGCATAGGAGCCCACAGCGTTGCCGTCGACGTAGAACGTAATGGCATCTTCCGTCCATTGGGCTGCGAAGATGTGCCACTCGCCCTGCGTCACCGTCTCGCTCAGGCTGCTCTTGGGGTTGTTCTTGTTGCCCAAAGTGTACGTCCAATGCGAGTGTACGGTGTGGAAAGCCGTGTTCTGTGCGTTGATGGCCTCGAATATGTCAATCTCTCCAGCCTTCGGCCAAGCGTCGGCAGGCGGTTGGGGCATCATCCAGAAGGCAGGGAAGTTGCCGACATGGGGCGTGGTTTTCAGCCGAGCCTCCACCCATCCGTAGGTGAAGGAAAAGTTTCCTCGGGTCTCAACAGAGCCCGTCAGCATCGGCACAGGGTCGCTCTCCTGGTCGGGATTCGGTATGGCTCGGCAGACGAGATGTCCCTCTCGGAGGAAGGCAACGTCCTCCGAGTCGCTGATGAACCTGTTCCAAGTGCTGCCGTAGCGAGTGGAGCGACGCCACTTGGTGTGGTCCGGCTGCGAACCATCCGTGCCGTCGAACTCGTCGTGGAACGTCATCGTGTAGCTCCCCTCCTTGTGTTCGCCGTCGGGAAGAACTTCGAGGTGGATGTCGAGGATGGCTCCGCCGTTCTTGATGATGCCGTTTGCGTCGTCCATTCGTCCGGCGGGATTGGCATCGTCCCAGTCTATTTTGATACGCATCATGTACTGGCCCGGCTCCATATCTTCGGGAAGAACGAAGGAAGGGGGTTGCACTTGCGAGAGATCGGTTGTCTCTCCGTAGCTGTTGAATGCGCCGTCGGGCAGTGACAAACCAGAGAAGCTCACCAGCTCATTGCTTTCCGTGAGCGAGCCTCGGCTGCCGGGAGTCTCAACATCGAACGTTCCGTTGCGGTCCTTGTCGATATAGATGTAGCTGTCCATCCACTTTCCTGTGAATGCCAACGAGGGCGAAACGAGGTCGCCGGCATGGCAGGAGAAGGTCTGATGGCTGAGGTCGTGATACATCTTCATGGGCGACGTCACCTGAAAGACATTGCCGTTCAGCACGATGCCATTCAGTATTCTGTCCGTCCTGGTGCGGTTTGTGTTGCGGTCGAAAGCGATGGGATAGCTCTCCTGGGCAGTGCCCAGAAGCGGCAAACAGAGGATGGCGAGTGAAGTAAAAAGCCTTTTGTATGCAGAGAAATTCATATCGAGATATTATGCTAACGAGGGCAAAGGTACGAAAAATAGTTCATAGTTCATAGTTCATAGTTCATAATTATTTATTATCTTTGCAGAGGAAAACTCTAAAACCACAATATCATGACTAAGCGAACCTTCTTATTTTCTTGTTTTCTTATTCTCTTATTCTCTCTTTCGGCGCAGACCATCAGCATCACGACTGACCACACGCAGCTTGTCCTCAAGGTGAGTCAGCAGAAGCGGCTCTATCAGACCTATCTTGGCGAACGCCTCTCGAGTCAGACCGACCTTTCGCAGCTCTCCATGCCGCAAGCCGGACTGAGCAGCTCGTGCATCCGTGGCTTCGAGGTTTATCCGGTGATGGGCACCGAGGACTACTACGAGCCAACCTTCGAGATACGCCATGCCGACGGCAACCCCACGTCTGTCTTGAAGTACCAGCAGCATTCGACGGATGGCGACGTGACCTCCATCACCCTTCGCGACGAGGTTTATCCGGTGGAAGTCACATTATATTATAAGGTATACGCGCGCGAGGATGTCATCCAGCAATGGGCTGAGATACGTCACGAGGAGAAGGGCAAGGTCTGGCTCGGCCGTTATGCCTCGTCGATGCTCTACTTCGAGGCGCCCAACTACTACCTGACTGAGTTCGCCAGCGACTGGGCAAAGGAGATGCAGATGCAGAGCCAAGAGCTTCAGTTCGGCAAGAAGGTGGTCGACAGCCGCCTTGGGACGCGTGCCAACCTCATGGCTCAGCCGTTCTTCGAGGTAGGCCTTGGCAGTCCCGTCCGCGAGAATGAAGGCACCGTCCTCATGGGTACGTTGGGCTGGACGGGCAACTTCCGCTTCACGTTCGAGGTCGATAATCAGCACGTCCTCCGCGTCGTGAGCGGCATCAACCACGACGCCTCCACCTATCTTCTGCGGAAGGGCGACGTCTTCCGCACAGCCGACTTCTTCTTCACGCTCAGTCAGAACGGCTCGGGCGAAGGCAGTCGTCGCTTCCAGAGGTGGATGATGAACCACCAGCTCCACAAGGCAAAGGACGACCGCATGACGCTTCTGAACAATTGGGAAAACACCTATTTCGACTTCAACGAGGAGAAGCTCGTGGCCCTCTTCGGTGAGGCAAAGGACCTTGGGGTTGACCTCTTCCTGCTCGACGACGGGTGGTTCGGCAACAAGTACCCGCGCAAGGACGACCACGCAGGCTTGGGCGACTGGCAAGTGACGCAGGACAAACTGCCCAAGGGCATCCCTTATCTCGTCAAGAAAGCCAAGGAAAACGGCGTCGCCTTTGGCATTTGGATAGAGCCCGAGATGGTCAATCCGAAGAGCGAGCTTGCCGAGAAGCACCCCGACTGGTTGATACAATTGCCCTCCAGGGAGCCCTATTATTTCCGCAACCAACAGGTGCTCGACCTCTGCAACCCCAAGGTGCAGGACTTCGTGTTTGGTGTCGTCGATGGCCTGATGCAGGAGAATCCCGAGATACGCTTCATGAAATGGGACTGCAACTCACCCATCACAAACATCTATTCGCCGTACCTCAAGGAGAACCAGGGCAACCTGTATGTCGATTACGTGCGTGGGCTGTACCGAGTTCTCGACCGCGTTCAGGCCAAGTACCCCGACCTCTACATGATGATGTGCTCGGGAGGCGGCGGACGTTCCGACGTCACGGGGCTGCGCTACTTCACCGAGTTCTGGTGCAGCGACAATACTGACCCCATCGAGCGGCTCTTCATCCAATGGGGCTACTCCCAGTTCATGCCCGCCAAAGCCATGTGCGCTCACGTTACGGAATGGAACAGAAGGGCGAGCATCAAGTTCCGTGTTGACGTCGCCTTCCAGGGGAAACTGGGCTTCGACATCGGCTTAAAAGGTCTCTCCACCGACGACCGCCAGTATTGCCGCGAGGCAATCAAGGAGTACAAGCGCCTCAGGGACGTCATCTGGTCGCCCTATCTCTACCGTCTCGTCTCGCCTTATGAGGGTCAGCATTGTGTCGTTCAACGTGTCAGCGACAGCAAGTCCCATAGCATCGTCTTTGCCTACGACATTCACCCGCGCTACGGCGAGAACCTCTTGAACACACGTCTGATGGGTCTCGACCCAGCCGCCCGCTATCGCGTCAAGGAGATTTGCCTCATGCCAGGCAGGCAGAGCTGGCTGCCTTGCCACGACAAGACCTATACCGGCGACTACCTGATGAAAGTCGGCATCAAAGTGACCTCGACCAACGACCTCACCAGCCACATCATCGAACTCATGCAAGAGTGACTCAACAACTGCGACTACCGCCTGCGCCTGAGGCGACAGCGAAGAACGGATTATACGGATTCAACGGATTGTCTTAATGCCGATTATCGGCAAGGCTTAATCCGTCAAATCCGTATAATCCGTTGTTTTTATTATATCATTCAAGTTTTGCATGTAATGGAAGTTAAAGGAGTTAAAGGAGTTATGTGGCCTTTGGCCACGGAAGTTAAAGACGATTGTTTTGTGAGGTTATATGCTTCAAGGGGCAAAGGTAACGTCTTTAACTCCTTTAACTCCCGCCGCGAAGCGGCATAACTTCTTTAACTCCCAAGCAAGCAGAGCTTGCGAAACTTCTGTCAATTGTATCTGATACACCCCTTTGTCTGGCACTCCTGGGAGCGCGGGCGTCCCGCCCGCTCAGGCAGAGATACTACGCCAATGGCATTGCACGTACATGTAGATGCAAACAACCCGGCACGCCAAGTTGGGCTGGCGAGGCAAGAAAAATAGGGGTAAGTAGCAGGAGGATTGCAGGGGAAGATGGTATTCTCTTGCTCCTTCTTCGTTTCGCTCAGGCGCAGGTGGAAGACCTTTGCTCCCTGCTTAATAAATTATTGCTGTCCGGTAATAAATAGTTTTTATAGAGATTTTTCACTTTTCATTTTTCACTTTTCACTTTTTTTCGTACCTTTGCCATCGTAAAACCAATTCAAATAATGTACGCGATATGAAAAAGAACCTTTTGATGACACTCATCATGATGTTCGTGGCGCTGACTTCGGGCATGAATGCCGTGGCCGCCGAAAAGCAGTCTTACTACGTCTTTAATGGAGGAACGCTGTATTTCTACTACGATGAGAACTATGATTCCAGGCAAGGAACAAGCAAAAACCATTATGGATATTATCTTTCCCCAAATTACCAACCATATTGGGAATCTTATAAAGAAAGCATCGTCAGGGTTGTGTTCGACAGCTCCTTTGCCGACTACCATCCGGACAAAGTATATCACATGTTCGACGGATGTAAGAATCTGACCATCATCGATGGCTTAGAGAACCTGAGAACAGACAAGGCAACTAGCTTTAGTTACATGTTTAGGCAATGTGAAAAGCTTCAGGGGCCTCTCAATCTCAGCGGATGGAATACCAGCAAGGTTACCGATACATCATGGATGTTCAGTTCTTGCTGGAGCCTGACAGAACTTGACCTGAGCAGCTGGGATATGAGTAATGTGACGAATATGAGTAGAATGTTCAGGGATTGTTCTTCACTCCAATCTGTCAATGTCAGCACCTGGAACACGTCTAATGTCGATTACATGGGCTTTATGTTTGCTGATTGTGAATCCTTGCGGGATGTTGACGTGTCCCATTGGAACACCGACAAAGTCACATCAATGGTGTATATGTTTCATGGTTGCAAGTCCTTGCAGACCCTCGACCTGGGCAGCTGGAATACCAGCGGTGTCACGATAATGGAAGAGATGTTCTATAACTGCCAGCAACTCACTACCATTTATTGCGGTGACAAGTGGACTACCATCAATGTGCAATCCTCCGATAGAATGTTCGTGGGCAGTAACAAACTTGTGGGAGGCGAAGGAACAACTTATGACGAGGACCATCTGGACGCCACCTATGCCCGAATTGACGGCGGACCTGACGCACCAGGCTACCTGACGGCCAACTATATCCCCATTGACCAGGCGCACTTCCCTGACCATCGCTTACGCGACTTCCTGAAGTGGGAAAGCTATGGCGCAGACGGCAAACTATATAGAAATGAGATTAAAGAAATCACCCAGCTGGACTTAGGGGGACAGAATATTGAGGACCTCACCGGCATTGAGCACTTTTTCATGCTGGAGAAGCTGGAATTCGGCGTCAACTATGTGGAGCGCGCAGACCTCTCCAAGAACACCGCTCTGAAGTTCATCGCCTGCCAGCGCAACCAGATGTCGGGCGAGGGCATGGACTACTTCGTAGATCACCTGCCCACGGTGGAAGGCGGCGTGATGACCGTCTACGAACCCGTTGACATCGACGAGGGCAACGAGATGACGCTCGCGCAGGTGGCCAGGGCAAATGCCAAGGGATGGATAGTAAAAATCTATGCCGACAAACTGAAGACGCCCCAGTGGCAAGAGACTGAGGGCTTCTATCGCCTCAATGAGCAGCGCTTCCCCGACCAGAATTTCCGCAAAGGCGTGCAGGACAACTATGCCGTCACCTGCACCGGAGCCATCACGCAGGAAGAAATCGACGAGACCTACGAGATGGAACTCACGGGCCTGGAGATTGAAGACCTCACCGGCGTGGAGCTCTTCACCGAATTGGAGGGCTTCTACTTCCAGGGCAACAAAATCAGACGCGCAGACTTCTCGAAGAACCCTGCCGCATCCACCATCTATATCGAGCAGAAC
>JAFUGG010000025.1 GCA_017469525.1 Bacteroidaceae bacterium | reverse complement strand
ATGTCGTGGAAGATGATACCCATCTCCCTCAACGAAGGCAACCGCAACACCATCACCATACAGGCGCTCGACACGGAATGGGCTCCCAACTTCGACCGAATAACCATCCATCCCGCCCCCTCCGACCAGGGTACCGGCATCGGCAAGGCACTGGTCGACCCTGAAGGCCATAAGAGCTTCCATTGCTATGCCCTCGACGGCCGCAAGCTGGCTGGCGCTCCGGCAAAAGGAATTTACATTCACGACGGAAAGAAAATACTGAAACAATGAAACCTGAAACAATGAGATACACCTTATTTATTACGCTGACCTGCTGGGCATGTCTCGGCTCGTCGCAGACACCTAAAGACGCCTGCACCAGCATCATGGTGGGCAAGAACGCTTCGGTGGACGGCTCAGTCATGACCAGCCACACATGCGACTCGTGGTATCGCACCTGGATGAGCATTGAACCTGCCCATGACTACCCGCGAGATACCGTCACCAGCATCTTCGAGGGAACCATGCACACTGAACATAAAGGCGACATGACGGGCACAAAGGAACGCGGAACCATTCCCCAAGTCGGCCACACCTACCGCTTCCTCAACACGGCCTACCCTTGCCTGAACGAGAAACAGCTGGCAATGGGCGAGACGACCATCAGCGGTCGCGACACGCTACGCAACAAGAAGGGACTCTTCATGATTGAGGAGTTGCAACGCATCGCCCTTGAGCGTTGCACGACAGCTCGCGGGGCTATCCGTCTCATGGGCAGCCTCATCAAGCAATACGGCTATGGCGACAGCGGCGAATGCCTCACCATTGCCGACCAGAAGGAAGTATGGATCTTCGAAGTATTCGGTGAGGGACCGAAGCAAATCGGTGGCGTTTGGGCGGCACAACGCATTCCCGACGACGAGATAGCCGTTAGTGCCAACATCTCTCGCATAGGCCGAATCGACCTCAATGACACAGACCATTTCATGGCGTCGAGCAATGTCTTCAGCGTTGCCAAAGAGCTCGGGCTCTGGGACGGCACGGGGGAGTTCTCCTTCTGGAAGGCCTATTCGGGCGGCAACTACTTCGACGAGCCGAAAAACTACAGTGTGCGCGAGCTTTACATCATGCAGCAGCTGGCTCCAGATGCCAATTTCTCCGATGAAATGGACGAATTGCCGCTCTCGGTGAAGCCTAAGGAGAAGGTTTCCGTGGAGAAGGTTTCGAAGCTGCTCGCCTCATATTATGAAGGGACGGAGCTAAGCTTGTCGTGCAAAATAGACTCGCTCTCGAAGGGCAATGGCGAGGTGAAACTCAAGGGAAACAAGCCTTCGATAAGCAATCCCTGGATGCGCCCCGACGAGATACGCCGTTATGCCGGGCTGCTGAACGACAGCACGATGGCCAACATACGCACGGTCAGCGTATCGTGGTGTGCATATAGCACGGTCATTCAGTTGCGTTCGTGGATGCCCGACGAGATAGGCGGCGTCTGCTGGATAGCGCTTGACAACCCCGGGCAGTCGCCCCGTTTCCCCATCTTCGCTGGATGCACGGAGCTGCCCATGATGCTGGGTGTGTGCGGACAGCATAGGAAAAGGGACGATGCGGCACTCTGGCACTACCGCGAGGCTAACCGAATTTCTTCGATGAAATGGGGACAAACGCGCACTTCCATACAGGGCGGACAGCAATACTTCCTCGACAAAGGCAGACGCGAACAATCCTTCGTGGAGCAGACTTGGTGGAACACCGACGAGAAAGACAGAACAGCCTTCCTCAATGGCTACACGGCCGACTTCTTCCATGCCACCATCGGCCGCTGGGACGACCTCGCCAAGAAATACTGGCGACAGTTCTGGTCGGGCTTCTGACACTTAACTTTCCATACCATGACATCATTAAAGAAACACATCTCCACCCTTCTCCTCGCCCTCAGCTGCATGGCTTCGTGGGCAGAGGAAGTGACCTATTGCATCGACTCTTTCGACAAGGACAAGCAGGACTTTGTGATGAAATCCTTCGGCCGGCAGCCCTCGGGCAGCATCATGACGTTCTGGAACGACTATGGCGCCACGACGGGCAACCGCTACAACCAGATTCCCCGGGGCCGGGAGGCAACCTTCCTGCTCCAAGGGTGGGACGGTTGTACGCTCCGAGCCTTTACCCTTGCCATGTGCTCCAACAATTCTTCGGGCAGTCTGTCACTGAAAATATCCGATGAAATGGGCGAAATTTATTGCCAGAGGACTTGCGACTATGCCGACGAGGAATGGTTTGGCATGTGGGTAAGCAAGGACCTGGGCATCTACCCCGACATCATGCGGACGATGACGGAGCAGCGTCCCATCCAAGGCGACCTGTCCATCACCATCAAAGGCGGCACGCAGGAAGGCAGCATCTACCTCAGGAGCCTGACGCTCGACTACGAGGGTGCGGCAGAGACAGAGTCGCCCATGGGCTGGATTTTCGAGAAGGTGGAGGCAAAGGGCAAGCTTGCGGAGGGCGACGTCGTGATGCTCTACCGCTCGGGCGACGCGGCTTCCGACATCGACGGCATGGAGACAAGTCACTACCTGGACGCCATCGGCATCAGCTCCACTACGGATGTCAGCGAGCCGGACGTGGAGCTCTTCACGCTGAGCCACGATGCCAGCGGCAGCCATTGGCAGCTGACCGACCAGTACGGCCGCAAGCTCGGTGCGACGAAGGCGCAGGCACTGGCATGGGACGAAGGTATCATGACATGGGACATCACGTTGGGCTACGACGGCGCCACCATTGCCTCGACCAACACCAAGTACGGCACGCTGCGCTACAACGCACCTTCGGGAAGCTATCCCCGCTTCTGGAACTACACGAGCAAGACGCTCCCCCTGCCCTACATCTACCGTCGGACGGGACAACACACGCCCATCGTCTCCACATCGATGACCCTGCCCTGGCAGGAGCGCACGGTGCAGCTGGGCACACAGGACACACTCGTCATCAAGCCGACGCTGCTGCCTTCGAAAGTCACCGACACGCGCGTTGGCTGGCAAAGCAGCAACGCGGACGTGGCAACCGTCAGGAGCGGCATCGTCGAGCTAATGGGTGCCGGCACCACTACCATCACCGCCACTTCCCTCGACGGCGGTTCGACAGCCACGATGCGCCTCATCGTGACGCCCGACGCAGATGCCGTCAGCACTCCACTCGCCAACCAAGACAGTCCCATCCGCAAGGTGGCACGAAAAGGGAAGGTGCTCATCAGCACGCCCTGGGGCAGCTACGACATCAAGGGGCAGGAAATTGACCATTTGCCATTCCACAACCATAGCGAAGGAAATAGCATTCATCAGCCAAAGTATTAGCATTCATCGGCCAAAGTATTAGTATTCATCGGCCGAGGAATTAGTATTCCTTGTACAAAGAGGTAGTACTCTTTGCCCAAAGAGGTAGTACTCTTTGCCCAAAGAGGTAGTATCGCTTGGAATTGGCAGGGACATGAATGCGCATTTTCTGCCCATTTCATCGCAAAATTCGGTATTTTGGAAGAAAATAACAAGGATTTTGGAAGATTTTAACAAGTGGCCTTCTAGAAAATAGTCATACCTTTGCAGCAGAAAAGATTGCGGAACATTTTGCGTCTTAAGCAAAAAAACATATCTTTGCATTAACATTATTAACTTTAAATACTACCATTATGAAGAAACTTCAACTCTTTTCTCTCTTGTTGATGCTGGCATGCTTCGTGCCTCAGGCAGCGCGTGCCGAATACTACGGCCTGAAGGTTGGCGGCGTAAGCGTCACCTCCGATAACTGCAACAACATTACTGGCAGTAACATCTGGCGTTATAACGGTCCTGGTGAACCCGCTGCAGAAGGTTCAGTAACTTACGACCCCGAAACCAAGACGCTCAGGTTGAATTGTGTTCAGATTCAGCGTACTGGCAGCGGCAACCGTGCCATCCTGAACGAGAGCTGCGATGGACTAACCATCGTGTTTGAAAAATATAATTACATCACAGGCGAAGACGCTTCGCCTATACGTCTCAACGCCAATACCACAATCAAATGCGATGAAGGCAAGTATGGCGATCCGCAGAAAATCTACGGCAACCATGAAGATGCCATTACCATAGGTAACGGTGCAACTTTGACATTAGAGGATATTTACTTGTCTGTTTCTGCAACTAACAGCAATGCCTTCGAGGGAAGCACAGGCACAGAAAGGCTTTTTATCAATGATGCCCTTATAGATGCATCAGGAATCTACGGCGTAAATAACCTTGTGACTCTTGACATACAGAACAGTTATTTGAGTCTTAGCGGCAAGAATGCTGCCGCCAATAACCTGCAGGACTTCCGTATGGTCGGGCGCACAATGTACCTCACCGACACATTCTACAACAATGGCACACTGAACTTCCTTAACTCAAGCGACTATTCTGTGGCAACAAAGATCTCGATAACCGACTATGTTGACATCAATGAGACAAACTTCCCGGACGATACCTTCCGCAGCTATGTCAGCGAGAATTTCGATGAGAACAAAGACGGACGACTCACGTACCTAGGGGAAGCAAACTCAAATTACTTTAACAATATAATAGACGTGAGCAACAAAGGACTTACATCGCTCAAAGGCATCGAACACTTTCCATACTTGGAGACACTCAAATGTGCCAACAATAATCTCACGTCATTGGATGTCTCGAAGCTTCCTCAGCTTCAGGATCTCGATTGTCATAGTAACCAACTGACCAGCCTCAACGTTATAAAGGAGAAACGGTACCGTTCGCTACTAAAGTTAAACTGTTCACATAACAAACTGACACGGCTCGACATTTCCCAAGGTATCGGTGACGAACTGGATTGCTCTTCCAACCAGCTCACATACATCGACTTTTCCCATTGCAACGATTTTCTTCATAAGATAAACATCAGCCGTAACCGCATCGATGCTATGATGACCGAGACAATGGAAAGTTTGCCAACCGTGATAAAAGGCGCATGGAACAAAGATATCGAATACACGATCACTGTATGCTTTAGCACATCGAACGACAACGTCTGCACCGGCGAACAGGCAAACATTGCGAAGAACAAGGGATGGAATGTCATAATGGCTGGCATCGACGATGAGGGCAACATCATTTGCGAGATAGAACTTGGCGGCACGATGGTTACTTCCGCCAATGCCGACGACCTGACCGTATTGCCTAACGTCACAAAGAACTGCGTGGACGGCTATGCTAAGTTCGACATCGCTACAGGCACTCTCCGCTTGAACGGAGTGGATATTGTGAACACGAACGGCATTGGCATCAATCTCGACTGCTGGAATGAACACCGCATCATTGAACTAGGACAAGACCCTGTCAACATCTTTTCTAAGGATGATGGCATTTACTATTACGACCATTCCAGTGGAGGTTCTCTTACAATCACGACAAAAGAGGACTATTGGTACAGCGAAAAGCTGAATATCGTCAGCACAGATGGCATGGCTATTAATATAGAAACAGGAAATCTTACCTTAAGCGGTGTGGCACGAGTAGTGGCAGAGAGTGGTGCTCCAGAATATGGTATCCGTATCGCCAACCGCACACTCTATGTCAAGGATGATGCAGAGCTTCGCATCAAAGCAAACGTGGACGAGACTGTTTATCCTCTTTATGCAGACAATCTCGTCCTGGAAAATGACAACATCATAGTTGCACCTGCAGGAGCACATTTCGAAAATAAATACTTGAAGAGTGCAGAAGGAACCTATATTAAGGGGCAGGAAGTCGTCATCGGCAAGCTGCGCGAGTATAACTATTATGTGGCAGGCACAAGGATAAGCAATGCCAATCAGCATGCTGTGCTGGGCGACACGACCGTTGTCTTCCAAGAACCTGCGTTCAATGGTGGCGCTGGCACGCTCGTCCTCACAAATGCCAACATCGAGGCTGGCTCTGAAGCAGGCATCAATGCAGGCAAGACCCTCTATATCAAGCTCGAAGGCGAGAACAACATCAACAGCACGACATACGGCATTGCCTCCAAATATTGCTACATCCAAGGCCCTGGATCGCTCTATGTCAACGGAAAATATGGCATCGATGCTCATCTGTCGAAGCTCTTCATCAGCGACGACGCAAAGGTGACGGCAGAGGGTTCGACGCAATATGCCATCAATGGACAGGAGACAACCATCAGTGGCGAGAATACTGTCGTAAGGATGAAGTGCGGACCTGATGCCCGCGGCACCTTCAAAGCATCGACCAGCCTCACCCTCAACGATGGCCTCAAGATAGACACGCCCGAAGGCGCCGAGTATGTCGATGGCGAGATAAAGGATGCCAGCGGCAATGTCATCAAGGACGAATGGGTAACCATTCAGTACACCGAGGACTATGGCATTACTGTCGCTGGCACACAGGTTACGAACCACAACAATAAAGACGTGCTGGGCGACGGCACAGTAAGCTACGACCCCGAGACACTGACCTTGACACTCACCGATGCCAGCATCGACGGCGGTGACGGCAGCGGCATTGAGGCTGAGCAGGAACTCCACATCAAACTCGAGGGCAGCAGCGCCATCACTTGCACAAGGTCGCTGAATGGCACAAGCAAAGGCATCTGGTTCAAGGGCAAAGGCTTCATCGAAGGCCCTGGCTCGCTCTCCATCACTGCCATGTACGGCATCTATGCTATAGGAAACAATCAGCCCAAACCGCTGCAGATTCTTGATGGCGCACAGGTATCGGCCGAGGGAGACTTGATTGGCATCATGGCAGGCATCACAACCATCAGCGGCGAAGAGACCATCGTGAAGGCCAAGGGCGGCGATGGTTCGTTCGGATGCACAGCTCTTAACCTGAACGACCAACTCGAGATAACTCAGCCTGCAGGCGCTTCGTTCAATCTGACCAAACTCGCCATCTGTGCAGGCCGTCGCAACGACATCGTAACATCTTGGGTAACAATCCAGAAGGTGAACAAATACGACCTACACGTCAAAGGCATACAGGTGACTAACCTCAATCAAGAAGACGTCCTTGGCGACGGCACCGTAAGCTATGACCCAGAGACAAGCACCCTGACACTCAATGGAGCCAACATCGAGGCTTATTCTGTATATGGCATTAACAGTTGGAACAACAATATTAAACTTATTGGTAATAATACTATTGTAAGCGACCAAATTGGAATCCACTCTCAATATATAAGCATTGAAGGACCAGGCTCGCTCTTTGTAAAAGGCATTCACGGCATTTATGCAGAGATTGACCTGAATATCGTCGGGAATGCACAGATTCAGGCAGAAGGAGACGAAAATGGATATGGCATAAGCTCAATGCACATGACCGTGAGCGGGTCGGAAACAGTCGTCATGATGAAGGGAGGCCGTACAGCATACACAGGATCTGAACCCACGCTTGAAGACGGCCTTGTCATCGGTTTGCCCGAAGGAGCTTACTACGACGAAGGGAAAGGCAACATCGTCAATACCGAGGGCGAGCCCATCAAGGGCGAATGGGTCGTGATTGGCGCGCCTGTGTCTGTCGAGAGCTACGAAATCTTCATCGCAGGCACGCAAGTGACGAGCCTCAATCAGGCGGACGTCCTTGGCGACGGCACGGTTAGTTACGATGCAGAGACGAACACGCTGACGCTCAACGGCGCCGACATCGAGGCAGAGGGCGAGGGACTCTCGACAGAGATTGACGAGGTTATCATCAAGCTCGAAGGCGAGAACAGCATAGAAGTCCCCGAAGGCTTTGGCATCTATAGCGACGCATCATTTACGATAACAGGTCCTGGCTCACTCAGCGTGACATCAAAATTCGAGGCTCTCAATGGATCATTTGTCATCGAAGGAGGTGCCAAGGTGACTGCCGACAGCCAAACGAGAAGTGCTCTTTGGAGCTTCTATCCCCTTGCTGTCAGCGGCTCAGAGACCGTCGTCATGCTCAAGGGCGCAAAGGGAGCCGTAGAAATCTACGGAGCAGACAGCGAGGAAGCCGTTCTCTCGCTCAGCGACGGACTGGTGCTTGGTCTGCCCGAAGGCGCACACTGCGGCATCGTGGATGTCTTGGTAGAAGAAGACATGTGGATACCGTATGGCTACATCCTGGATGCCAACGACAACAACATCACAGACCAGTGGGTTGTCATCTGCAGCCAGGACTACATCGATGGCATTAAGGACCTCAAGGACTCTAAGGACCTTAACAACTCTACCTATAATCTGGCTGGCCAGAAGGTAGGTAGCGGCTACAAGGGCATCGTCGTCCAAGGCGGCAGAAAACTGTTAAAGAAGTGAGACTGCTCTCCTCATACTCCTTGACTCCTTAGGGCTTTTTTCTAAGGAGTCAAGGAGTAAAGGAGTCTTCATCTCTCACTTTTTTTTATTATTAATTTCCCTCCATTTCATCGCTAAATTCGGTATTTTGGAAGATTTTAACAAGTGTCGTTCCGAACAAAAATCGTACCTTTGCAGCAGAAAAACGATAATAATACTTGCTCATTTAACTATTTACTCATAACTTTGTGCACATATTATCATTTCATTAACCACTTAAAATCATATCTTATGAAACACATTCTACACCTTTTCGTCTTGGTATTTGCTGCAACGTTTGTGCCACAGACAGCAATGGGAGCCGACTACTACGGCATCAAGGTTGGCGGCGTGAGCGTCAACTCCGACAACTATTCCAACGTCACCGGCTCGAACATCAAGGCCAAGGACACCTCCAAGAGTTTCTACGTGCGCTACACTCCCAGCACGAAGACACTGACGGTCTGCAACGTCAAGATAGAGCGCACCGGCAGCGGCAACCGTGCCATCCTGAACGAGAGCTGCAGCGGACTGACCATCGTGTTCATCGGTTCTAACCTGCTGAAGGCTGAGGACGCTTCGCCTGTACGCCTCAATGCCAATACCACCATCACGTCTGGCGACGACATAGCCGACAGGCTCTTTACCAACATCCAGGGAGGCGACGAGGACGCACTCACCGTAGCCAGCGGCGCCTCGCTGACCATCAAGGATGCCAAAATCAGCTTGTATGCCACAAAAAGCACCGGTCTCTATGGCTACGGAAAGGAGAACGTCACCATCACCAACTCTAACTTTCAGTCTATAGGCTATGAGACAGGCCTGAGGAGCATCGCATCGCTAACCGTATCAGGCAGCATCATAGAATTCAACTGTACACAGTCGAGCGGGAAGGCAGCAACAGAACTCGGCGCATTCACACTGGGCAGCGACATGATTTTCCGCTTTGGCGAAAGTTTTTCGGCAGTATCCCAGACCTTCCTAAAGAACGGCTCCGTCTGCCAAAGCGTCAAGATGGAAACCTTCATCCCCATCAACAGCACAACCTTCCCCGACACCAACCTGCGCAACTTCGTGAAGAGCAAGTATGACACAAACTCTGACAGCAAGCTCGGAGCCAGCGAGGCTGAAGACCCGAAGGTCATCGACGCATCAAACATCTCGGCAAGCAACTTTACGGGCCTGAAGTACTTCCCGAACCTGGTGGAGCTTAACTGCTCCGGCAACCCTATAAAGAGTTTCACGCTCAACCTACCGAACCTTATCAAGCTGAACTGCTCCAGCTGCCAGCTCTCAAGCATGAACCTGACCGGATGCAGCAGTCTGGAAAACCTCGACTGCTCAAAGAACAGCCTCAGCATCATCAACTTCAAGAACACGCCTGCCATTAAGTACGTCGACATGAGGAACAACTGGATCGACAGCAACATGAGCAGTACGCTCAATTCCCTGCCAGGCAGGGACTACACCGACCGCGGAGAGATATACATCAACGGCGGCGTGAACACGATGCCCGACAACATCTGCGACAGCTGGACGGCAAGCTCTGTTTCCTACTTTGGCTGGAACTACCACATCGCTCCTTGCGATGAATATACCGGAGCACAGCTCCTTAACGTCAGGATAGGAGAGAATGAGGTCACTTCGTACGACAAAAAAGACCTCTCCTATCTGTCCAGTGTGAAGAAAAACACCACGAATGGATATATCAACTACGATGCCATCAGCCAGACGCTCAACCTCAGCGGCGTGGACATCACTGCTCCCGAAGGCGAATGCGGCATCAAGTTCTACAACATGGGGCGCGTTTGTAACATCGTCCTCGGCCCTGACCCCGTCAACATCATCACCACAAGCAAAAATGGCATCGAGACCAGTTTCGATGCTGCAATAACGGTCAATGGCAATGTCTATATTGAGAGCGGAAATGCCAACGCCATCTTCTTATACAAAGGCGGCATCCTGGGAACTGGCTCGCTCGACTGCAAGGGACGGGTGAATGGCATCTACTCCTCCTATGGACTCTCCATCAGTGGCAGCCTAAAGGTAAAGGCTGAAGGCACCATACAATACGGTATCAGGGGCAACACGGATATCCACGGTGAGGGTACCCTCGTCATGATGAAGGGCGCACAAAGCGCATTCAAGGGCTCCCAGCTTGTACTCAACGACGGACTCTACATCGGCTATCCCTTCAAAGCCTATCTCAAGGACTACAACAGCGGCATCGTGGACGCCAACGGACAGACCATCAAGGACGACTGGGTCATCATCAGCAAGTATTCCCAGACCATCATCGACGGCATAGACGACATTAAGGACTCTAACGACCTT
Source organism: Bacteroidaceae bacterium (assembly GCA_017469525.1). Taxonomy (GTDB): domain Bacteria; phylum Bacteroidota; class Bacteroidia; order Bacteroidales; family Bacteroidaceae; genus Physcousia. The sequence goes on along the minus strand of JAFUGG010000025.1, from coordinate 53,791 downwards.
AAGGACTCTAAGGACTCTACCTACAATCTCGCCGGACAGAAGGTGGGCTCTGGCTACAAGGGCATCATCATCAAGGACGGCAAGAAGATTTTGAAGAGATAAAGCCTCCTCTAAATCTCCCCCTAAAGGGAGAGACTTCAAGCCCCAGACATCCTTTTAGGGAAGGGTTGGGGCGTTTACCCCCCATTGGTCAATAGAGGACTTGAGGGACAACTAGCCTGGAAGGCTTCACTTTGAGGACTCCGGCTACTAAAGCCTGGAAGGCTTAACTATGAGTAACCGGGGGCGAAGCCCTCGGACAATGTGCGAAGCCCTCCCTGCTCCTGCCTGGAAGGCAGTACCCATTCCACTTCGTAGTACTGCCTTCCAGACTTTAGATGCCTGCATTTGGGTTTAAGTGGCGGACCTAAGCAAAGAATTTTCTTCAATTGTTTGGCTGTTTGGGCATTTAGTCGTAAATTCGCCAGCGACTAACGTTTATGTTTTTATGAAAACTCTCCATCTCATCGCGTTACTTGCCCTTCTGCCTCTCGGGCTGCAAGCCAAGACGACCTACATCCCGACGTACTACAACCGCATCCTTGCCATCGAGAATGGGCAGATAGACTCCCTCTCTGGCCGCCAACATCTGCTCCAGCTCGACTCCAGGGACAGGCTGGTCTCGTTTGCCATTGCTCACCAAGAGGTATCGCCCGACCTGGTGAAAGCCATCAAGCAGGCCAAGAGAGCTGCCGGATGGACCGGCGTGGCATCAGGACTGATGGTTGGAGCCAGCACCTTCTCGGACGTGCAACTCATCCGGGGGAAGTCAAGAGGCTACATCGTGGGGGCCATTGAAGGACAATATGCCTCGGGCGGATTGGCAGCAGCATCGGCCGATGCCTACGCTCAGGCACGTGAACTGAAGACGCTGATGGTGGACCTCATCGTGACGAACCATAGCGACAAGGAGATACAGATAACGGACATGGACCAAGGCCTCGTCTGGTACGTCATGCCGCAGAAGGACATCGCACTCCCCCTCCTGAAAGGAGAGGAATGCCACTTCCGCATCTCCCCCGCAGCACACCCCGACGAGAACGTCAAGTACATCAACGTACTCACAGACAGCTATCTGGAGAAGTACACCATCGCCTTGGAGACAGACATGTACTGGTACGTCCCCATCAGCGACAGGGCAAAGCAGGGGCTCGGCTTCGACTGTCCGATGGAGGAAGGCTACATCAAGGTGAACAAGGAATCGCTGAGGATGAATGCCATCGCCACTGACGACTTCAAGGCCATCAAAGCAAGTCTGAAACAATAACAAGCCTGAAACAATAATAAAGTCTCTCCCTTTAGGGGGAGATTTAGAGGAGGCTCTTTTAACTTTTTCAACTTTATGAAAAGACTGTTTACCATCACAGCACTCTTGTTCGCAGCCATCGTATGCTACGGACAATCCAACCACTACCTGACCAAGGAGCAGGCACCTCTGGACACCACCTTCATCGGCCCGCCGCCAGCATTCGGGTCGCTGCTCTTCGAACAGGACTTCCACATGTACCAGTACGGCAAGACGCTCCGCGAGACGCCTCGCGGCAAGCAGGCCGTCAAGGATGCCAACACTTCCACCGACAACATCCTGGAGGTCTTTTCCGAAGCCTTCGGCATGAAGCTCTCGAAGGAAGACACGCCGGAAATCTACAAGCTCATCGCCACGATGAAGGAAGATGCCGGCAGCTATGCCACACGTTGCACGAAGAATCTCTACAAGCGCACACGTCCCTATGCTCTCTACAATGAGCCTACGCCTGTTCCCGAGGCTGAGGAGCATCTTCGCCACAACGGCAGCTACGTCTCAGGCCACAGCGCCACCGGCGTCGCCGTATCGATGGTGCTGGCATGCATCAACCCCGAACGCCAGAACCAGCTCTACAAGCGAGGCCTTGACTTTGGCGAGAGCCGTTGGATAGTGGGCTTCCATCACTACAGCGACGTCAAGGCCGGCCAGATGGTGGGCGCACTCGTTCTGCCTGCACTCATGAACAACAAGGACTTCATGAAGCAGCTCGACAAGGCCCGGAAAGAGTTCGAGAAACTCTCAAAGAAGCAATAACACAAGGAAGACTGACTGACAAAACCTTATCCTATAGACGGGAAGGAACTGTCAGCACCAGTGCACAGACAAAAAGGGGGTGTGCCATAATTAACGACAACGGATTACACTGATTTTACGGATTAAGGCCATGCTGATAATCAGCACATAAGAAAATCCGTGAAATCCGTTGTTTTATTATATTTATTGTGTTTTGACACACCCCCAGACATATTGCAATATGTCTCGTTAGTATGTCATCACGGGCTTGAGAGCCTTAGCCTGCTCAATCATCTTCACCAGTTCCTTTGCAGAGGGAACGCGGCGCACGAGCTTCTTGGCTTCGTTTGTCTCCAGCATCTTCTGAGCCAGGTTGTCGGCCACACGATGACGGAACTCCTTCACGGTATCCACGCCGGCAGCTTCCAGCAGCTCGGCAAACTGAGGACCCACGCCCTTGATGCGGAACAGGTCGGCATGGTTGGTCCACTTCAGGATGAGCTTCTCGCTGATGCCGGTCTCATCGGCCAGGGCAGCACGGCCCTTGGGAGTGGCACCCTTCTCGAGCAATTGTGCAACAGTAGCGATGCCTGCCTTGATGAGTTTCGGAGCATAAGCCTCGCCTACACCCTCGATGTCGATAATCTTGTAAGTCATGGTTTTTCTTTTTTAATAGGTTAATAATGTATCATCACGCCTACAAAGTTACGTTTTTTTCCTTTACATCCAAAGCATTTCGGCAAGATTTTTACTCGCAGGGCTTCAAAAAGGCAAAAAACAATTGCTGTCCGCTAAAAACAACTTAACTGCTTTAGCTGAGTAAAGTCGGGAAAGCATCTCAAGCCTGGAAGGCTTCACTTTGAGTAACCGGGGGCGAAGCCCTCGGACTGAACACAGAGACCACCTTACTGCCCCTGCCTGGAAGGCAGTACCCTCGGCATCTCATAGTACTGCCCTCCAGGCAGCAGGGAGAAGTTCATCCACGCTTTCCGAGGGCTTCGCCCCCGGTTACTCATGGTGAAGCCTTCCAGGCTTTAGATGCCTGCATGATTTCCCCGGACAGCAATATATGTTAAACATGAATCACCATTAATGTACCACGAATGCGGATAATCACAAAAGTCTTTTCACCGAGGTGCGCTCCAGGAAGACTGGCTCTATGAGCATCCTCTCCTGGCACGGCTTCTTCCCAGTGATACTCTGGCTGAGCACCTGGAATGCTGCGGTACACATCTTCTCCACCGGCTGCACGACGCGGGTGATGGTTGTCCGCGTATAATCCATGAGACGCGATTCGTCGAAGGTGATGAGCGAAATGTCGTCGCGGATGAACATCCCCTTCTTATTGATAGCGAGCACCGCTCCCGACAGGCAATGCAGCGAGAGGGAGAAGATAGCCGTAGGCGGCTGGGGGGAGTTGAGGGCTTCCATCGTTGCCGCGAAGCTCTTCTCCTCCGTGAGGTCGTCACTCACCGACAGGTTGATGCCGTACTCCCTGGCAGCATCGAGCACTCCGCGCACACGCTCCTTGATGGGCATGACATCGAGTTCAGCCTGCAGGCACAGGACATTCTTGTGCCCCATGTCGGCCAAGTACTTCACAGCCGTCCGTGCACCCTCGTAGTTGTTCGTGGAGACGTACGACAGCCCCTCGTCCTCGAAGTAGCGGTCTATCTGAACGAGCGGCAGTTCCTGCGACACCTCCCTGAGCAGCTCCGACGAAGGGCTGCTGGGCGAGATGATGATGCCCTCCACCTGGCGGCTGATGAGCGTATCGATAGCCTCGGCCTCCTGCTGAGGGTCATCCAGCGACAACATCGTTATCACCGTATAGCCGTGCCGGTGAGCCTCGGCGATGATGGTGGACGACAGCTTGCCGAAGAACTCATAGTCGAGCCTCGGCAGTATCAGTCCGATGGTCTTCGAAGCCTGACCTCTCAGCAGCTGAGCCAGGTAGTTCGGCCTGTACTGTTCCTCCTCGCAGACCCGCAACACCCGCTCCACCGTGGCCTTGCTAATCCTGTACTCAGCAGCCTTCCCGCTCAAGACGCGCGAAATGACGGTCTTCGAGATGCCCGTCAACTGAGAGATGTCTTCCAATGTCTTTCTACCCATATCTGTGACTTGAAGTTTCGTTTTTTATATTTTTAAGTTTCGGGAGTTATAAAAATGGAGTTATGCGAAGATAGCAAGGGGGCTTGCCCCCTTGTAACAGAGTCCGAACATGATGAGCCCGAACAAGGGGGCAAGCCCCCTTGCTACCTTTATCCATGAGCGTAGCGAGTTTACTTCCATTTTTACTTCCAATTATAACTTCCGAAAGGTTTTTTATATTTTTTATGGAAAACCGCTGATTTCAGCGTTTTCATGGCATTGAATTTTGCATATATTCCGCTTTCATTGTGCAAATGTAGGAAATTTTTCAATATAAACAAACTTTTTCCACTTTTTTTTTGGAGGGTAACGAAAAACTTCATACTTTTGCACAAACATTTGCGCAACGCATATAATAAGGGCTCTGATACAAGAGCACGAATCTTAACCTAACTAATACCAGAAATAAGAAGAAGAAAAGAGAGTAGAACATCATTTTTCCCTTTGAAAGTCTGATGCCATGAAAACACTTTTCTAAAAAACAGGTCAAGCGAACCGAAGTGACCTTCTCGTTAAGCCAGATGAGCAGAGTAAACTTGCTTATTCTGCCATGGCGAGAAAAGGGCGGATGAGATTCAATTGTTTCAGAAGTTAATAATGAGGTTTATCAGAAGTGAAGCACTGCAAGCAGGGCGCACACCCCGAGTCATCTCGGAGAACACCACCCGGCTTGCAGCGCGATACTTCATTTTGTGCCCTGAAACCCACTCCAGACAAGTTCCAAAACTTCTGCAGAGAAGCTTCAGCTCGACTTCAGTCAACTTCGACAACTTCTCCGCAGAACTCCGACAACTTCTCCGCAGAACTCCGGCAACTTCTCCGCAGAACTTCAACCAGCCCTATACATTATATATAATATAATTGAGGCTTCGGGAGTCAAACGAATGTAGCAAGGGGGCAAGCCCCCTTGTAACAAAGTCCAAACATGCCGTGACAAACAAGGGGGCAAGCCCCCTTGCTATCTTCCGCATTCATTCCCTTTAACTCCTTTATTCCTTCTGCCTCGTATGTGGTTTTGTGACAAAACGTAAGATGTTCTTGCAACTATTGGAGGCATTAACAAAGTTTAACAAGCGGAAGGGGGGGGGTAGTATTTATAAAAAATATATATTTGCAGCGCAATTGTTTGCATAATGAATATAATTAACAATACTCAATTATTAACCAAAATTCTAACTAACATGAAAAAGAGATTACTAATGCTATTTGCCATGTGTCTGTGCCTGGCAAGCAGTGTCCTGGCGGACGAAAAGTATCTTGTCGGTGACGGCACCAGCATCGGCTGGGTTACTGGCGATAAACGTCAACTAACAAAAATGACGGAAACAAGTCCAGGTGTCTTTGTATGGACAGGTCCACTCAAACATGGAAACGAAGGTTTCAAAATCAATTCCGGCGAAAATTATGTCGACCCCACCTATCACCCATCAAGCGCAAACTTTGCAATGGGAGACACTGGCACAGACAAATACAAAACCTCCGGAGACGACACGAAGTGGAACCCCACCGCCACCGAATGGACAACCTACACCATTACCCTCGACACGAATGCAGGCACGCTTTCCTGGTCAAAAACGGACATCAACCCACTGACGGCAGAGGCCGACGGATACATATATATCAGCACGGCAGAAGAGTTGAATAAACTCGCACTTATGTGCAAATGCAGTGTCAACAGAGACCAGTATAAGGTGAAACTGACAAACGACATCGACTACACTGCATACAAAGACGGCAGCACAGCATGTATCGGTTTGCTTGAAAGCAACGCCTTCAATGGTGAGTTCGACGGACAAAACCACACCATCACCATCGACATGACAACTTATAGTACACGCTTCGGCCTCTTCGGAACTGTTAATGGCACGATACACAACCTCAAAGTAGCAGGAAAGATAACCGCAACGACCAGAAACCAGATTGGCGGCATCTGCGGACTGCTGAAAGGCGATGGAAACAAGATATACAACTGCATCAGTGCTGTCGAGATTGTCGACTCCCAGAACGACGACGGCACCATCGGCGGCATTGCTTCTGTGACATACGATGCCTCTACCATCGAGAACTGCGCCTTCTACGGAAAAATCAATGCCCCCAATCGCGATGGTTGCGGCGGCATCGCAGGCTGGTGCAACGCTGGTGCAAGCACAACCATCAAGAACTGTCTCATTGTGGCCGACATCAATTGGAAGACTGGTACTAGTAGAGGCAACGCTGAATGGGGTCGTAACAACCCCAGCGTCATCAACTGCTTCAATGACGCAAGCAACGAAGAACTGGCTAACGGCCAGATGACCTACAAGCTGAACAACAAAGTATCTGGCGGTGAAGACTGGTTCCAGACACTCGACACCGACGCATTGCCCTCCCCCCTCTCCTCAAGCCAGAAGGTCTATGCCAACGGCACTTTCCTGTGCGACGGCGTGACCCCTAAGGGCGGAGATGTCGTTCTGGGCAATACAAACGAGTCTGTCATTGACCCACACACCTTTGGCGAAGACGGTGTCTGCACAGTATGTAAGGCCGCAGGCGAGGAGGCCACAGAGGTAGACGGCGTGTTCCAACTCACGAAAGCAGGCAATCTGCTCTGGTGGGCACAGTACGTCAACGCCGGTCATCCCGCATCCAATGCAGTCCTCACCACTGATGCCGACCTCTCCGCAGCCAAGTACACTCCCGCAGGTACAACAGAGAACAAGTACATCGGCACCTTCGACGGTCAGGGACACGACGTGACCCTCAACATCAACAACCCGACTCTGAACTATCAGGGCCTCTTCGGTGTTGCTACCGACGGTGCAACCATCAAGAACGTCACCGTTAAGGGAAGCGTCAAGGGCAACAGCTATGTTGCAGGCATCCTCGGCGGTTCCAACGGATATGACGATAGCAAGAAACTCACGCTCATCAACTGCGGCAACGAAGCAGAGATTACTGCCAGCGAAGCCAACGGTGCTGGTCTCATCGGTGTGAACATGTCTGGCATGGCACACTTCTATATGCTCAACTGCTACAATGCAGGCAATGTGACCTCGGGCCGTGAAAGCGGTGCTATCACAGGCTGGTCGGGCGGAAGCAAGTCAACCTTCACGAATGTCTATAACATCGGCACCATTACGGGCGGCGATGCTGACACCTTCATGCGCGGCGGCGGCACACTCGTCAACACTTACAACCTCACTGCCAGCGACACTAAGGTGACAAGCGGCGAACTCTGCTACCTGCTGAACGACGGCCAGAGCACAATTGCCTGGTACCAGAAGCTGGACGAAGACGCATATCCTGTACTCAAGGCAAGAGAAGAGGCAATCGTTTATCAGAACGCGACATACCTGTGCCCCAACAAGTATGAAGGCGAGGTTACATATTCAAACACTGAATCTGTCATTCCTGAACACTCTTATGAAAATGGCATTTGCACCGTCTGCGGCACGGCTAAAGCAGATTACCTGACTCCCGTGGATGGTGTCTATGAGATTGATGATCTGATTAAGCTCAACTGGTTCTCACATTTCGTAAACGACGGAAACGTTACAGCAAATGCCAAGCTGACTGCAGACATAGCAATGGAATCTGAAATCCAAAACGGATATACTCCCATCGGCAGTACTACTTATCCATACGTCGGCCATTTCGATGGTCAAGGTCATTCTGTGACACTTTGCATCAACAATCCCGGCTATGAGTATCAGGGCCTCTTCGGTGTCATAACGGATGGCGTAATGATTGAGAAGGTTATCGTAAAGGGATCTGTTATCGGCAAGAACTACGTCGGCGGTATTGCCGGCGGTACAAATGGAGGCAAAAGCAACGAGGAGACTAAAATCTTCAACTGCGGCAACGAGGCCGACATTACTGCCAACGGTAAGAACGGCGGCGGCATCATCGGTGTGAACATGAGTAGTGCAGCACACATCTTCATCTATAACTGCTACAACAGGGGAAGCATTACTTCTAACGCAGAAGGCGGTGCCATCTCTGGCTACTCCGGCGGTGACGGGTCACACGTGTTCAACTGCTACAACAGCGGCATCGTCAAGAATGGCGGAGAAGTATCAAAGGCTTTCTGCCGCAGCACCGGCACACACTTCGAAGACTGCTTCTACACAGAAGGAAGCGGCACAGACAACTCAACAGAGGACAAAACCTATGGCCAGCCTTCTATGGTAGCAGACGCTGCTCTCGCTTCCGGCGAACTCTGCTACAAGCTGAACAACGGCCTAAGCACAATTGCCTGGTATCAGAAGCTGGGCGAAGGCGGCGACGCTTATCCTGACCTCTTTGGCACCGACAGAGTTTATCTGACTGGACACAAGCATTGCGACGGAACTTTATATGAAGACGAGACAGGATATTCCAATACTGAAACCGTCATTGAGATCGACTCTCACACCTATGTCGACGGCATCTGCTCCTATTGCGGTGAACTCGATGAAAGTTATGTAACGCTGACCGACGACTATTACCAGATTAGCACAGAGAAACAGCTTGTCTGGTTCGCCAAGAAAGTTCAGAATAAAGCTACTGTCAATGGCAAGCTCACGGCCGACATAGCCTTGAGCAGCGCATGGACTACTTCCATCGGCACACAAAGCGCTCCCTACAAGGGCACCTTCGACGGACAGAACCACAAGATCACGGGCTTCAACCTCACATACGACGGCGGCAGGCAAGGCCTCTTCGGACAGGTAGACGGAGCTACCGTCAAGAACTTCAGCATCGCAGGCACGATTACGGCCAACGGCAACGGAGGCAGCAGTGCAGGTCTCGGTGTCATTGCCTGGGCTGAATCAAGCACCATACAAAACGTACACTCTTCTCTCATCGTCGATGCCACAGGAACAGGCCTCGGCTCCACTCATGTGGGCGGTGTAGTTGGTTCTCTGCAAAAGTATAATCGTGTGGAACGCTGCTCTTTCTCCGGCCAAATGAACGGCGGTAGCAACAAGGTAGATTGCTTTGGCTGTGTTGTCGGCTATATGACCGATGGCAGTGTGATAAGCAACTGCGCAAACTATGGCAAGCTCACCTATTCGTGCAGCGAAGGTAACGCAGGCGGCATCCTGGCTTACACTTGGGCGAACCAAGGAGGAAAGATAGAGAACTGTCTGAACACTGGCGAGATTGACTATGAACATTCGACCAATGGCGGTGCCATTGTCGGCTGGCTGCGAGATTATGCAGACAGAACCTCCAACAACTACATACTTGAAGGCAGCGCCAGCAAGCCATACGGAGGGCAGACCGACAGCAACAACACCTGCACCATCGTGACTGCCGAGCAGCTTGCCAGTGGCGAGGTTTGCTTCGGACTCGGCTCTGTTTGGTATCAGACACTCGGCACGGACAACTATCCCACCCTCGACAGCAGCAAGCCCAATGTCTATCAGCTCGCCGTCGGCAGCGCAGGCTATGCTTCCTTCGTTCCCACGGTCAACGTCGCTGCACTTCCTGAAGGCGTTACGGCATACGCAGGCCAGAACAAGGGCACTTACCTGCATCTGGAGCCTGTCACCGAACTGCCTAAGGACAATGCTTTCATCGTGAAGGCTGAGGAAGGCAAGTACTACTACAACGACACCGACGAGGCTAAGACCCTGAGCACAAGCAACGACCTGAAGTTCTTCACCGAGGCCACTGCTTCCGACGGCACACAGTACTGCCTCGCCAACAAGGCACAGGGCGTCGGCTTCTATAAGGTAAATGCCGGCACGCAGATTCCTGCCTACAAGGCTTACCTGCAGACAACCTCTGGCATCAAGGCCTTCTATGGCTTCGACGACGACGATGCTACCGCAATTGACGAAATCGTAAATGGTAAATCGTTAAATGGTAAATGTTATAACCTTGCCGGTCAGCGCATCAGCAAGATGCAGAGAGGCATCAACATCGTGGACGGAAAGAAAATCCTGAAATAATGACCTTAAGGACCCTAAAGACCCTAAGAACCTTAAGAACCTTAGGGACTTTAGGGACCTTAATCATAAAGACAATCTCATGAAAAAGACATATCAGCAGCCTGCCTCTATCATCGTAGAGCTTGGCACAAACAATATGATGGCGCTTTCCATGACAATCAACAACGACACAGACGACGCCGTCATCGAATCGCCGGACGACATCCTGACCAAAGAGAACAGAGACGTCAATCTTTGGAACAAGGAATGGTAAACTGACCCCATCTGCACTTCATGTCCCCCTCGCCTTCAATGGGCAAGGGGGACATTTTTTTGCTGCCCCACCCGATTTTTCCTCCGAAGAGGAAAAAACATGAGGGGACTCCGTTCAGTCGGATTTGAAATCCGTCCGAACGGGGAGCAGATAGGAAGAATGGCGGCAGCGGATGCTCCGTTCTGTCGGATTTGAAATCCGACAGCATTGAATATAGGGATTTGCAATCCCGCAATAAACATAAAGGCAATAATAGAGTTATGGCATTACAAATGCCTATATTAACCCCGGCCGGATTGCAAATCCGCCCGAACGGGCACCGGATGCGACGTGCTGTCGGATTGCAAATCCGCCCGAACCCGCAGAGGCAAATCTCTCCGAACGGGCGGGTTAAGCCTTGCAGGCACATTTTGCTCCTCTCATTATATTTCTTCCTAAAGTCCGCACCAAGCCGTGCAAAACGCCCCAATGAGGTGCGGACTTCGGGAAAAAGTGGCACACGAGACGTCAATCTGCCTTCAGAAACAGATAAAAAAGCTTCAAAATGTACCTTAAGTCCGCACCAACAAGGCCAAAATAGGGGTTTTGCAACCCCAAAAGTTCCCAAAGTCCGCACCTTGACACCTAAAACATGACCTTTGTCGAGTATAATCTTCCCGAACTTCGCACCTGAATGCAATATGTGTTCCCCAACTTCGCACCGATTTGCTTCAACCGACCCGTGCTGGTGCGGACTTTCGGAAGACTTCTTCCTTTTGCTGCCTCATGCTTGCCTTCAGGCGATTCAAGGCTTAGTCTCCGTGGACAAAATCTTCTGAAAGTCCGCACCAGATGCGTTGTACAATAGTAGCAAGGGCAGCAGTTCTGTCTGCCATATGCTGTCAATGAGGACGAAACCTTGCCAAGGAGGTGCGGACTTTAGGAACCTTTTCGCTAAGCCAAATGACTAAAGCGAAGCTTGCTTCAGCTTTGGCATGGCGAGAAAAGGTCGGATGAAATCCAACGCCAAAGGTCGCCACAACTCAACCCAGTCTTGGCCCAAACAAATCTGACGCCCTTCATCATCAAACACTCCTCTTCGCAGCGGAAACTATTGAACGACAGCAAGAAGGAAGAGACGTTTCCAGACGGAAAACAAATCGTGACAAACTTCAAGTTGCAACACTGTTAAGTAGAAATTGCAACACGTCGAAAATGGAAACGCAACACGTCGAAAGTGGAAACGCAACACGTCGAAAGTGGAAACGCGACACGTCGAAAATGGAAACGCGACACGTCGAAAATGGAAACGCGACACGTCGAAAATGGAGATGCGACGTGTCGCGTCAACCAACCAGACGTGTCACGAGTAGAATGACAACATTTTGAGCTAGGAAATCACGGCTGATACAAAGACGCCCCCACCCTCTCCGCGGCCTGACAAAACCAGCATCGGCCGCCAGGCTCACACGCAGGGGCTTTCTCCCCTACCCCATCCGCAGGTCAAACCCACTGGTAGACGCTGTCCTCGTACTGCTCCACGATGCGAACAGACTCAGCGTCAAGGCCTTGACCCTCCTTGTAGTGCTGCTTCAGGAACTGGTGGAGCGCAGCGCGGACAATGTTCTGCTTCTCGTATTTCTGGCGGAAGGCGATGTAATCCAAAGCGTTGCGGTCGTCCTCGCCGGTAAAGAATGTGAAGCCGCCCACCTTCTGTATGGTGCAGACACGGCGCAGAGGCTTGGGTGCAGGCGTCTCCTGGACAATCTGCGTACGCACCGCCTCGTTGGTTGCCAAAGGCTTCGGAGCCACATAATTGCGCGTAGCCTCTTCCGCTACACGGCTGATATTCAGCGTTTTCTTCTTAATAGCCATAGTTTTTATCGTTTTGTATCGTCTGATTTAACGTTACTGCTTGAAGATTTAGATACGTAAGAATTTGAGTAGTTCCGTATCTGAATATCCAGATATTTACATACTCCGCTCGCGGATAAAGCGCTGGTAGGCAGCGTTCGCCAGTTGTCCCCACTTGGCAGGCGTCCAGCTCTTGGGCCTGGCCTTGCGTCCAATCATAAATTCCGCCACTCGCATGTAGTCGTCCGCCACGGGGCTGTTGCTGGCGTATTCAAATAAAGACATCTCGTAAGCGACTGACTCCGTACATCTTACGCTCTCGCGGATGCTGACGGGAAACAATGGCGCCTTCACTTCTTCCTCGTTGCTGTAGTACTCCTTCACCTCGCGGCTGATGCTGCGATTCTTGTTCCAGCGCACCAGGAGGTATCCCATGATGCTGACCGGGCAGCGAAGTTGGGTGTGTACCTTATTTATATAGTCGAGCAGACGCGGTAGCCCCTGCAGGCTATAGATGCCGGCCTCGGTCGGGACAATCACGAAGTCGCTGGCCACCAAAGCATTAGTGTTCATCAGCGTCTCGCCGCCCGGGGCACAGTCAATGAAGATGTAGTCGTACATATCGCGTATGCGGAGGCCGGTCTCGGGGTCGCGGATGTCGAGGAAATCAGCCAGACGACGTTCTCTGTTGTATATCAGCTGCAGCTCCGCGTTGATGTTGCTCATGCTGTGGCTGCCCGGCACATAGTCCAGACCGTCATAGCGCGTGTAGATAGGCAAGGGAAGTTCCTCGCCGGGACGAGCGTCGTGGAGCCACTCATAGATTGTACTGTCCGCCTCCAAGTGGACGGTCTTGTCGACGGTATCGGTCAGGTTGCACTGCGGGTCGGTATCAATGAGCAACACCTTCTTGCCGAGCAACCAAAGGGCAAAGCCCAAATTGACGCAGGTGGTTGTTTTCGCGCACCCGCCCTTGTCGTGTAAAAGAGAAATAACCTGTGACATAATGCTCACTTCTATTTGTTTCGAATTGCGATGCAAAGTTAAGGATTTCCTGAGACAACCGCAAGAAAATACTCAGATATTTTGAGATATTTGCATACTTTTGTACTTGAATAGCCCAAAATATGCAGTCATATTTATATATTTAAAAGCAAACGGCCTGTATTTCAAAAAGTATATTTGGATATTTACAGATATTTGCATATTCGGATAGACTTGTGTATTTAGACATTTCAATAGCAAGGAATTTGGATATACACATATTTAAAGACTCAGGTACGCGTGTATGCAGGGATGCAGATACACGTGTATTGCAGTATTTAGACGTGTAGGTATGAAGGTATTGAAGTATGAAGTAGGGTTGGGAGGCAGGTTGGAAGGGGTAGGGAAGCTGGTTTTAAGGTGGGTGGAAAAGTTCCGAAAGTCCGCACCTGGGGTTATGTTCTTGAAGTTCGCACCAGTTACGCTTATTTTCGCACCGAGTGTTCCGGATATTCGCACCGAGTGTTCTTGAAGTTCGCACCATGTTGGGTTTATTATTGTGAAGTTCAATAAGTTGCGACGTCTTATAATTTAATAAGATATTCAATATTTATAAATAGACTTTTATTCTTTTAATATCGTTTATCATAATATGTATTTATATCAATTATAGGCAGACGCAGGTTGTTGTGTTTCAGCGTGATAGGGTAGGGTAGGTGAGGAGTTTGGGAAGATTTGGTGCGGGGAAAGTGAAGATTTGGTGCGGGGAAAGTGAAGAGATGGTGAGGAGTTTGGGAACATCTGGCAGTTTGTGCTGGTGAGTAGAAGGGGTTATGGTGTGACATTTTATTTGTCGGATTGTTTGCGGTAGGATTTCTGAAGGTCGAAAGGGTTGTTCAGCAAATGGGTTTTATTGCCGTCGGGCTGGGTCGGGGTGCGTTTGGACGCGAATTTTGTACTAAACATAATTTTTTGAGATGACGTGTGATGAGTGGAAGTCATGCAGGTGTGTTTAGGGAGATGGAAGGATGAAAAGCAGGATGTTCGGGGGCAGAGCAGAATTTCATGATGAAGCAAGGGCGTACCGCCAGGCTATGTCGTGTTAGATTGTTGCAGGAAAGTAATCCAAATCTGATGTTTCGGGAGTTGTAGAATGAAGTAAAACAGTGAGTTATGCGAAGGTAGCAAAAGGGCAAGCCTCCTTGGAACAGAGAGTTGAACATGCCGTTTTGGACAATGGGGCAAGTTTCCTTGGAACATAGACTTGGACATTCCGCGCAGGACAAGGGGGCAAGCCCCCTTGCTACCTTCGTTCCGTGTGCCGATAGGTCGACGAAGCCTGAGCGTAGTGAACCGCGACTTAACAGCGTGCTTTGGTGCTCGTGCATCCATGTTCTGCGACTGCAATGGCACCTTTGTGTCAGAGCATCCAAGGGTTTACTTCCATTTTTTAGTTATTGCTGTCCGGTAAAATCATGCAGGCATCTAAAGCCTGGAAGGCTTCACCTTGAGGACTCCGGCTTTGCCGCCTGACCGTAGGGAAGAACCGGGGGCAACGCCCTCGGAATCAGCGACCGTCCCCCCATCCTCCTGCCTGGAAGGCAGTACCCACCGTCGCCTCATAGTACTGCCTTCCAGGCAGGTGCTGGGAGGTCTTCGCACCTTGTCCGAGGGCGTTGCCCCCGGTTCTTCCCTACGGTCAGGCGGCAAAGCCGGAGTCCTCAAGGTGAAGCCTTCCAGGCTTCTTTCGCCTACGGTTCTTTCCTATGGTAAGGCGGCAAAGTCGGAGTCCTCAAAGTGAAGCCTTCCAGACTTAGGATTTACCGGACAGCAAAAAATTTTTTATCGTCTGGAAGTCCGATGGACAGGTCGTTTGCGCGAAGTTGGCATGAAGCGGCAGAAAAAAAAAGTTGGGGGTAGGGGTTAAAAAAAAGGGGGGGTCGCTGTATATAAAGACAGGGGCGGATGATTTTTTGCTGTTTCGGGGTCGATGCGGGGGCTTCTCGAGGGGAGGAGCAACGTGTTGCGGTTTGTGTGCAAGGGTGTTGGGATTAAAAATCAACGTGTTGCAGTTTGTGTTGCAAGGGTGTTGGAATTAAAAATCAACGTGTTGCAGGTTGTGTTGCAAGGGTGTTGGAATATGAAATCAAGGTGTCGAGGTTAGGGAAGATGTTGGTGACGGTGATGCGGAAGAAGTGCGTGCCGATGAGGAGGAAGAGGTTGGTGCCGACGATTCGGAAGATGTCGGTGCCGGAGGATGGCAGGAGTGCGGTGAGGAGGATGATGGAGACTGAGGTGACGGGATGCGTGAAATGGTGGTGACGGGATGCGTGAAGATGATGGTGACGATGTGACGGAAAACCGAGGTCTTGACATTGAGGAAGACCTTGGTGCGAGCGGTAGAGATGAGCGAAGTGCGATGCGGGAAGAACAGCAAAGTGCGAGAGTTCGGAACATTTACAACAGAAAAAACATAATTTATTAATTAAAAATTTGGATATTACGATGAAATGGTTTAATTTTGCACCGGAAAAACAATTTGTTTACGACATGGTGAAGAAAAGAGGGCCTGCCATTGTGAGCAGGACTAACGAGCTGGTACAGCAATTTTCGGGCAACCGCGATTTGGATTTCATACTGAATCCGGTGAGCTACACGCAGATACGTGGCAACTTCTCGCTGGTACAGACCAACCTGATGATAGCCATCATAGCTCAGCTACAGGACCGCATCCGCGAGCAGCTCAGCTTGGGCGAGTCGTCGTTCCTGTTCAAGCCGGAGGACTTGTCGGGCAACCTGCTCAATTTCGAGATACCGCTGAAGGAGCTTGGCATCAGTCCGAAGAAGTACGGAGAGCTTGAGCAGGCATGCGAGGCGTTGCTGCACGTCGATATGTCCTACAAGCGCTACGACGAGTACGAGCGTGTGGAGTACAACGTGAAGCAGAACATATTCCACAAGATCGAGTTCCCGACGGCGGAGCTGAACGCAGCCGGCGAGAAGGTGGCGTACAAGGGCGGCCAGCGCAGGAAGGGAGTCATCAAGATACAAATGGTTGACGAGAGCGCGCGGGAGATTTTGAACCTCCGCAAGGGCTATACCCGCCACCTGAAGGGCATCACGCAGCTGTGCCGCAGTCCGCGTACGCCGCGCCTTTACATCTATCTGAGCGCCTGGCGCAGGATAGGAAGTTGCACGGTGAACTACATTGACCTGAAGGAGTTCTTTGGTGTGCTGACGTTCAGCAAGGACCGTAAGCGCATCACGGAGAACCGCTACGTGAAGTATGGTGCGTTCCATCGCGACGTGCTCGACCCCGTGCTGCGCGAGATGCGCAAGTTGTCGGACGAGGGCAAGGTGGAGTTCTGCTTCACCTACGAGCCCGTCTATCCCCACGGTGTGAGTCGCGGCGACCCAGACAGCATCCGCTTCACCATCATCGAGGGCAAGATGGGGCAGGCGCAGCAGCATGAGACCTTCCTCGGCAAGACACGCGCCAAGCTCATCACGAAGTATGCCCTGCAGCCCAGCGAGTGGGCAAGGCTCGAGGATCTCATCTACGACGGTCTCGACCTCAAGGAGGAGCTGGCCCGCATCGACAAGCTCGTGGAAGACAAACAGCCCGACAGCGTCCATGCCTACGTCACCGAGGTGCTCTATCGCTGGCTCCTGGAGCATCAGAAACCGCAAGAGCCCGAGTTCGTAGAAGCCGAAGAGGTGAAGGACGAGGAGCAGGACCGCCCCTTCGTACAGCCCGTCTACCTCGAGAAATGGAACATGTGGATGGAGAAAGCCAAGGAGCGCCTGGGCGAACAATTCTTTGAGCAGTACATGACCTGCGCCAACCTCTGGGCCGTACGCGACAAGGTCGTCTTCGTGGAAGTCCCCAACAAATTCGTCTCAGAGCAATGGGAGGAACATCTCAGCGAGATCATCAGCTACTTCTACAGCGCCTTCGGAGCCGACAAGCGGCTCACCTACATCTTCCAGGACGCCAACCGATAAGAAGCAAGACGTCAGGTATGGCAGAACAACTCATCATCAGTGGCGGCACAAAGCAGGAGCGCTACGAAGCCCTGCTGCCGCAAGTACAGTCGGTGGTCGATGGCGAGGCCGACCTCATTGCCAACATGGCCAACGTGGCCGCGATGCTCCACGAGACGTTCCGCTTCTGGTGGACCGGCTTCTACCGCGTCCAGGGCGAGGAGCTCGTGTTGGGTCCGTTCCAGGGACCGCTGGCTTGCACAAGAATCAGGAAGGGTAGGGGCGTGTGCGGCACGGCATGGCAGCAGGCAGAAACGCAAGTCGTGCCCGACGTGGAGCAGTTCCCCGGCCACATCGCCTGTTCCTCCGCCTCACGGAGCGAGATAGTCGTCCCCATCTTCCGCGAAGGAACGGTCGTTGCCGTGCTCGACATCGACAGCGCTGAGCTTTGCACGTTCGACGACACCGACCGCCGCTACCTCGAAAGGCTCGTTGCGATGCTATAGGAAACTCCCATCCCGTCTTTTGAAAGCGGATTTCATCCGCGCCCCTTTCTCCCCGCGTCCACCATCATCCGCCCCATCTCATTCAGCGCCATGAACCTGTACCGCCGCGACTCCACAGGCAGGTCGGCATAGTCGAGGTGCTTCGCCTCGGCCTTCCTCCGCAATGCCTCCTCGGCAGCCCTCCTCACGTCGGGATGGACAAAAGCCTGCTCCTCCGGTTTCAACAGCAACAGCTTCCCCTTCGAACAGGCATCGAAATACACCCCGCCAGGCTTATAGAAACGCTCCTCGGTGCTGCTTCTCGACACCTCAACCAGCTGTCGGTCAGGCCACTCCAACAAGAAATGATTCCCCATCGACGTAAAGGGCAACCCGCAGACAGCCGTCTGGCGATGCATACGGAAGAGGTCGGGGTTCAGTCTGCGTTGCCACGCCCCCGGTTGCAGCCAAGTGAAGGCCTCGTTGTTCATAAGCAAATGCAATTTGCAATCAAATGACGGAACACACGCCCCGCCTGTTCACCATCCCTGTCTCTTTTATACATGCGTATTCTTTCGTCTATACATGCGTATTGTTTCGTCTATGCATGCGTATTGTTTCGTCTATGCATGCGTATTGTTTCGTCTATGCATGCGTATTGTCCCGTTTCTTCATGCGGATTCCATTCGCATTCCCTTTTCCCCTGCAAAGATACGAAGCTTATCTCAAAATGCAAAATCTTTAAATCCAAAAGTATGAAAAGGATTGTGTTTTCTCTTGCTTGTCTGTCTGTATGGTAAATTCTTTACTGATTCCGACCAAATGCATAACTTGCAAGTGAAACCGAAAATCAGACTTTGAAGAATGTTTTCAGCGTATTATAACATTTTTTAGGACTTGTTTTTATCATTCTTTGAATGAATATTGCTATCTTTGCGCTTGCTAAGAACGACTTTATAACAAGTGAAACGCTCATGGCACATGAAAAACATCCTTTAGAGACAATAAATGAATGGTTGGAAGAGAGAGGATTGGCTGTGATAAACGGTGTGACAAGTTTCCCCGTCTATGGCGAGCCCTATGTTTCTCCTAATTTAGTTATTGCACTGAATCATCGCGGGTGGCTGGAGGCAGAATACGACATGCATCCCGTCAGGTTTGAGATGCACGACAATGCCGTGGTCTATCCCGGTCACATCCTTACGGCATACAGGTCGAGCGACGACTATCTGTGCACGTTGCTCGTCGTCTCGCCCAAGTTTCTGGACATCCTTTCCCAACTATATCCCAACCACTACCTCTTCCAGTACCACTACAACGCTTCGTTCCACGTGTCCGTCAGTCAGTACGAGACGATGGTGACGTGTCTGGAGATGCTGGGAGCTATCAGCAAGCTGAACCATCCGGAACGCGACATGCTGCTCTCCGCGCAGATGGACATCGTGGCCCGCATCGTCAGGAACATCCTGCACGAGAACGGGAAGGTGTTGATACGCAGGGATACGGGCGTGCAGCAACTGCTCAGCCGCTTCCACGAAGCTGTCGCCGCACACTATTGCGAGAGCCGCGAGGTGAACTTCTATGCCACCCTGCTCCACCTCTCGCCAAAGTACTTCGGCACCGTCGTCCGCGATGCCACTGGCATCGGGGTGGGTGAGTGGATTGCAAGGTACGTCATCATACAGGCCAAGTTCCTGCTACGCCATCATCCCGAACTCAGCATCCAGCAGGTGAGCGGACAGATTGGATTCAAGGAGCAGACGTCCTTCTCGCGCTACTTCAAGACCCATGCCGGTATGTCGCCCAAGGAGTACAGGGAGATGAGTAATAACTAAAAGAAAGGCCCCCTGAAGAGGGGGCAGGTTTTCTGGAGGTGAAGCCGCATAGAGTCCATTTGGTGAAGCGTATCTTTCTTGGGAAGAGCTTCCTGGCCATCTGCCTGTTCGGCTTCATCTTCTCTGTCCGTCCGCTCGACAAGACTGAGCTCAACCACGAACTCATCCACGCAGCGCAGCAGCGCGAACTGCTCTACCTGCCTTTCTTTCTTTGGTACGGCATAGAGTGGCTCGTGTTGCTCATGAAGTATCGCAACGGCATCGAAGCCTATCGGCACATATGCTTTGAGCAGGAAGCCTATCGCCATCAGCATGACCTCGGCTACCTGCAGAAGCGCAAGCATTATCATTATTTATAAAGAGCCTTTCCCCCAATCCCCTGAAGTCTCAAAGCCTTAGGCTTTATTTCGAGAGCTTCCAGAGCAGGTCGTTCATCCGGTGGATTAGGCTGGCAGCGTCTGTGTCCCCTTCGTATTTGTTGGAACCGAAGAAGCGGAGCATCTCGTCGAGATCCTTGGCCTGCTTTAGGTTCAGTGAAGGACGGAGCAGACGTATCTTCTCGTAGATTTGTATGCCTTCTATGAGACGCTCGAAGCGGATGCTGCTGCCGTCGGGATAGGCCAGGTAGCAGTCGCCTGCGTACCATCCTTGACGTGGGAAGCGGCTGTCCTGGCAGGGCTGTTCGGGCCAGCTGTTGTATGCCCATCTGAGATATCCGTCGTAGCCGCACGCCTTGGCATGTATGCCGAGATAGGCGGACTCGGCTGGGGGCGAGAAGGTGAAGGTGTTGGGGCGGTCTGGGCTGCAGCAAGTGTAGAAGGTTATCTTCTGTCCCTTGGCAGAACGCTTTGCCAAAGCCTCGCCTTTCAGCAAATTGTATTGGAAAGCCACGCTGAGGTCGTCCACACGGTCTGCTGCCTCGCTCTCCACGCTGTAGTTGGCGGCACCCTCAATCTTGAACTCAGGGTCGGCTTCCTGAATGACGCGCCAGGCGGCTTCCATCTGGTCCTTCGGGCGTTCATCCATAGCGATGTAGGTGCGGCTGAACCAACCCTTCTGGCGGAGGTGACGGCTCAGGTCCTTGAGGAAAGGCACGATGAAGTCGTGGTAAGCCTGTTCGCCGGGCTTGCACGAGAGCCACTGCACGCTGTTCGTGGCGCGGTCGTAGTAGTCGAAGCGGTAATGCCAGGGTACGAGTGTGTAGCAGTCAATCTGTTGTGTGATGCCGCACGACATCATGAACTCCACCCAGCGGTCGAACACCGTATAGTCGTAGTGCCAGCTCCCGTCGAGTTCCTTCGTCTTGCCTATCATGCTCTCGAAGGGGTCGAACGTCTGTCCGTTCCAAGGCTTATTGATGACGGAGCAGGTGATGACCTTCTGTCCGGCCGATGCCAATAGTTCCATGATGGGGCGCATCAGGTCGAAGTGCTGCTGGCTCCACAGTGGCACCTGGAAATATCTGGCCACAGCGTAAGGGTTCTGCCAGAGGTCGAGGTGGAAGCTCCACTCGCTCGGCTCGGGCAGCACGCGGTCGGCAACATGGATGACGATGGGAAGAGCGGGGAGGGGGCTGACCTTCAGCGTCCCCCTATACGTCCCCGGCTTAGCGTCGGCAGGCACATGGATGTCGAGCCAGATGGGGCGCGTCGTGCAGGCCTCCACCTTCAGCGTCCCGACGGGGTCGAGGCGGTCGGCCATGAGGAAGGAGTCTTTCCTGTTGCCGTAGGTCTCGGTCAGCACATAGCGCACGAAGTACTTCTTCACGGCAGAGGCAGGGATGACGTTCTTGCCGCACCGGAGGTCGCTGACCTCGAAGGTGACTTCGCCCAGGTCTGTCGGCGTAGCGATGACGGCCTGTGCCGACACCCTCTCGCCTCGCCAGGCACGCAGCAATGGCGATTTCTTCGAAGTCTCGGGGACCTGCGAACGCGAGTAGCGGATGTCTGTGCTGCCCCAGCCAAGGGTAGGTCCGTTTAGCTGCTGCCAAGCCTCCTGCGGCCCTGGCTTCGGGTCGGGCAGCTCCGTGTTGTTCACTTGCGCACCCATGCAGAGCGCAGTAAAGGCAAAAAGGAAGGAAAGAAGGTACTTCATGTTGAAAAGTTAAAAGGTTAAAAGGTTAAAAAGTTGAGAAGTTGAAAAGTTAAAAGGTTAGTGACGATGCAACGGATGCTATGTCAGTCGTGTGTGGTACTGCTCGGCCACGGTGCAAAGCTCGTCGTACCACTCTTGGCCGAAGCGGCGGATGAGCGGTTCGCGCAGGAACTCATAGAGGCGGATGCCGCGTTCCGTGCCGAGGCGGACAGCATCCTCGCAGATGTTCCAGCGATGGTAGTTGAGACCAGTGAGCGGACCGAGCTTCTTCTCGCGGATGGGATAAAGGTGGCAGCTGATGGGCTTCTGCTTGAGCAGGCAGCCTTGCGACCCTCTGAAGGCGCAGTTGCCGCCGCAGACGATGCTCGTCACCAGCTCGCCTTCGGGGTCGGGATAGGCAACGCCTTGGCGGTCGATGACTGCCTGAGCACCAGCCGAAAGCTGGTGCCACAGTTCATCGAGGTTCTCCTCGATGTCCGCTATCTCGTCGAGCGTGACGGGAGCCCCTGCGTCGCCCTCCTCACAGCAACGTCCGTGGCAGCTCTCTATATCGCAGCAGAAGCACTCGGTCAGGATGTCGCTGTGCAGAATGACGTCGCCCACCTCGATGAGATTACCAAAGGATTGGCTTTTGTCCATGAGCCTGAAGGTATTCGTTGCACTTGAGGAAATGTCCGTTGCCCATGAAGCCGCGCATGGCACTCAGTGGGCTGGGGTGCGCACTCGTCAGGATGAGGTGGCGCGTGCTGTCGATGAGAGCCGCCTTACGTCCGGCGGGAGCGCCCCAGAGCATGAAGACGAGATGCTCCCTGCCACGGTTGAGGGCAGCGATGGCAGCGTCGGTGAACGTCTCCCAGCCGTGTCCGCTATGGCTGAAGGCCTGATGCTCGCGGACGGTGAGGCACGTGTTGAGCAGGAAGACGCCTTGCCTGGCCCATCGCGTCAAGTTGCCGCTCGCAGGGATGGGTGCTCCCGTCTCGGCCTGTATCTCCTTGAAGATGTTCTGCAGGGAAGGGGGGAACTGCGTACCGTCCTGCACGCTGAAGCAAAGTCCGTGTGCCTGTCCGGGTCCATGATAAGGGTCTTGCCCCAGGATAACCACACGCACCTGGTCGAAGGGCGTCGTGTCGAAAGCATTGAAGATGAGCCGCCCGGGCGGATAGCAAGTGCCGGAAGCATACTCCTGGCGCACGAACTGCGTCAGCTCGGCGAAGTATGGCTTGCCGAACTCCTCTTGCAACTGCTCTTTCCACGAAGGCTCAATCCTAACCATTTTTGTTCAGAGGTTAGTGGTTAGAGGTTAGTGGTTAAAGGAATGATTTTGGCAGCTTATTCAGGACCCCAAGCTATTCTCTAACCCCTAACCTCTAATCTCTTACTACTTTATAAGGCACTTGCCGGTCATTTCCTGCGGTTGGGGCAGGCCCATGATGTGCAGGATGCTGGGTGCTACGTCGGCCAGCACGCCGTCCTGGACGGTGACGCCTTGGCGGTCGGTGATGTATATGAAGGGCACCGGGTTGAGCGAGTGCGCAGTGTTCGGAGTGCCGTCGGGGTTGAGGGCATTGTCGGCGTTGCCGTGGTCGGCGATGATGATGGCTTCGTAGCCAGTGGCCTTGGCAGCCTCGATGACTTCGCCCACGCACTTGTCGACAGCCTTCACAGCCTCCTCGATAGCTTCGTAAACGCCTGTGTGGCCCACCATATCGCCGTTGGCAAAGTTGACTACGATGAAGTCGAACTTGTCCTGACGGATGGCTTCCACGAGCTTGTCCTTCACTTCGAAAGCACTCATCTCGGGCTTGAGGTCGTAGGTGGCTACCTTCGGACTGGCCACGAGGATGCGTTCCTCACCTTCGTAGGGGGCTTCGCGGCCGCCGTTGAAGAAGAAGGTGACGTGTGCGTACTTCTCTGTCTCAGCAGTGTGGAGCTGCTTGAGGCCTTTTTGGCTGAGGTATTCGCCCAGTGTGTTCATCACGTTCTCCTTGGGGAAGAGGATGTGAACGCCTGTGAACGAGGCGTCGTAAGGCGTCATGCAGTAGTACTGAAGGCCGGGGATGGTGTGCATTCCCTGCTCGGGCATGTCCTGCTGGGTGAGGACGATGGTGAGCTCCTTGGCGCGGTCGTTGCGGTAGTTGAAGAAGATGATGACGTCGCCCTCCTTAATGGTGCCGTCGATGCTGCTATTGTTAATGGGCTTGATGAACTCGTCGGTGATGCCTTCGTCGTAGCTGTCCTGCATAGCTTCCAGGAGGTCAGTGGCCTGCTTGCCTTCGCCGCTGACGAGCAGGTCGTAGGCAATCTTGACGCGTTCCCAGCGCTTGTCGCGGTCCATAGCGTAGAAGCGGCCGATGATGCTGGCTATCGAGGCATTGCCTGCCTCGTCGCATTTCTGAAGAACCTGCTGGATGAAGCCTTTGCCGCTCTTGGGGTCGGTGTCGCGCCCATCCATGAAGCAGTGGACATAGGTTTGGTCTATGCCGTATTCCTTACCGATTTCGATGAGTTTGAACAGGTGGTCGAGCGAAGAGTGGACGCCGCCGTTGGAGGTCAAGCCCATGAGGTGGACGTTCTTCCCTTCACGCTTGGCGTACTCGTAGGCGCTGACGATTTCGGGATTCTTCATGATGCTGCCGTCCTGGCAAGCACGGTTGATTTTCACGAGGTCCTGATAGACGATGCGTCCGGCACCGATGTTGAGGTGTCCCACCTCGCTGTTGCCCATCTGTCCGTCGGGCAGACCGACATTCTCGCCGCAGGCCAGGAGCTGGCTGTGCGGGTAGGTCTGGTTGATCTTGTCGAGGTTGGGGGTGGGAGTGTTGTAGATGACGTCGCCCTTGCCATGGTTGCCGATGCCCCATCCGTCAAGGATCATCAAAAGAGCTTTCTTTGACATAATGTTATTTTTCTATTTTATGATTTTCGATTTAAAACCTTCCGGGCTGCAATGATACAAAGAAATTAAGAATTATAAGCCATAAAGGGCAAAAAATGATACGCCGATGAATATTTTTTCACTTTTCATTTTTCACTTATCACATTATTTTCCTATCTTTGTCCGTCGAAAAGAAGTCGAAAGGAAATGGCGAGGAACGTGCTCTTATGTATTCTTCTGGTGCTTGTCGGCCTGACTGACGGACGAGCCGAAAACAAAGGGACGTATGTCTTTCCCGGAGATGTCAGTCCTCTCATAAAGACGCACTGGGGGCAACACCATCCTTTCAACCTGTTGTGTCCCAAGACAGGCGAGGACAATGCGCACAAGTTGGCAGGTTGCGGCCCGGTGGCAATGGCGCAGATGGTCAATTATCATCGCTATCCGTCGTTGAGTCCCGATGGTTCGTACACCTACGACTGGGACCTGATGTTCCCCACTTTTGCCGTTGGTCTCAGCAAGGAAGAGGTTGTCGCCGTAGCCAAGCTTATCAGCGACTGCGGCGTTTCTTCGTTCACGGAATACGGCACGATGGGGAGCAGTACGTCCATATCCTTGATGATGGGCGCCCTGAAACGTCTGTTCAAGTACTCCACGGATATGTGCATCTATGAGCGTTCGCAGTTCATGACTCCCGGGCGTGACAGCCTCTTCCGCCATCTGCTGTTCGAGGAACTGAAGGCCGGTCGACCTGTCATCTATCGTGGCGTCAACGAGAAGGAGGGTGGTCATCTCTTCATCATCGACGGATGCCGGAAGGGGAAAGTCCACGTCAATATGGGGTGGGCAGGCAATCGCGACGGCTACTACGACCTTGACGACCTCTCGAGCTACAGCAGCGAGCAATGGATGCTCACAGAAGTGGCAGACAGCAGCTATCGTGCCGAAAGGAAGGAAGTCACGCTCAGTGAGCCAGGCACCCTTTCGTCCCTTCTCAGTTCACATGAGCAGCAAACCGTCCGCCACCTGAAGCTCGGCGGACAGATGAATGCCAGCGACTTCCAGACACTGAGGCAGATGCTCCGGACGGGTGTGCTCCGCACCATCGACATGGAAGAGGTCAACATCGACGCTCTGCCCGATTCGGCTTTCTACGAATGCACCTATCTGTCGCATTTCGTTGCTCCACGAACCCTGTTGCGAACAGGATTGCGAAGTTTCTTCCGCTGTCGCAACCTCAATTACGCCATTTTCCATGAAGGTCTGAGGGAAGTAAACGGCGCCACATTCAGCGGATGCACCAACCTCCTTGCCATCAACCTGCCCGGCACGATAGCCGTGATTGACTACAACGCCTTCACCTCGTGCGAGTCGTTGCTGAGCGTCAGCATCCCCGAGGGGATACAGAGAATAGGCAACTATGCCTTCTCCTACTGCAATCATCTATACCGAATCAACCTGCCAGCCTCTCTTCGCGAGATGGGAAAGGAAGTCTTCAAGAACTGCGACCGCCTGAAGCATGTGATTAACCCCGAACGCTAACCCAGCTCCTGGCAATAATTTCAAAAGCACTACCTCTTTAGCTCAAGAGCACTACCTCTTTGGCTCAAGAGGTATACCTCTTTGACTCAAGAGGTATTTTTCAGTACGACAGTTCGATGAGCTTGCCGTCCTTGTCTATGCAGCCGACAGCACGGACTTTGGCACCAGAGGAGAGGTGGATGGGCGAGTCGGCCTTGTAGCCTTCCATGCGACAGCCTGAGAGGAAGACGCTGGCCTCGCCAAGGACGGTGATGTAGTCCCATGAGGCTCCGAGCGTTGTCAGGGCAGGGTTGCCGCCCGAGAAGCATTCCACGTTGGAGACAGAGGTGTGCCCTTTGCCTTCGATGAGAATGGGGTG
The DNA here is from genome assembly GCA_017469525.1 of Bacteroidaceae bacterium. Taxonomy (GTDB): domain Bacteria; phylum Bacteroidota; class Bacteroidia; order Bacteroidales; family Bacteroidaceae; genus Physcousia. The sequence goes on along the minus strand of JAFUGG010000025.1, from coordinate 27,399 downwards.
GACGTCTTCCAACCGTTCGCCGACGTTGGCGATGATGCTGCCTTGAGCTATCTGCCAGTTGCGGTTCTTCCACTGGCTGCCCAGCTTGTGGATGCCGATGCTGATGCAGTCGAAGTTGAAATTCGTGAGTTGTCCGTACGTCTCGTTGCCCAGGTAGATGCCTCCGTAGTTTCCGAAGGTGAAGAGGTCCATGAGCTGGGCGTTGTCGGTGTGGTCTATCCAGTAGGTGAAGGTCTTCCGCCGGACCACTCCGTCAATGATGCCTGGGGCAAAGGAGCGTCCGAACTCGCGCATATTGGCAGGGTTGACGTGGCAATGCAGGATGCGTGGCACGTCGTAGCAGCGGTCGATGGCGATGAACGCGCCGCTGAGGGGATAGCCATAACAATGTTCGAAGAGTATCTGCTCGCAGCAATGTGGCGCCTTCGCACGGAAGTCCATCGCCATGTACTCTCCATAGAAGGTGAGACAGCTCAGTGTGACGCCCTGCACATTCTCGTGCTCCGCGAGGCGAATCGTCGTGGGGTAGGGGATGACGGCCTGCTCGTTCTGCCACGATTGTTCAGGGTAGTAGAACTGGATGCCGCGTACCTGTGTGGCGGACTCGACGGTGAGGAAGGGGTGTTCCCTGTCGGTGATGACGAAGAGGGAGCCAGTGGGTCCGGAGCGGTCGGGCAAGGCCGTGCCTCGTCCCGTAGGACCGTGCGCACCGAGGAGCGTGACGTTTCGCTTGAGGACAAGGCCTCCCTCCATGGGATAACCGCCTTGGGTTGGCTCGACATACAGCACGCCGCCCATGGGGCTCATCTTGTCTATGGCGTCTTGTAGGCGCTGACGGTTCACTTCAGCAGAGTTGCCTGGCAATACGCCTACTGCCTGCACAGAAGTCCAGCCCTGTGCCTTCGCAGTCATCGAGATGAATGCCAGCAGAATGAGAATAACTCGTTTCATGGTAAGATGGTATTGGTTCTGTTTCCTGATGAGACGTGGTTAGTTACTTATGCACCTTTTTGCCTTTAGTGACATAGATGCCGCCCTTAACGGGAAAAGGGACGCGACTACCTCCCAAGTCGTACCAGGAAGCCCCCTCCCCGCTTCCCTTTTTGGGGAGTGCTTCAATGCCGTCGAGGGCATCAGGGTCGTCGGTTATGATGGCAGAGAAGGCAGGCGTGTCGCCCGTCTTTTGGAAGGTGCCGGTAATGATGCCTCCTCCTTCTCCCTCGATGGTGAGTGATTGCGGCGTGTCGGTCTCGATGCGCACATCCTCCAGGATGATGGGCGAAGGCAAGACGTCGGTAGGACAGACAAGGAAGGGAACGCCGGCCGGAACGTAAGCCCCCTCCCCGCTCCCCCTTTGGGGGAGTGCTTTGTCAGAAGATTGAGCGGCATTGAGGCACTCCCCCAAAGGGGGAGCGGGGAGGGGGCTTACCTTCGTCCCCTTGCCGAATATCGCCTCGATGTCGTTGGCGTTGAGCGAGAAGGGCAGGCAGACGTATTGCCACTCTTTGTTGACAAATGTCTTATTCAACACTACCTTATTATTATACGCGCGCGGGATGATGGCGTTGTCGCTGGCATTTTCGTCGTAGGAGACAGGCAGGTCGCTCACCTTCCACGTGCGGACGAGGTCGACGTAGAACTTGCCGTGATTGGCACCGGCAGTGTTGTTGCTCTCCAAGCCGTAGCCGCTCTTCACACCAATCTCGAGGTCTTCGTCTTCGCCCACCTCGATGTCGAGCGACATATCGTTGACGCGCCCCGTTGTGGTGTTGGCAGAGAGACCTGCGAAGGTTGCAGTCTCACCCTCGGTCAGCACGCTGGCGGGGTACTTGCTCTCCACACCGTAGTACTGCACAGAGCACTTGTCGCCCGCCTGACCATAGAGGCGCGTGATGCCGAGCTTCGATGCGTACTGCCACATACGCGCGTTCACCTCGTAGACACCCGGGGTGAGCCTGTCGGCGGGAATCGTCTGATAGAGCCGGAAGTCGTTGGGAATGACGCCCGACGTGCTGGCGACGTAGCCCGCCCACTTCCATTCGAGGTTCGTTCCGTCGCTGACCCCGCCGTAATTATCTGTCCATGCATTGCTCTTCCAGCCAAGGATTGGACCGTTCGCAGCCTCATTTATAGTCGTCTTCTGGTTCCAATCATAGGTCACGCCCTGTGGGTTCTTCTCGAAATCATAGTTGGTGAGCACCTGGTCGCAGAACTCATCTTGGGATAAAGGTATCTGCGTCACCTTCTCCACATGAAAGTCGTCCACCATGAAGTAGCCAGCCCCGTTCTTGTCGCTCCCCTGGTTCGCGCTGTTCGTCCGAATGCCGAGCACGAGGTCGTCGCCTTCCTGCAGGGTGATATAGACCACCATTCGCTGCATGTTCTGTGCGGTGGAAGAGTTGAAGCCCCCGGCATGTCGGGCAAACGTGGTGCGGTAGTCGGTGTAGGTAAGATTGTCGTATCCGCTGGTGCCGTTGCGGTAGTAAGGCTCATTGGTCCAGTATTGGACGTTGCAATTGTCGCCTCGCTGGTTGTCGGCAAACAGGCAAGCGGTTCCGTAGAAATCCTTCTCCACCCACATCCGGCAGCTCACCTTGTAGATGCCGGCACCAAGCTTCTCAGCAGGTATCTGCTGATAGAGGCGGAGCGGCGTGGTTATGGTGCTGTTCGTGGCGGGCTTGCAGACGTAAGCCTGCTGCCCGTCCTTGTTCTTCGCTGTCTTGTTCATGCTTCGCTGCAACGTCATTCCGGAGGGCGACTCCTGCCATCCTGTCGGAGGCAATGTGGTTTTCGTGAAGCTTTGCTCAAAGGAGGGATTCGTGAGGACGCGGCTTGTGATGTCGACAGCGACTGAGTTCGTCACCTCGGGCAGGGCCTCGTGACGTTCAATGTTGAGTCCGTTCTCCAGCTGAGCAATACAGAGGGAAGGGTCGACGTCCTGTACGCATCCGTCGTGCTCGTCGATAGCTTGGATGGCAGCCAGTGCAGTCGTTTCGCCCAAGACCATATAGACGGGCTCCATGCGGATGCTGCCGTAGGCGATATGCGAAGCAGAGAGGCAGACGGGCACGATGACGTTTCGCGCCTCGCTCTCCTTGGGCGTCACGGCTCGGTACGAGATGTTGTACGGACCCTTCGTCAGGTGTCGCTGCACGTCGCCCTCGTTCTTCACTTGTCCGTTGACAACGTAGCGTCCGCAGTTGTGCGAGTCCATCGTGTAGGCACCCCAGGCTATCGGGTCGTCGGCCACCTTGTTTTTGAGGCAATAATCCTCTGTCATGACCATTCTGCCGAGCATCCTTCTGGCTTCCCTAATGTAGAGTTGGGGCGTGAAGTTCTCGTTTTCCTCGTATTCATCGAGCGGATAGCCCCAAAGGTTGTACTCGTCGCGTATGTTCTGCGGCACGCGTGGGTCGGTCCAGAGGATATAAAGAAGTCCCTTCGTGTAGTCCTCATGGAGTTTGGCAATGGAATCGCGCTGCTCGTAGGTGGCTTCGGGATAGTCCCAACTGTAGCCAATCATGTCGGTCGAAAAGGCGCCATTGTTGTTGTTGTCCGTCTTCATGGCGTTCCAAGAGTTCGGCCCCGACGCGTCCTTCATGTAGGTCCACTTGATGCAGTCGCCGTAGCCGCTCCATCCCTTCTTCTCCATCCACCGGAACAGCAGTTCGTATTTCGACGGGTCGTAGTTATCCGGAACTTGAGCGGTGATGGGGCGGAAGGGTTTCGTCTTGGTGAGGGTGAGCCGGTAATTGTAGGCCTGGATGTGATTGTCGCCCGTACCGTTGGCCGGCATCGGGTCGCTCATGATGCCCCAAAGCAGTCCGCTGGACGGGTCGCCCGGGATGACGTACGGGTCCACACCGTCGCAGAACTGATGCTTATTCAGGCATTGGGCACCATTCTCAGGTTCTCCGTACTTGTCTTTGCCTTCACGACCTACGGTGTAGCTGATGCCTGCCCTCGCCATGAGGTCGCCTTCGTAGCCGCAATCCATGAATATCTTGGCCCGGACGGTTCTCCTCTCGTCCCCTTTCGGAAGGGAGAGCGTGATGCTCTTCACCTGGTTTCCTTCCTTTTCGGCACTCTCGATGCGCCACTCGTACCAGATGTCTGTGGAGTCCTTTATGTCTGCCTCGGCAAGGAAACCCTTGAAGGTGGCGAGGGCGACCTTGGGTTCGAAGTAGAACGTGGGCGAGGCCATGCCGTAGTGCTGCCCGATGCGGCGGTAGAACTCGCGGGCAAAGCCCTTGATGATGCGGCGGTGGCTGGTGCTGTCGCCTATGTCAGTCCATCCCAAGCCGCCTGCCGTCAGGCCGCCAAGCCGCTTCGTCGGCGAGATGAGCAGCACGCTCTTTCCCTTCAGCTTGGCCGTATAGGCCGCCATGATGCCCGCCGGCGTACTGCCGTAGATGCAGATATCGACATCCTTCACCATGCCCTGAGGCTCGTCGGCTCGGACGTTTTGAGAGGTTGCGAGGCACATTGCCGTAAGCAGAACTGTGCAGAGGAATCCTTGTCGTTTCATTGTTTATTTGGAGTTAAAGGAGTTAAGGAAGTTAAAGAAGTTAAAGACAATAGCTCTGGACGGTAGCATATTCTTCATTCTTAATTCTTCATTCTTTATAGTATTTATTTGCTTAATTGTGTCGAAAAATGCATACTTTCGTTGCAAAGATAGTATTAAATAACGAACTATGCAAGCAAAAAGGAGAAAAATGTTGCCAGCCTGCTGCCACCCCCTCCGCCATGTGTCTCCACGAAGCATGCGCATTCATGAGGCGAAGCATGCGTATTCATGAGGCAAAGTATGCGCATTCATGAGGCAAAGTATGCGTATTCTTGTGGCGATGCATTAGTAATACCTGGAAGACATCGTCAGGCATGCTGCTCTGCCCCGAAGGAATGTATGAAACAATGCATTAGACACATTTTTTGCCATAAATGTAAAAAAAAACCGGAGCAGAGAGGCATGGAAATGTTTTTTTCACTAACTTTGCGGAAGTCATTATGCTTATACACGGGCGAATGACTGCCATGAAACAACCTTTTAATACCATGAAAAAGATGAGAAATTTTAAGAGACTTCCGTTTGTTATTGTGTTCCTCTGTTTAGTGAGCCTGCTGGCAAAGGCTCAGCCGAACCAGCCCTGGAGCCCGGAGAAGGCGTGGGAATGGTACAACCGTATGCCGTGGCTCAATGGCGTGAACTACATTCCCGCCTATGCCGTGAACTACACCGCCATGTGGGACAAAACGACTTTTTCTGCCAAGGCTATCGACCGTGAGCTCGCGCTCATGGAGGACCTCGGCATGAACTGCGTGCGTGTGGTGATGCAACACGCCGTCTATGCCGACGATGCCAAGTATTTCAAGAAGACTTTCCGCCGTTTCCTCGACATCGCCCAGAAGCACGGCATCCTCGTCATGCCCATCTTCTTCGACGACTGCGCCTTTGGTGTCAACACCGACCCCGTCGTGGGACGCCAGTCGGAGCCGTTGGAGGGCTGGTATGCCTGGGCATGGTCGCCCTCTCCGGGCTACTCCATGGTGGTCGACGAACGCGAGCACCCCAAGCTGGAGACTTATGTGAAGGACATCATGCAGACTTTCCGTGACGACAAACGCATCTTCTGCTGGGACCTCTACAACGAGCCGACGAACTCGAGGTTCTCCAAGATGAGCTGGCCCCTGCTGCGTAAGGTGTTCCGATGGGCAAGGGAGGTCGGACCTTCCCAACCCATCACGTCGGGCATCTGGAACGGCAATGCCGAGCTGGAGACCTTCCTGACGGAGAACTCAGACGTCATCACCTTCCACCAATATGACAATAAGGAAGAGACGCAGAAGGGCATGGAGCGCATGAAGGCAAAGGGGCGGCCGGTCATCTGCACGGAATGGATGAACCGTCCGCGCAAATCCCTCGTGGCCGACATCATGCCCATGTTCAAGGAGAACCGCGTGGGCAGTATGCTGTGGGGACTCGTGAATGGCAAGACGCAGACGCACCTGCCTTGGGGACATCGCCCAGAGCAAGGGGCATACGACGGGCCTTGGCAGCACGACCTCTACCGTGGCGACCTGACTCCCTATGATGCCGAAGAACTGAACCTGATAAAACAATTAAACATACCTTAATATATCTATGCCATCAGAAAAAGGAAACAAAGGCTACCTCATCAGTATCGTGATGGTGGCCGTGCTGGGCGGATTGCTCTTTGGATACGACACCGCCGTCATTTCCGGTGCCGAGAAAGGCTTGCAGGCCTTCTTTATCGGAGCCGAAGATTTTGTTTACACAGACTTTCTGCACGGGCTGACGTCGTCGAGCGCCCTCATTGGATGTATCATCGGCTCTGCCCTCTCGGGCTGGCTCGCCTCTTCGCTGGGGCGCAAGCGGACGCTTGTGGTGGCCGGAGTGCTGTTCTTCGTCTCCGCTCTAGGCTCTATGTGTCCCGAGTTCATGCTGTTCGAGAAAGGCGTACCGACGTTCTCCCTGCTCCTTGCCTTCAATGTCTATCGCGTCATAGGCGGCATCGGAGTTGGCCTTGCCTCTGCCATCTGCCCCATGTATATCGGTGAGGTGGCGCCTTCGGGCATCAGGGGAATGCTGGTTTCGTGGAACCAGTTCGCCATCATCTTCGGTCAGCTCGTGGTCTACTTCGTCAACTATCTCATTCTTGGCGAGCACACCAACCCCGTCATCGAAAGCATTGGTCAGGGCGTCAATCAGGTCATGCCGGGCAGCGACCCGTGGTCCATCTCGACGGGCTGGCGATATATGTTCGGTTCGGAGGCAGTGCCGGCGGGTCTCTTCGCCGTGCTCATCTGCTTTGTTCCCGAGACGCCTCGCTACCTGGTCAGCATCGGCCAGAGCGACAAGGCGTTGTTGGTGCTGTCGCGCATCAATGGCCTCGACACGGCCAGGCAGATTCTTTCCGAGATAAAGGCGACCATCACCGTGAAGACCGAAAGGCTCTTCACCTACGGCTACCTCTGCATCTTCGTGGGCGTCATGCTCTCCGTGTTCCAGCAAATCGTGGGCATCAATGCCGTGCTCTACTATGCGCCGCGCATCTTCGAAGACATGGGCATGAAGGACGCCATGGTGAACACGGTGATCATGGGTGTGGTGAACATCATCTTCACGCTCTTTGCCGTCTTCACCGTCGAGAAACTTGGTCGCAAGCCCTTGCTCATCTGTGGCAGTCTGGGCATGGCCGTCGGCGCATTCGGCGTGGCTCTCACCTTCGGGCACGAGGGACAAATACTCATCACCATGATAAGCATCATGATTTATTCAGCATCGTTCATGTTCTCGTGGGGTCCCATCTGCTGGGTACTCATTGCCGAGATTTTCCCCAACACCATTCGTGGAGCCGCCGTGGCCATCGCCGTGGCATTCCAATGGATATTCAATTTCATTGTCTCCTCCTCGTTTGTGCCGATGTTCAACATGCATCTTACCGAAGGAGATGACTTCGGTCACTGGTTTACATACGGGCTGTATGGCTTCATCTGCCTCTTGGCAGCCCTCTTCGTCTGGCGCATTGTGCCCGAGACGAAAGGTAAGACTCTGGAGGATATGAACAGACTTTGGAAGAAAGCATAGCACATAATTTATTTAAGTATCGGGAGTTATAAAATGGAGTTAAATAGGAAGTTATGCGCTTCGCGCAGGGAGTAAAGCCAACAAGTTGGCTGGCCGATAGCTTTGGATGCTGACTGTTTTATGGTATTGTCCTTTTATAACTCCTATGAGCGTAGCGAATTAACTCCCCTTTTAACTTCCATTTTAACTTCAGAAACTTTAGTAATTAATAAAATATATAGTCATGAGCAGACAATATCTCTTGGGTTTCGACGTAGGAAGCTCATCGGTGAAGGCGTCGCTGGTCAGCGTCGATAGCGGCAAGTGCGAGGCATCGGCCTTCTTCCCCGACAGGGAAGCTCCCATCCTGGCAGTCCGGTCGGGCTGGGCCGAACAGGAGCCTGAGTCCTGGTGGCAGTATGCAAAGCAAGCCTTGCAGAAGGTCATGGCCGACACAGGAGCGAAGGGCGACGACATCCGCGCCATCGGCATCTCCTATCAGATGCACGGCTTGGTGTGCGTCGACAAGGAGGGGAAGCCGTTGCGCCCTGCCATCATCTGGTGCGACTCGCGTGCCGTGCCTTATGGCGAAAGGGCTTTCGAGGCTCTGGGGGGGGAGACGTGCCTCTCGCATCTGCTTAATTCGCCCGGCAACTTCACGGCTGCAAAGCTGGCGTGGGTGAAGGAGCAGGAGCCAGACGTGTATGGCCGCATCGACAAAATCATGCTGCCCGGCGACTACATTGCCATGCGTCTGGGCGGAGAGGCCTGCACCACCATCGGAGGTCTCAGCGAGGGAGTGCTCTGGGACTTCAAGGAGAAGCAGCCAGCCCAGTTCCTCTTGGACTACTATGGCTTTGACCGTGAGCTCCTGCCCCGTGTGGTTCCGACATTCGGACTGCAAGGGGAGGTGTCGGAGCAAGCAGCCGCCGAGCTCGGGCTGAAGGCAGGCACGCCCATCTCCTACCGTGCAGGCGACCAGCCGAACAATGCCCTGTCGCTGAACGTGCTGCGTCCCGGCGAGGTGGCAGCCACGGCGGGGACGTCAGGGGTCGTGTATGGTGTACTCGGAGAGGTACGCTACGATCCGCTTTCCCGCGTGAATACTTTCGCCCACGTCAACTATACTGCGGAGCAAGACCGCTTGGGCGTGTTGCTCTGCATCAACGGGACGGGCATCCTGAACGCTTGGGTTCGGCAGAACATAGCAGCAGAGGGGCTGTCCTACACCGACATGAATGCGATGGCAGAGCAGGTTCCCGTCGGCAGCGAAGGCGTGAGCATCATCCCCTTCGGCAACGGGGCGGAGCGTGTGCTGGAGAATCGCGAGACGGGTTGCAGCATACATGGGCTGAACTTCAACAAGCATGGTAAGGCTCACCTCATGCGGGCCGCGCAGGAGGGCATCGTGTTCTCTTTCTGCTACGGCATGGAGATTATGCGCGCCATGGGCATGGACATCCGCCGCATACATGCAGGCCGTGCCAATATGTTCCTCTCGCCCATCTTCGCAAAAACGTTGGCCAGCGTCAGCGGAGCCACTATCGAGCTCCTCGAGACCGACGGTTCGGTGGGAGCTGCCAAGGGTGCCGGCATCGGCTGCGGTATATATAGCGACAGCGACGAGGCTTTCGCTTCGCTCCGCAAGCTGATGGTCATCGAGCCGGACACAGCGGAGGCATACGCCGAGGCCTACGCCAGATGGAAGGAAATCCTGCTGGCCTCCGTCGGAAAATAACCGTCATGACGAAATAACATCATTTAAATTGAGGGAGTTAAAAATGGAGTTAAATAGGAATTTATGCGCTACGCGCAGGAAGAAAAGTCAGCAAGCTGGCTGGACAATAGCTTTGGATGCTGTCTGCCTTGATGCTGTTGTCCTTTTATAACTCCCATGAGCGAAGCGAATTAACTTCCACTTTTACTTCCACTTTAACTCCCGGAAATTGAATAAAATCATAACATCTTAACAAATAACACTGAAGAATATGTCAAAAGAGTATTTTCCCTTTACGGGCAAGATTCCTTTCGAAGGAAGAGAGAGCAAGAACGTGATGGCCTTTCACTATTATGAGCCTGAGCGCGAGGTGATGGGCAAGAAGATGAAAGAATGGTTGAAGTTCGCCCTGGCATGGTGGCATTCTCTGGGCGGAGCCAGTGCCGACCAGTTCGGAGGGCAGACGCGCAGCTACGAATGGGACAAGGCTGCCGACCCCATGCAGCGTGCCAAGGACAAGATGGACGCTGGCTTCGAGCTCATGGACAAACTGGGCATCGAGTACTTCTGCTTCCATGATGTCGACCTCGTGGAAGAGGCAGATACCGTGGAAGAATATGAGCGCCGGATGAAGGAGATAACCGACTACGCTCTCGTGAAGATGCAGCAGTTCCCCAACATCAAGCTGCTGTGGGGCACGGCCAACGTCTTCGGCCACAAACGCTACATGAACGGCGCCTCCACCAACCCGGACTTCGACGTCGTGGCGCGTGCCATCGTACAGATTAAGAACGCCATCGACGCCACCATCAAACTGGGGGGCACGAACTACGTCTTCTGGGGCGGACGCGAAGGCTACCAAAGCTTGCTCAACACCGACCAGCGGCGCGAGAAGGAGCACCTCGCCATGATGCTCCGCCTGGCACGCGACTATGGCCGCTCGAAGGGTTTCAAGGGAACCTTCCTCATTGAGCCGAAGCCCATGGAACCCACTAAGCATCAGTACGATGTCGACACGGAGACCGTCATCGGCTTCCTCCGCGCCCACGGACTCGCCGAGGACTTCAAGGTGAACATCGAGGTGAACCACGCCACTCTGGCAGGCCATACCTTCGAGCACGAACTGGCGTGCGCCGTGGATGCCGGTATGTTGGGAAGCATCGACGCTAACCGTGGCGACGCTCAGAACGGTTGGGACACCGACCAGTTCCCCATCGACAACTTCGAGCTGACGCAGGCCATGATGGAAATCATCCGTGGTGGAGGCTTCAAGGACGGTGGTACGAACTTCGACGCCAAGCTCCGTCGCAACAGCACCGACCCGGAGGACATCTTCATAGCCCACATCAGCGGCATGGACGCACTGGCACGCGCGCTCCTCAATGCTGCTGACATCCTGGAGAACTCCGAGCTTCCGAAGATGAAGAAGGAGCGCTATGCGTCGTTCGACTCCGGGCTTGGCAAGGACTTCGAGAACGGCAAACTCACCTTCGAGCAAGTCTATGAGTACGGCAAGCGTGTGGGTGAACCCCGCCAGACGAGCGGCAAGCAGGAGAAGTACGAGACCATCGTGGCTCTCTACGCAAAGTAGCACTTTTCACTTCCTTTCGGAGCATCCGACAACTCGGCACGCCGCATTGACAAAATCGGCGTGCCGAGTTAATAAAATCGACGTGCCGAGTTGTCGTTTCCCATGCATGGGAATTTCAGATGCCCCGTGTGGTGTGACTATGATTAACGTATCTTATCTCGTCACATTGGAGTTGATGTTCTCCACTATCACTGCATCCAAGGCAATGGGAAACACGTCTGCGAAGCTCTGATCGCCAGTCCTGCCGTCAATCTTATGATAAATCTTGAAGATAAAGGTGTAGGCACGTTCAGGCTCCCATCTGGTGTATTCAGCCGGCACCTCAACAGAAGCGTCATTGATATGGAGGACTTCGCCGTTTCCGTCTGCTGACACAAGCGTATAGCAGGCACGAAGGGTGAAGTCCGTTCCGCCTTCATTCGGGCAGACAGTGGTGTAATAGTCGGTGGCAGCATCCCCTGCAAAGGAAGCACCAGCCTTGCTTGTGCCAAGAGGAGTGCCGGTGAATGTCCCGAAGTCTACAGTAAATGTCTCGTCGCCAGCCTTGGCAAACAGGAGGCAACTGGTTTGGGTGACATCTGTCTGAGCATCAGCATAGAACACCACATCCTGCACATAGTAGCTTGGAATTGTCTCGTATATGCCAATGCGCACCTTCGGGTTCAGGGCGTCAGGGCAGAACGTAATGCTGTCCAGCTGCGAGATGTTGCATTCAAAGGCCTTGTCGCCTCTCATGTGGAGCACGACCTTTTGCGCCATCGCCGTCTGTACGCCAGTCAGCAGACAAGTTGTTGCAAGCAGAAGAATGAGTGAGTGGTGTTTCATTCTTTAAATAATTATTAGATTTTTATTATTCTTCATTAAAGTTATCAAAATGGGCTTTGGCTGCCTCCAAGGATTTCTGAACCTGTCGTATCAGCACTTCCCGAGGCGGCAGCTCTGTCATATATTGGGCGACCTTGATACCAGCCTTGTCGAGTTGCAGCAACTCAATCTGCTCTTCGCCACCCTCGGTGCAAAGCAGCAAGCCCAAGGGCGATTCTTCGCCCGGCTCCATCTCATTTCGTTCCAGCCAGCGAAGATAAAGCTCCATCTGACCTTTGTACTGAGCTTTGAAGCGACCAAGCTTGAGGTCAATGGCTATCAGACGGTGCAGGCGACGATGATAAAAAAGCAAATCAAGATAGAAGTCCTCTCCGTCGATAATCATTCTCTTCTGGCGTGCCACAAAGCTGAAACCATTGCCCAGCTCAATGATGAACTGCTCCAAATGTGCTACAAGACTATCCTCCAAGTCCTTTTCGCTATACATACCCTTGAGCCCGGTGAACTCCAGGAAGTATGGACTCTTGAAAACCATATCAGGCGAGAGCGTGTTGTCGTCTCGCAAAGTGGAGAGCTCTTTCTTAATGAGGTCTTCGGGCTTGCTGGCAATTGCAGTCCGCTCAAAGAGCATCCCGTCAATCTGCTTTTGAAGCATGCGTTTGCTCCAATTCTCCGACGCAGCCATCGTAAGATAGAATTCTCGTTGAAGCTCGTTCTTAAGGGTCATAACTATCAGGAAGTGAGTCCAAGACAATTTTGACACCAGTGGTGACACAATTTGAAGGTCAGGGAACATTTGGGCAAATTGCATCATTCTTCGGATAGTTCTTTCCTCAAATCCCTTCGTTCCAAAGTCTTCTTGCAATTGTCGCGCCACTGATGCGACAATTTGCTTGCCGTACTCGGCGCGTTGATTTCCGAGTACTTCACGGTTGATTCGTTCGCCGATGTGCCAATACATCATGGTGAGTTCTGCATTGGCTGTAGAGGCGACGCGACAACGTGCCTGCTCTACAATTTGGCGCAAATCCTGTATCAGGGATTGTGTCGGTTCCGTCAGTGAGGGTTGATACCTCTTCTCTATTTCATGTGCCATATCATTTCCTTTCGTTTGCAAAGGTGAAAAAAATATGTTATGTTGCTTCTTTCTATTGTCTTTATTCCTTCTAATATATATCCTCTGGCGTTTCTGGATTATCGTACACATCTTTGTGTACGAGCTCTATATAGTCAAGACAGATGGGTCTGTCTCCATCGACTATAGACTTGAACCGCAAGTAGTATTGAGAATCCTTTTCGAAAGACTGACGGGCAACGATACTCCTAAGTGTGCTTGGGTTGTCGCAGAACTTCTTTCTGGTATTGGGTTCGCTAATGTAATAGGCACTGGCCGGTCCATGCATAAAGCCACAATTGCGGATAGCCTTTCGGGAGTTCAGGCTCTCTTCTTCATCGGCAGAGGACAATGGAATCCACGGCAGACCGTTTGCATTTGCATCTCGGTTGAAGCTCATGGGAATGCCGACAGGGTACATGTTTTGTGTATCTGTGCCAAGATAAATCTGGGCGATACCATTGTTCGGCATTGCTGTGTAGCCAATGCGAATTTCGTATGTTCCTTGTTTTGGCACAGCTGGTATCTTGAATGTTACGTCATACCTCCCACACAACCAGAGGCAGTCGCCTTCGTGGAATGGACTGGTCTCGTGCATATCTTCATATATTATATAGGTATCTGCAGAAGCAGAGAGGCAGGGAAGATAATCATTGGGGAGATAGTAGCTTGCCGAGGAACGCATCATCACATTCTCCATTTCTGGAATCAAGGTGTAGAAATCCATCCGCATCCGTTCTGAAGCGAATGCAGACCTGCATCCCTCATCATACAGGGGCAAACCATCCGTCAGGAAGTAACTACCATTTCCACAGATGTTATCACATTGAGGCTGTGAGATGCGAATGCCCTGCGTGTTGCCGGAAAGATTCATGAAAGTCTTGTTCTTGTCCCTCGTGATTTTCAATAGAGAATGAGGAAGGAGCGTTGAATACCATTCTGTCGGTTGCGATACAAGTGTATCTATGGAACACAGCGTGGTGAGTCGTTCAAGTGTTGACTTTCTGTCGATGATACAATAGGAAAGCAATTTCCGCAGGGCTTCATTTGCTGTTCCTCCATAAACAGACAATGCGAAATCATAAAAACCTTGCAAATCATGTATGCCGTACTTTGACTTAAGTGCTTCGTTGGTGCAGGCAAACACAGTGAATCCGGTTTCTCTGGTTCTGGGTATGTGGCAGTGCTGGGAGAATGAAGGCAAAGAATACTCCTTCTCATAGGAGAGGTAGCGGCTATAGTCCCACGATTCATCTTTGGAGTTTTGATTTAGCAACTCACAAAGCCCAGTTGCACTCATTGCCTCATAGAAGAGAGAACACTCCGCATCGCTTTCCATTTGGGAGCAAAGTTCAGATTCCTCCACAAACGTGATGCTGTCCAGCTGCGAGATGTTGCATTCAAAGGCCTTGTCGCCCCTCATGTGGAGCACGACCTTTTGCGCCATCGCCGTCTGTACGCCAGTCAGCAGACAAGTTGTTGCAAGCAGAAGAATAAGAGACTGGTGTTTCATAAATAGGATTAAGATGTAGAGAAGAAATTCGTGCAATTCGTGGTTTTATATCTTTTTCTGTTTATTGGGCACTGTCAGTGTCTTCTTGGCTCTCCCTCTCCCTAAACAGGGTCGGGGAGTCTTCCTCAAGTAGTGATGGCGTATTGAGGGACTTCTTCTTCTTGTTCTCCTGGGCGCCGTACTTGAGGAGGTTGCGGGCTGCGGTGGTGATGCTGGGGCCGGAGGGAGCGGTGACGGTGTTGAGGTCGTCGAAGGAGCGACGTGTCTTGTCGAGCATTTCACCGACTCTTGCGAAGCGCTCGGCAAAGAGCTGCACGCGCTCCACGAGGGTGTTGGCGCACTGCATCATCTTCTCCTGGTTCTCTACCTGGCGTGTTTGCTTCCAGGTGAGTTCGAGCACGCGAAGTGTCATGTAGAGTGACTGGCTGCCTGAGATGACGACGCCCTGGTCGTAGGCTTCCTTCCAAAGTGTCGTGTCGCTTTGCAGGGCAAGTTGGAGCGCGCTCTCCTGAAAGACGTACATCAGGACGAAGTCGAGTCGGCCTTTGTCGCTCTTGGCATAGCGGAAGTATTGTTTTTGCGCCAGTTCGCGGACGTGCTGCCTCATGCTGGCAAGGTGGCGTCGCAGGGCTGCCTCGCGCTCGGCATCCGTCTCGGCGTTTTGGTAATCTACGAAGGCCGTGAAGGACATCTTGCTGTCGATGATGACGTCGCGTCCGTCGGGGAAATGCAGCACGGCATCGGGCACCATGCGTCGGCCTTCGTCGCTCGTGATGGTACGTCCCTGCTCGTCGCGCATCGTCTCCTGCGTGTCGTACTGCAGGCCGCGCTCCAGCTCCATCTGCTCCAAGATTTGCGTCAGCTTGAGTTCGCCGAAGTTGCCTTGTATCTTGTTCTGCCCTGTGAGAGCCTGAGCCAGGCGTTCCGTCTGCTCGCCCATCGCCCGTTCACGCTCCATGTTGACTTGTATGGCAGCCTTAAGCTGGAGCAGCGAGTCGTTGTGGTCCTTCTGCATCTTCTCCGTCTGAGAGCGCATTTGCCGGAGGTCGTCCTGCAGCGGGTCGAGTATCTTGGAGAGCTGTTCGCTGTTGACGGCCGAGAGCTCTGCCGCACGTTCCTTGAGTACGCGCTCGGAGGTGGTGCTCATCTGCTCGCGCAGGAGTGCCATTTGCTGTGCCATCTGCTGTTGTTGCGACTCTTGCTGCGAACGCAACTGCTGCTGAAGGGATTCGCGCCCGTCGCGCATCTGTTGTTGTTGCGCCTCCTGCATCGCCTGCATCTGCTGCCGGAACGTCTCCTGCTGGTCGCGCATCTGCTGCTCCGTCGAAGTGCTGCGCTCCCTGGCAGCCTGCACTTGCGACCGCATGGCAAAGAAGACAGCCAGTGCTCCCAAAGCGATGCCGATGATGAGATAGAGAAGATAAATGAGTTCCATGATGTACTTCCTTTTCTTGGTTATTTTGCGCAAAGATACGAAAAAAACATGAATGCTCAATGTTCAATGCTCAATAATTTTCTGCAGCGTATCTGTTCAACTATATATAAGGAAACAATATAGTAGTTGGCACAAAATGGTTTTCCACTATGCATGATAGTATAAAAAATGGTTTTGGGCGGCCGCTCGCACAGATAAGGTCGAGCGCTCCAAGACATTGGGGCGGCCGCCCCAACATATGAGGGCGGGCGGAATGGAACGGAATCGACAGCACGTTTACCCCTTTTTCTCTGCACATTTCCCCTATTTTCTCTGCATCATCTATCTTTTTTCACAGTACCTTCTATCACCTCTCTCAGTACAAGTCACTCTGTTTCTGTCATTCCAAGCCTGATTAATTCGCGAATTAAAGTTGAAAAGGTAAATAGAGTATTGCTATATACAAGCACCAAGGTACGACAGCCTTTGGACTTTCCATCGGCCGTCGACCTTCAGTTTTGGCAGAATATGTCCCTTTTTCTTGCAAAAAGTTGCTGCTGGTTAAATCTTTTTGCTTACTTTTGGATCTTAATAGTAGATGCATCTGATAAACAAACAAACGATGAAGAAACCTAATGACATCACAAACGATGAACTCGCAGTAGTGTTCAAGGCTGAGCGGCCGCGACTGCTGAGGTACGCCTGCTACAGGATGGCTGGCAGCGATGATGCGGAAGACGTGCTGCAAGATACGTTCCTGAAACTGCACGCGAGGCTCTCCAACACAGAGAGCGGGCAGATAAACGACCTGCCGAGCTATTTGTTTCGGACGCTGGCGAACCTCTGCACCAAGTGGCAGACAAATGCCAACCGCATCAAGACCGTTCCCCTTGACACAAGAGTCGATGTGGCCGACACCATTCCCGACAAGCAAAACGAGGACGACTACAAACGCATCGCCCTTCTGCTGAAGGAAATACCCGACGAACAGGCCGAGGTCATCCGCCTCCGCATCTACGGCGACAACAGCTTTGCCCAAGTTGCCGAGATCCTCTCCCTGCCGCTCCCGACGGTCAAATCCCGCTTCCTATACGGACTGGAGAAACTCCGTCGTGGCATGAAACAAAACAATTAACAACGATTAAAAGTTAAAAGATTATGAAGTGCAATGAATTCAAGGAAAAGGTTGCCGACCTTTTCGATAAGACCATCGACATGCAGACTCAGGCCCAACTGAGCGAGCACATGAAGAGTTGCCCTGAGTGTAAGGCATATTATGAGGAGCTTCGCGAGACCTTCGACATGCTCCAGCCCAAAGAAGTGGAGAGTGAAGAGAGAAGAGAGAAGAGTGCTCCGCCTGCGCCCGAGCTTTGCTTGACTTCGTCGACCGTTGGTTCTTCACTCTGGAAGGCTGCCGCCATCTTCATCGCTGCCGCCTTCCTCTGCGGATTGTCTTTTGCCGCTTACCATGCCATTTCTTCAAGGAAGACAGCTGAAGAAATATCGGACAGTATAGCAATTGCCAATGAGAAGCTCATCAGATTGTCAAAGAGTGGGGAAGTCTTTCTTGTGAACTGGCCGCGAGGTACGTGGGTGGTGACTGCTAACGGGGAATCCTATAAAGAGGAACATCTTGTCCGACATTCCCCCTTCTTCCGGCCAAACGAAGTCAAAATAAGGATTGACGGCGTAGAGAAAAACATCCACGAACTGCTCGACAAGCCAGCCTCCATCGTGAAGAAGGTAGAACTTGATGTCAGCACAAAGACAATCAACCTTATCACTACACCCGTACAGATTCCTGCCGACATAAAGGGCAATGTTAATCCCGAACTGACCATCCTGCTGACGGGCACTGTGCCCAAAGGCGCTTATCAGCCTGTAACCATCTGGCAGAGCAGTGGCATCAAGGACAGCTACGACTGGCACGACTACATCTACACCTCGTGGACTGGTCAATGGGAGAACATCCGCATCCATCTGAAGGAGGCAGTCAACCGCAAAGACCATCATGTCCGCATCAACGTCTGCAAGGGCACTCCGCAGAAGCACATCGACCGCATCAAGAGCATCGTGCAGGAATGCGGCGTGACGAACTACGAAATAGTGAAGCAGTAAACAATAAAGAAGTTAATAAAGAAGTTAATAAATCGGTGCGCCACCTGGCTCCTGCGTCGTGAGATGCGGGAGCCTTTATGCGTCAGAGAAAAGAATTTGCGCCCTTTGCCAGATGTTTGTCCAGCTCGGGCAAGGATGAAACATGAAATCAAAAACACTCCACGGAGTAAATGCATACACTCCACGTTAAGTTGGCCAACTTAACACGTTAAGTTCGCAATCATAACGTGCAGTGTTTCTACTCGCCACTGGGTGTCAGCGTATCCTCCTTCAGCAGGACGTATTGTCTGGGAACTTTTCTGAGGCGTTCCTGCATCTGATAACGGCGGCTTTTGGAGGTATAGATCTCGATGCTTCGTGGAGAATAGATGTCTATGAGGTCGGGGAACTGAGCTTTTCGTGAGGTGGACTGGAGGCGGAGCGAGGCTCGGCAGGTGGTCTTGTTGTCCATCCACTCGCGCCCGTTAAATAATCATAATGGAATGTTAAGAGTAAACAAGAAGTTTTTAGGAGAGTTAAATTGAATTATGAATTGTGAATTGTGAATTATGAATTACTCTGAAGGTCCTTGTCGATGAACTGAATGAGGCGCTCCACGGCTTCCTCCTCAGGGATGTTCTTCTCGATACATTCCTTATTCTTATATAAAGAGACCTTGCCGCGGGCGGCACCCACGTAGCCATAATCGGCATCGGCCATCTCGCCTGGGCCGTTGACGATGCAGCCCATGATGCCTATCTTGAGCGTCTTGTAGCGAGCGTCGGTTTTGGCTTTCTCCTCGACAGCGGCCTTGATGCGACGGATCGTGTCCTGCAGGTCATAGAGTGTGCGTCCGCAACCCGGGCAGGAGATGTACTCCGTCTTGTGCATCTGCACGCGTGCTGCTTGCAAGATGCTTTGGGCAACAGGTATCTCGCATTCAGGCTCCTCGCTGAGCGACACTCTGATGGTATCGCCAATGCCGTCGATGAGCAAGGCACCGATGCCCACAGCACTCTTCAAGCGGCCGTCCTCGCCTTCGCCGGCTTCCGTCACGCCCAGGTGAAGCGGATAGTCCATGCCTTCCTTCTCCATCTGCTGACAGAGCAGGCGAACGCTCTGCACCATGATGACTGTGTTCGAGGCCTTGATGCTGACCACGACATCGCGGAACTGCTCACGCTCGCAGATGCGCAGGAACTCCATGCACGACTCCACGATGCCTGCGGGCGTATCGCCGTAGCGCGACATGATGCGGTCGGAGAGCGAGCCGTGGTTCACGCCAATACGGATGGCTGTGCCGTGCTCGCGACATATATTAAGGAAGCGGCAGAAGCGTTCGTCCAGCCTTTCTAACTCTTGTTTGTACTCCTCGTCTGTGTATTCCAGTGTCTTGAACTGACGGGCAGGATCAACATAGTTGCCCGGATTGATGCGCACCTTCTCGACAATCGTGGCAGCCACATCGGCCACGTTGGGGTTGAAGTGAACGTCGGCGCAGAGAGGCACGTCGCCATAGCCGCGTGCAATTAGTCCGGCCTTGATGTTGCGCAGGTTCTCGGCCTCGCGCGTGCCTTGCGTGGTGAGGCGAACAAGCTGTCCGCCAGCCTCGATGATGCGTATGGCCTGCGCGATGCAGCCTTCCGTGTCGAGGGTTGAACAAGTCGTCATGCTCTGCACAGCCACGCGGTTCTCGCCACCAATGCGCAGCTTGCCTATCTTTACTTCGTGTGTCTTGCGTCTCATAGCTCTTTTGGAGATATGGTGGTTAGTGGTTAGAGGAATGTTTGGGCTGCTGGTTTGGGGTCCAAGGCTAACCTCTAACCACTAACTTCTAATTTTAGTTCGTCTTAAATTTATATTTCACTTCCTTCAGTTCCTCGTTGGCCTTGACAATCTTGTCCTTGAGGCTCTGCTTGTAGTTGCGAAGTTTCTCTGCTAGTTCTGTGTCGCTCAGGGCGAGCATTTCTGCAGCAAGGATGGCTGCATTCTGTGCGCCATTCACGCCAACTGTTGCAACTGGGATGCCAGGAGGCATTTGTATGATGCTCAGCATGGCATCGAGGCCGTCGAGCATTCCCTTGATGGGCACGCCAATGACGGGAAGTGTGGTGCTTGCTGCCACTACGCCAGGCAGAGCCGCTGCCATGCCGGCTCCGGCAATAATGACCTTCAGTCCGCGCTCCTCAGCCGAGCGTGCAAAGGCTTCCACTTCCTGAGGTGTACGATGAGCGGAGAAGGCGTTCATCTCGAAAAAAATGCCCATTTCATCGAGAAATTTAGCTGCTTTCTCCATGACGGGCAGGTCGCTTGTGCTGCCCATGATGATGCTTACGATTGGTTTCGCCATAGTGATTGACTATTTAGAGATTTACGATTTACTATTTGAGTCCTTACGCGCCACAAAGTTAAGCATTTTTCTTCACCCGTCCAAACATACGATGAGGAAAAAGAAAATAAAGGTCTGTCGAAGGTGCAGAACAGGGAATGAGAAAACGCAATAGTATGTGTAGGCCAACGCAATAGTATTCGTTGCCCGATGCAATAGTATTCGTTGCCCGACGCTCCACAGGGCGTTTTTTCACTTCGAGTGGAACAGGTACTTCTTCCGTTCGTTTCTGTCGGCCGAGACCTTGATATTGATGCCGTTCTGAGGCTTGGACATTCGGATTCCGTCGAGGCGGAAGAAGCTGAAGTCCAGGTCGTTGTCAGAAGAAGAGTAGGGTGGGGTGTTGCCGTTCGGAATGCTGTCCGATGCCTTGTCATAAGTAGTGGGGACGTTACAGATGCCGATGGAAGGGCGATAGAACGTCCGGATACTGCTTCCTCCGTCTGGGTATCTGCCCACCGACTCCTTCGGCGAGTGCATGTCGTAGCACAGAGAGTCCTGCCAGAGACCATCGGGAGAAGAGAGGTAGAGGCAGCGGCCGTCGGCATTCTTCAACTTGAAGGGGAGGTGCAACTCCGTGGCGGACAGCTTCCCGTCGCACCATACGACCAGCCTTCCGCCTGGCTGAATGACGGTACTTGCATCGCCGGAAGCGTCCATCTGATACTTCATCGGCACCTTTCCGTCGTCGCTGAAATACCAATCTGCCATGTCAATCGGCTCGTTGCCACGATTGTATAGCTCCAGCCAGTCGGCCTTCTTGATGTAATCGTTCACATAGGCGTCGTTCGCAGCGCTGACCTCGTTGATGCAGAGGGGCGAGATGTCGGGATCCCGTTGCTCGTCATAGACGGCCGTATAGTTGCCGCCGGCTGCAATCAGACACTCTGCCTCGTGGCTCAACCACTTGCCCTGCCGGTCCTTCCACCCGATGAAACGATAGCCATCGGCAGAGCTTGTGGACAAAGAAACAGGGCCGAAGAGCACGCCGTCGAACTGGCTGAAAGGCACGTCCATGCCGTCTATCTGAATCCTTGCAAATGGGCAGTTCGTGTTGATGCTCACATGAATGCTGTCGGAGAGAGCGTATGACTTCATCAGAGCTTGCATGCGGGCCTCCCTGTGACTTTCCTCCCACATCGTTTCCTGCAGCTTGCGGTAGGTGGTGGCAGTGTAGCGACTGTCGAAAGCCAAGGCATCCTTCACCAGAAGGCAGATGCTGTCGGCTATATGCTGGCAGCGACGGGGCGTGTAGATGCTGCCGTGCAGAAGCAGGTAGGCCGTGACGAACTGGTGTCGGAACGTGGGGTTCTGCTTCAGATTGCGGTAGAGGTAGACGACATCATTAGCATCCAGATGCTCCACATTATCGTTCCTCTCCCACGTGAGGTCCTGGTCGAAGAAGACAAAATGGAACCTCCCGCCCTCTTCCCATGTGCGATAACCCTTCACGTTATTACTGTTCAGGAGCCAATCGCCTGTACCTGTGTAGCAGACGGCTGCCATGTATCGGACGAACTCGTCCATGTCCACCAGCTCGCGCAGCCGTGAGTATCCCTCGTCCGTCTCTGCTTCATACGACGTCTGAACCATCCTGTCGAACGCCTCCCGTGTGCCGCTCTTCTGCCGGTAGCTGCCGCCGCTGTACTCGAAGGCGTCCATTTCGTCGTCATCATACCCATAGTTGGCCTCTCCGTGGAAGCGACCTGTCGGCTCCCTGACGTTCATCATCGCCAGATACCTACCGTTGATGAAGACATGGACGGGTTGATATTCCTGTGCATCGACATAGAATCCGCTCGTGGTCAACACTTGCTGAGTGACGGCATCCATGATGCGCGGGCCGCCATACGTCCTGTTGTTGTTGCCGCCGTTGCGTACCATCAGCTGCTTATAGACATGGTGCGGCTTGCCTGGAAAAATAGGATGGTCGAAGTGGCCGTTGCCGTCGTAGAGCTTTCTGGCCTGCAACTTGAACGAAGCCGGCTTGAAGTGTCGGCTCCATCCGCCTGCCACCTCGAAGCTCGCCTCCTGGTTGATGACCATCCGCCCGTCAGCCGTCAGGTACTCGAAGACCACCGGTCGCTCCCAATCCATGTTGAGGTTCGACTTCCCTGCTGAGCCTCTGCCCTCGATGCCGTTCGCCCCGTCCACATAACATCCTGTCATGTTGTCGTAGAGATTCCGTGGGTCGGTCGTGATGCAGACGATGGGCAGATAGTAAAGCCTGTCTTTATAAATGAATGTGCGCGTCGTTACGGGACCAGGAAGACTGTAGGGCGAGAACAGACGCAGCCGCAGGACGGTGGTCTCGGATACTGGGAAGAGGCCGTCGGCACTTGTATGTCCGTTGGCGAGCGTCGGTGTGCTGCCGTCCGTTGTATAGCGGAGCGTCGTCCCCTCAGGAATACTGACCCGGACGGAAAAGTCTTCCGTGAAGAGTCGGGAGTCGCAGCTGACAGTGGGAGCAGGCAGTATGTCATCGGCAAAGGGGCCGGCATTTGCCTCGCCAGGAGTGGGCAGACCGCTGTATTGCCACACGTCGGCATCCAGGCTGACCCTCGCGAAGCTGCATCGAGGCACGGACGGCGGATAGTCGAGGGACAAGTCTTTGTCCGTACCGTTGTGCGACAGGTAGAGCTTGCCGCCTTTCCTGTTCAGCTTGAACGCCACTTGCCTTGCCGCATCGGAGCCGTATGCGCCTCCGTCGGTAGCGTTGTGGCCGAAGAAAAGCAGGCAGTAGCTGCCGGCCTTCACCTGCTCTTCGCCCGTGAGCCTGTGCTTCTTCAGGTTCGCCTCATTATCGCTGATGTACCAGCCGCCGAGCGAGACGTCCGTGCCAGTCCCGTTGTAGAGTTCCACCCATCCGCCATAATTGTTCGAGTGGTCGAGCGTCTGGTCGATGTTCGCCACACAGATTTCCGTAAACATGAGCTTGGACTGAGCCGGCGACATTTGTCCCGCCATTATCAGCACGCCGATGCAGAGATTCTTTTTCACCTTTTTAACTCTTTAACTCTTTAACTTTTTACCTTTTCACCTTTCTTAGTATAGATGCCTCCCGACGGCAAAGGACTGCATCGCCTCACAAATAGTTCAGCCCGTGCAGTCATAGGGCATGTGGGTTGCTCTCTATTGGTGTCGGAACGAACAAATACAAACGAAACGATTATGCAGGAACGTCACAAGAACAGAAGACGCTATTTCTGTGAGCTGGCAGAGACCAGCCGCAGCCACTTCATGCCGTACATCAGCCGCTGGCACGAAGTGGGGAGAGAGACAAGTGTGCTGGAGATTGGATGCGGCGAGGGCGGTAATCTGCTGCCCTTTGCCAAGGCCGGTGCCGCCGTCACGGGCATCGACATCGCCTCGTGCCGAATAGAGCAGGCGCGGAGATTCTTCAGCGAAGAGCAGACAGAAGCAAAGCTCGACGTAAGTCAAGGCAGTTTCATCTGCTGCGACATCTTCAGATATCAGAGTAAAGAGAAGTTCGACATCATCATCTGCCACGATGTTCTGGAACATCTGAGGGACAAGGAACGGCTGCTTTCGCTTGTCCACAGCTACCTGAAGGACAGCGGCATCGCCTTCATCTCCTTCCCTGCATGGCAGATGCCCTTTGGCGGCCATCAGCAGATAAGCAGGAGTCGCCTCCTCTCGCATCTGCCTTTCGTCCATCTCCTGCCCTTGCCTCTTTACAAACGCATCATCAGGTGGTCGGGCGAAAGCAATGGTCTGATGGACGAACTGCTGTCCATCAGAAGCACCCGCATAACGGTGGAGGCCTTCGAGAGGCTCGTCGGGAGGTCGCAAATGACTATATTAGACAGGACACTCTACCTCATCAATCCGCACTACAAGGTCAAGTTCGGACTGCCTCCCTGCAAGCTGCCTCAGCCGCTCTCCTGTGTCCCTTATCTGAGAGATGTGTTGAGCTCGAGCTGTTTCTATCTGCTTCGGAAGCGATAGCCGCTACCAGCTGAACCTTATTCCGAACGGACAGGTGAACATGAAGGGATGCTCCGTCCAGGAAGTATGTGTTTCGCTGCCGTTCGGGATGAACCAGTTGAACGACGGCTCGGCAAAGAGGCTGGTGTGCGGAGCAAGCTTGTACTGCAGGCCGAAGCTGACGCCTGTCTGCCATTGCAAAGCAGGCGTGAAGTACTGACTCTTTGAGTAAACGCTCTGCCAGCCCACCATGTACTGCGCTTCCTGCTTGCCATAGAGGGGAATATGCAGCGTGACGCCAAGCGAACTGTAGGCCGAAAGGTTCCTGTATTCAAGCCATCGGTACGACACACGAAGTGGTATGCCGAGGTAGTGTACCTTCTGCTTGGTGTTGATAGAATAGCCATTCTCGCCCATCCGAAAGTCGGACTTGAGCAACGAATACTGCAGTCCCGTCTCGAGACTCCAGCTTCTTCCGAGTTGCTTCGACAGGGAGACGTTGAACGTAATGGGCATGTCGTGATGCTCCCTCTGCACTATCTCGCCCGTATTGTGCTCCGCTATCTCGCAAAGGGCAATCGTGTCGGCAGGAATAACGGCAGAGAAGGAGGAAACGAACCTGAGATACTCCGCATACTCTTCCCATGTGTGTATGTAAGGCGGCACGACGTAAGTGGGCACGTCGGGTTCCGGAGCATCGGAACTAATAGGGGGAGGAGTCGTGGCATTCGTGGCGAGCATCCTGCTCTCGCTTTGAGTCGAGGCCTGACCGAAACTTCCGCCCATGGCAAGCTGCCATTTCCTCTTCTCTCTGTGCCCCACCTCTTCTGCTAAATCCGCATGAGGCAGGACTTCTCTTTCCACGATAGAGTCCTTCGTGACCGTGCTGACAGAGTCGTCCTCAGCCTCTGTTATAAAGACATCTTCGCTTATCTCCGGGAGGGAAATGACAGCAGCAGTATCAGAAGACTCTCCCTGTTCTTCCCTATGCCGCTTAGCCCCCTCTCCGTTCCCCCCTTGGGGAAGTGCTTCAGCGGAAGGTGCAGCGGGAATGAGGCACTCCCCCAAAGGGGGAGCGGGGAGGGGGCTGTTGGGAGCGGGGAGGGGGCTTTCTTCTTTGTGGCGAAAGACAATATACGACACGAAAGGCAAGAGCATGAGGACAATCACACCAATCATCCTGTCCGCCATCATCGCCCTAAGCAGACGCTTGGCCCGTGCCAGCTGCGACGACGAGCTGTGTGGCTCGATGCCCAGCATGTCGGCAATCTCCTTGTGGGAAAAGCCTTCGATGACGGAAAGCCTCAGCACCTTGCTGTAGCCCTCCGGCAGGCGGTTGATGAGTTCGAGCAGTTCCTTATGGTAAAGTTCTTCGTCGGGCGAAGGCGACGAAGCAGTTAGCACGGCATTCTCCTCCCTGAGAGAGCTGACAGGCAACATGCGGACCTTGTCCCTCCCCGCTACATATTTCAGCGAAACATTTCTGACGATAGTCGTCAGCCACTCGCCGAACTTGGTGTTGTCCCTGAGGCTGTCCAAAGAGACAAAGGCCAGGATGAAGGCATCATGCACAAGGTCGCTGGCTGCGCTCTTGTCCTCCCGGATGATGTTCATGCATACGCCGAGCATCTGGGGGTAGTATGCCGTGTAGAGCACGTCGAATGCCTTAGGCTCTCTTTCCTTTGCTTTCTGGACAGAACTGTGTAAATCCATTTAACCGACGGGGCTGGATATGACCACAGACCCCTGTCTATATATAGATACAAATGGCAGGCTAAAGACTGCACCAAGGTAATTTACCAAGACCCCTCTAAATCTCCCCTTAAAGGGGAGACTTCCCCCCTCCCTTTAAGGGAGGGATGGGGAGGGTCTGGAGGCTTAAGCCTTTTCTTCTTTCACTTGCTCCCACAGGGCTTCCACATCTTCCTGCAGCCATTCCAGGTCGCAGTCGTCGGGGTCGAAGTCCTCCGGAAAGTCGTACCACTCCAGGCGCTCTTTTTCGTCATCTGTTTTGCGTGCCTTCTTGTTGAGTTCGAGCAGGTCGGCATATCCCCAGACGCCGCCGCAGTCCTCGGGCGGACAAGCTCCCTGCCCCTTCAGCAGTTTTATGACGGGTTCCTCGCCGGGAGCATAGTCGCGCTCGCCCTTCACCCAGAGCTCGTGCGTCCACGAGTCGCCGAAGTCGTATTCGAACTTCAGCCTCTCGCCCTTCGGCTGGAGCACCATCTCCAGGGACGTCTTCTCGCTATTGCGGTAATGGGCGCGGCCAAGGAAAGCAAAGGGGCCGCTCATCTCCTCTTTCATCTGGTGTGAGTTCAAGTAATAGGTATCGTGCTTGCCTACAAACTGGTAGAGATGTTCGTGCCTCCATCCCATTGCGTCGAGCAGGACATAAGCCAGCAGCTCCAGGGTGATGTTCGAGGGAACCACCAGCTCGCGCCATATCTTCACCGGAGCATTGTTCAGCTTGATGCGGATGTGGTACTCGCGCTTCGGCTTGCCAATGAACCTTGCCTTGGGCAGCCTGAGTCCGAGCAGATACTCCTCGTCGTCGAAGCCGTCCGTTTCGTCGAACTCCTCATCGTCGAAGTCCTCCTCATCATCCTCGTCATCGAAGTCGTCCTCGTCAAGCATGACATCTTCGGGATTGAAATCCTTGGGCAATGTTTCATGCTTCAGGGAATAATCCCACATCTTCAGTGG
Source organism: Bacteroidaceae bacterium (assembly GCA_017469525.1). GTDB lineage: Bacteria > Bacteroidota > Bacteroidia > Bacteroidales > Bacteroidaceae > Physcousia. The sequence goes on along the minus strand of JAFUGG010000025.1, from coordinate 497 downwards.
GTCGATGCCGTAGTTGAGCATCAGGCCAAGGAGGTCGTTGAAGTCTTTTACGCCTTGCTTCTCCATTTCTTCCTTCACCTCCTTTGGGAGTGAGGCCATTGCTTCCTGGAAGAAGCCCGACATGTCGGACTTCTCTTTGCCGCCGGTGGGGTTGAATTTTATTTTCTTCGCCATATAGTTGTTTGGAAAAAGTTAAATGCTTCGTTTCACGTCACAAAGATACTAAGAAAAAATGAAGGAATGAAAAAAAGAGGGAGGAAAAATACTCACAAGACACGCAAATGATTAAAGCCGATGTTTCTCCCCCTAAAGGGGGAGTCAGAGGGGGTCTGTGGGTGAGGCTTTACATCAGTATAGTCCCGACGATGCCGCAGGCGATGCCGATGAGGGTGCCGCCCAGGACTTGGCTGAGGGTGTGCTGGCGAAGGAGCATGCGGCTGGTCATGACACAGCCTGCAACGAAGATGGCCAGCGAGAGCCACCAGATGGGATTGAAG
>JAFUGG010000024.1 GCA_017469525.1 Bacteroidaceae bacterium | reverse complement strand
GCTCCACTATGCTTCAGACTGCGGAGCAAAGATACTCAATACGGAAGACATGGACAAATAAAAACGGATTTTTCTTATCCTGCAATTTGACCCATTGAAACAAAGTACTACTAAACTATCCTGCAAAATGACCTATACGCCTAAAATTAAGGACATTGCGAAATTCGAAACCTTGATGCCATGCCTTTTTGCCTGCGAAGAAGAACCAATAATGGATTTGCCGTTCTAACCCTCAACAAAAGCAACAAAAGCAACAAAAGCAACATCGCGATTTGAGAGAGAGCAACAAAAGCAACACGTAGTTTCGACACAAAATAGCCCCCGCTTTTGGCGAGGGCTTGTTTCTGTTCTTTTATTTTCGGATTTCCCTTATTCTTCCCAACCCAGGGCGCTGGCACCGAGGACGGCGGCATTGGCGTTCATCAGGCCGGATACGAGGAATTTGGCCTTGCCCTGGAAAATCTTGAGCACGGCTTTGTTGTAGGCCTCTTCGATGGGCTTCATGATGAGGTCGCCTGCCTTGCACAGGCCACCAAAGAAGATGAATGCTTCGGGGCTGGAGAAGGCTGCGAAGTCGGCACAAGCCTCGCCCAGCATCTTGCCGGTGAACTGGAAAATCTCGTTGGCCACCTTGTCGCCCTTGCTGGCTGCGATGCTGACGTCGAGAGACTCAATCTCCTCGGCTGGCTTGTCGCGAAGCAGAGAGGGACGCTTGGTGTTGGCAAGGATTTCGCGAGCGGTACGTGCCACACCTGTAGCGGAGCAATAAGCCTCGAGGCAGCCAGTACGTCCGCAACCACAGCTGCGACCTTTCTCTGTGCGGTCCATGATGACATGACCGAGCTCGCCAGCAAAGCCGTCGCTACCATAGACAATCTGTCCGTTCACGACGATACCGCTGCCCACACCTGTTCCGAGGGTGATGACGATGAAGTTCTTCATGCCACGAGCTGCGCCATAAGCCATCTCGCCCATTGCTGCGGCGTTGGCGTCGTTGGTGAGCTTCACGGGAATGCCAGTTGCCTTGTTGAACATGTCGGCCAGAGGAATGATGCCCTCGTGAGCCCAAGGCAGGTTGGGAGCGAACTCGATGGTGCCGTTGTAGTAGTTACCGTTAGGAGCTCCGATGCCCATGCCCTGCACTTGGTCAGCTCCGCCAATCTGTGCCAGAAGGGGCTTCAAGCAAGCCACGCCAGCCTCGACGAAGGCCTCGGCTGTCTTGTACTGCTGAGTCTTGATGCTGTTCTCTGCAACGACTTCGCCGCGAGCGTTAACGACTCCGAACACGGTGTTGGTACCACCCAGGTCCACACCAATCACATAAGGTTTCACTTTGTCCATTGTTTTAAGTTACAAATTGATTGTTTTACGGTTTTTATGCTTGTTTCCTGCACAAAGAAAGGAAAATAAAGTGAAAAGTGAAAAATTATTTGTCGCCATGTCATTTTTGTCCTTTATGCCTTATAATTCTTCATTCTTAACTTTTAATTCTTAATTTCTTTGTATCTTTGCACCCGCTTAAAAGGAAAAAGTTCAATTGTGAAATCGTCAGATTGTCCAATTGTCTGATAATATGATTTGGATTGAGTCAGTAAACGCCATCGACCTCGCTGTGCGAGGCATGGTTGTGGGGATAGTGGCAAGTGCTCCGATGGGACCCGTCGGGGTGCTGACCGTTCAGCGCACCTTCAACAAGGGACGCTGGTATGGTTTTGCCACAGGATGCGGAGCGGCTGTGAGCGACCTCATATATGCCGTGGTGACTGGCCTGGGCATGAGCCTCGTGATGGATTTCATGGAGCGTCCATCCACCATCTTCTACCTCAAGATATTGGGCAGCATCCTGCTCTTCTGCTTCGGAGCATACACCTACTATACGAAACCCGCCGCGCCTCATAAGCCCAGCGGTAAGCGCGGGACGCTTTGGCACAATGCCTTCACCGGCTTTGCCATCACCGCGAGCAATCCGCTCATCGTCTTCCTCTTCCTTGCTCTCTTTGCCCGTGTTGGCTTCGTTGTGCCCGAACATCATGTGGAGCAGGCCATCGGCTATGCCGGTGTGCTGGGAGGTGCCATCGCCTGGTGGCTCATTCTTACGACGGCACTCAACCGTATCGGTTCACGCTTCGAAATGGACACCATCGGTCTCTTGAACCGACTGCTCGGCCTGCTCGTCATGGCAGCATCGGTAGTGGGACTGTTCTATACGTTGTTTAGGTAAAATATGTATATAGCAAAGAAACTCAGAAGTCAAAGCGTCAGTGCCTACCTTATATATATGTATCAGGTGGAGGACTTGGTGCGTGCCTATGGCCTTGATGCCGACCGCATCGCTGCCGAATACCTGCCTCGTTTCGGTTACAGCGAACAGCAGATGAAGGAAGTCAGGGAATGGTACGAGTCTTTGGCCCGTATGATGAAAGAGGAAGGGAAAGAGCAATCAGGACACCTTCGCGTGGTTCAGAACACCCTCGACCTCCTGGAAGACCATCACAAGGAACTCCTTGCCGACCAGGATGAGCATGACTACAGAGCCGCCTACTACAAGGCTCTGCCACAAATCGTGGCCCTGCGTCAGCAAGGGAACAACAGGGACAAGGCTGAGATGGAGAACTGCATCGACGCCCTCTACGGAGCGACCCTCCTGAAAATGCAAGGGAAAGAACTCTCGGCAGCAACACAAGCAGCCTTGAAGCCGATAAGCGAATTGCTAAGTAAAATAGAGGTTAGTGGTTAGAGGTTAGCGGTTAGAGAATACCTCTTGGCCCTAATCAGCAGCAGCCTAAACAATCCTCTAACCCCTTACCTCTAACCCCTTACCACCAAAATAACAGAAAATGATAAAAGAAATAGAGCGTCGTCGCACCTTTGCCATCATCTCGCACCCCGATGCTGGCAAGACAACCCTGACAGAGAAACTGCTCCTCTTCGGCGGACAGATTCAGGTGGCTGGTGCCGTGAAGAGCAACAAGATACGCAAGACCGCCACCAGCGACTGGATGGAAATCGAGAAGCAACGTGGCATCTCGGTCACGACATCCGTGATGGAGTTTGATTACAGACCCACCCCCAACCCCTCCCTCTATGGAGGGGAGAAAAAGGCCCTCCCCTTAGAGGGGGAGCGGGGAGAAGGTCCACTCTACAAGGTCAACATCCTCGATACTCCAGGTCACCAGGACTTTGCCGAGGATACCTTTCGGACATTGACGGCCGTCGACAGTGCCATCATCGTGGTGGATAGCGCGAAGGGCGTCGAAGCACAGACACGCAAGCTGATGGAAGTCTGCCGTATGAGGAAGACGCCCGTCATCATCTTCATCAACAAGATGGACCGCGAGGGCAAGGACCCCTTCGACCTCCTCGACGAACTGGAGGAAGAGCTGCAAATCAGTGTGCGTCCCCTCTCATGGCCCATCAACCAGGGTGCCAAGTTCAAGGGCGTCTATAACATCTTCGAGCAGAACCTCAACCTCTTCACGCCCGACAAGCAGAAGGTGACGGAGAAGGTCAGTGTGGAGCTCGGTTCCGCCGAACTCGAAGAGCGCGTCGGCGAGCGTGACGCCGCCAAGCTCCGCGAGGACCTCGAGCTCGTGGATGGCGTCTATCCCGAATTCGACGTGCAGACGTACCTTGATGCCGACGTGGCGCCCGTCTTCTTCGGCTCTGCCTTGAACAACTTCGGCGTGCAGGAACTGCTCGACTGTTTCGTGCAGATAGCGCCCTGTCCGCGGCCCACGGTTGCCGAGGAGCGAACCGTCACGCCCGACGAACCGAAGTTCACCGGCTTCATCTTCAAGATAACGGCCAACATTGATCCGAACCATCGCTCCTGCATCGCTTTCTGCAAGGTCTGCTCGGGCAAGTTCGTACGCAACGCTCCTTATCTTCATGTGCGCCAAGGCAAGACGCTCCGTTTCTCCAGCCCCACGCAATTCATGGCGCAGCGAAAGGAGACCATCGACGAGGCCTGGCCGGGCGACATCGTCGGACTGCCTGACAACGGCATCTTCAAGATAGGCGACACGCTGACGGAAGGCGAGTTGCTGCACTATCGCGGCCTGCCATCCTTCTCGCCCGAGATGTTCAAGTACATCGAGAATGCCGACCCCATGAAGACCAAGCAGCTGGAGAAAGGCATCAACCAGCTCATGGACGAGGGTGTGGCGCAGCTCTTCATCAATCAGTTCAACAATCGCAAGGTCATCGGCACCGTCGGCCAGCTTCAGTTCGAGGTCATTCAGTATCGCCTCGAGAACGAGTACGGCGCCAAGTGCCGCTGGGAACCCATCAGCCTCTACAAGGCCTGCTGGGTGGAAGCTATGCCGGGATACGAGGCCGAACTCGAAGCCTTCAAGAAGCGCAAGCATCAGTACATGGCTCGTGACCGCGAAGGCCGCGACGTCTTCCTCGCCGACTCAGGCTACGTCCTGCAGATGGCCCAGCAAGACTTCGAGCATATCCGCTTCCACTTCACGAGCGAGTTCTAAACCAAGACAGGCAACAACGGATTACACTGATTTGACGGATTATCCTCTTTGCTGCGTACCGGCATTGCTCCAATCCGTAAAATCCGTGCAACCCGTTGTTGCTAATTATGCCTCCTCTTGTTATTGTCTGTACCTCTTAAAGAGAAGAGGCATACCTCTTTGACCACATCGGTGTACCTCTTTGACTGAAAAGGTATACCTCTTTGACCACATCGGTGTACCTGTTGAATCAACCAACTTTCACTTGCTGGTTGACTCTATAATACCCTTTTTTATTTGTTTCATCATTTTTTTTGCTTTCCTTGCGTCTCGTTTCATATAATTGTGCTATATTTGCAGCGGAAATGAGGCAGAAAGTGCCCTTTCCCAAGTTTATTTGCTCAATTTCTCCGACGAACTGCGACCTCAAAAGAGATTATACGAGCAAACCTATACATTATTGGAGCTGCGTTTAAGCGCAGACTACTCCATAAATGTATAGAGGCTGTCGCAGGCCTGTCGGAGATATGGCAGAGTCTGCGCTTTTCTTATGCCCATAAGTTAGTGCCGACAGGTCAAATCATCAAAGAGAATTGGTATTAACTTAAAAACAATCGATTATGAAAAAGTACATTCTCTCGGTATTGCTTTTGATGGCATTAGCCCTACAGTCCGTGTCTGCACAGGGATTTCGTGTTTACAAGTCCGACGGAACCGTCGCGCAGTTCAGCTTCCGCACAGACAGCATCGTCTTCTACGACGGCATCGGCACAGATGAGGAGTTTGGCCCCTACACACCAGTCAATCAATGCATCGCAGGCACTTGGTACAAGTCGAAGAGCCAGACCGTAACCTTCAATGCGGACGGCACGACGGACTACATGGAAGGTGCCACCTATGAGTTCATGCCCTATCAAGGCATCATTGTCATCTACAATGCTTCGGCTGTGCCGATGAGCATCCTTAAGGTATATAAACTGACGAAAGACAAAATGTTCGTCAGTCAGACAGGAGACAGCCAGTTTAAGGTGTGGGCGACAACGCCGCAGCCTCAGGCCGTCGAGGAGATTATCCTGAGTGAGACATCCGTTAGCCTTCAGCTTGACGAAAGAGTTACCCTCACCGCTACGGTGCTTCCAGAAGATGCTGACGACAAAACTGTAACATGGGAAAGCAGCAACGAAGATGTTGCCGAAGTGAACAGAAGTGGCAGAGTGACAGCCAACGCAGACGGCACTTGCATCATCACCTGCCGTGCCGCGGATGGAAGTGGCGTATTTGCAGAGTGCCAGGTGACGGTTGGAGGCGATGTGCCAGATGAACACGAGTGGGTTGACCTCGGGCTGCCAAGCGGCACGCTATGGGCAACATGCAACATCGGCGCGTACAGCCCAGAGGAATTCGGCGATTACTTCGCTTGGGGAGAGACAATTGGATACAAAGGGAACGCAAAGCTTTACTATAATTGGGGAACATACAAATATTGTAACGGGTATGAAACTGCGATGACAAAGTATTGTACAAATAGTAGTTATGGTATTGTAGATAATAAAACTGAACTTGATGCAGAGGATGATGCCGCCACAGTCCAGTGGGGAACAGAATGGCAAATGCCGAGTTATGAGCAAATTTCCGAACTTTATGCATCGTATGAAACTGGTTTGACAACAAAAGAACCGGCGGTTGTGAATGGTGTTTTAGGCTTGAAACTAACGAGTAATATCAATGGGAACAGTATTTTCTTGCCTTGTGCGGGTTATATGGATGATACAGGTTATCGCGATGTTTCCAGTTCTGGAAATCACTATTGCTTCTACTGGTCGCGCTCTCTTGATATAGAAAACCCATCTAAAGCAGGCCGCACTAATTCTTTTTTGACTGAGTCTTCTGCTCAACGCAATGCAGAAAGAAGCATTATGCGTTGCTATGGCCTTAGTATCCGCCCTGTACGTAAGAAATAAATGAAAACTTTATTGTTGAAGCATATCTGAAATAGGAAAAAACAAACAAGCGGATAGCCACGAAATACTGTGGGCTATCCGCTCATGTAGATGTTACCTTTATATTTAGAATAAGTCGGAATGTGTGCCAGTTTGCAGAAAGAGCAGTATCAATTCGGTCTCGTTCTGCTCCCATGTCATCAACCAATCTGGCTGGATGTGACACTCCCACTGTCCCTGCCGATTTCCTGACAGCCTGTGAGGATGATATTGTGCAGGCAACGTACCCGTATCGGCCAGCAAGTCCATGGCATCGGTAATTAGCTGCATGTTAAGCCCTCGTTTAATGCAGCGACGGAAGTCTTTCTTGAACTGGTTCGAGATTTTGACTGTGTATTTCATAAATCTACAATCCCATTTCCTTGTAGAAATCGTCCAACGATGCGTATGTCGTCACCCGTCCATGCTTCACATCGTCCATAGCCTCGCGATAGCCCGCCGTCTTCGTGATATCATACTCCTTGGGCTTTTGAACCTTCACCGAAGCCACGCCCCGCATCAGCTTCATGGCTTTCTTGATATCGGCAACGATGGCATCAGGTTCCAGCGTGACAATAATCTGATTCGGTGAAGGAGATAAAGATGCTACATTTGCCATAGTGCTTGCTATATTTTATGTTTCTGAGGGCAAAGATACGACTTTTAAGTGAAAAGTGAAAAGCGAAGAGTGAAGAATTTGCTGTCGCCCGAATAACTTTCACCTTTTTCCTTACATCTTTCCTGCGTTCTTTAGTGTCAGGACGTGCTTTTATGTGCGGTGTAGCCTTCATTTTTCACTTTTCACTGTTCACTTTTCACTTTTTATTGTAACTTTGTGGCGCGAATACATAACAGACACATGACACAGAAAGAGATTGCAGAAGACATACGGACTGCGGTGCAGACGCTCAGGCAGGGCGGGCTCATCCTTTATCCGACCGACACGATTTGGGGCATCGGATGCGACGCAAGCAACGAGGAGGCCGTGAGGAGAATCTTCCAATTGAAGCGGCGCGAGGATAGTAAGGCGATGATTTGCCTGGTGGATAGTGCCGACCGAATGCAGCGATACCTGCGCCGTGTGCCAGATGTGGCGTGGGACCTCGTGGAGTTTGCCGAGAAGCCGCTCACGTTGATTCTGGACGGAGCCACAGGTCTTGCACCGAGCCTCATAGCCGAGGACGGCAGCGTGGGCCTGCGTGTGACGAGGGAGAACATCAGCCACGAGCTTTGCTATCGCTACCAGAAAGCCATCGTCAGCACCAGTGCGAACATCAGCGGAGAGCCCTCTCCGGCTTGTTTCAACGAGATAACGGACGAGATAAAGCAAGGTGTGGACTACATCATGAAGTCCCGTCAGAACGACACAAGTAAGTCGAAGCCAAGCCAGATCATCAAACTGAGCCTCGACGGACGCATTCAAATAATAAGGAAATAGCCTCTCCCCAACCCTCTCCCGTGGGAGAGGGAGAATTAGATGGCTAAAATGATTTTTGGATTTATAACTTTTGAATTATAGAAATTCCATAGCTTGGCTCATCCGGTGGCGCAGGAGGCATTTCTCCGACGCAGGCTTCGTGTTGCTCATCAGCTTTCTTGTGGGCATCTTCACGGCTTGTGCCGGTCTGCTGCTGAAGTGGCTCATCGGGCAGATTGAGGAGCTGCTGACGCATGAGTTCACCGATACGGGAGCCAACTGGCTGTACCTCGTCTATCCAGTCATCGGCATTTGGCTGACGATGCTTTTCATTAAGTATATCGTAAGGGACGACATCAGTCATGGCGTGACGAAGATACTGTTTGCCATCGCACGCAAGCAGAGTCGCATCAAGAAGCACAACACCTGGACCTCCATCGTGGCTTCGGCCATCACTATCGGCTTTGGCGGCAGTGTGGGAGCTGAGGCTCCTATCGTCCTGACGGGCAGTGCCATAGGCAGCAGCCTTGGGCAGGTGTGCCGACTCTCTGGCAAGCACATGATGCTGCTCGTGGGCTGCGGAGCCGCCGGAGCAGTGGCCGGCATCTTCAAAGCCCCGATTGCCGGACTGGTCTTCGTGCTCGAAGTGCTGATGATAGACCTGACCATGACCAGCCTCCTGCCGTTGCTCGTGACGAGTGTGACGGCCGCCGGACTCACTTTCGCTGTCTCCGGGACGAATCCCATCTTTGAGTTCCACCTACAGGACGCTTTCACGGTGGACCGCATCCCTGCCTACATCGCCCTCGGCATCGTGTGCGGACTGGCCAGTCTCTACTTCACGCGGACGATGAACTTCCTCGAAGGCATCTTTCGAAGGCTGTCGGGCCGATACAAGAAGTTCCTCTTGGGAGCCGCCATGCTGAGCCTGCTCATCTATCTCTTCCCGTCGCTCTACGGCGAAGGCTACGACCTCATCACCCTCCTCCTCAACGGCAACGGCCAGGCCGACTGGGATACGGCGATGGACCGCTCGCTCTTCTATGGCAGCGACCACTTGCTCGTCTACCTTTTTCTTATAGTTGTCTTCAAGGTCTTTGCTTCCACGGCAACCAACGGAGGCGGTGGCTGCGGCGGTATCTTTGCGCCCAGTCTGTTCCTGGGCTGCATCTGCGGCTTCATCTTCTGCCGCCTCTGGAACATGTACGACGTGCTGGGCATCGACATCCCCGAGCGTAACTTTGCCATGCTTGGCATGTGCGGACTGATGAGCGGCGTGATGCACGCGCCCCTGACGGGCATTTTTCTCATCGCCGAACTGACGGGCGGCTACGCTCTCTTTATGCCTCTGATGATTGTGGCAACAGGTTCGTACCTCACCATTAAGTACTTCGAGCCCCACAGCATCTATGCGATGAGGCTGGCGCAACGTGGCGAACTGCTCACCCATCACACGGACCGCTCCGTCCTCACCCTCATGAGCATGGACAGCGTGATACAGCATTACGACCAGGTCCTCTATCCTGACATGAACTTGGGCGACGTTGCCTCGCAAGTCTCGAACAGCAAGAACCACGTCTTTCCCGTCGTGAACAAGCAGATGCAGTTCGTCGGAGCCGTTTATCTGGACGATATCCGTCACCTCGTTTTCCGCACGGAATTGTACTGCGACTTCACCGTGTCGCAACTCATGACACAGCCCGAGGCCCTGCTCTCCACGAATGACCCGATGGAAGTGGTCGTCAGCGTGTTCGACCGGACAGGCGCCTGGACGCTGCCCGTCGTGGATGAAGAGGGCATTTTCATCGGCTTCATACGCAAGAGCACCGTGCTGACCGTCTATCGCCAGGTGCTTGCCGACTTCTCCAACGACTAAAGCCCCGAGGCTTCTCTACTACGAATTTCACGAATTTCACGAATAGGCTATGCCCTTGCATTCAAGGATAAATTCGTGTAATTCGTGCAATTCGTGGTTGTGAGAAAGAAATAATCTGCGTGTCATCAAGTAAAAGCAGCCGCAGGCGGCGAGGTGTGTCGGGTCTTTTGGCACATCTTTTTGTCGTCTGCTTCGTGCTGGGTTGATTGCACATACATGTAGATGCAATTGCATCTACATGTACATGCAATTGCATCTACATGTATGTGCAAACAATTCGACGTGCTTCGTGGGGCGACGAAATCTGTCTCCACGCGTTTTTTTCTCGGCATTCGTTTGGCAGATATGCACGTTTCTTCGTATCTTTGCAAAGGATAAAGAGAGAAATCATGTTGCGTGTGAGGCATTTTGTATTCTTTTTCATCCTGGCGACTCTCGTTCTCTGTCCGCTGACAGGGCAGGCCGAAGAGCTGACGCTTCAGGGCCGCGTGGTCGATGCCGAGACGGGGTTGCCCTTGCCATACGTCAATGTTCTTGTGGACGATACGGTCCGCACGCTCACGAACATCGAAGGGGACTTCAAACTGCAGGCAGACGATGAGGCCGGACTGACCTTCAGCTTCGTCGGCTACGACAGGCGGGAGTTCAAGCCGAAGAAGCTTCCGAAGGTCATCAAGCTCAAGCCCTATGCCACTCTTATGCAGGAGGTTACGGTCATGCCCATGACTAAGGAAGAACTCATCGGCCGCATCATCGACAGCCTCAAAACGGACTATCAGGAGGCTGGGAAGTGGACGCGGAGGTACTTCTTCCGTGCCTTGATGGAGGAGAACACGGTGAGCTTCGTGGCAGAGGCTTTCATGACGGCCTATCCGGTGGTGAACGTCCGTTCTGCCGAAGTGACGAGCGGGCTGCAGAGCTACGACAAGTCGTCCGGCAAGGAGCAGATGAACATCAATTCCTCCAACATCCACCGCCTCATCGAACTGGCTCCGAAGACCTACGCCACGACCTTCTGGAAGCCCGTCGTCAAGCCACTCTCCGCCCTTCCCACCTGGGAGGGTTTCTACAAGACGAAGGTCGAGACCATCAGGGGCGAGGAGGGAAAGGACCTCTATCGCATCACGTTCTCGTGGAGGAAGAGTCTCCTGCCGATGGACTATAAGAGAGCTCACATCACAGGCACAGCCTATGTGGACGCCGAGACCTGCCGTCTGCTCCGCTTCGACGGCGCGGCCAACAACTGCAAGGTCAGGATGGGTATCCTTTCCGTGCCCATCAACATCGACTTCCATCTGGAATATGACTACTCGGGAGGTGTCGCTTCGGTCTCCAACCTCGCCATCCATGGCTCCAACGACTTCCTGAGCTATCGCGTCCTGCTCTTTGCCCTGGACGATGTCAAGGCGGAAAGAGGTCAGCTCGAAGCAAGCGAGGCGAACATCATTTCGGCTCTGAAGGCTGCAGGTTATGACGCCAGCGAGTGGAGCAAGTACGACATCATCAAACGCACGAAGCAGGAAGAGGAGCGTGTCTTCGGAAATGTGCCTTAGCTAATCCTTTGCCGATATGGTGCCGAGCAAGTCTCCGCAAATCACCTCGGCACGCTTCACTCGGTTCCACACCGTCTGTATCTTGGCATCCATCACCTTGGCTATCTGGGCAGGCTTCATGCCAATCTTCAGCAGGCAGATGGTCTGGAGCAGCGGTTCGTGCAAAGGTTTGGCCTCGCGTGACTGGACGGTCTCGAGGAAGTCGGGGTACAATGTCTCGATGGCTGCCATCAGTCCCTCCCACGCACCTTCGCTTATCTGGGCACGCCCGATGGCTATGTTGTTGAAATAGGCAATGACGTTGCCCGCCTTGTCCGTAGCAATGTTCATGAGGGCAATGCGTGTCAGCTCCTTGTTCACCCTGGCCTTTTGCTCCAGCAGCCTTTCTTTGTTGGTGAGTTCTTCCATGAACTTCTTCTTTCGGAAGTAATAGAGAGCCGCCAGCCCCAGCACGACGCTCAGCATGGCCAGGCCGATGATGACGGCGAAGAACATGATGCGCTCGCCTCGCTGCATGATGGCTCTCTCTGCCTCCTCGTCGCGATGATAGCGGAACGCATCCCTCGCCCGCTGCGTCTGCTCGAAGGCTCGCTGCCTGATGATGGTGTCGTTCGTCTCGTCCAAATGCTGTCCCCACAGTGCCGCCTGCCTGAAGTCGCCCTTTCGGAAGTAGCAACGTTGCAGCCCAGCCGCAGCCTCGTACCTCCCCGTCGGCTCGGTTGCCTTATTATTATATATAATGTAGTGGACGATTGCCGAGTCCGTCCGGTTCTGGCCTTCGTGGTATCTGGCAAGACACAGCTCGTAGTTGTGCGGACGCTCGCTCTCGGGGATTTGCGACAAGTGCTGTAGCAGAAGCCCGGCCTCTTCGTAGCGACAGTAGCCAGAATAGAGCGCCATCATGTACGCCATCACTTTCCCATACTTCTGCGGGAAGTGCTCTGCCTGTATAGCCTTATAAGCCAGGTCGCAGTAGTGCAGGCATTGGAGCGTGTCGTTCAGGTGCTCGTATGCCGACGCCACGTCCATCAGGTAGTTCGCAGTGCTTCTGCCAGAGGCCTTCGCAAGCTCTGCAGCCTGCTTAGCCACGTTCAGTTCCTCCTCATAATTCAGCCCGAGCATATAGAGATACCTCAACTGCGAAAGCGCATTCTGCCATATCAGCGTGTCGGCACCCTTGCCTTGTTCCGCGATGCTGACCGTCCTTAGGAACAGGCTCATGGCCCTCGGGTAGTCCTTCAGGTCGCGATAGGCACTGGCCAGATAGTAGCAGGCACGTTCCTTGTCAATGACATCCGTACGACATTCAAAGAAAGAAGCCGTCAGCTTCGCCGAGTCGGGAGAGGAAGGCACCATGTCCTGCTTGTCTCGCAAACGGATGGAGAGCAGGTCGAACTTCTGTCTGACGTACTCCGAAGCCTCCTGCACCGAGTCCTTCATAGCTTCGGCCCGTGCCTTAGCCTCAGGCAGCGAAACCTCGCACAACTGCCACGTCTCCTCAATGCCTCTGAGCAACTGCCCCTCTTCCCTGTCCCCACATGCAAGCAAAGTCAGCAAAAAGAAGGATAGAAATAAAGTCTTGCCTTTCATCGCTATTATCGTTATTGTTCACAATCACGGTGCAAAATTACGTCTTTTCTCTGGGAATGGCAAGTATTTTTACTCCCAACTACTCCCAAATGGGAGCACTTGGGAGTGATTTTATTTGGAAAGAACAACAAAACAACCTAACTTTGCAGGCAGAAAACCATGAACAACGAATTAAAATCATCTCAGCCATGAAAAAGATTATTGTTTTCATTTGTTTGGCAATACTTGCCACGAACATTAATGCACAACTTGTAGTAGATTCATTAGGAAGAGTAGGCATCGGAACAGAAACGCCGCAGTCAATGTTTTCTGTTGGAACAAGCGGGAGTGACAATGTCACTTTTTATTGTAGGACAAACAATAAAACGAAAGCAATGGAATCTACTAACATTCTCCATAGTACGTCGCAAACGATTGGTGTATCAGCTCATGCCAGAAACAATTTAGGAAATTGCATTGGTGTATGGGGAGAAGCATATGGTAACTACGACACAACTTCTGTCCGTAAAGCAATTGGAGTATATGGAATAGGAGGACATTCACATTCATGTGTAGGCGTTTTCGGAGGCAAAACTTTAGGGTCGTTTTCGCCCGTGAATTATGCTGGAATATATGGTTCAACGGGAACCTTCCCAACCTTTTCAACATATCCTGGCAAATACGCAGGTTATTTCAAAGGTAAGGTTCGCGTGACGAACGGCATCTATGCCACAGTCCTCAGCCCTACGGCCAGCATGCAAGCATCGGGACAAAGCGCCACGCCAATCCAGAGTGACAGAGGCGAGAGCGTGACGGACAAGCTTAGCAAGGTCCAGGCCGTGCAGTTCCTTCGCTATGACCCGACGGAGGAAGTGGGGACGCGCCGTAATGCGTCCGTTCCGTCAGACGAGGAGATAGACAAAATGTCCCCTCTTCAATTGGATTCTCTCGCTGCCACATTGGAGGCGGAAGAACCGGAAAGGTATCTGTCCACCATTCAGTATGGTCTTGACGTCGACCAACTGAAGGCCGTATATCCTGAACTGGTCTATGAAGACGCGAACGGTAATGTCAGCATCAACTATGTGGAGATGGTTCCCCTGCTCGTTCAGAGCATCAATGAGCTGAAGAAGGAACTGGCAGAGATGAAGGGCACATCTGCGAAAAAAGCTAAGGCAGAAACGACTGGAATCGACAAAACCGTTTCCGACATCGACATGGTTCGCATGGACCAGAACAAGCCCAATCCCTTCAGCGAGAGTACAGTCATTGCGCTCAACATTCCCCAAGAAGCACAAACAGCCAATATCTATATCTATGATATGAGTGGCAAGCAAGTGCAGAGCCTGTCCGTCAGCGAGCGCGGCGAGACGAACATCACCGTCTATGCAAGCGACATCACGCCCGGCATGTACATCTACACACTCGTCGTTGACGGTAAGGTCGCAGTGACAAGGAGGATGATTGTTTCTGAAATTTAATTAGAAATCATCATGATTATTTTCTTTATCATGAAAAAGCTGTATCTTTGCAACATGAATCCTAAAATGAGAACATCATGAAGTATTCATATATTATAATAATGTGTGCCTCCTTGTTATGGATGCAGGAAGCATTAGGAGAATCTGTGACTCAGACAGTTCATTTCTCCCTTTCTGAACTGAAATGCGACACGGTGACAGGCGAAGACGGTCTGGAGTATAACTTGCTATCATATCCTAAAACAGAGAGCGATAATTATAATGTCGGCTTCCCATCACTCCCGGTTAAGTATCTAACGATACTTCTCCCTTACACAGCCGATGATATTTCGTTAACTTCACAATCTTTTAATGCATCTTCGCATGTCTTAAGCAATAAGATTTTCCCGATACAGGAATTGAAATCGACATCCATTGAACCCCGAGATTATAAATTCATCCCATGCAAGAAAGAAATTTATGATTCTCCTGCCTCTTATCCCTCAGAGCAGGCAAAAATCACAGAAATATCTTGTGCGGGATATGGCGACAGACACGTGGTGGTAGCTGTATATCCTGTTACATACCGTCCAACCGAAGACAGCTATGACTTTTGTGAAGATATCGAACTCACGCTGTCATACAACCATTCCCCTCAAAGGAAACAGGCACTAAATCGAAAGAGCAGGACCATTGACATAGGAATACCATTCTATGAGTATTGTGTGATTACAAGTCGGGAATTGAAGCCTGCTTTTACTCGTTTAGTTGCATGGAAACGAGAGAAGGGCCTGAATGCAGGTGTTGTGTGTAAGGAAGACATACTCAATAATTCATATATTGTGGGTGATACCGTCTCTTCTATATATGACGATGCTGGAAAGATTAGGCAATATCTTCAGTATGCATACGACTCGGGAAAAACGAAATATGTTTTGTTTGGTGGAAATGACCAGGTCCTGCCTATTAGATATGGGACAGGAACTAAGGATAGCTGGGGGTCGGATGGTTATAACAAAATACCCTCAGACCTTTATTATAGTGAATTGAATTCTAATTGGAATATAGATGGAGACCAGTATTATGGTGAAATAAGTGATAGTTTGGATTATGGCTCAGAATTATATGTAGGTCGTATATTATGTACCAATTCGACGGAGATACATAACTACACAGACAAACTTTTGAGATATGAACTCAATCCTGGAAATGGAGATTTCTCATACCTTAAGAAAGCCTTGTATACACAGGTGGATGAAATGCAAGAAGGTCACGAACAAGATAGTGTTGCTGCTCAACTCCATAATACTTTCCCGATAGATACGATTTTCTCTGAGATGCCCGCTTGTTATGAATTGAGTCCCACATCACCATACGGTAATGAAGTAATAGCAGAAATGAATAAGCACTATGGTTATGTGAGTTGGGGAGGACATGGGCATCCCAATGGGATATCGGTAAAATCCGATGGGAGACATATAAGCCATATCTATGCTATCACGTCTGTACAAGGAAATGTACCGTATCTAATGCCTGAATCTGCAAATGGATTGGATAATCTTACAAACAGGGATTACCCGATGTTTGCATATTCTATCTCATGTACGATTACCCCGTTTGACACCTATAACGAATACACAGAATTCCCGAATATTGGACAGTCTTTCACGTTGGGAAAAGATTATGGTGGACCCGTTTTAGTAGGAAACACAAGAGAGGGGAGGCAGGTGAAATCAAAGGACATGCAAATGAAATTCAATGAATACATGATGATTAATACAGCGGTTGGTGCTGCTCATAATTATTCAAAGTTGATGGTGCCATTGCAAACAAACGATAAGCATTATATTTGTCATAGTTCAAACATTATTGGATGTCCTAATATCAGGGTGTGGACAGACATACCTGCTCTCTTCTCTGCAGGAATATCATATAATATTAATAACTGCGTTGTTTCAGCCAACAGTTCTATAACAGAAGCGGTAATAGGTGTTCGTCATATAACAGAAACAGAGGAAACTGCAGACACATTATGCTTCAACCCCTCATTGGGAGCAAAGACCCTTACAAATGTGGAGAACTGCCTTATCACCTTGACTGGTAAGAACTGTTTGCCACAAATTATGCCGCTGACTATTCAGAATGATACACTCCAAGGGGCTCACTATTCCATTGTCAAGGATGTTACATGCGGGAAAGACGTGAGAGAAGGAAGTCAGGGGAATGTCATCTTTGATGAGAGTTCTGATTACACCTTTGAAACAAAAGGAACTTTCAAACTGACAAAGGGCGTGACAATAAAACAAGGCGCGCAATTAAAGGTCATACCATCTGGAATAAATTATTAACGACAACCCAAATTATACTGCAATGAAAAGGACAATATTACTTTTACTGACGCTTTTTGTACAATTGGGATTCTTTGCCCAAGAGAATAACTATATGCCTTTTGCAGAGGAGGGCAAGGTATGGAACATGTATTATCACAATGATTTGAATCATTTGTTGTATCCAACTTATTACTATCATTTCTTCATAGAAGGCGATACCTTGATAGCAGGGAAAAGCAGTAAGAAACTGTATGCTTTCAATGAAAACAATGATAATCAAACGGAATATAAGATGGCCCTCTTTGAGTCAGTAGGGAAGGTTTATTTCATTCCGAAGGGTTCTACAGAAAGTTATATACTCTATGACTTCCAGATGTCCAAGGGCACATCAACAATTATAGCTGACCCAATACATCCAGAAAGCGAGATAGAGATGCGAAACAACAAGAGTGTGGTCGCTAAAATAAATGACGTAAGCAGACGTTGTTCTTATGTAAATAGAATAAATGCAAATTTCGAGGATTACCCATCAGGCTGGTGGATAGAAGGAATCGGAAGCGAGCTTGGCCCTCTCAATACATGGGGATTCGGTGCTGACGGAAACTATCGCTTTTTCCAGAGTTGCGAGATGAATGGGGAGATTGTATTCGATACGTCTGACCTTCTAAACACAAGAAAAGAAGAGTACTATACAGAAGGGACGAAATGGACAGAGATAAGGTTAGATACATTGAAGTATGAATCTTGGTATTCAAAAGTTAACGGCGAATGGGTGCCGAACTTTGAAACAATAGAGTACTATGTGCAAGGAGAATATCTCGAAAGATATGACGACGTACCTTTGAAGTGTGTCTATACCAATGGCCCGACATGGACGGACTCTCTTTCCCTTCTTGTGCGCGAAAGAATGTATGAGAATACGGTAGAAGTCAATGTCCCTTTGTTTTATGAAGATAACTGGGGAAGTCTTTTGAAGTTTCCCTGCTCAGCAGAAATCTACCAATTCGATTGGAGCGTTGGGAAAGGGCTTTATTATCGAGATATTGATGAATCAAATTCGACAGGCATTGTTCCTTATTACTTCTTTTATGGCGTTATTGATGAAATAAAGGAAGCGTACTTTGGTGGCGTAAAGCCATTGAAGTATGTAGATTTGGATGGCAAGGCTGCCAAATTTGACTTCGGCTACTGCATTGACACGAGAGGTGGCCGCATCATTCAGGGAATAGGCATCACGGAATGGAATGATGGTGAATGTATATTCGGACCGATTAGGCCGTATGAGGTCCTTTCTGCTCTGGGAGCGGTTGAAGATGAACAACGTCACTACCGCTCGATGCTTGTTCACTTTGAGCGCGACGGCGAGGTGCTCTATGATGTCTGGCCGGAAAAGCCTGTAGCCAGCGAGCCAGTCACCTTCACCGCAGGGCAGATGGCGACGATTGTGTTGCCGACGGAGCCGGATGCAAGCAAGGGCAAGTACTACCGGCTGGACAGGGTTGACGGGAACGAGATTGTCTTCGAGCAGGAGACGCAGCCTCGTGCGCACGTTCCTTATATCATTGTGCCAAATGAGGACTTCAGCATCAAGCTCAGCACTCTTGAACTGGCAGGCTTGCGAAGCGACACCGTCTCCATTGAGGGCATCAGCTTCATCGGCTCATTCGTCAGGGAGGTGATTGAAGAGCCGGAAGGCTTCTACATCGACATCATCGACAGGACGCCGGATTGCAGTTTTGAGAACGACAAGCAGATGATAGGTACACTGCGTGCGTACTTGCTGGTAACATGGGACGACCCGTACAATCATGGCGGCACGAAGGTTCCGGCAGAGAAGATGCAGATAGTGCTGCACAACACAGGCACGGGATTGAAGACCCTCTCTAACTCTCCCTTAAAGGGAGAGAATATCTACGACCTGAGCGGACGCAGATTGTCAAACAGTAAACTGCCTCGCGGCATCTACATCAAGGACGGACGGAAACAGCTTCAGTAGCGCCAGCAGAGAGAGCTTACTCCCTCGTTCGCAGGCGGATGATGGCGACGACCAGTGCTCCGTAGATTAGGGCGATGAGTGTCTTCGTGGGATAGACATTGTCCAATGTGGCGAGGGGAAGGCTTCCGGCAAGGTCGATGATGTGTTGCTGGAGCGATACGACAACGTCGAGCAGCCAGCCAAGGGGTGACACGGGCAGCAGCATGGCAGCAAGCGTCAGGTAGATGATGGCAGTCGTCAGTGGAATAAGAACGAGGCTCAGCAGGGGGCCTATCAGTGCGACTCGGTGGAAGTAGTAGGCCACGAGCGGCATCGTGCCAAAGCTGGCAACGCTGGAGACGGCAATCAGTTCCACCGACCAATGCAGCTTGGGAAATGCCTCCCCAAGAGGCATCCACAGGGCCACCAGGAAGAAGACGGCTGTGAAGGACAGCTGGAAGCTGATGCTGAGGAGTTCCGTGGGGTCGATAATCAGGATGATGATGGCGCTCAAGGCCAGCGGATGCAGTGGGTCGGTTTGATACTGCATCAGCGAGATGACGGTCATGATGGAGAGCATCAGTGCTGCTCTGACCAGTGAGACTGGCATCCCAGCCACCAGAGCGTAGCCCCAAAGACTCAGCAGGATAAACGGCAGAGTATGCCATCGCCATTTGCTGAAGCGTGTCCAGCGGATGAAGACGAGATATAGGAAGCTGTAGATGATGCCCAGGTGCATGCCGCTCAATGCCAGCAAATGGCTCGCCCCGACCTGACGATAAGCCTCCTTCGTCTCACGGCTCAGGTCGTCCTTCTTGCCGACGACCAAAGCCTCGGCCAGTGCCAAGGTCTGCGGTGAAACACCCGAGCGTTCGAGCCTCGTTACAATGACGGTTTGCAGGGACTTTGCCTTCTGTTCCACAGCTTGCTGCCAAGAGGGCTTTTCGCTGTAGAAGCAGCATACGGAGGCACGACTGCAACCCAGGAGGAACCAGATGAGCAGCGTCAGGATGTCGTGGAAGTGTCTGAAGCGTCGCAGTAAGGTGCAGGCTATCAGCAAGACAGCCAGCAGCGGCACGAAGTAGGGTAGGGGAAAGTACAGGCCAAAGGCTATGCCCGCCATCAGGAAGGCGGCGCACCAGAGCATCGGATGCTGTACAATCATAGGGAACAGGTTGATTTGGTTTTCCTTCCGACGTGGCACATCAGCGTGCCTTTTACTTGATGTCTGTCCACACGCCCTACATGGGGTTCTCAAAATCGGCACACCGATTTGCTCATATCGGCACGTCGATTTGCTCATATCGGCACGTCGATTTTTGAAAGGCGACATACCCTCTCAGATGAATGCGTGTGTTTTTCCGAGTGAAGCTGCTTTATAGCCTAGCGAGTTCCTCGCACGCTTTTGCGGGGTCTGGCGCTGCGAAGATGGCGTTGCCGGCCACAAGGACGTCGGCTCCTGCCTGCTTCAGCTGCCCCGCAGTCTCAAGGTTCACGCCTCCGTCAACTTCGATGAGGGCTTGGCTGCCAGTGCGGTCCAGCAGTTTGCGCAAGGCCTTGACCTTCTCCAGAGTGTGTGGGATGAACTTCTGTCCGCCAAAACCCGGGTTGACGCTCATCAGCAGGACCAGGTCCACGTCGGCAGCTATGTCCTCGAGGACAGAGACGGGTGTGGCAGGGTTGAGGGTGACGCCAGCCTTCATGCCGGCTTCGTGGATCTGACTGACGACGCGATGCAGGTGAGGACATGCCTCGTAGTGAACATTCATCAGATAGGCTCCGATGGCTTTGACCTCCTGCACGAACTTCTCGGGCTGTACAATCATGAGGTGCACGTCGAGTGGCTTCCGGCAGATGCGGGCAACGTGTTTCAGCACAGGAAAGCCGAAGGAGATGTTGGGCACAAAGACACCGTCCATGACGTCAATGTGCAGCCAGTCGGCACTGCTTTGGTTGAACCACTTCATCTCGGCTTCGAGATTGGCGAAGTTGGCGGAAAGCAAAGATGGGGAAAGCTTCATGTCAGGCAAGAGCTATGTTATAGGGCTGCGGCCTGAAGGTGCGGGCAAACTCTCGAATCTTGGCCAGGACGGCCGGACTTGGCTGAAAAAGTTGAAGGGGTAATGGTTGTTCCATAGGCGGGGATGAGGATGAAATTAAAGATGCTGTATGAGATGGTTTTGTGATGTTTCTAATTATAAAACGAAAATATGTGGCATTTTATTGTGGAAGTTGTGCATGTTTTTCTTTTTATTCGATATTCTTCTCTATTTAGACTTTCGTGAAATAGACACCAGAGCAAAATTGTGAGTTAATCGTCCTACTAACTCCATAGAATTGCGAAAGTTAAGATAGGTGCAAGGATAGCTAAAAGTCAGTAAAATCAAACAGTAATGTATTGAGATTAAGATTGTTGTATATATGCAAGAGGAGAAAAGTGTGGCGAAAGTGGCATTTTGTAGCGTCGGTTGAAATACAGAAAGTTAAGCATTTGAGCACTTTTTGGAGAAGGCAAAAAAGTTTGGCGGTTCGGATAAAATGTAGTACCTTTGCAGACGAATTCGCCTAAAAATATTTGCGGGTTCAAAGGGGTGCATGTTTACCCCCTGAGCCATATACATTATATATAATATATATGCGCGTAAGAAGTAACTGATGAAAGAGAAGAAAGAACAGATATTATGGCAACGTTGCATGGAGATGTTCCGTAGCAACGTGAGCGAGCAGCAGTACCAGACTTGGTTCTCTCCGATGAGCCTCAAGTCTTATGATGCTGTGAAGAAAGAGCTGACGGTGTCCACGCCGACGCAGTTCTTCTTCGAATATCTGGAGGAGCACTTCCGCCGTCTCATTCACATTACCATAAGCCGTTTCTTTGGCGAAGATGTAGCTCTGTTCTATCAGATAGAAGTGGCCGACAACGTGACCGTCAGCCAAGAGAGCGACGGCAATATGGCAGTGGAGCCTGCTCTAAGTGCCTTTGCCGCCAATCAGTCGCCAACGCTGGCTCAGGCTGTGGGACTTCCCGAAGACCTCGACTCGCAGCTCAATGTCCACCAGAATTTCGGCAACTTCATCGAAGGCACGAGCAACAAACTGCCCCGTAGCGTCGGTCAGGCCATTGCCGAGCATCCCGAGCAGCAGACATTCAACCCGCTCTTCATCTATGGCCCGAGCGGTGTGGGCAAGACACATCTGGTGAATGCCATCGGATTGCGTACGAAGGAACTGCATCCCGACAAGCGTGTCCTCTACCTGAGCGCACATCTCTTTATGGTACAGTTCACGGATGCCAGGAAGAACAATGTATTCAACGACTTCATGCACTTCTACCAGAGCATCGACATGCTCATCGTGGACGACATGCAGGAACTGGCTGGCATGACGGCAACACAGAACGCTTTCTTCCACATCTTCGACCACCTTCGCCGGAATGGCAAGCAGATTATCATGACCTGCGACCGTCCGCCCGTCTCCTTGCAAGGCATGGAGGACAGGCTCATCACGCGCTTCAAGAGCGGACTGATGGCAGAGATGGAGAAGCCTGAAGAAGGTCTGCGTCGCAGCATCCTGCACAGCATCGTAAAGCATGACGGCCTGAACATCCCCGACGATGTGCTGGATTACATCTCGAGCAATGTCAGCAACAGCGTCCGCGAACTGGAAGGCATCATCCACAGTTTGCTGGCCTATTCCGTTGTCTATGGTAAGGACATAGACCTGGAGTTCGCCCAGAGGATACTGGCAGGCAGGACAAAGGTGGAGAAGAAGGTTGTCACCATCGACCAAATCATCTCATGCACATGCGAGCACTTCAATGTGAAGGAAGAGGAAATCTTCGGCAAGAGCCGCAAGGCAGACATCGTAACCGTCCGCCAGATGAGTATGTATCTGGCTCATAAGCACACAAAACTGACAGCAAGCAAAATAGGAATATACGTTGGCAACAGAGACCATGCCACCGTCTTGCATGGCATAAAAACCATAGACGGGAGGCTGAAAGTGGACAAAGGGTTGCAACGCCACCTTGAAGAGCTGGAAGAGAAACTAACAGGAAAGGCATTATGAACATCAAGCAGAGAAGAACCATCCGCAAATACACTCAGCAGCCCGTCAGTGACGAGCTGCTGAATCGCTTAATAGAGGAAGCCTCCCGTACGCAAACGATGGGCAACCTGCAACTCTATAGCGTCATCGTGACCCGATCGGAGGAAAAGAAGGAGCAATTGGCTCCAGCCCACTTCTTCCAGCCAATGGTGACACAGGCTCCTGTCGTGCTGACCATCTGTGCTGACTTCCGCCGAGTGACCGACTGGTGCCTGCAGCGCGAGGCGAGTCCCGGCTACGACAATGCCCTCAGCTTCATCAATGCCGCAACCGATGCTTTGCTCTTTACCCAGACATTCTGCTGCCTGGCAGAGGAAGTGGGACTCGGCATTTGTTTCCTTGGCACGACGGTCTATCAGCCTCAGGCCATCATTGCGACTTTGGAATTGCCTGAGCTCGTCTTCCCTGTTGCTACACTGACCGTGGGCTGGCCTGCAGAGAAACCAAGACAGACAGACCGCTTGCCTCTCCAGGCTATCGTGCATCAGGAGACCTACAATCCTTTTACCCCCGAACGCATCGATGCCTGCTACAAGAAGCGCGAGTCGCTGGCCGTGAACAAGCACTTCGTGGAAATCAACGACAAGCAGACGCTTGCTCAGGTCTTTACCGACATCCGTTATACGAGAAAGGATAACGAGGCCATGTCAGAGGTCCTGCTCTCTATGCTTGCCCAGCAGAAGTTCATGAAGATAGAGGGCTTCCCCGGCGGCATCATCCCGTCGGTTGTGGAGCGTAGGCCGGAAGTCTTGGAGTGCGATGTGGTTCGCTTCCAGAACAAGAAAGAGAAGTGGGTGGCTTTTGTCGGCAAACTCGATGGCGTGCCTTATGAAATCTTCACCGGTCTGCAGGACGACGACGAAGGCATTGCTATCCCGAAGAGCGTGATGAATGGCTTCATCATCAAGCACTACGACCGCGAGGGGCAGAAGCGCTATGACTTCCAGTTCGTCAACAAGCGTGGCTACAAGACCACCATCGAAGGTCTTAGCGAACGCTTTAACCCGAAATATTGGGACTATGCGAAACTCATCAGTGGCGTGCTTCGCTATCGTATGCCCATCGACCATGTCATTCGTCTGATTACCTCTTTGCAATTGGAGAACGACACGATGAATTCATGGACTGCAGGTGTGGCAAGGGTGTTGAAGAGATATCTGCCCGACTCTTCGCAAATCCTTGAGGAGGAGGAAACAGAGTGAAACGTGTTGTCGAGATAAGCGTCAACCGAATCAAGGTCTATGCCTATCATGGTTGCGAGCCACAAGAGCGCGTTGTCGGCGGTGAGTTCTATGTAAGCATCTCTGCACAGGTGGAAGTGGAAGCCTCGGCATGGCAGTATGACCAGCTGGAAGGCACAGCCGACTACTCCCGCTTTGTCAGTATTGCCAAAAGGGAGATGGCTGTCCCCTCGAACCTCCTGGAGCATGTGGCGGCAAGGATAGCTGCGGCTATTCTCGAGGAGTGTCCAACGGTCATGAAGTTAAGTGTGACGATTGACAAGGAGAACCCTCCTCTTGGTGTCACTTGTCAAGGTGTAAGCATCAAATTTGAGCAAACAAGATAAGAAATTTGCCTTCGGGGTTCGCAAAGTGAAGAAAATGTCGTACCTTTGCAGTCAATAAGTAATTACGCATACATTCAGAGATAACATAATGAAAAAGAAAGTTCGTTTCAGTCTCGTCTATAGAGACATGTGGCAGAGTAGCGGCAAGTTCCAGCCGCGCAAGGATCAGTTGGCACGCATCGCACCCGTCATCATCGAGATGGGGTGCTTCGACCGCGTTGAAACCAATGGTGGAGCCTTCGAGCAAGTGAACCTCTTGGCAGGCGAGAACCCCAATGAGGCAGTCCGTGCCTTCTGTAAGCCTTTCAACGAAGCAGGCATCAAGACGCACATGCTGGATCGTGGCCTGAATGCATTGCGAATGTACCCTGTGCCTGATGATGTGCGCCAGTTGATGTACAAGGTCAAGAAGAAGCAGGGAACCGACATCACCCGCATCTTCTGCGGCCTGAACGATGTCCGCAACATCATTCCCAGCATCAAGTGGGCCAAGGAGGGCGGCATGATTCCGCAGGCAACCCTCTGCATCACTACAAGCCCCATTCATACAGCCGAGTACTATTCAGCCATTGCCGACCAGCTGATAGAGGCCGGTGCTGCTGAGATATGTCTGAAGGACATGGCGGGAATAGGTCAGCCTGCAATGCTCGGAAAACTGACGGGCATGATTAAGAAGAACCATCCCGACATCATCATTCAGTATCACGGCCATAGCGGTCCAGGTCTCTCAATGGCAAGCATCCTCGAGGTCTGCAACAACGGAGCCGACATCATTGACACAGCCATCGAGCCTCTCTCTTGGGGGAAGGTGCATCCGGACATCATCTCTGTGCAGTCTATGCTGAAGAACGAAGGCTTCGACGTGCCTGAAATCAACATGAATGCTTACATGAAGGCCCGCTCTCTCACGCAGGAGTTCATCGACGACTGGCTGGGCTACTTCATCAATCCTGCCAACAAACACATGTCCAGCCTGTTGCTCGGCAGCGGCCTGCCTGGCGGCATGATGGGTTCCATGATGGCCGACTTGGGAGGTATTCAAGCTGCCATCAACAGTCTGCGCAAACAGAAGGATGAGCCCGAGCTGAACACCGACGACATGCTTGTTGCCCTCTTCAACGAGGTTGAGTACGTCTGGCCGATGGTGGGCTATCCTCCATTGGTAACGCCCTTCAGCCAGTACACCAAGAACATTGCCCTGATGAACTTGCTTACGATGGCTCAGGGCAAGGGCCGCTTCGTGATGATGGACGACGCCATGTGGGGCATGATACTCGGCAAGAGCGGCAAGGTGCCCGGCACCATTGCTCCCGAGCTCGTGGAACTCGCAAAGCAGAAAGGCAAGGAGTTCACCGATACCGACCCCCATACCCTTTATCCCAATGCGCTCGACGATTTCCGCAAGGAGATGGACGAGAACGGCTGGGACTACGGGCAGGACGATGAGGAGCTCTTCGAATTGGCCATGCATCCCGAGCAGTACCGCAACTACAAGAGCGGCCAGGCGAAGAAGAACTTCCTCGCAGACCTCGAGAAGGCAAAGATGGCCAAGCTTAGCAAATCCCTCAAGCCAGAGGAACTTGCAGCCTTCAAGCATGCCAAAGCCGATGCTGTGGTCAGCCCCGTCGACGGCCAAGTGTTCTACGAGTTCCACGGAGACGGCGAAGGCATCCCCTGCCTTGAGCCCGCCATCGGTCAGCAGTACAAGGACGGCGACATCCTTTGCTACGTGCAGGCCACGTGGGGGGAGTTCATCCCCATCCCGGCAGGCATCGGCGGCCGCCTCGTAGATATTTCAGCCAAGAAGGCTTCCCACGTCCGCCGCGGCGACACCCTTGCATGGATTGAAAGGGAAGCTTGAGGCACCAGACCATCCCGTCTGAGAAAATCAGCAAATAACATAAACGTGCATCTCCACCATCGGGAGGTGCACGTTTTTTGTTGTCCGCAGGTTGTTCCATAGGCATAAGACGGGTCATGCAATACGTTGCGGCGGGCAATTCTCCCCGCCGGGTTGCCTCACATAGCAGCATGGGTTGATTGCACATACATGTAGATGCAATTGCATATACATGTATGTGCAATTGCATCTACATGTATGTGCAAAGGGGGAGTGTACCTCATGGAGTGAAGTACGCTTGCAGGACGGGTGGATTAGACAATAAAAAAAAGCCATGACATGATATGCTATTGTGTCACAAATTTGGCCGAAAGCCGTACATCTTTTCGCAATTTATCGCCTTTTATATACCAGAATGTTAAAATATTGCATTTTTTGTGACGAATTATATTAATAATTCAAAAAAACTTCATACCTTTGCCGCTCGAATTGTCGAGTTGTGCATAGTCCTATACATCATTTATATATAAAGGCAAAGCATGGCTTGACGGAAACGTATTAGAGAGAATTAATAATTTTAAGATGTTTTTATATAGGAGAATTAGTTTAGTCTTTGCGCTGCTATTCCTGTCAGTCGGAGTGGCGATAGCGCAGCAGACAGTTTCAGGAACGGTATTTTCTGCCGACGACAATGAGCCTCTGATGGGTGTGAACGTCCTGGTGGAAGGTACACAGAACAGAGCCATTACGGACCTTGACGGTAAATTCACGTTGAAGGACGTCAAGTCTAATGCCACTCTGGTAGTGTCAATGATTGGTATGCGCACCGAGAAGGTGAAGGCAAAGAACGGCATGCGCATCATGATGCAAGGCGAAGATGTGCAGATGACTGAGGTCGTCGTGAACGGTCAGCAACAGATTGATAAGCGCCTCTTCACCGGTGCGGCAACAACGGTGGATGCCGAGAAGATAAAGCTCTCGGGTATGGCCGACGTGAGCCGCTCGCTTGAGGGACGTGTTGCAGGTGTGCAGGTGACGAACGTAACAGGCACTTTCGGCGCCTCTCCCAAGATTCGCGTCCGTGGCGCAACGTCCATCTATGGCAACTCCAAGCCCCTCTGGGTCGTGGATGGTGTCATTTATGAGGACAATGTAGATGTGAGCGCCGACGACCTGGCTTCCGGTGATGCCAAGACCCTCATCTCTTCTGCCGTCGCAGGTCTGAACTCCGACGATATAGAATCCTTCACGATTCTGAAGGACGGCTCGGCAACCTCTATCTACGGTGCACGAGCTATGGGCGGTGTGATAGTAGTCACCACCAAGAGAGGCTCCAAGGGACATGCCAGCGTGAACTACACAGGTGAGTTCACCACGCGCCTCAAGCCCAGCTACAACAACTTCAACATCATGAACTCGCAGGAGATGATGGGTGTCTATAAGGAGATGTACGACAAGGGCTGGCTGCAGCTCGACAATATGGTCAATGCCCAGAATACTGGCGTCTATGGCTATATGTTCCAGCAACTTCGCAAGTATGACGCCACGACAGGTAAGTTCGGCCTGGAAAACACCGATGCAGCCCGCAACGCTTATCTTCAGGCCGCAGAGTTCCGCAATACAGACTGGTTCGACCTCCTCTTTACCAACAAGGTACAGCAGAACCATTCCGTCAGCATCTCCGGCGGTACAGACCGTTCGCAGAACTATTTCTCCATGTCCGTTCTTAACGACCCGGGTCAGTTCGTCAACCGTAGCAGCGTGAGCCGTTACACCTTCAATGGTAACACCTCTTATGATATTTTGAAAGGCAAGAAAGGTGCGGAGTTGCTCACCGTGAAGTTGGCAGCTCAGGGAAGCTACCGTAGTCAAGAGGCTCCGGGCTCGCTGAACCGTACCACCGACGTCGTGACTGGCGAGGTAAAGCGTGATTTCGATATTAACCCCTTCAGCTACGCTCTCAATACGAGCCGCTGCCTTGACCCCGATATCAACTACACCCGCTTCTACACGGGCTTCAACATCTTCGATGAACTGGAGTATAACTACAACGACATCAAAGTGACTGAGATGATGTTCCGCGGAGAGCTGGAGTACAAGCCCATCAAGTCAGTTCGCCTGAACGGACTCATCTCATCCCGTATCCAGCATACCAAGCGCCAGCACAATGTCATGGACAAAGCCAACCAGGCTAATGCCTATCGTGCCGGTGTAGATGCACAGGACGACAACTCTACTATCCGCTATAATAATAGCCTGCTCTATACCGACCCCAACAACGAACTGGCTTTGCCCGAATCAGTCTTGCCTCAAGGCGGTATCAAGTATCAGTACGATGATAACATGCGGTCCAATACCTTCCGCTTCATGGCAAGCTACAACAATGTGTTCAAGGACTTGCACACCCTCAATGCAATGGCAGGAGCCGAATACTCCTCTGTACGTCGCACGGCAACGACGTGGACAGGTTGGGGCTATCAGTTCGACAACGGTGGCATCACCTATACACCGTACCTCTGGCTCAAGCAGATGAACGAGGAGAACACAGACTACTTCAGCGAGACCTACACGCTGACGAACACTATGGCCTACTATGGTCAGGTGAACTATAACTTCGACCAGCGCTACACCCTGAACGGAACCTTCCGCTACGAAGGTACGAACCGTCTCGGCAAGAGCCGTCAGAGCCGTTGGCTGCCAACATGGAACGTGTCAGGCTCTTATGACCTCACAAACGAGAAGTTCATGGAAAGAACAAGGTCTTGGCTCTCGCAGATTAAGATTCGTGGAAGCTATTCTCTTACAGCCGACACAGGACCATCTTGGGTGACAAACGCAGGTGCCATCTTTAATACACAGAACACATGGCGTCCCTTCACCTCAGCTGCCGAGTCCCAGATTTATCTCTCTTCTCTTGGCAACTCAGAACTGACATACGAGAAGAAGCATGAATGGAATGTCGGTCTTGACATGAGTTTCCTGAATGACCGCATAGCCTTGACCTTCGACGTCTATGGGCGTAACAACTACGACCTGATTGGCCGCACCTATACTCAGGGTGCCGGCGGCGAGATTGCAAAGTATGCAAATGTGGCAGACATGGAGTCTCACGGCGTAGAACTGGGCCTCTCTACAGTCAATATTGACAAAGCTGGGTTCAAGTGGACTTCCGACTTCATCTTCTCCAAGGCTACAAACAAGATAACCTCCCTTGAGGTGGCCAGCCGTGCCGTTGACCTTGTGACAGGCTTAGGCTATGCCATTGAAGGCTACCCGGTACGTTCTATCTTCAGTTACCAGTTCGCAGGACTCAATTCAGAAGGCTTGCCTCAGGTATATAACGAAGTAGGAGAGAAGACTGTCGGTGACGTGAACTTCCAGGAGACAGAGAACCTAACCGACTTCCTCGTGTACGAAGGTCCCTCTGACCCCACATGGTACGGTTCGTTCAACAATACATTCAGTTATAAGAACAAGAATTGGGGCGGTCTTACACTCGACGTTTTCTTTACCTATGCAGGTGGCAACGTCGTTCGTCTCGACCCGGTTTTCTCTTATGCATACAGCGATCTTTCTGCTCTGCCTCGCGAGTTTAAGAACCGTTGGATGATTGCAGGCGATGAGAAAATCACCAATACCCCGGTCATTGCCTCGCGCAACCAGGTTGACCGCTACGGCTCTACTACACTGCGTACGGCTTACAATGCTTACAACTACTCTACGGAAAGAATCGCAATTGGCGACTTCATCCGTCTTAAAGAAATAGCACTCACATATTCGTTGCCTGATACTTGGCTCAAAAAGACATTCATCAATACAGCTTCTTTGAAAGTTGCTGCCACAAACCTTTGTCTGCTTTATTCGGACAAGAAACTGAATGGCCAAGATCCTGAGTTTATCAATTCTGGCGGTGTAGCTGCTCCAATTACCAAGCAGTTTACGGCAACAGTGCGTTTAGGATTCTAATTGAAAGGAGAATAGAAACATGAAGGAAATAAAAAGAAATATATACAGCCTCTTCGCCATTAGCCTGCTTTGCACTATGGGTTTAAGCTCATGCACTGCACTTGATGAGGCCCCAGACAATCGAACGGAAATTGACTCCGCTGATAAGGTGCGCAAATTCCTAACCTCAGGTTATCCTGTGGCTACGCCTGCTGTTATCTGCGAGCTCAGCGGCGATAACCTCGTAGATAATAATGTCGTGCTGGCTGCCACACATAACGATGCCTTTGCTCTTTTCCACGAGCAGGCATACAAATGGGAAGACATCAATAACTATAATACAGGCGAGGACGACACCCCCTACCAAGTGTGGGAAGCATATTATGCCGGTATAGCTGTAGCCAATCATGCCATAAAGGCTATGCAGGAAATGAGCAAAGACCCAGCCAAGGATCTTCAGTTCGCTCATTCATGGGGTGAGGCCCACTTGCTGCGTGCCTATCTCCATTTCGTTTTGGTCAACGTATTTGCTGAGGCATATAAGGACGAGACCCTGAGTGCCAGTGACTGGGGCATCCCCTATGTGCGCGAGGTAGAGCAAACCGTCTCGGTGGACTATGGTGATACCAAGTATCGTAAAAGCGTAGCCGAGGTGTATGACTTGATTGAACAGGATATCTTGGAAGGCATCAATCTTATCGATGATTCCAAGTATCAGGTTCCAGCCTATCATTTCAATCGCAATGCTGCCAATGCTTTTGCAGCACGCTTCTATCTCTTCAAGCGTGACTATCAGAAGTGTCTGAAGTATGCCAATGCTGCTTTGGGTTCCAACCCGGCCTCCATGCTTCGCAAATGGTCATCGCTCAATACCAATACGATGGATACTCGTCTCAACGACTATAATGACGAAAAGGCTGCATGCAACTTCCTCATCCAATCCACGTATTCACTTCAGGACCGCATGCTCTCCGCTTGTCGCTTTGCCATCAACTCAGGTAGCTCTGAATACAATGTGCCATCTACAGTAGGTATCCTGTACAATGGCGGTGGCCCCAACTGGTCTGGCTACATACCAGCCTATGCCGGTAACTTGTTCCTCTTTGGCAAGCAGGAGTATGGTCTGTGGCTTTTCCGTGTTTACGAATACTTTGAATATACAGACAAGATTGCCGGTATCGGTTTTGTACATATCCTGTATCAACCCTTTACGGCCGAGGAGACTCTGCTGTGTCGTGCTGAAGCAAAACTATACTTAGGCGATCGTGCTGGAGCTATTCAGGATTTAGGTTATTGGACCAGTTCCAAGATGATAGACAAGGCGCTTACTCAGTCAGGAATTGACAACAAGTACAAGGGCGATTATAGAACCAATGCCTATATCAGCGACCTGCATCCTCAGGATATGAGTCCTACGTGGCCCACACTTGCTGAAGATGAGATGAGAGTGCTGCACTGCATTCTCCATTTCCGTCGCATCGAGACGATGTTCGAGGGTATGCGTTGGTTCGATATTAAGCGCTATGGCATTGGTATTTATCACGCCTATCGTGGTCCTGCAGAAGACGAGGTACATCGTGACTCACTTAAATGGGATGACCCGCGTCGTGTCTTGCAGATTCCACAGAATGTGATTAAGGCAGGTTATCCTTCTACTGACCGTTCTGTTCCTTCGTTGAATCAGAACAGCAGCTATGTTACGAAACCGACCCTGGTAACCATAACAGGTACTTCAGAATAATAATGTTGGAAGACAATGAAAAAGATACTATATATATTAAGCTTAGTTGTGGTTGTGACGGCATTCTCTTCTTGCCGTGGTGAAGAAGACTTCACGGAATCTATCTTCGATACCAGTGTCCCTGCAGTTGACCCGTCAAAGGCAACCTATGAGTTTGACAAGTGGCTTTACGATAACTTTGTCGTGCCTTATAATGTCGATGTTAAATACCGCTTTGACCTGACAGCATCTGATTTGCAGTTCCAGCTGACGCCAGCTGACTATAATCGCTCTCAGCTCTTGGCTCACTTCATCAGATATTTGTTCTATGACGTATATACCAAGTATGCTGGCGAAGATTTCATGAAGCAGTATGGCCCCCGCATCTTCCACTTCATCGGTTCGTCTGGTTACAATGCCAGTACAGGAACGGAAGTGCTTGGTACTGCTGCCGGCGGAGTGAAGATAACGCTCTACAAGATTAACGAGATGAAGGCCTGCCCTCAACTCAATCCTGCTACTAACGAACTCCTCGACCCTTATTCGGAGGTTGACGTGGATGTGCTCAACGAGAATTACTTCCATACGATGCACCACGAGTTTTCTCACATCCTGCACCAAACCAAAGCCTATCCTGTGGCATTCGGGCAGGTGACTTCCAGTTCTTATGACCCTATGACTTGGAACGAGCGTGACTCTGTTACTACTCACCAAATGGGATTCGTAACACACTATGCGTCATCAGCTACGTATGAGGACTTTGTGGAAACTTTGTCCTGCATCATTACCGACAATGATGTCCGCTGGATGAACCGTCTCATCAACGCTTGTTGTAAAGGCATGCGTCAGGGTGACAAGGAAGAGGTAATGGTTCTGATTGACTCGCTGGATATTAAAGACTTTGATAATCCTTCAAAACCTTGGAACAACTTCAAGCTCTTGAAGCAGACTCATGAGTTCAATGAGAATACAAGCGAATACGAGGAGAAAGTAGGCTATGTTCTTGAAGCACATCGCAGCACGGCAACTGCCTATAATGCGAAAACAGGTAAGAGTGTACCCATGTATAAGTATGAGGATTTTCGTACATTTACATCTTTCAAGAATGACTTCCTGCCTTGGGTTGAATATACTACAGCTGATGAGATTGAAGGTATCAATGCCATACTGAAGAAGATAAACATTGCTACCCAATGGTACACGGAAAACTGGGGACTTCACATATTTGAGTTGCGCAGCGAAGTCCGTGAACGCCAGAACAAGATTAATGACTACATCATGAATGAAGTGACCATTTATGATCTTAAATAATCTCAAAGAATGATAACAATGAAGAAAGATATAGGGTATATTGCAATGGGTGTGGTGCTGGCAGCATTCACACTTACAGGCTGTTCTCGTTTCGAGGAGGATGATCTGTTTGATGAGAGCGCAGCCCAGCGTATCACAAGCTTCAACAAGGATTTGCAGTCTCGTCTTTGTGAGCAAAGTGAGGATGACAAATATGGTTGGGTGATGCAGTATTACGTGGCCGGAAACGAAGACCTGGACTTTGAGGGATTCAATCTGTTTGCACGCTTCTATGACAATGGTAAGGTTAAGATGGCAAGCAACCATCGTTTCCTGCGTAATGGCAACGCCAACAAATACACGGAAAGCACAAGTGTTTACGAAGTACTGCGAGAGGAAGGTCCTGTGTTGGCATTCAACTCTTGGAACGACATACTGACTGTCTTTGTAGACCCCGTTGACCCTGCAAGCGCCCCTTCCAATATTGTAAAAGACGGTGAAGGTATGGGCGGTGACCAGAATCTGACGTTTCAGGGCTATGATGGTGATAATATTCTGTTCCATGGTCAGCGTCATTTCGGCGCAGTGCGTTTCGTTCCTTGCGACCGTCCTTGGGAGACGTATATTAGTGACACTGAGACTACCAAGAACTATATTACCAACAGCACTATCACGTCATACTATGTCATCAGCGGTACTGACACTCTCTATTTCAAGGATCTGCGCAGTGGCATTATTACCTACTGCGAACGTGTCAACGACCCTCTGTTCCCCAGCATCATCAATTGCGTTTTCACTCCGACTGGTTTCTGCCTGCAGCATGAGAACAAGATTGGTGACACGAAGTTCCGGGAGTTCAATTTGAATCCAGACAAGACGTGCCTTCTTTCAGAGGATGGGAAGGTACAAGTAAGTGCCACATGGGACACCTATATTGTTAATGCCCGCAACACAGTCTGGAATTTTAGCCAAGACGACTTTACAGATGAGCAGAAGAGCCTTCTGGAACAGATTGATGCAGAGTTCAAGAAGTTCAACAAAGACTATGCGCTTTCGCAGGTCGGGCTCGGGCGTTCTTCGGGTAGCGGTGCTGTGAAGGGATTGGTGCTGACTTTTACAGCCAAGGGCAAGAGCAACACCGCGGGTATATCGCTTGCAACCAGTCGTCCGGCATTTGGACAGATGCAAATATCTTATACTGGTGACGAGAAAATGGACCGCAACCTCACTAACATCTGTAACAAGAGTGATGCCGAAGCTGTGATTCGTCAGTTCATTACTACGCTTACAGGCACATACGATATTGTCCCCGACAACTATTTCCTTCCTACGGGATGCGACTTGCATTCTGTTGACGGAAACAATAACTATACACTGAAATAACCAATTTAACAACCTATTAATAAGAAGAGCTATGAAGAAATTAGTACTTTTTTCCGTGATGGCTTTAATTGGATTGTCTGCAAGTGCGCAGTCTAAATCCCAGCCAACGGTCACTCAAAGGACCAAGTCAAAAGTAGAGTACAGATCACAGGCGCAACGTTCTTATCATGCTGTTGCTCCGCGTACTGATCTCGCTAAGAGGTGTTATGCTAATACAAGCAAAAGGCTTACTATTGATCCTGTTCAGTTAAAACCTGTCACTCGTGCCGAGAAATCTGTAGCCGCACTGCCTGTTGCTCAGAACAAGGCTTTCAGCAAGGGCATGGCTCAGACTCGCAGAAATGTAATCTATCAGCCCACTATGGCACTGACGCCGCAGGCTAAGGCACCGCGCAAGGCTCCTGAGTTTGCAAAGACATATACTGGAGTAGGTGTTGACTATCTCACCAGGGAGGATGCTCAGTGGACGATGACTCCCTCTACTGCAACATTTACAAATCCGGAGACTTCCGAGGAGGAGCAGGTCGATGTGTTTGTGGATGTAATACCTACTCCGTCTTACCTTTCCAGCCTCTATCCCGATGGCATTCCCGTGAAGTACACTGTTGATGAGGACGATGTCATCACCATCGAGCCACAGAGCGTTGCAAGTTATCAGAACGAAGCTCAGGATACTACTTTCTATGTTACGCTTTTCTCTGCGAACAGCGACGATGAGGATGGTATCATCAACATGGAGGTTGGTGAGAACGGTAAACTCACCATTACCAATGGTACTTGGATTTGCTTTGGCGAATTTGCCAATGTAGAGTTCGATCCTGATTTGAGTGATAGCGATGCATATTTAGGCTTGGATGAGTTGATTGTCAACATCAACTACCACTACCAGATGGAGACCAGTATCGACGAAAAGTACAATGCTCACGGTGTAAACTATTTTGAGAACGTGCCAGTCGATTGGGAGTTGCAGCGCGGTACAAATATTATAGATGGCGAGAAGACACATTTCTTTATAGGTTTGACACCTACCCCCGAATCATTCGCAAGTCTGTACCCCAATGGTATTGATGTGGAGTATGAGCAGGAGGACGGTAGCAGCACTATCACTGTGAAGCCTCAGGTTATTGCCAGCTACACAAACGAAGAAGGAAACAGGGAATATATCCTAATATGCAGTGGTACAGCCGAAGATGGCAATATCGTACTCACCGAGGATAAGACTGGTTTGTTAACCATCGAGGATGAAAGCGTCATCATTGGTGCATGGAGTACGAATGAGTTCGATCCCACTTTCAATACTTATCTGGGAGCCTATCTTTACATAGACAACCCCAAGTACCGTGCGCTCGATGCTCCTGCTGAGGCACCCGAGGATGTTGCCTTCGAGCCGGAGGAACTGGTTCTGTTCTCGGGCTTGGCACTGACTGGCTATGGCACTAACAACAACAGAGCTGTCATGGGTGCGTATGCTCCTACCTCATTCCGCAATCTGACCTTCGATATCGCTACAGACTTTGCATGGTCTGCTACAGAAGTGGGCGATGACGATGCAGAGACCACACTCACAGGCACAGACAGAGACTTTACAATCAATACCAAGGGCGGTGCGGATTATACAGAATTTTCGCTCATAGGCTACAATGAAAAGGAAGCTTCTGAACCTTATACATGGGGCGTAGGTCACTATTTGAATGATGGCACTCCTCGCTACGAAGTAATGCGTGCCTATGCAGGTGGTGGCCCTGTTGAACTTACTGACGAAGAAGGTAACTCTTATGACTACACCATAATGACACGTCAGAACCCTGACAATGAACTGAAATTCTACATCAACTGGGGAACGAATGATATTCTCGAACAGTATGAGAGTTCGACAAGGATTTCCACGATATATTCTTATCAGGGTAAGCCTGCTACTCCTCTTTACATCACGGGTGTGACTCTGCCAATGGTAAGTTTTACTGCTAATGACGATTTCAACCTGCACATCAAACTTTGCAAGTGCTCACGCAGTGCAACCGGAACCCTCACTTTGGGTGATGTGATTGCCGAAGGTGATGCAACGCTTGAAAATGTTAACGATCAGTATGCTTCTGAATCGGGTCTTACTGGCGTTGAGTTCACCGAGCTTTATGTGGAGGACGAGTTCGGTATGAGTCAGAATGTTGACTACCTGTTCATCGAGGATGAATTCGTAATCGTCATCGAGGGCTGGGACAACGGCACCTTCAGTGGTGTGCTCGGTAGTCAGGAGTATAGTTTCAATGAAATTACTTCAACATGGTTCCAATCTCCTGGCGAATCCCGTATGCGCTCGTACGGAGGTGGCTGGCCTCAGCTCTTCATCGGCCTGCTGGATGCTACCTATGGCTATCTGCACACTGAGGACGACACAACCCTGACCTTCGATGTTGAGGGCGGCACCTCTTCCATTCACGTTGATCCTATGCTTTATGAAGAAGACGAGGAAACTGGTGAGTACACCCACAGCCTCGAAGTGGAGAAGGTCATTGTAGATGATGAAGAAGGAGAGGAACTTCCCGAGTG
Source organism: Bacteroidaceae bacterium (assembly GCA_017469525.1). Lineage (GTDB taxonomy): Bacteria > Bacteroidota > Bacteroidia > Bacteroidales > Bacteroidaceae > Physcousia. Next base: position 64,301 of record JAFUGG010000024.1, on the reverse strand, counting down.
GCTTAGCTACGAAGTTGCCAACGAAGACTATACCACAGCTACTGGGGTCGATGAGGATGGTGAGGAGTATGAATACTTCGTCAATGGCATCGACTACGACTTGGTATTCACAGCCCAGGCTCTTCCCGAGGGCGTAGAGTACCGCACTGCTCAGGTTGTCTTCATGCAGCGGGGCGCCCTCCTGACTGTAACCATCAAGCAGGGCGTTGATCCCGATGGCATCCGCACTGTCGTTACAACCACTCCTATCAAGAACCATCGCACCTACAACATTGCAGGCCAGCAGGTCGGCAAGAAGTACAAGGGCGTCGTCGTGAAGGACGGCAAGAAGTTCTTGGTAAAATAAGAGAAGAACAGAGTTTGCACGGGTTCTTCTCCATGCGGGAGGAACCCGGGCAAGGCTCAAGCAAATGAATAAATGAGAAGATTAACAACTACGATAATGGCGATGCTCTTGGGTGTCTCCATTTTCTATGGCCGTCCGGCCTACCGTGGCACTATGCGTGTGCTTCAGCCGGATGGCTCCAGCGTTACGATCCGTCTGGTCGGGGATGAGTATCTCCATTACAATACTACAGACGACGGCTATTCGCTGGTACGCCGTGATGATGGCGCCTATGTCTATGCCAGGAAAAACAACGAGGGACAGCTTGAGCCCACGGCTCTGCTGGCTCATGATGCCGGCGAGCGCACGGCAGAGGAGCGCTCATATATTGAGAAGACTGGCCGCCTGACGCCTCAGCCTACGGAGCGGATGGCGCAGATGCGTCGCCAGAACCGTGCCGCCGGTGCCCGCCTGCTCAGCCAGCGCCGTGAGGCGCGCTATGACTATTCGAAGTTCCGCGGCTTGGTGATACTCGTGGAGTACAGTGATTGTCCTTTCCGCTACGACGACTATGCCGACATCATGGATGACATGATTAATGCAGACAACTATACAGGCAACAGCCGTACCAACATCAGTGGCTATGGTACCAACATCCGTTGTACGGGCAGCATCCGCGACTACTACCGCGACAATTCCAATGGCATCTTCGTTCCTACCTTCGATGTGGTAGGGCCCGTGAAGATAAGTCGCAGCCAGTACTATGTGGAATCCACGGAAAATGCAACCCAGTTGATGATAGATGCCTGCACGGCAGCCGACTCTCAGGTTAACTTCAGAGACTATGATGTCGATGGTGACGGAAAGGTGGACATGATCTACTTCATCTTCTCCGGCCTGGGTTCCTATATCCAGGGCAACGACAGCCGCTTGCTGTGGCCTCACCAATATGACATCAGCTATGAGAGCAATGTCCGTAAGGACGGTGTCTATCTGGGCCGCTATGCTTGCTCCACTGAACTCTTCGGTAATGACAGCTGGAGTGTGCTTGAGGGCATCGGCACGATGTGTCATGAGTTCAGCCATGTGCTTGGCTTGCCTGACTTCTACGATACAGGCAACCAGTACTCGGGCCAGTGCGTGACCCCCGATGGATGGTCGCTCATGGCGAGCGGTTCCGACTACAATTACGGACGCACGCCATGCGGCTTCTCTCTCTTCGAACGTTATGCCCTGGGCTTTGCCTCTCCTGAGTTCATCAGCGAGGCGGGCTCGTACAGCATCGATGCTCTCCATGCAAGCAACACAGGCTACCGCCTGAACACTCAGGAGAAGAAGGAGGCGTTCTACATCGAGAACCGTCAGAACGTGAAGTGGGACAGCGAGCTGCCGGGCCATGGCATGCTCATCTTCCGGGTCGATTCGACCAATACTGCGGCCTGGACTAACTACAATACGGTGAACGACAATCCCGGCCATCCCTACTATGAGCTGTTGCGCGCCGGCGGCACCAAGTCGGGAGCTACTGCCAGCGACCCGTTCCCCGGCACTCGCAATGTGACGACAATCAACAATGAGACCACGCCGAACCTGAAGACCTGGACGGGCAAGCTGTCCAACTTCGGACTGCGCAACATTAAGGAGAGCGGCGGTGTCATCACGTTCGATGCCTACGACGTGGATGTATTGTCGTCCATCGCCTTTGGCAGCGATACGTACAAGGTCAGCGTGGGTACACAGCTTCAGCTCACTACGGTGCAGGACCCTGAGTCCGCCACCTGTGTGCTCAGCTTTGCCAGCGACAACGAGGAGGTGGCTACGGTCAGTCAGGAAGGCCTCGTCACGGCCCTCTCGGTCGGCGAGGCTCACATCACTGTCACTGCCAACGATAAGCTGACAGCCACCTGCACCGTGACGGTGACAGAGCTCAATGAGGTTCAGGACATTGCTTCCTTCTGCGCCATGGAAGAAGGCACGGACGGCCTGCTCACGTTGACGGATGCCCAGGTGCTCTACGTCTATGGCGACAATATCTACCTGCGCGACGCCAGTGGCAGTATCGTGCTCAACGGCACGGGCCTCGACGTCAAGAGAAACGATGTGCTCAACGGGACGGTGTACGGCAGCCTGACCTACGTGAACCGTATGCCGCAGCTTGCGGCTGTCAGTGGGATGTCGGGACCTGGCGATGTGTCAGTCCGCAGCGGCTCGGCTGCCCAGCCCGTCGAGTTGCTCGGCGAGAGTCTTGCCTCCAAACGCTATGCCGATATGGTCTGTGTGAGAGGCCTGACACTGGTTCGCGACGGAGGTGTGTTTGCCGTCATCGGCGACCACCGCGTGCGTCTGTGGAACCTGTTCCAAATCAAGTCGCCCAAGATAACGCTTCCCTCCAACATCACGGGCAAGTATTTCGACGTGACGGCCATCTACGGTACGGACGTCGTCAATGGTGAGGTCATCGACGAGTTCTACCTGCTCAGCTCTCCCGTCGAGGGCGATGACCCCGACGGCATCGAAGCACTGCAGGCTCGGCAGACGGCGTCCGAATCCCAGTACAACCTGCAGGGCCAGCGCGTGGGCAACGACTACAAAGGCATCGTCGTAAGGGACGGCAAGAAGGTGATTCAGAAGTAAGACAGCGCGGCCTTTGTGCCTGCGTCCAGACCCGATAACGGGGCGGTTCACATCGAGCCGCCCCGTTTTCGTATCCAGCAATGCGCATGGTTCACTCCATGAATGCGTATTCTTTGCCTCATGAATGCGTATTCTTTGCCTCATGAATGCGTATTTTTTGCTCCATGAATGCGTATTCTTTGCCTCATGAATGCGTATTGTTCATTCCGGCATTGCTCATGGCTGATTTCGATAATGTTCATTATCCGCTCCGTTTATGATAATGATACATTATTATTGTAGTCCAGTAATGCCTTCCAGACTTATGGTGCTTTGCTCCGACTTTGGTCGATACAGAAAAAAGAAAGCCCCCTGCAGAGCGTGTCTGCAAGGGGCTTGCGTTATGCGGAACAGCCTTCTTATTTAGAAGAAGATGTAGCGGCGGTCGTTGATGTCGGCCTTCTCCATGAGTTCGCCCTGGAAGTTGCCGAGGTTGCGTGAGATGCTCTGCTGGAGTCTCTGCTTCTCCTCCTTCGCGTCGAACTTGGCGTCGGTCTTCTTCTGGTCGAGCACCTGGTAGGCATAGATGGCAGACTTGCCCTTTACGCCGGACTTGAAGTCGCCCTTCTTGGCCTTGCTTACGGAGCCGCTCAGTGCAGGCTCGCTGGCACCGATCTTAGAGACGAAGGCATTGCTCATGAAGGTGATGTGGTGGATAGTGTCGGTGACCGCACCTTCCAGCTTGGCCACGTCGGCCACGCTCTTCACGGCCTTCATCTTCTCCTGCAGCATGGCAGCCTTCTTGTCCTTCCTCACCTCGCTGGTCAAGAAGTCGCGGATCTGCTCGTCGTCCCAAGCGAGGTAGCCCTTCTTGTGGATGCCAGCCAGAGAGAGGACAAGCATGTGGTCGTTCTCGCCGCACTCATAGAGGGGAGAAACGTCGCCCACCTTCGTCTTCTCGTCGAAAATCCAGCGCAGGGCATCACGAGTGCTGCGTACATTGACTACATTATGCTCGGTGCTGCGCACGTTGTTGCGGGTCTGGACGGTGTAGCCGGCCTGTGCAGCATTGGCCTCGATGTCCTCAACCTTGGGATTGCCGGCCAGGAAACTGCTGAAGTCGTTGTATGCCTTGCCGTAAGTGTCCTTGCTGAAGTCGATGGCACGCTTGATGACAGCCACGTCATACTTGGTGATGACGTTGCGGCGGTCTGTTACCTGTGCAATGATGACAGCCTGGCCGTCGAGCACAATCTTGTTGTTGCTGCCAACAGCTGCATTGCTGATGGTGCTCAGGAACTTGCGGTTGTTCTCGTCGATGGCCTGACCCTCGTACTGGCTGCTCGTAATCCAAGTCTTTGTGGCAGGCTGGTCGTACTTCTTGGCGATGGTGTCGAAGTTGGCACCTGCAGCCAGGGCGTTCATGATGCTGTCAGCCGTCTTCTCGATGGCAGCCATGTCGTTGCCCGGAGCCACAATCTGGCGTACCTCGACAGAGTCGGGCAGGCTGACCTTGTTGATGAGGCGGACGATGTTGATGGTGTTGTCGTGCTCATGGACAAAAGGACCTACCTGCTGTCCTACTGTCATAGAGTCGAGCTTCTCGGCAATGTCGTGAGGCAGACTCTTGGCACTGACGGGCAGCACGCTGTAGGGTACCTGGCTTGCAGCCTCGCGGACAGTCTTAGCAACGTCGGCACCTTCTGCCAGTGCCTGAGCATAGCCTTCCATCTCCTTCTGCAGGTTAGCCTTGTCGGCATCGCTGGCTGTGACGTTGATGTCGATGTACTTGATGTCGCGTGTCTCCTCGTCTGTGCGGAACAATTCCTTCATCTCTTCGTACTTAGCCTTGAGCTCGCTGTCCTCAACCTTCACGTCGTCGTCCTTGATGCTTGAGAAGGGCAGAGCGGCCATGTAGATGTCGGTCTCGTTGGTGCGGCCCTCAAAGCTTGCCTTGGCAGCCACCGGGTTGCTGACCATCAGACCGTTGAGCAGAGCCTGATACTTGTTCTGCAATGTCTGGCGGCGGATAGTCTTCTCGATGAACTTCCAGTAGTTGTTCATCTGCTGGAACTGTTCCTTGACTTCGCTGCTCAGGTTGGGATTTGTCATGGCCTCGTTGTACTGGTTCAGGAACTGCTTCAGTGCGTTCACGTCGAATGTGCCCTGCTGTGTACGGAATGGAGTCTGTGTAAGCAACGGGCTGCGTCCGTTGTTGATGATGTCTTGCATCTCAGCATCCGTCACGGAGATGCCAAGCTTCTCGCACTCGTGCTGCATGACCTTGTCGCTGACAATCGTCTGCCATACCTGGTCGCGCATCATGGAGAGCTGGTCGTCGCTCAAGGTGTTAATGCCCTGTGTGAACTTCACGACATCGGTGTACTCCTCGACCTGTGAGTTGAAATCCTGTACGTTGATTTTGTCTCCGTAGATTTTGCCGACACGCTGGTGACGCTCTGACTGAGTATAGGAGAGAGAGCGTACGAACTCCTCGGCAATGAAAGCAAACAGAGCAAGGCCGACCGTAAAGATGAGGATCTTGCCTCTGTTGCGAATTTTTTGTAATGTTGCCATTTGTTATTTAGTTTTATTTATTTATTGTTGGCTTAAAAAGCGCACAAAGGTACGCATTTTTTTTCATATAACAGGTATTTACATGAAGAAAATGTTATAATTAATTCATAATTCACAATTCAAAAACCATAATCAGACTACTCGACAAATGTCAAGGCAGTGACAAGCTATGAATTGTGAATCATGAATTATGAATTGCATCAGTCCTCCAACAACTGCTTCAAGAAGGCGTCGAGGTCATCCTCAAGCCCGTCGAGCAGTGTGCTGTCGAGCATCACCGTCTCCTCACTGTCAATGATGACCAGGTCCTGCAGCGTCTCGTGGTCCTCATCGATGAGTACGAAGCTGAAGGGTTGCATGATGCTCATCTGTTCAATGCTCGGGCGCATGTCCTCGATACATTTGCGCAGGATGGGCACAATGTCCTCGTAGAACTCCTCGTCGGAACTCTTTATCCATTCCTCCACAACGCAACGGTCGAGTTCCTCGTCGTCGTCATTGTAAGTGCGAATCTCGCCTGTGTAGTTGCTTACCAGGAGGTGGATGTCCGTCATGACAGGCTCAGCCTCAGGCGGGAACTTGGCGATGACTTTGCGCAGTGTGCGCTCAATCTGCTGGATTGTCTGTTTGCTTGCTTCCATAGAATTATAGATTTCTTCCGTGACACTGTTTGAACTTCTTGCCGCTACCGCAAGGACAGGGATCATTGCGACCGGGCAGGTTCTCGCGACGGATGGGTTGCACGGGCTGGCGGTCGCGAGTGTCGCGTGCTGCTGCCTGTTGCATCCCGGCATCGGTCAGCTCTCCGCGTGACTCCTGCAGGCGAGGTTGCTCGCGACGTGGCGCCTCCTGTTGCTGTGGTGCGCCCTGTATCTGAAGCTCCGGTATCATGGCACGCATGATGATGGATACTGTTCGGTCGTTTATCTGATTAATCATGTCGTCGAAGAGTTTGGCGCTCTCCAGCTTGAAGATGAGCAAGGGGTCCTTCTGCTCGTAGCTGGCATTGTGTACGCTGTGCTTCAACTCGTCGAGCAGGCGCAGGTTCTCCTTCCATGCGTCGTCGATGATGTGCAGGATGATGGCCTTGTGGAAAGCCGTCACTACAGAACGCGACTGCGTCTCGTAAGCTTCCTTCAAGTTCGACGGAATATTGTACTGGCGGTTGCCTGCAATGACAGGCACCATGAGGTTCTCATACATCGTGCCCTGCGGACTTTCGTAGATGGTTGTCACTACCTTGTGGGCATTGTTCATCATGATTTCCGTTTTCTGCTGGAAGCGTTCCAGTACCTTCTGGTATGCCAACTCTGCCACGTCGTCGAGCTTCATTGTCTCGAACTGTTCGGCAGTGAAGGGAACCTCCATGGCCATGATTTCGAGGAAGCGCAGGCGACAACCTTCATAGTCATTGTTCTCGAGGATGTTGCAGACACGGTCCCATATCATATTGCTGATGTCCATGCCAAGACGTTCGCCGATAAGTGCATGGCGACGCTTCTCATAGATGACCGTACGCTGCTTGTTCATCACGTCGTCGTATTCGAGCAAGTTCTTGCGGACGCCAAAGTGATTCTCCTCTACCTTCTTCTGGGCATTCTCGATGCTTCGGGTAATCATGCTGTGCTCAATCATCTCTCCGTCCTTGAAGCCAAGGCTGTCCATCACCTTGGCAATGCGTTCGCTGGCAAAGAGGCGCATCAGCTTGTCCTCAATGCTGACGAAGAAGACGCTGCTGCCTGGGTCACCCTGACGACCGGAACGACCACGAAGCTGACGATCCACGCGGCGGCTCTCGTGACGCTCTGTGCCAACGATGGCCAGACCGCCTGCTGCCTTTACTTCCGGCGAGAGCTTGATATCCGTACCACGACCTGCCATGTTGGTGGCGATGGTTACGGTGCCCAGCATACGCTCTTCGGTCTTGAGGAGTTCGGCTGCTTCGCGAGGCTCACGCTTCTCCTTCTTGGCTGCTTCGGCCTCGATGCGTGTCTGATAGCTGACAGCTGTGCTCTTCTCGTTGAAGGCTCTGCCATCTGTGGCAACATAAACGGTGCCCATAGCACTTTGACCAGCCAATGCCACGATGTCGGCTTCCTTTTGGTGAAGCTTTGCATTCAATACCTGATGAGGTATCTTGCGCATCTGCAGCATCTTGGAGAGCATCTCGGAAATCTCGACGCTTGTTGTGCCGACCAGTACGGGACGACCGCTGGTGCGCATCAACTCAACCTCCTCGATGACGGCCTTGTACTTCTCGCGCTGCGTACGATAGACGCGGTCGTTCATGTCTATACGTACAACGGGACGATTGGTAGGTACTTCCACTACGTCGAGCTTATAGATGTCCCAGAACTCGCCAGCCTCGGTGACAGCTGTACCTGTCATGCCGGCCAACTTATGGTACATGCGGAAGTAGTTCTGGAGGGTGATGGTGGCATAGGTCTGTGTGGCAGCCTGCACCTTTACATGTTCTTTTGCCTCGACAGCCTGATGCAAGCCGTCGCTCCATCGGCGTCCTTCCATGATACGACCTGTCTGCTCGTCCACAATCTTGACTTCACCGTCTTGGATGACATACTCATCATTGAGGTTGAACATCGTGTAAGCCTTCAGCAATTGCTGTATGGTGTGTACTCGCTCGCTCTTGGTTGCGTAGTCGTTGAAGATGCGGTCCTTTTCCTCGAGCTTTTCTTCGTCGGTCTGGTCTGAATGGTCGATTTGTGAGAGCACGGTGGCAATGTCGGGCAGGACGAAGAGCTCGGGGTCATTGACTTGCGAAGCCAGCCACTCGTTGCCCTTGTCGGTCAGGTCCACGCTGTTCAGTTTCTCATCGACCACGAAATAGAGCGGGTCAGTAGCCTCGTGCATGCGGCGGTTGTTGTTCTCCATGTAGATTTCTTCTGTGGAGAGCATGCCGGCCTTGATGCCGGGTTCGGAGAGGAACTTGATGAGTGGCTTGTTCTTAGGCAGAGCCTTATGGCTGCGGAAGAGTGCGAGGAAGCCCTCGGCAGTCTTCTGCTTGTCGCCAGCCTCTGTGCCTTCGGTTATCTGCTTCTTTGCGTCAGCAAGGTATTGCGTTGCAAGCTGTCTTTGCACACCAACAAGACGTTCCACCAGAGGTTGGTATTGCTCGAACTGTTGGTCGTCGCCTTTGGGGACAGGACCAGATATGATAAGGGGCGTGCGGGCATCGTCGATAAGGACTGAGTCCACCTCATCGACGATGGCATAGTTGTGCGAACGTTGCACGAGGTCCTTCGGGTCTTGCGCCATGTTGTCGCGCAGGTAGTCGAAGCCGAATTCGTTGTTTGTGCCGAATGTGATGTCGGCGAGGTAGGCTTTGCGACGTTCCTCGCTATTGGGCTGATGCTTGTCTATGCAATCGACGCTCAAGCCGTGGAACATGTAGATGGGTCCCATCCATTCCGAGTCACGCTTTGCCAAGTAGTCGTTGACGGTGACGACGTGTACGCCGTTGCCTGTGAGGGCGTTGAGGAAGACGGGGAGTGTGGCGGTGAGCGTCTTACCTTCACCCGTGAACATCTCGGCAATCTTGCCTTGATGGAGCACGGTACCACCGAAGAGCTGGACGTCGAAGTGTATCATGTCCCACTTTAGGTCGTTGCCACCTGCTACCCAATGGTTGTAGTAGATAGCCTTGTCGCCTTCGATGTCCACAAAGTCATGCGATGCGGCAAGGTTGCGGTCGAAGTCTGTAGCTGTGACTTCCACTGTCTCATTCGTGGCGAACAGTTCTGCTGTTCGCTTCACGATGGCGAAGACCTCAGCTCGTGCTTCGTCGAGAGCCTTTTCGAAGGTTTCGAGGACATCCTTCTCTAGTTTGTCTATTTGTGCGAAGATGGGGGCACGGTCCTGTATGTCGGTGGAAGGAATCTTGTCCTTCAGGGTTTGTATCTCTGCACGCAAGTCTGCTGCCGAGTCTTGTATGCGTTGCCTGATGGCTTTGGAGCGAGCTCGGAGCTCGTCGTTAGAGAGGGCTTGTATCTCAGGATAGACCTTTAGCACTGCTTCCACCAAGGGTTGGTAGGCTTTCAGGTCGCGGCTTTTCTTGTCGCCGAAGAGTTTTACTAAAAACTTTGATATGTCCATATATATTATAATGTATTGTGCGTTATTGGTGTTGTTTATCAGTAGTTGAGAGGTGCTTGCGGACAGGCATTGGGGGCTCGGATGCGCAGGGCTTGTGCAATGGTGGGCGCTACCTGGTCTATGCTGACGGGGATGCGCACCTTTTCGGGCACGATGCCTGCACCGAGGAAGAAGAGGGGGAAGCTCAGGTATGACTCGCGGCTGAGCTGTTGCTCATGTGTGTCTTCGTTCTTGAGGACCCATCCTGGCGACACTTGTATGATGATGTCGCCTGAGCACTTTGGGTTGTATGCGTTGCGCAGTTTGCTGATGCCTGGTGTCCATGCTCCGAGGGAGAGTCGCTGACTCGTATAGACATCCTTGACGCCGCTGAGTTGGATGAGGAATGCGCTGCAGCGGTCGAGTACTTCTGTCAGGTTGAGGTTGCGGTTCTCAATGAGCTTGAGGTTGAGGTAGAGCTGGTTGTCGATGGCTGTCTCGACGTAGTTGCCCTGGCCGTAGACGGCGATGAGGTACATGTTGAGCAGAGCCTGAGCCTTCGTGATGGAGAAGACACCTGTGGGGATGCGGTACTTGCTCAGGTCCATCATCTCTTCGGAGTCGAAGTAGCCGCTGCTTGTGACAACAAACAATGTCTTGTCCAGGCCCACTTTCTCCTCTATGAAGCTGAAGATGTTCTCGAGCTGACGGTCGAGGCGAGCATAGGTGTCCTGCATCTCCATGCCGTACCCGACGGCCGACTGGTGGTCGTAAGTGCCGGCATAATAGGTGAGCGTCAGCAGGTCGGTGACGGCATCCGTGCCGAGCCCTGCCTTTTCAATAGCTTGCTTGGCGAAGAGGCTTACTTCCTCATTGACCAGTGCTGTGGCTTTGAGCTCGCGGTACTTGCGAGGTGTCTTGAATTTGTGGCTGAAGGGCTTGGCTTTTGCATCAGTCGAGACGAAGTAGTGGAAGTTAGCCACCTGCTCGTTCAGCGGTTCGTAATGTAAGTCGCCAATGCGGTCCTCGAGCGAAGACAGATTGTTGTACTCGGTAGCCCATTCGGGATAGTTGTCGTAGTAGCAAGTGGTAGCCCATCTGCCTGTCCAGTCGTCGAGCCAGAAGGCTCCGTTGCCGGCATGCCCAGCACCGAGGATAGCGGCTTCGCGAGTCGGGGCGATGGAGTAGACGAGGCTCTTTCCTTCGGATGAGACTTTCAGTTCGTCGCCGATGGTTGATACGGCGAGGTGCTTAGGCGAGGACTTTTCGTCGGTATGGATGCCTGGATAGGTGTCGTCGTCCACGCAGAGGACGGGTCGCAAGGTCTGTCGGTCGAGCCAGCGGTCTCCCACGATGCCGTTGGCATAAGGGCTGGTGCCGGTCATCAGGCAGGCCATGGCGGATGCCTGGTCGGGTGAGCTGAAGGGGTATTCTGCCTGCGAGTAGAAGCGTCCCTGCTCCTTGAGCCGCAGGAAGCCTCCCTGCCCGTAGAGGGGGGCGAAGGCGTCCATATAGTCGCTTCGCAGCTGGTCGATGACGATGTTCACCACCAGCGACGGCACTTGTGGCCCCTCCTGTGCCTGCGCGATAACAGTCAGCAGACAACAGACAACGGACAATAGTCGCTCTTTCCTTTTCACTTTTTCACCTTTTTATTTTTCTTTCCTTTTCACCTTTTGCTAAGTAGTAGCTCAATGGTCTTGTGAGCAAACACAACGCCAAAGGTACGGTTATTTTCGCAAATACCTGTGGTATCCATGGAGAAAATAACAAGAATAGTGCCAAAACGGCAAAATAGAAGGCGTACCAGAGTGTTTGCTTATGCCCTGTGGCAGCTTTTATGACAAGCGGGATGCCAATGAGGTAGATGGGATTGAACAGCCAAACCTGCCAATTGCTGCCCACGCCCGGGTGTTCCGAGAAGAGGAACATGAAGGTGAGCAACGTTCCGGCGAGGCCTTGAAGCAGCAGGATCAGCGCATCCCAAAGCCAGAAGAGATGCTTTGTCCATATTTCAAGCATCAGGATGAGGAGGCAGATGGCTGCGAAGACGAGCGTGGCCTGCATGGGGGAGAGTGGAAATTCGGGCTCCACGGCCTGAGGCTTTGCTTCAAGAATTACTTTCTTATTCCTGACGAGGGGACGCATGTCGCCATTTCTGCTTAGGATGTAGGCACCGTCGAAAGCCTGCATCATGTTCTCGGGGATGAACATCGCAGCCCGTTCGGACATGATGGTGTCCATCTCTGCGCCAAGCAGGAGGTCGTTGCCTTCCTGGGCCCAGGGATGCTGAGCCGTATACTTATGGAGTATCTGGCGAGCTGTCTGGTGGGGTAGGGAGTCGGGATATTGGATGCTGCCCATGATGACGCCTTCCACCATGTCGCGCACCTTTGTCGTGCAGTTATTGGAGAGGAAGCTGTATCGGTATTCGCGGTTCTCCGGCCGGCAGTTCTCGGCGAGCGCAGAGAGCAGGCAGCTTGCCTCGGAGGGCGTCAGGTTCAGTTCCTGCTCTGTGATGCTGGAGCCGCGCCTCTCATACTCGACGATAAAGTACCGCCAGGGGAGTGGCTCCACCATGTAGTCCGTCTGTCCGAGCACGAAGTGCCAGGTGAAGTGGGGCTTGCGGAAATCGAAGACGCCGTAGTTGAATACCTCGTCGAGGCTGTCCTTCGGCGCTTGCACGCGGATAGCAGTATGTCCGTAGAGGGAATAGACCTCCTGGCCTGGCGAGCAGGTGAGGACCGACACGCGCAAACTGTCTTGCCCCTTGCCTCCTGTCCATGCCAGCAGAAGGAGCGCGGTTATGATGATTTTCCTAAACACGGGCGCAAAGGTACGACTTTTTTTCGAAACTCGCAAGAATATCCCATTCCTTTACATTATATAATATGAAGAAAAGGGCAAGGAATAAGGGGTGAGGAGCAAGAGAATACAATCTGCCCCAGCAATCCTCCTGCTCTAACTTCTCAACTTCCCCTAAAGGGGAGTTTGCACATACATGTAGATGCAATTGCATCTACATGTACATGCAATTGCATCTACATGTATGTGCAAACAACCTGGTCTGTTTTCTTGCCCGAACCAGCCTGCCAGGATCGGTGCATCGGGCAGCCCGCTCGACCGCCCGCGCAAGCCTGCAGAAGATGACATGCAAGGGGGTATGCGTAAGATTTTCCGCCTTTCTTTTCTTTGTTATCATTTTTTGTCGTATCTTTGCACCCGTGAAACTGATTATGGACATAGGGAACACCGTCATCAAGATGGTGGCTTTCCGTGGCGATGAGCCTGCTGAAGAGGTCCGCGTGGAGAATGGCGACCGATCAGGGATAGAGGCCTTCGCAGGGAAACACAGCTTCAATCGTGGCATCGTGGGCTCCGTCCGCGACCTGACTGCCAGCGAGCAGGCAGCGCTCTCCGCCCTGCCGTTTCCCGTTCTCCGCTTCTCTTCCGATACGCCTGTGCCCATCACCTGCCGCTACCGCACGCCCGAGACGCTGGGTAGCGACCGCCTGGCAGCCGTCGTGGGCGCCAGCTCGCTGAAGCCTGCCACAGACCTCCTCATCATCGATGCAGGCACGTGCATCACCTATGAAGTCATCGATGCCCGCGGCAACTACTGGGGTGGCAACATCGCTCCAGGCATGCAGATGCGGCTCAGAGCCTTGCACGAGTTCACGGCCCGCCTGCCCCTGGTAGATGCCGAGGGCGAAGTGCCCGGCATGGGCTACAGCACCGAGACAGCCATCCGCAGCGGTGTGCTTCGAGGCATGAAGTATGAGATAGAGGGATACATCAAGTCCATGCGCTCGAAGTTCCCGCGTCTGCAGGTCTTCTTGACAGGCGGCAATCGCATCAACTTCGACGAGGACATCAAGAGCCTCGTGCATACAGACAAATACATCGTCCCCAGAGGACTCAACAAGATACTCGACTACAATGAAGAGTTAAGAATTAAGAATTTAGAATGAAGAATCTTAAGTTACTTGCACTTCTCTTGCTCCTCGCCCCTTGCTCCTTGCTCCTTGCTCCATGCTCCTTGCATGCCCAGGTGGCAGGAACACTCTCCTCGTATTCCCGCTTCGGCCTGGGATTGCCGCACGACCAGTCGCAAGGCTTCAACAAGTCGATGGGTGGCGTCGGCTTAGGCTTCCGCATAGGCAACCGCGTCAATGTGGCCAATCCGGCCTCCTATTCCGCCATCGACTCCCTGAGCCTCATCCTGGACGTAGGCATGAGCGGCTCCTTCGGACGCATGTCGCAAGGAGCAAAGAGTGTAGGCATCAACAATGCAACGTTCGACTATGTGCATGCAGGAATGCATATAGCGAAGAACCTCGGCCTCGCCCTCGGCTACATGCCCTATACGAGCATCGGCTACGACTTCTCGTCGCCAGACCAGTCCATCTCCTCCGACGTCAACACCACCCTGCCCATTACAAGCAGCAACAGCTATAACGGCAGCGGCGGACTCAACGTGGCATACGCCGGCCTAGGCTGGAGAGCCTTCAAGAACATCTCTATTGGAGCCAACATAGGCTTTGTGTGGGGCAAGTACTACCACCTCATGATGCCGTTGTTCAAGGAAGGAGGCATCAGCAGCGCGTCATACAATAGTACCCTCAAGAGCTATACGGCAACGCTGAGAACCTTCAAGATAGACTTGGGCGCACAATACCCCGTCCGCCTCACGCGACAGGACTGGCTGAACCTCGGCTTCACGGTCGGCATAGGACACAAGATAGCGCAGGATGCGACGCTCGTACACTATACCACCGTCGGCGACTCTACATCCTTCACGGCCTCGTCGCCTTTTGACCTGCCCACCACCTTCGGCTTCGGTGCTGCATGGCAACATAAGAACACCCTGCTGGTGGGTGCCGACGTGCACTACGAACGCTGGGGAAAATGCCGCATGCCCATCGAAACGGCTAACGGATACGAACCGATGGAAGGCCTCTACAGGGACATGACACGAATCGCTCTGGGCTCTCAGTGGACTCCCAACCCATACGGCAAGTTCTGGGAACGCATCCAGTACCGTGCCGGCATCAACTACTCCACACCCTACCTCAAGATAAACGAACAGGACGGACCCATGGAGTTCAAGCTCAGCATGGGAGCCGGAATTCCCATCATAAACAAAATCAACAACCGCTCAGTGGTAAACGTCGGCGTCGGCTGGCTGAGACGCTCGGCCAGCGCAACGGGCATGATAAAGGAAGACTATTTCGTCATCAGCCTGGGCATGACCTTCAACGAACGCTGGTTCATGAGGTATAAGATTGAATAATGAGGAATACGCTTTTCTCTTACCACGTTTTGCTCCTTCTGCTTCTTCTCCTCTCCTTCGGCTGCTCGAATGAGACGGAACATCTTGCAGACCCCATCCCGGCAAAAGACTCGCTCCTCTTCATGCACTCCAAAGGCATCAACACCTTCATAAGCGACAGCGGCATGATGCGCTATCATCTTGTGGTCGAGGAATGGGACATCTATAATGGCGTGGGCGGAGAGGCACCCACATGGAAGTTCATGAAAGGCCTGCTCATGGAACGCTTCGACGAGAAGTTCCACACCGACCTCTTCGTGCAAGCCGACACAGCCTACCTGCACAAACAGCAGCTCTGGGAACTGCGAGGCAGAGTACTGGTGCGCAACGTGAACGGCGACGTCTTCCGGACAGAAGAACTCTTCTGGGACCTGAATGCCCACGAGATATGGAACTCCACATACATGCACATCACGACTCCCGAACGTGAACTCGAAGGAGATGAGTTCCACAGCAACGAGCAGATGACACGCTACACAGTATTCAACTCCGTCGGAACCTTCCCCGTCTCAGAGACAGAACCAACCCGTCAATGATAGACACTTCAACCATAATAGCCACAATCGTTATCCTCCTGCTCTCGGGCTTCTTCTCGGGAATGGAGATAGCCTTCGTCTCAAGCAGCAAGTTGCGCTTTGAGATGGATAGGGAAGAACAAGGCTTCTCGTCACGCCTCATAGACACCTTCTATCGTCACCCCAACAGTTTCATCTCCACCCTTCTGGTAGGAAACAACATTGCCCTGGTCGTCTATGGCATCCTGATGGCAAGGATAGTCAATGCCCTTCTCCTCATTCCCCTGGGCATTCATCATCCTGACGGCGACTGCCCCAACGAAGCCCTCTGCCTCTTCCTGCAAACCATCCTCGCCACTTTCATCGTACTTGTCACTGGCGAGTTCCTGCCAAAGACACTCTTCCGCATCAATCCCAACAAGATGATGCGCATCTTCGCCCTGCCGGCCTATTTCTTCTATATTATACTATGGCCCATCAGCAAGTTCACAAGCTCGCTTGGCAAGCTCTTGCTCTGGATGATAGGAGAAAAAGTGAAGAAGGCGAAACAGGAAAAGACCTTTACCCGCGAAGACCTCGACTATCTCATCCAAAGCAACATTGAGAAGGCAACCGACGATGAGGACATCGAAGACGAGGTGAAGATATTCCAGAATGCCCTCGACTTCAGTTCCGTCAAGGTGCGCGACTGCATCGTGCCGCGAACAGAGATAACAGCTGTGGCAGTCGACACCTCCTTGCAAGAACTGCGCACGCAGTTCGTCGAGAGCGGTCATAGCAAGATAATCGTCTATAAGGAAGATATTGACGACATCGTCGGCTATATCCATACGGTCGAACTGTTCCGCCTTGCCGAAGATGAGGACTGGACGGAACATATTCGCGAAGTGCCCATCGTACCCGAGACGATGAATGCCCAGAAGCTGCTTGGTATCTTCATCAGCCAGAAACGTTCGCTTGCCGTTATCGTCGATGAGTTTGGCGGCACAAGCGGAATTGTCACGATGGAAGATCTTGTGGAAGAGATATTCGGTGAGATAGAAGACGAACATGACAGCAAGAACTATACTGCTCGGCAGACGGCTCCAGGCGAATACCAGCTTTCCGGCCGTCTCGAGATAGCACAAGCCAATGAACTTCTTGACCTTGATTTGCCGGAAAGCGACGAATACCTGACCGTCGGAGGCCTTATTCTTCATGAGTTCCAGAACTTTCCCAAACTTAACGAACCCGTCAGGATTGGTAAATGGGAGTTCAAAGTCACCAAAAAGACCACTACCAAGATTGAGCTTGTTCAACTCCGCATACTCGATAAATAATGTGAAATATGCAGGTTGAATGGGACCTTATGCAGGAAAAAGTATAAGGAAGTGCATATTATGCACGAAATCTTATGGTGTTTTGCATAAAATGTTGTACCTTTGCAGCCGCAAACTTATAAAAGCATTAGAATATGCAAGAGAAAACAGATAAGCAAGACAAGAAAGCAAGACTGCAGACAATCCGCAAGATTGTCAGCATGAACAGCCTGGAGAGTCAGGAGGAATTGCTTGCTGCGCTTAAAGAGGAAGGCTTCGTCAGCACCCAAACTACACTGAGCCGAGACCTCAAGCAGTTGCGCATCAGTAAGGTCAGAGTACGCAGTGGCCTCAGTGTCTATGCATTACCTCGCGAGGGACAGTTCGAACCCGTGCCTACGTTGGAGGAGATAAACCAGACGAAGTGGCGCTTGAACTTCTCCGGTAATCTGATGGTCGTGCACACACCGCCCGGTCATGCCAGCATGGTTGCCTATGATGTGGACAACCTGAAGCATCCCTACTTCCTTGGCACAGTGGCAGGCGACGACACAGTCATTGTGGTCTTGGCAGAGGGAGTGGAGCGGGAAGCTGCTGGCATGATTGTCCGCGACATGTTTCCCAAGTTAGGATAAACAGACGTACACATTATTTATATAAGGAAGACTTATAAGAGATGAGTGATATAAAGGGAGAAGACATACGAGTGCTTGTGGCTGATGCCGAGCACGAGAAGTATGTCGATACAATTATAGAAACCATTCGCGAAGCTGCGCGCAAGCGTGGGACTGGCATTGCCGAGCGAACCCATGAATATGTGGCAACGAAGATGAAGGAGGGCAAGGCTGTTCTGGCTTTAGATGGCGAGAAGTTCGTGGGCTTCAGCTACATCGAGACGTGGGGCAACAAGCATTATGTCACCACTTCCGGCTTGATAGTTCATCCCGATTATCAGGGCTTGGGCGTTGCCAAACGCATTAAGGATTATACGTTTACGCTGGCTCGCCTGCGTTGGCCGCACGCCAAGATATTCAGCCTGACCAGTGGCGATGCCGTGATGAAAATGAATACGGCGCTGGGTTACGTGCCTGTCAGCTTCAATCAGCTTACCGACGACGATGCTTTCTGGCATGGATGTCAGGGCTGCATCAATCATGACATCCTCGAAGCAAAGAATCGAAAGTTCTGTGTCTGCACGGGTATGCTCTGGGACCCCGACAAGCATAAAGGCGAACCGACGTCGCTCGAAGTCATCAAGGATGTGATGCGGACGCTGGTTTTGCGTGGAATTGAATAGAATGTCCTGGCGGATTTGTAATCCGCCAGCATGGAATATAAGCATTTGCAATGCGATAAAAGAACAGTTGCGGGATTACAAATCCCTATATTCCACGCGGTCGGATTACAAATCCGACCGAACAAAGGAAGTGAATACAAATGTCAAAGAATCGTTAATACTCAATCGTAAAATAGAAGATGAAGAAAGTAGTTGTCGCCTTTAGCGGCGGTTTGGATACCAGCTACACGGTGATGTACCTGGCAAAGGAGAAGGGTTACGAGGTTTATGCCGCTTGTGCCAACACGGGAGGCTTCAGTGCGGAGCAGCTCAAGGCTAACGAAGAGAACGCCTACAAGCTGGGTGCCAAGCAGTATGTCACGCTCGACGTGACGCAGGAATACTATGAGAAGTCCTTGAAGTACATGGTCTTCGGCAACGTGCTCCGTAACAACTGTTATCCCATATCAGTAAGCAGCGAGCGTATCTTCCAGGCTCTTGCCATTGCGAGATACGCCAAGGAGATTGGTGCCACAGCCATCGCCCACGGTTCCACCGGCGCTGGCAACGACCAGATACGTTTCGACATGACCTTTCTGGTGATGTGTCCGGGCGTGGAAATCATCACGCTGACGCGCGACGGAAACCTTTCGCGACAGGAAGAGGTGGATTATCTCAACCGAAACGGCTACTTTGCCGACTTCACGAAGCTCAAGTACAGCTACAACGTGGGCCTTTGGGGGACCAGCATCTGCGGCGGAGAAATCCTCGACTCAAAGCAAGGACTGCCCGAAAGTGCCTATCTGAAGCACCCGACAGAGGTGGGTCCCGAGCTGCTGAAAATCGGTTTCGAGAAGGGCGAGATATGCAGCGTCAACGGAGAACACTTCGAGGACAAGATAAAGGCTATCCAGAAAGTCGAGGAGATAGGCGCCCGCTACGGCATCGGTCGCGACTGTCACGTGGGCGACACCATCATTGGCATCAAGGGAAGGGTTGGTTTCGAAGCCGCCGCTCCCATGCTGATCATTGGTGCGCACCGTTATCTGGAGAAGTTCACCCTGTCTAAGTGGCAGCAATACTGGAAGGAGCAAGTGGCCAACTGGTACGGTATGTTCCTTCACGAGAGCCAATATCTGGAGCCTGTCATGCCGGACATCGAGGCGATGCTGCTGAGCAGTCAGAGGAACGTGACGGGCGAAGTGACGCTCGAACTGCGGCCGCTCTGCTTCCAGACGGTCGGCGTGGACAGTCCCAACGACCTTGTCAAGAACAAGCTCGGCGAATATGGCGAGACGGCAAAGGCTTGGACGAGCGAAGACGCAAAGGGCTTCATCAAGGTGACATCCACGGCTCTTCGTGCATACTATCTGGCTCATCCGGACGAAAGGAAATAGGTGGATTTGTTCCTCGGAAGGTGGCGTCTCAAAACTCGACGTGTCGCGTTGCTCAATTCGACGTGCCGCGTTGCTCAATTCGACGTGCCGCGTTGCTCAATTCGACGTGCCGCGTTTGTAGGATAGGCGTAGCTGTTTTCGAGACGCACTTAATGAAATGATAAAACTATGGTAAGAGTAGGAATACTTGGAGCTGCCGGATATACCGGTGGCGAACTGATACGGGTGCTTTTGGGACACCCCGAGGCGGAGATTGTCTTTGCCCATAGCGAGTCGAACGCCGGCAACCTCGTCAGCGATGTCCACGAAGGACTGGTCGGCGACTGTGGGTTGAGGTTCAGCCTCAACCTCCCCTTCGACCAAGTGGACGTCGTCTTCTTCTGCTTCGGGCACGGCAAGAGCGCCCAGTTCCTGAGCGAGCATGAGATACCTTCGAACGTCAAGATTATCGACTTGGCGCAGGACTTCCGCATAAGCGGGGAGCATGACTTTGTCTATGGACTGCCTGAGACGCATCGCTCGACGATACGCGGCTGCCAACGCCTCGCCAATCCAGGCTGTTTTGCCACTGCCATCCAGCTCGCTCTGCTGCCTGCCTTGAAGGCCGACATCATCAGTGGCGACATTCATGTCAACGGTATCACGGGCAGCACGGGCGCAGGTCAGAAGCCCGGAGCCACGACACATTTCTCGTGGCGAAACGATAACATCTCCGTCTACAAGACCTTCACGCACCAGCATCTGCTCGAAATCAACCAGACGGTGCAGGAGCTTCGGCCCGGCTACGAAGGTCGCGTGCTCTTCATCCCGCAGCGAGGTTGCTTCACGCGAGGCATCTTCGTGACTGCCTATGCCAAGTGTGACATGCCTCTGGAACAGGTTAAACAGATATACGAGGACTATTACGAGGACGCTGCCTTCACGCACTTCGTCATGAAGAGCCCTGATATGAAGCAGGTTGTAAACACCAACAAAGCCCTGGTTTACGTGGAGAAGTACGAGGACCAACTGCTCATGATCTCCTGTATCGACAATCTCCTGAAGGGAGCCGTCGGGCAGGCTGTGCAGAACATGAACCTCATGTTCGGCCTCGACGAATGCGAAGGTCTCCGACTCAAGGCGAGTGCCTTCTGAACGCCTCGTCATAACGATATAACGTCATAACGACATAACGAAAAGAACGAAATGAATTTATTCGATGTTTATCCCCTCATGGATGTGACCATAGCACGCGGCAAAGGCTGCAAGGTCTGGGATAGTGAGGGGCAGGAATACCTCGACCTCTATGGCGGACACGCCGTCATCAGCGTCGGCCACTGCCATCCGCATTATGTGGAGGCCATGAAGAAGCAGCTCGAGACACTTGGCTTCTACAGCAACTCCGTGCAGAACCCCTTGCAGAGGGAGTTTGCGCGACGCCTCGGCAAAGCCTGTGGCTACGAAGACTACCAGCTCTTCCTCATCAACAGCGGTGCCGAAGCCAACGAGAATGCCCTGAAGCTGGCATCATTCTATAACGGCAGGACACGCATCCTCTCACTTGAAAAAGCCTTCCACGGCCGCACATCTCTGGCTGTGGAGGCAACGGCGAATCCCAAGATCATTGCTCCCGTCAACGCGAACGGGCACGTCACTTACCTGCCCCTAAACGATATCGAGGCCTGGAAGACTGAGCTTGAGAAGGACGATGTCTGCGCTTGCATCATCGAATGCATACAAGGCGTGGGCGGCATACGAATGGTGGAGGCCGACTTCCTACAGCAGTTGCAGGCGCTCTGCAAAGCCCACGGCACCGTACTTATCTGCGATGAGATACAATGTGGATACGGTCGCAGCGGCAAGTTCTTCGCGCATCAACACCTCGGGGTACGTCCCGACTTGATCACCGTGGCCAAGGGAATCTGCAACGGCTTCCCGATGAGTGCCCTGCTCATAAGTCCTGCGTTCAAGCCCGTCTATGGTCAGCTCGGCACGACCTTCGGCGGAAACCATCTGGCTTGTGCCGGTGCGATAGCCGTCCTCGACATCATGGAGAGCGAACATCTCGTGGAGAATGCGGCCGAGGTGGGCGAGTACTTGATGAAAGCCATACGCGACGCCAGGCTGCCTCACGTCGTGGAAGTGCGCGGACGAGGTTTGATGATAGGCATCGAGCTTGACATTCCTTACAAAGAACCCCGCCAGCGACTGGTCAGCGAACAGCATTGCTTCACCGGTTGCTCTGGGACAAACGTGCTCCGACTGCTGCCGCCTCTCTGCTTGACAAAGGCCGAGGCAGACAGTTTCGTAGGTAAACTAAAGGCTGTACTCTCATGAAGATATCTGTCATAGGCGCAGGCAACATGGGTGGTGCCCTTATTAAGGGATGGACGAAGGCTGGTATGGCAGCCGACATCACAGCCACTGCCCATACTCAGAAGACGCTTGATGACGTCCGGAAGGCTTGCCCGGGCATCACAACAACGCTTGACAACAAAGAGGCAGTCAGGGGTGCCGACGTCGTGGTGCTGGCCGTGAAGCCTTGGCTCGTAGGACAAGTTCTCTCAGAGATAATGCCGGAACTGAAGGAGCAACTCGTCGTTTCAGTCGCAGCAGGCATCCGTCATGAGCGCATCGACGTGTATGCCATGCCCAACATAGCAGCCGAGTTTGGCGAGAGCATGACCTTCGTCGAGGAGGCACCGCAGGCAGAAACGGTGGCGGAGCTCTTCGGAAGGGTAGGGCAGAGCAGGGTCGTTCCCCGGCGACTCATGGAGGCCGGCATGATGATGGCTGGCTGCGGCATCGCTTACGTGATGCGTTTCCTCCGTGCCATGATGGAGGGAGGCGTCGAGATGGGTTTCTATCCCGACGACGCAAAGCAGATAGCTATGCAGACCATGCAGGGTGCCGTGTCGTTGCTCCGCGAGACGGGACTTCACCCGGAAGCAGCCATCGACAAAGTCACGACGCCAGGCGGCATCACCATAAAGGGTTTGAACGAACTCGACCATGCCTGCTTCAGCTCGGCAGTCATTCGTTGTCTGAAAGCGGGACTGGAAAAACAAGGATAAAGAAGCAGGAGTAATGGCAAATTTATACAGTCCTCCCCCTAAAGGGGGAGTTAGAGGGGGTCGTACATTGGTCGTTAAGGTGGGCAGCAACGTGCTCACCACAGACAGCGGCAAGCTGGACATTACCCGTATGTCGGCGCTTGTGGACCAGATTGCATGGTTGCGCGGCAACGGATATGACGTGGTGCTCGTCACGAGCGGGGCTGTTGCGTGCGGCAGGGGCGAACTTCAAGTCGACCATTCCCTCGACTCTGTCGAGCAAAGGCAACTCTTTTCGGCAATGGGACAGGTGAAGCTCACGGGCCTTTACTACGACCTCTTCCGCGAATACAACATCCACATCGGACAGGTTTTGACCACTAAGGAGAACTTCCAAAGCGAGCGAAGCTACCAGAACCAACGTGCCTGCATGGAGGTGATGTTGGCGAACGGCGTCTTGCCCATCGTGAATGAGAACGACACGGTCAGCATCGAAGAGCTGATGTTCACCGATAACGACGAGCTTTCCGGCCTGATAGCCAAGATGGTGGGGGCTGAGATGCTGGTGTTGCTGACGGGTGTGGACGGCCTCTACAACGGCAATCCGTCGGACGCGGGGAGTGAAGTCATCCGTCAGGTGAAAGCCGGCGACAACGTGAGCCGCTACATCCTGCCGAGCAAGAGCAGTGCCGGCCGAGGCGGCATGACGTCGAAGTTCAATACAGCCCTCTCGGTGGCAGAGGCAGGCATCCGCGTCATCATTGCCAACGGCAACCGCGACGGCATCCTGCCTGCCCTCATACAGACCCCGTCGGATACTGTTCACACTGAATTTCTGCCAGCATGAACGAAGTTTTTCAAAAGGCCAAAGAAGCAAGCAGGAAACTGATGCTCCTCTCAGACGACGAGCGGAACGACATCCTCCTGCGTG
Source organism: Bacteroidaceae bacterium (assembly GCA_017469525.1). Classification (GTDB taxonomy): domain Bacteria; phylum Bacteroidota; class Bacteroidia; order Bacteroidales; family Bacteroidaceae; genus Physcousia. Next base: position 40,913 of record JAFUGG010000024.1, on the reverse strand, counting down.
TTGCCGACCGTGCCGAGGCGTCCATCGACAGATTGCTTGCCGCGAATGCCCTCGACTTGCAAAAGCTCGAACCAAGCGACCCATTGTATGACCGCCTGCTTCTCACGCCGGAGCGCATCCGAGGCATTGCTGCCGACATACGCAACGTCGCCAGTCTGCCGTCGCCTCTTGGCATGATAAGCAAGGAGCGCACACTTGCCAACGGACTCCATCTGCGCCGCGTGAGCGTGCCGTTTGGCGTGATAGGCATCATCTTCGAGGCACGTCCCAACGTCTGCTTCGACGTCTTTTCTCTCTGCTTCAAAAGCGGCAACACCTGCATCCTAAAGGGCAGTCACAGCGCCGACGAAAGCAACCGCGCCATCGTTGCCCTTATTCACGATGTCCTCCCCCTAGAGGGGGAGTTAGAGGGGGTCTGTTCTCTTTTGCCTCCCACCCACGAGGCCACGGCCGAGCTGCTGGGTGCGGTCGGCTACGTGGACCTTTGCATCCCCCGAGGCGGCCGCAAGCTCATCGACTTTGTACGCGATAACGCCCGTGTTCCGGTGATTGAAACAGGAGCCGGCGTTGTGCATGCCTACTTCGACAAGGACGGCGACTTGGAGAAAGGCCGACGCATCATCACCAATGCCAAGATGCGTCGCGTCAGCGTCTGCAACGCCCTCGACTGCCTGCTCGTGCATCGCGACCGCCTGAGCGACCTGCCTGCCTTGCTCGAACCGATGGAGGGGAAGGTGGAAATCATTACCGACGAGGCATCGATGGGCACGGAGTGGATGGACTACAAACTCTCCCTGAAGGTCGTCGACAGCCTTGATGAGGCCCTTGCCCACATCGCGCGTTACGGTTCGGGGCACAGCGAATGCATCATTACGGAGTGTAGCGAGACCGCCCGCCGCTTCCAGCAGATGGTGGATGCTGCTTGCGTCTATGTCAATGCACCCACAAGTTTCACCGACGGGGCGCAGTTCGGTATGGGTGCCGAGATAGGCATCTCCACCCAGAAGCTCGGCCCGCGCGGACCCATGGCCCTCGAGGAGATGACCACCTACAAATGGCTCATCGACGGCAACGGCCAGACGCGCGATTAGTCGGCACACCCTCCAAGAGTTCCCCCTCAGTGACTCTGCGGGTTTGCAGCAAACCTTCAAATACCTTTTACAAACGTGTCGCGGGGAGACGGAACCAGTCAGGCCACATTACCATACACGAGAGAGGAGTTTGTCTCACGTGTGAGACAATAATTTCTCATGTGTGAGACAACGTTGTCTCACGTGTGAGAAAAGCCATCGCGACGTGTCGCGTCAGCCGACGCCGTTGCTTATGAAAACCAAATAAAAACGTCAGGAGGAGAGATGTTACCTTTTTGCTCTTGTCTCTCCCGCTCGGAAAAAGGTAAAAGAACGACGCGTTGCTTTTAATTTTTTCACGCAACACTTTTCCCTTTTCCTTTTTTTCGTACCTTTGACTTGCGGTCGAAGGCACTCCCGCTCGGCAATAAAAAGAAAAAACTTCTGTTTTCCTTTTGTATTTCGCTCGATTATTCGTACCTTTGCAGCCGGATAACAAGACAATCAGATACAGATATGGACGACCTGAAACAGATTTCGCAACGGCTCAAGGGCCTTCGCGAGATATTCGACATCCCGATAGAGAAGATGGCAGAGGTGGGCGAGACGACTGTCGAACACTATCGCCGCATCGAGAACGGCGAGGCTGACCCCGGCGTTTACCTGCTTTCGCGCATCTCCAAACAGTACGGCATCGCCCTCGATGTGCTGCTCTATGGCGAGGAGCCACGCATGAACGGCTACTTTGTGACGCGCCGAGGGCAAGGGCTCGAGGTGGACCGCCACAACGACTACAAGTATAAGTCGCTTGCCAGCGGCTTTAAGGGAAGAGCCATGGAGCCGTTCTTCACCGAGATAGAACCTCTTCCGGACGGCAAGAACCACGCCAAGAACGTCCACGACGGGCAGGAGTTCATCATCGTCTTCGACGGCGTGCTGGAAGTTACTATTGAGGAAAAGGTCATCGTACTCCGCATGGGCGACAGCATCTATTTCGATACGACGCGTCCCCACTGCATGAGGGCCTTGGAGAACAAGACGGTGAAGTTCCTGACGGTAATCATTTAGAAGCCTCCGACTCCCTTTTTGGGGAACAAACGGTCAGTGTTGACCCAGCGTCGAGCTAACGCTTCAATATTCAATGTTCAATGGAAAACAATCCTATATTGAGTCGCTTCCTGAGGCAGACAAGCTTTGTCTCGGAGGAAGACTACAGGGAGAACCTCGAGTTCATCATCCCTAAGAACTTCAACTTTGCCTACGACGTCGTGGACGCTTGGGCAGAAGTTGCTCCCGACAAGCTGGCCCTCTTGTGGACGAACGACGAGGGAGCAGAGCGAAGGCTGTCCTTCAGCGACCTGAAGAGGCAGAGTGATCAGGCCGCCTCATACCTTAAGAGCCTCGGCATAGGGCGTGGCGACATGGTGATGCTCATCGAAAAACGTCGCCTGGAATGGTGGATAACGATGCTTGCCCTGCACAAGCTGGGAGCCGTTCCTATCCCTGCAACGCACATGCTCACCAGTCACGACATCGTCTATCGCAACAATGCGGCCAGCGTGAAAGCCATCATCTGCGTGGGTGAGCCGTATGTCCTCGGCGAGATACAGAAGGCTCTGCCCGACAGCCCGACCGTTGACCTGCTCATTTCTATTGGTCCCGACGTGCCCGAAGGCTTCCACGACTGGCACGCAGAGGTGGAGAAGGCTCCTGCCTTCCGCCGTCCGCGCTTCGTGAATGCCAATGGCGACACCATGATATTGTACTTCACCTCCGGCACCAGCGGCGAGCCCAAGATGGTGGCACACGACTTCCTCTACGCTCTGGGACACCTCACGACCGGCGTCTTCTGGCATAATCTCACGCCCGACAGCATCCACCTCACCGTGGCAGACACCGGCTGGGGAAAAGCAGTGTGGGGAAAGTTCTACGGACAGTGGTTTGCCGGAGCGTGCGTCTTCGTGTTCGACCACGAGAAGTTCACTGCGGAGAAGATTCTAAGGCAAATGGAGAAGTACCGCATCACGAGCTTCTGTGCGCCGCCAACCGTCTATCGCTTCCTTGTCCGCGAAGACTTCAGCCGCTACGACCTCTCGGCCCTCCGCTACTGCACGACGGCCGGCGAAGCGCTCAACGCTGCCGTGTACGAGAAGTTCTTCCAACTGACGGGAATACGCCTGATGGAAGGCTTCGGACAGACAGAGACGACGATGACGCTGGGCACTTTCCCCTGGATGCAACCCAAGCCGGGCAGCATGGGCAAGCCGAATGCTCAGTACGAGATAGCTCTCCTTCGCCCCGACCTTACGCCTTGCGAGGACGGAGAGAAAGGTGAGATAGCCGTCCGCCTCAACGAGGGCAGGAAGGCCATCGGCCTCTTCAAGGAATACTATCGCGACAGCAACATCACCTTCGAGGCTTGCCACGACGGATACTACTTCACGGGCGACATGGCGTGGCGCGACAAGGACGGCTACTACTGGTTCGAGGGACGTGCCGACGACGTCATAAAGAGCTCGGGTTATCGCATTGGACCGTTCGAAGTGGAGAGTGCCCTCATGACCCATCCCGCCGTGGTGGAGTGCGCCATTACTGGAGTGCCCGACGAGACGAGAGGTATGGTGGTGAAGGCCACCGTCGTGCTCGGCAAGGAATGGAAGGACAAAGCCGGCGACGCCCTTGCCCAGGAACTTCAGGCACACGTCAAGCGCGAGACGGCTCCCTACAAGTACCCGCGCATCATCGAGTTTGTGGACGAACTGCCAAAGACCATCAGCGGCAAGATACGGCGCGTGGAGATAAGAGAGAAAGACAGCCCAAACTCTTCCCAGAAGAGATGAGAGGGGAGGAATAACATAATAACTATATAACGACATAACGTTATAACGAAAAGATAACGATAAGAGATGAGAAGTTTCCTCAACGTACAGGACCTGGGCGACCTCAAGGAGGCGCTCAGGGAAGCAGCCGAGATAAAGGCTGACCGCTATAAATACGACACGCTCGGCAAGAATAAAACCCTGCTGATGGTGTTCTTCAACAACAGTCTGCGCACGCGCCTCTCGACGCAGAAGGCGGCGATGAACCTCGGCATGAACGTCATCGTGCTCGACGTCAACGCCGGTGCCTGGAAGCTCGAGACGGAGCGGGGCGTCATCATGGACGGCGACAAGAGCGAGCACCTGCTTGAGGCCATCCCCGTGATGGGTTGCTACTGCGACGTCATCGGCATACGCTCCTTCGCTGGCCTGTCGGACCGCGAGTATGATTACGCTGAGACAGTTTATCATCAGTTTGAGAAATACAGCGGCAAGCCCGTGTTCGCCATGGAGACGGCAACCGTGCATCCTCTGCAGGCCTTTGCCGACCTGATAACCATCCAGGAACACAGCCAGGAGAAGCAGCGTCCGAAGGTCGTGCTGACGTGGGCTCCGCATCCCAAAGCCTTGCCGCAGGCAGTGCCCAACAGCTTTGCCCAGTGGATGATGGCAGCCGACGTGGACTTCGTCATCACGCATCCCGAGGGCTACGAGCTCGACCCCAGGTTCACCGCGGGCGCCCGCATCGAGTACGACCAGCGCAAGGCCTTCGAGGGAGCCGACTTCATCTATGCCAAGAACTGGAGTTGCCCGGGTGTGACACGCCCCGAGGACTACGGGAAGGTGCTGTCGAGGGACATGAGTTGGACCGTCGACGCAGAGCACATGAGCTGGACCAACGACGCCCGCTTCATGCATTGCCTGCCCGTGCGACGCGGCATGATTGTCACCGACGACGTCATAGAGGCTCCCACCTCGCTCGTCATACCCGAGGCTGCCAACAGGGAAATCTCCGCAACCGTCGTCTTGAAGCGAATTTTGCAAGCCTTATAGAAAAAAAAGTCAAAATCCTTTGTTCGTATAGGTAAAATTCGTATCTTTGCGACATAGTTCACCTAAAATGTACTGTTATGATGAAGAAGTTTACTCTTTCACTGTTGGCTCTTTTCGTAGCAACAGCAATGCAGGCTGAGACAGCCCTTTTCGTTCACCAGAAGTCGGGCGACGTCATCGAGATTTCATTCGCCGAGAAGCCTGTCGTAACGTATCAGGACGGTTATGTAGTCGTTTCGGCTGCCGAAGCCTCAGTCATGTGTCCTCTTGCCGGATTGCAGAAGTTCACCTTCGGCGAGGTGGATGAGAATGTGACGCGTGTGGTAGCGCCCGAGACAGCTACTCCTCAGCCCACTATGATCTACAGCATCGACGGTAAGCTCATGCGTACCTATCAGCCGGGTGAGGGCCGTGCCACCTCTGCTTCCCTCGACGGACTGCCAGCCGGCACATACGTCATCAAGAACGGCAAGACATCCTTCAAGATGCTGAAGAACTAAGCCTTGGAACGTCTTCTCGACATCATCCGTAGCCGCCACAGCTGTCGCAGCTATCTCGACAAGCCTGTGGAGGAGGAGAAGCTGGCATACCTCGAGGAGTGTATGCGCCTGGCTCCGTCGGCTGTCAACAGGCAGCCCTGGAAGTTTCGGGTGGTACGCAGCCAGAAGTGTAGGGCAAAGCTCCAAGCGTGCTACGCCCGTCCGTGGTTCGAGGAAGCGCCGCTCTACATCCTCTGCTCCGTACTCCACGACCAGGAATGGGTTAGGGAGGACGGCAAGCCACATGGCAACATCGACGTCGCCATTGCTGTGGAGCATCTTTGTCTGGCTGCAACGGAGCAAGGCCTTGCTTCCTGCTGGGTTTGCAACTTCGATGCCCGGCGCTGCCACGAGCTCTTCGGGATGCCGGAAACAGAGGAACCCGTCGTCATCGTGCCGATAGGCTATGCTTCCTTCTCGGGAGCGGCTCCAAGGCCACGCAAGGCCAGGGAGGAAATCTTCTGCGAGGAGTAACGGCTCGAGAGCAAGAAATCACCAATACGAAGCGTGCTGTCCGAAACCTACGGGCGGCACGCTTCTCTTATGTCAGTGCCTCGCCGCGTCTGCAACACGCTTGAATCTGCCATTGCAACGCCTTGCAAATTCTCTGCAACATGCTTGCAGATTCATTCCCAACACGCTTGCGGCTTCATCCCAACATGCTTGCGGCTTCATTCCCAACATGCTTGCCGCCTCATTCCAACACGATGCAGACTCACGGCTTGCCCTTGAAGCAAGTCTTCCGAAGTGTTAAATCTTCTTAAATCTTTAGGCTCGGGGTTAAAAAAAGGGGGGTGTCGTGTATATATATACGGGAGCGGGAGAAAGAGAGGGACCTCCAAGGGGGATAAAAGGGGGGATATAGGGGGAATATAAGAGGGTGGAAGTTATGGCTATATAGGGGGGAATATCTTAAAAGAAGCATTCCTCTACAAAGCCTTATACATTCCAGCAGCGTGCGTCAAAGCCCGTCAGGGCTGACCCGGCAGGCTGCGCTCAGTCCTCGCTGAGCTTTGCCAGTCCGCCCTCGGCAGTCTCCTTGTAGAGCGAAGGCAGGTCCTTGCCGGTCTGCTTCATGACGCGTACCACGCGGTCGAAGCTGACACGGTGCTGGCCATCGGACATCGAGGCGTAGAAGTTGGCGTCGAGGGCACGTGCGGCGGCAAAGGCATTGCGCTCGATGCAAGGTATCTGCACCAGGCCACAGACGGGGTCGCACGTCATGCCAAGGTGATGCTCCAGCCCCATCTCGGCCGCGTATTCAATCTGCGCCACGCTGCCGCCGAAGAGCTGGCACGCCGCAGCCGAGGCCATGGCACTGGCCACGCCCACTTCCCCCTGGCAGCCCACGTCGGCGCCTGATATGCTGGCGTTGCACTTGACGAGGTTCCCGATGAGGCCCGCCGTGGCGAGGGCATGAAGGATACGCTCCTCGCTGAACGAATGGTTGTGCCCCAAGTGGTAGAGCACGGCGGGCAGCACGCCGCAGGAACCGCAGGTGGGAGCCGTCGCAATGAGTCCTCCGGAAGCGTTCTCCTCGCTCACGGCAAGGGCATAGGCATAGACGAGGCCCGAGCTCTGCAGGTTCGCCTTGTAGCCCTTGGCCTTGGTGAAGTAGACAGGCGCCTTGCGCTGCAGGCCAAGCGGTCCGGGAAGCACGCCCTCGTGGTCGATGCCACGCTCCACGGCTTCTTGCATCACGCGCCATATCTCCCGCAGGTAGTCCCATATCTCCCTGCCCTCGCACTGCTCCACGTATTCCCAGAAGGCACGACCCGTCTCCTGGCACCACGCCTTGATTTCCTTCATGGTGTTCAGCGGGTAGAGCGAAGTGCTGTCGGCAGCCGTCGTCTGCTCCTCCTTGCCCTCCGAGAGCGCCCCGCCACCGATGCTGTAGACCGTCCATTCGTCGAGGAGCGAGCCGTCGGGCTGCCTCACGGCAAACTTCATCCCGTTGGGGTGGAAGGGCAGGAAGATGCTTGGCTCCCAGTGGATAGTGACGCTGCCCTGAGGCTCCAGCGAGCGGAGAATGGCAACGTCGGTCAGGTGGCCCTTGCCGGTGGCGGCAAGCGAGCCGTAGAGTGTCACGTCGAAAGCCGTAGCCTCGGGATGGCGCTTGAGGTACTGGATGGCAGCAGCCTGGGGACCCATCGTGTGACTGCTCGACGGGCCGTAGCCGATGCGGAAGAGTTCTTTCAGAGATTCCATATGGGAAGTGAGTTTAGTGGGTTTATGGTTGTTGGAGACTTCTCACGACGGCGCATACAATCTCGGCATCAGTGTGTCCGTCCCTGCGCAAGGAGCCGTGTATCTCGTTGGCACCCGTCTCGCAGAGGATGCGACATGCGTTGCCCGCATTGACGCCAGCCCCCGGCATGATGATGAGCCTGCCTGCCGCTTGCTCCACAAGTTTCTTAATCAGCGGAATGCCCTGCTCCGCCGATGGCGCTTGGCCGGAAGTGAGTAGGCGGTGGTAGCCCAAAGCGATGATTTGCTCCAGAGCCTCCATCGGACGGGCGCAGACGTCGAAGGCCCGATGGAACGTGATGCTCAGTCCCTCAGCCTCCTCCACAAGCAGGCCGACAGCCTCCTCGTCGATGCCACCGTCGGACCTCAAAGCACCTATCACCACGCCGCTCGCCCCGAGACGCTTCGCCAGACGGACGCCATGCTTCATCTGCGCCACCTCCTCCTTGCCATAGACAAAGTCCCCCTCCCTGGGGCGGATGAGTACCTGCACAGGAATGCCCATGCCGATAGCTTGCTCCATCATCTCCTCGGATGGTGTCAGGCCGTCCACATCAAGAGCCTCGCACAGCTCAACGCGTTGCGCTCCGCCCTCTATCGCTGCACGCACACTCTGCAAGTCGCCGCAGCATACCTCCAGTCTCAATTCTTCGTCCATCGTTCGGTGTCATATTTTATGTTGCATCACTCAGCCCGCCCAAGGCAGACCAGTGAAACGAGTCCTTACATACGAAAGAAAGAGAGTGGCTTCACAGCTGCTCTCTTTCACTTGGTATTAGCTTTGTTTAAGGTAAAAAGATTGTTTTCAGGATAACGACTGCAAAGATAGGGCATTTTTATGCATTGCGCAAGGTTTTTCATTATGTTGTTTAGCATGTTTCTATGTTTTTCTGTAAAATCCGCAAGGTTTACCGACTTTTTGCGTGGAATTGCGCAATCGATGTCGCAGGTCTTCGCAGGATTTTGCCTATTTTCATACATCTTTTAGCAGCAGCCTCTGTAAGCTCTTCTTTGAACTGAAATGCGATGCCTCCCACGCAGTTGACAGGCATCTCCTTGTGCCCGTAGCCGGCAATGTTGCGTTCGAGGAACAGGCAGAAGGCGTCGGTCAGCATGGCGTGGACGGCAGGCTCTGCCCTGTGCTCGGCAATGAACGGCACCAGCGAGGCAAGGAAGGCATTGGCTGCAGGCTGGCGGTAGGTGCGCTCTATGATGTCGGGCAAGGTCAGGCTGAACCTTTTGCAGAAGTCTTCCTTGAGCTGCGCAGGAAGCGTCCCCTTGAAGAGACCGTTGAGCAAGGCCTTGCCCAGGAAGGAGCCACTGCCCTCGTCGCCCAGGATGAAGCCCAGTGGCGGCGTGTGCATCGCGATGTTCTTCCCATCGTAGAGGCAACTGTTGGACCCCGTCCCCAGTATGCAGGCAATGCCCGGCTCGTTTCCGCACAAGGCACGGGCAGCTCCCAGCAGGTCGCTCTCTACCTCAACGGCGCATCCAGGGAATAGCTCCTCGATGGCCTCCCTCACGGCCTGGCTGAACGGCTCGATGCATCCGGCTCCGTAAAAGTGGACATCTTCTATCTTAACAGGCTGCGGAAGGAAGGGCAGCAGTTCGTGGTACAACACATTATATATAATATCGCGCGCGTCGCGCGCAGGATTGATGCCGCTGGTGTGCAGTTCGGTCTGCCTCCCGTCGTTGCCGATGAAGAGCCAATCAGTCTTGGTCGAGCCGCTGTCGGCTATAAGTAGCGTCTTCTTCATAACAAAAAACCTCCCCAGGGAGGGAGGTTTAGTTGGGGTCATTAGTCTTGGTTACTCAGCAGGGGTCTCAGCCGGAGCATCAGTAGCAGCTGGCTGCTCCATAGCGGGCACGTTGCCAGGATTTGTGGCAGCCTGCTCAATGGCTTGCTGCTGCATGACAGAGTCGTCGTGGCCTGCACCGGGTAGGAATGCAACACTGATGACGCTGAGGAAAATCATTGCACCGGCAAGAAACCAAGTAGCCTTCTCGATGAAGTTGGTTGTCTTGGGGGCACCCAGAATCTGGTTGTTGTTTGAGTAGTCGGCAGCAAGACCGCCGCCCTTTGACTCCTGGATGAGTACGATAAGGCACATAAGAAGTGAGGCCAACACGACCAGGATTACGATAGATGTGTACATGTTATTTGTTTTTATTGTTTATGATAAGTTTCTCAAGATATCGAATTTGGTCTGCAAAGTAACGATTTTTTTTTGGATAATTCAAGGAAAGTTGCCGGATAATTTTCACTGCGTTCTCATATTTGCCTTGTTTGATGTAAATTCCGGCCATTATTTCAGTGAGAATCTCGTTGTTTTCGTCGTTTTGTGGCGTTTCTTGTTCTTCTGGGAGACTCTCTTCCGGCTCTGCCTCGATGTCCTCAAGGACAATTCTGCCAGTTCCTTTCTCGAGGAAATCCTCTACTACGCCGCCTCCGTTCATGGGGAGAGCCTCTTGTCGTCTGCCTCCTTGCCTGCTTTCCTGCTGTAGGAGATAGCCGATGTAGTCCTGTGCGGCATCGATGGGATGGCCTGCAGGTGTGGCGGGAGTCTGTGCCTCGAGGAAATTGTCGATGAGGCTGACCGTGCGCGACTCAGTGTCGTCGGCAGTGTCTTCGTATCGTTTGTGTTCTTCTGCCTGCGTGTAGTGCGGCTCCTCGGTAAGGCGGAAGATGGCATCTCGGCTTGGCACGAGGACGGCGGTACGTCGCAAGGTCTCGTCATAGGCAGGGTCGTGCTTCTTGTAAAGTGCCTCGAGAAGCAGGATGCGGGCAACGTGGAAGTAGGGATGCTTCTCTACGAGCCTTTGCAGCTGGGCAATCGCATCGTTGTCGATGGTGTCGGGCCGGCGGATGTAGTCTATGATGTGTTGTTGCATAGCGTTGGATGTTTACCAGTTGGCGACTGTAGCGTTGAAGATTTGGTCGACGATGTCTCTTGTCATCTGTGTGACGAGTTCCTCCTGAACGGCATTGAGCTGCTGGGATGCATCATATTCGGAGGTTGCCGAGAACTGTCGTTCGAAGTCGTCGGTGTGTTTCTTGTTGTTGACGAAGCGTACGTTGACGGTCATCTTAAGTTGCACCTGGCTGCTATAGCCGTCGCTGGAGATGCCTTTATTGAACTGGTCGAAGGCTACAATCTCTCCCGCCAGTTGCAGGTCGCCGTTCTTCTTGACCTGGCGAAGCTTTGTCTGGTTGGAATAGACGTCTGTCAGGCGGTTCTGGAAGATGCTCTGCATAGGTGCCCATACGTAAGCGCTTCGGATGGGGAAGTTGTCTATTTGGATGGTCTTCGTCGTGGTATAGTCGATGCTGGCTCCGTTGAATTTGTAGCTGACGGTACAAGATGACAGGAGTAAAGCCATGAGGCAGAGCATGCAGAGGCATCTTCTATTCGTCGATTCCATAGGCTTTTATCTTTCGGTAGAGTGTGCGTTCGCTGATGCCAAGCTCCTCGGCAGCCAGCTTGCGTTTGTAGTGGTTGCGCTGAAGGGCGAGCAGGATGTTGCGTTTCTCCATGTCGCCGATGTTGAGAGTGTCGTCGTCGACAATTTCTTCTGCCGTTGCGATGTCGAGGTTGTTTGGCAGCGAATGGTAGGAGCTGGAGGCGTTGTTCTTCTGCCCTGATACGGGGACGGGCAGGGCAGAACCTGAGGTGTTGTGCCACGTCTTGCTCCCTTGCATCTTTTCCTTGAGTTCCTGCACCTCAGAGCGAAGCTCGAAAACGGCATGTGCCAGTATTTTTATCTCCTGCTCGTAGTCGTGCTGGGAGCCTGTGTTGCTTCCGCCGATGGTGGCAATGCCTGTGTCGTCATCGGAGTTAGGTGTGATGCCGTGCTTGGCGAGCATGTCCGGCGTGATGCTTCGACTCTCGGAGAGGATACTGAGTTGCTCTGTAATGTTGCGCAGCTGGCGGATGTTGCCGGGCCATTTGTAGGAGTTGACCACTGCTTCTGCATCGGGCGTGAGGCGGATAGGCTCTGGGATGTTGTAGCGCTGAGCCGTGTCGAGGGCAAACTTCTTAAAGAGGAGTACGGCATCTCCTTGTCGTTTGCGCAAAGGCGGAATCTTGATGTTGATGGTGCAGAGACGGTAGTAGAGGTCTTCGCGAAAGCGTCCCTGCTTGATGGCGTTGGGTATGTCGACATTGGTGGCGGCTACGATGCGGACGTCGGTCTTGCGTGGCGTACTGCTGCCTACTCGCAGGTATTCACCTGTCTCCAGGACTCGGAGCAAGCGTGCCTGGGTGCTTAGCGGCAGCTCGCCCACTTCGTCGAGGAAGAGTGTCCCGCCGTCAGCAGCACCGAAGTAGCCTTCGTGTTCGCCGATGGCGCTGGTGAAGGCTCCTTTCTCGTGGCCGAAGAGTTCGCTGTCGATGGTGCCTTCGGGTATGGAGCCGCAGTTGATGGCTATGTATGTCTTGCCTCGGCGACGGCTGTGGTCGTGGATGATGCGCGGTATGACTTCCTTGCCCACGCCGCTTTCGCCCTGGATGAGCACGGAGAGGTCTGTTGGGGCGACGAGTACGGCTGTGGCGAGAGCCTCGCGGAGTCCTTCGTTGCGGCCTACGATGCCGTAGCGGTTCATCAGCGTCTGCATGTCTGAACTGGTGGTCATGATGCTTTCTCTGTGTTGTCGTTGTTAGAGTTTGCCTGTGTCTGTTCGTTCCTCTTGCGCTCTTCTCGTTTGTCGTGGAAGAGCTTAGGCAGCGGGTTCTGCCGTGCTTCGTCGAAGAAGCTTCGGTTGCGCATGATGTCGATGGCTGTGTAGATGGGTTTCGTCAGGGCTGAGACGTCTGCCAATCCCTCCTCTGTCTCTTCCTCTTGAATAGGCTCGCAGAGGGCTGTGATTACTGAGTCCAGACCTGCATAGAAACGTGCTGAATCGTCTTGCAAAAGCCTGGTTGGAAGATCGCTGCCTTCGGGTATGACGATGCCGTCAAAGTGGCAGGCGATGTTGTCGCTGAGTATCTGCTCGGAGGTGTAGGGACCGTATATGTTGATGCCTTGTTCCGTCGTGACTTGGTTGGCGAGGTCTGGGTTCCGCATTGTGCTCTCCTGAACGATGGCGATGCGTGGCATTTGCTGGTCGAAGTCGCGTTGCAGGATGTCCCGGAACTTGACAATGTCTTCTGCGACGGGTTCATTCGGGAGGGGCATGAAGCAGGTCTTGCCCTTTACGATTATCTCGATGGACTCTGCGGGCTTTTTTGCCTTGCCTGTTGCAGGGTAGAGCACCAGGGCGTCTGCGTTCTCTTCGTCGAGTTCGCGATAGGCCTCGTCCTCGTCGAAGAAGAGGGGTGAGCAGAGTTCAAGCGTCGCGGGGTCGTTAGCGACGCGTCGCATCAGGTCTAGGGACGTGTCGCTAAGACCGATTTGTGCTATGGCTATCTTGGGTTTCTCCATGTTCGGCTATTTTGTCGAGTTCTTCTTTGTCTTTTGGTTTGTAGTCTGGGATTCTTCTTCTTCCAGTCCTGTGTCGATGAGCGAGTACTGTTCCTGTGGAAGTTGCAACGTGTAGAGCGAGCCTTCGAGCCGGCGGATGAGTCCGCGCTTCATCTTTTCGGGAGCATAGACAAATCCTTCGACTACAACGACTCGGTTTGTCTCGATGTCCACGCGGGAGTGGCTGACGAAGGGGCCTCCCATACAGTCTTTCTCCATATACCAGAGGCCGCGCATCTCCATGGCGAAGCTGTTGTGGACGTTAACCGCTTTGACCATAGTGCAGAGCGAATCGGTCTTCATGTACATGCCAGGCTTCTCGCCGGGCAGGTTCTTCTTCATGGCCGAGTCGCGTTTTGCCACCATGTATTCCAGGTTGAACGTCTCGGGACCTTCGTACGGATAGCTGTACATCACGATGTTCTCCAGTCCGCTGGCCGTGTTGTTGCTGGTCCAGAAGAACTGCTCGCCCTTCTTGTAGGCGGTGAGTTCCTTGGGCGCATGGAGGCGGCAGGTGAAGATTTGCCAAGCTAGGTCGTACGTCACCTTAGAGTACTTCTGCTCCAGCTCCTTGATGAGGCGGTTCATCTCGCTGCGTGTCAGGAAGTCGATGACCTCCTGCTTGTGGTCGATGCAGAACTGCTGGAAGTCCTCCAAGCTTGGGCTGTTGATGGTAAGCACGATTTGATCCATGGCATATTTGTTGCGCATGAAGCGCATGCCGGTGCGTGAGTACTGCGTTCGGTCGATGTTGACCTGGATGATGTTACGGAAGATGCTGAAGTTCGCGTTAAGGTCCTTTGGTTCGATCTGTGTGATATGGAACGAACGTTCGCTCTGCGGGAGGCAGGGCACGTCGGTGTCCAGGATGTCGAACAAAGCGCGGCCGGCAGGAGCTTCCCACGTCTTGTCGTCGAGCACGACGAGCACTTCATACGGCCGTCCGCTGGCTCTGGGGAAGATTTGCTCCTTTGTGCAGCCCATCATAAGCAGCAGGCACCCTATCATCCACGTTAGTTTATAAATCATAAAGCCTTTCATAATACAGGTTACTATTATTATTCACTCTTCACTTTTCACTTTGCTATGCAACAGTCCGCAGGCGGCGTAGATGTCCTGTCCGCGGCTGGCTCGAATGGTGCAGGTCACGCCATGCTTAGTCAGGTAGTCGCGCAGCCAAAGCATCTTCTCCTCCGAAGCGCCCTTGAACGGCGTGTCGGGAATCTCGTGGAAGCGTATCAGGTTTACACGGCATTCCAGCGGTGCAAGCAGACGCACCAGCTCGCGTGCGTGACGCTCCGTGTCGTTCATTCCGCCAAAGACGATGTATTCGAAACTAAGCCTACGTTGATGGCTCCAGTCGTGTTGCCTCAGCAGGCTCAGCAGTTCCTGCAATCCGAGAGCCTTCTCTGCCGGCATCATCTGGAGGCGTTCCTCGGGGAAGGGGTTGTGCAGGCTGATGGCAAGGTGGCAGTCGCTCTCCTGAAGGAAACGTTCCACGCCTTTCCTTACGCCCACTGTCGATACCGTGATGCGCTTCGGACTCCATGCCCAGCCATAGGGAGCGGTAAGCAGACTGGTGGCTTGAAGTACAGCGTCCAGGTTGTCCATCGGCTCGCCCTGTCCCATGAAGACGATGTTGGTGAGCCGTTCACTGCCAGGCACCGAGTAGACTTGGTTCAGGATGTCGGTCGTGGTGAGGTTTCCTCCGAAGCCTTGCCTGCCTGTCATGCAGAAGCGGCAACCCATGCGGCAACCCACCTGACTGCTCACGCAGAGCGTCGCGCGGTCGTTGTCGGGGATGAACACGCTCTCCACCAGCTTCCCGTTTCCTGTCGGGAAGAGGTACTTTGCCGTGCCGTCAACGCTCTTCTGGATGTTGCTCGGCTCTTTGCATCCTATTTCGTAGCGTTCTGCCAGGGCTGACCTGCCACTCAGCGAGAGGTTGGTCATCTCGTCGATGCTGCGGACGTGCTTGCCGTAAATCCACTCAGCCATTTGTTTCGCGGCGAAACGCGGCAGCCCCACCTCCGTGGCGACAGCCTTCAGTTCCTCCATTGTCATGCCGAGCAGTTTGCTTTTCTCCATTTTGAGCCGTTTTATCTTGCAAAGATACATTATTATTATGTAATGGGAGGCCAATAAAGGGAAAAAGTTGCCTTTTTTCACTTCTTTTGTAGGAAAAGCGTGCGAGATTAGGAAACTTTTACTATCTTTGCCGTGCAAAATTGCTAAAACTAATAATAATGAACATCAAACATCTCTCTGCCGTCATTGTTGCGGCAACTCTTATCTGCGCTTCTTCCATGGCGCAAAGTCTCAGTCCCAGCACCAAGACGCACTGGGACAAAGGTACCCTCGTAGTTGAAACGCCGACTCGTCCTGCCGGACAGCAGAATGTGCTCGGCCTGACGGCTCCCAAGATGGCGACGGTCCGCGTGGCTTTCGTCGGTCTGGGCATGCGTGGCCCAGGTGCCGTGGAGCGTTTTACCTACATCCCCGGCGTTCAGATTGTGGCCCTTTGCGACTATGTCGAGGCTCGCGCCGAGGCTTGCCAGAAGTACCTCCGCAAGGCAGGTCTGCCGCCAGCAGCTATCTATAGCGGCGAGAAAGGTTACGAGGAGCTTTGCAAGCGTCCTGACGTCGACCTCGTGTATGTAGCAACCGACTGGGACCATCACTTCCCTGTTGCCAAGTGTGCTCTTGAAAACGGCAAGCACACGGCCATCGAGGTGCCCAGCGCCATGAACCTCGAGCAGTGCTGGGAGCTTATCAACCTCAGCGAGAAGACGCGTCTGCACTGCATGATACTGGAGAACTGCTGCTACGACTGGTATGAGCTCAACACGCTCAACATGGCTCAGCAGGGCGTCTTCGGTGAAGTGCTGCGTGGCGAGGGTGCTTACATCCACAATCTCGACGACTTCTGGGCTTATTACTGGAAGAATCCCGACGGCAGCGACATCCAGAACCTGCATTGGCGACTGAAGTATAACAAAGAGAATCGCGGTGATGTCTATGCCACTCACGGCCTTGGTCCCGTTGCTCTTGCTATGGATATCCATCGTGGCGACCGTTTCACGACGTTGGTTGCTATGGATACCAAGAGCTCGCACGGCAAGGAATTGGTGGAGAAGACCACAGGCCGTCCCTGCGCAGAGTTCCGCAATGGCGACCACACCACGACATTGATGCGTACGGCAAACGGTAAGGTTGTTGAGATTCAGCATAATGTCATGAATCCTCAGCCCTATAACCGCCTCTACAAGCTGACTGGAACGAAGGGCTATGCTACTAAGTATCCCGAGCAGCACTATGCTCTCGACAAGAGCCAGCTTTCTGCCAGCGGCGTTGCTCCCAAGGTGGACGACCTCAGCTCGCATGGCTTCCTGCCGAAGGCTGAACAAGATGCTCTTGTAGCCAAGTATCAGCACCCCATCATCAAGAAGTATGGCGAGATGGCTCAGAAGGTAGGCGGTCACGGCGGCATGGACTTCTTCATGGACGCGCGCCTTGTTTACTGCCTGCAAAACGGTCTGCCCCTCGACATGGACGTTTACGACCTGGCCGAGTGGTGCTGTCTTGCCGAGCTGGGAGCGCTTTCGATGGACAACAATTGCTGTTCCGTTGCTTTCCCCGACTTTACCCGTGGCTATTGGGACGTAATGCCGGGCTTCCAGTTTGCTTGGGCAAAGGCTGAGGACGAAGCCGCTGCTCAGGCCGCAGCTGAAGCCAGCACTCAGGCCCAGAAGGACCTCTGTGCAAAGAAAAAGCTGTGGGAGGAGTACGACAAAGCCAAGGAGAAGGCTGCAAAGAAGAAATGAAAGAAGACCCAACCCCCTTCAAGGGGGAGTTAGAGGGCGTCTCCAAATCTTCTCTGCGCCAATACATACGCGAACAGAAGAGCAGGCATACTGCTGCCGAGCTGGCGGCGATGTCTGAACTGGCAAATGACGGAGTGCTTGCTTCTGCCTGGTGGCGGGAGGCAGGCACTCTGCTGCTTTATTACCCATTGGCCGACGAGGTGGACGTGAGGCTTCTGATACGGGTTGCCTTCGAGAGCGGCAAGCGCGTCCTGCTGCCTGTGGTGAGGGGCGATGAGCTTGAGTTGCGTCTCTACGAGGGCGAGGCGTCCTTGAGGGAGGGTGCTTTCGGCATCATGGAGCCGACGGGCCCTTTGTTTCCCTCGGAGCAGTACGGCGAGATAGAGCTGGCCATCATTCCCGGCATGGCGTTTGACAGGTCGGGGCACAGGCTGGGACGCGGACGGGGCTACTACGACCGTCTGCTGCCCAGGCTGCCTGAGGCCCGTCTGGTGGGCGTCTGCTTCTCGTTCCAGCTTCTCGATGAGGTTCCTGCCGACAGCCATGACGTCAGCATGCAGGAGGTGATGGCAGGGCCGAGCCGCCCTTAGTGTTCTGCCGAATCCAGTAGTCGGAGAAGTCCTTGCAGCCCTCCGGCAATTCGTGGCGGACGAGCGGGATGCCTGCTTCCTTCGTCACGGAGAAGAGCCTGCGGAAGAGTTTTTCCCCTGCTTCGTCGCGGTCCGGATAGACGTGCAGCATGTTTCGGTTCTGCGGGATGCGTGCTGCGAGTAGTTCCCTTTGCAGTTGGTTTCTGTCGAGCATCGTTGCTGAGGAGATGGCGATGGCTTTGTGGCCTGCGGAGAGCATGGCCCAGCAGTCGCTTGGTCCCTCGGCGATGTAGAGGTCTTCCCTGGGTTGCAGCGTCCCCAGGACGGGCAAGTTGTAGAGCCGGCACTCCGAGCCTTTGTAGAAGAGGAAGCGTGGCCTGTTGCCGTCGTCTGCCATGTAGCGCCGCTGTGTGCCCACGAGCTGCCCGTCGCTGCTGTAGTAGGGAATCTGCAGCCAGTCGGCGAGCGAGTTCAGACGGCAGTACTTGACGACGGCGGGGTTCAGCAGTCGCTCTTGGAAGAGGAAGACGCGGGCTTTGTCGGAGAGTTGCGGATGCTCGAAGAAGCGGCTCTGAAACTGGGCGTCGAAGGGCACGGCTTCATGCTGCGTGGAGCGTGGTACGTGCTTTGTGGCTGTGGCTTCCAGGCTTTGCAGTGCGATGCCGTACTCCTGTGCAAGCCATTGGCAGACCTTGCGGAAGGATTTCTGGGGCATGAGCTTCCTGGCCAGCCCGATGACGTTGCCGTGTTCGCCGCAGGCAAAGCAGCGGTAGGTGTGGTTGCGGATGTTGTAGTAGAGGCTCGGAGTGTGGTCGTCGTGGAAGGGGCAACGGCTCTTGTGCAGATAGACGGAGAGTCCGAGTCGCTCTGCCACGTTCTCGATTGGGAGCTTGCGTAGCTGGTCAAGCTCCAACTGGCTGATGGAGTTTTTCATCATTGTTGTTAGTTTTAAAATTAATAATGTTTTTGGAATGTATAAAAGGCTTAGTAGGAGTATTCTTCTAAAGCCATTCCTCCATGAAGCCTTTGTCTATATATACAGCAAAACCCCTATTTTTTAACCCCTGAGGCAAAAAAAATAAAAAAAAAGTTGCGTTTTAACATTATTTAACGCCCTTGGGGTTAAAAAAAAGGGGGGTGCCCTGTATATAATAGCGTGAGCCTCCTGAAGACGCAACACGTTAACCTGGCCAATTCAACGTGTTGCAGATTCCGCCCAAGCGTGTTGGGCTCGCATTTCAAGCGTGTTGCAGCCGCAGGTTAGACTGCAGTAGCCTGGCGGGACGACACCAGAGAACAATCAACACAAAACATTAACTTCAAAACTTAAAGACTATGATTAACTACAGCATTTACATTGCAGGTTCAAAGCCCGGCACCAAGAAGGCCGACATCAAGGAGACAAAAGCTTACGGCACCTCCCAGATCCACGAAGCCCTCAGCTTCGACGACTTCTGCCAGCACATTGCCGACCACAACTCACCCTTCTCCGCCGGAGCCATCTGCGGCATCCTGAAGGACGCTGTGGCTTGCCTGCGCGAGCAGCTTCTGGCTGGCAACAGCGTGCAGTTCGGCGACATGGGGCGCTTCCACGTGGAGCTCAACACCGTTGGGGCAAAGACCACCGACGACTTCACGGCCAACAACATCAAGGCCGTCAACGCCCGCTGGGTCCCCGGCAAGAAGTTCCGCAACCTGCGCGACGATGCCACCTTCCAGCTCGTAGCCAGCCGAGAGGCGCAGGCTGATGCCATCGAGGTCATACGCAACGAGGACACCATCCAGGGGCTTGAGTAACCCTCACTCCTAACCCCTCTCCGGCGTGAGAGGGGAAGGGAGTAGGAATTTCCGGCAGCAGGATTGTGGCGGATGCACAGCGTGTCCGCCACAATTTTTCGTTTCCAGCCTTCCGTTTCTCACTTTTATTTCGTATCTTTGCAAAGCAATAACGACAATCATCTGCGCAAATGAAACACTCAAGCATCCTTTGTCTGCTCCTTCTGCTGGCTTTTGGCCTTGGCATAGAAAACATTACGGCGAAAGATAAGACAGCCTCTGGCTCCTGGACCCCCTCCAACTCCCCCTTGCAGGGGGAGGGTATATACTCCTCTCCCTACAAGGGAGAGGTCGGGAGAGGGTCTGTTCTCGCCTCCTTCAAGCAGCCAGACCGCATCTTCTATCCCGAGACTTGGTTCCACTTCATCAATGGCAACATCCGACGCGAAGGCATCACCCAAGACTTGGAAGCCATTGCCGCCTCCGGCATACAGGGTATACAGTTCTTCCACGGGCAGATGGGCGACGCCGCCGACTGGCCGGGCACGGAGGAACACGTGGAGTGCCTCAGCCCGAAGTGGGAGTCGCTCATCAAGTTCACCGCAGAGGAAGCCCATCGCCTCGGCTTGCGCTTCAGCCTGCAGACCTGTCCCGGATGGGCCACAAGCGGCGGTCCGTGGATTAAGCCCGAGCAAGCCATGCGTCACCTCAGCTATTCGCGCACCGACATCACAGGCGGCACCGACATCGACACCGAGCTGCCCGTACCGCACAAGGAGGAGTGGCGCAACTGGCAGGACATCGCCGTGCTGGCATTCCCTGCTCCAGAAGGCGACACAGGCACCTTCTGCCAAGTGGAAAACGTGGAGGCAGAGGAGCTGCAGGCAGAGTGGCAGAAACTCCTGAGCGGCGAACCGAACTCCGCCTTCACCCTCCAGCCCACCACCAGGCAGAAGCCCCACCGCGTACGCGTCAAGATGAAAGATGCACAGGCAGTCCGCTCCATAGAGTTCAACCCCATCGACGGCTTCAACCACGCCTTCTGCGTGCAGCCCGACATCCATCTGCGCGTCCTCACGCCCGATGGAAGCGTCCTGCTCGACACCGACTTCCCCTTCGCCAACTGGCAGGACCGCGACAACGGCATGACCTTCGCCCTGCCGCAGCAGCAAACAGGCGGCGACTACACTCTGGAAATCGCCAACCAGCACGACATGCGACTCTCGCGCCTGCGCTTCTCGTCGGCCACCAGAGGTCATAACTGGGAGATGGAGTCAGCCTGGACGCTCCGCAGCTTGCTCCCCCTGCCCGAGAACATGAACGAGAACGGCAACGGCTTCATACCCCGAGCCAGCATCCTCAACCTCTCGGACAAGCTCCCGGCCGACGGACATCTCCGCTGGACGGCTCCCCAGGGACGCTGGATAGTGCTCCGCATCGGCCACGTCAACACGGGACATCGCAACGGACCGGCTCCTGCAGAGGCCACGGGATGGGAAGTCAACAAGCTCGACACTGCCTTCGTCGCCTTCCAGTTCCGCAACTACATCGGCCGCCTCACGGACGGACCGCTCCAGGGACTCGTTGACAACATGCTGATGGACAGTTGGGAGTGCCAGACACAGACTTGGACACGCTTCATGCCCGAGGAGTTCCGGCAGCGACGACACTACGAACTGACCGAATGGTTGCCCGCCGTCTTCGGATGGGTCGTCGAGAACAGGCAACAGACAAGCCGTTTCCTCTCCGACTGGAGGCGCACCATCAACGACCTTTTCGTGGAGAACTTCTACGGACAAATGAGCCGTATGGCCCACGAGAAAGGCATGACCGTCAGCTACGAGACGGCAGCAGGCGACATCTTCCCTGCTGATCCGATGGAATACTACAAATATGCCGACGTGCCCATGTGCGAGTATTGGCAGCCCTTCAGCCATTGGCTCGCCAACCGCAACTATAAACCCATCCGCCCGACAGCCTCCGCAGCCCACCTCTACGGCAAGCCACGCGTCTCGGCAGAGTCCTTCACTTCCTTCGACCTCACCTGGGACGAGCATCTCAGCATGTTGCGCGAGGTGGCGAGTCAGAACATGGTGGAAGGCGTAACGCACACCGTATTCCACACCTACACCCACAATCCCGACGCCGACCGCTTCTTCCCCGGCACATCATTCGGCGGAAGCATCGGCACACCGTTCCTCCGAAAGCAGACATGGTGGCCCTTCATGAAGAGCTTCAACACATACCTGGCCCGCTGCGCCTTTATGCTGGAGAAGGGACAGCCCGTGAGCAACGTCCTCTGGTACATCGGCGACGAGATAGAGCAGAAGCCCGACCAGCTCATGCCTTTCCCCAATGGTTTTTCCTACGATTACTGCAACACCGACGCCCTCTTGCTCCGCCTCAGGATAAGCAAGGGACGCTGGATGACACCCGACGGCATCAGCTACGACGTGCTTTGGGTTCCCGACACAAAGCGCCTCCTGCCCGAGACGCAACAGCGTCTGCAAGTGATGGAGGCACAGGGCGGACGCATCATCAAGGACGTACCCATCGCATCGCTTCAGCAAGCTCTCGCAGGCATAGGCCTTCGTCCCGACGTCAAGCCCACGGAGCTGCGCTGGCTACATCGGCGTGCCGACAAAGCAGACTGGTATATGATTTGTCCGCAGAAGGAGCAGGCTTTCAGCGGCGAAGTGTCGTTCCGGCAGAGAGGACGTGCCGAACTGTGGAACCCAACGAATGGCAGCGTCCGACTCGCCGAGTCGGAACCCGACGGGGAATACACCCGCGTGCGTCTCGACATGCAACGCGGCGAGATGTTCTTCCTCGTCTTCCGCCACGACAAACAGCCCAAACGCCAGAAGCAGGCAGGCCGCACAACATCCAGGTTGCTGGAGAACTGGACCCTCACCTTCCCCGAAGGATGGGGCATCACATCGCCTCTCACACTCATCGAGCTCAAGCCATGGAAAGACCTCCCGCTCAGCGACGAAGGCAGGGCGTTCTCCGGCACTGCCATCTACGAGACGACCGTCCAGTTCGACCTGCTGAACCGCAGCCGGCAGTGCTTGCTCCGACTGGGGGAGGTGGAAGAGATAGCCGTCGTCAAAGTGAACGGAGAGACAGTCGACACGCTTTGGGCAGCACCTTATCAAGCCGACATCGCCCCCTTCTTGCGTCGCGGCAGCAACACCATCACGGTGGAAGTCACCAGCACCTGGTTCAACCGCCTCGTCTATGACGCCGGCCAGCCCAAAGAGAAGCGCAAGACGTGGGTCATTGGCGGCCCGTCGGCCCAGGCACCGCTGCGTCCGTCAGGCTTGCTCGGCCCCGTGGAGATTCTCATGTAAAGCCCCGCCCAGTTCTGATACCCAGTTCTGACACCCAGCCAGGCACGCCTAATTCACCCAATAGACGTGCCTGGTTTGCCGACTAAACGTGCCAGGTTTGTCGACTAGACGTGTTCATGTCTGCATCATAAAAATAAATCACAGAATGTTTGGCAGTCTTGGGAAATAAACGTAACTTTGTGGCAGAATGCTTTAATCGCAATAAAAACGTCAACTTCAGTATTAACCTAAAACCTGTAGCACTATGAACGAAGAATTTAACCAGCCTAGAGTGTTTATTGACGAGACGATGAAGTCCGATTTACTCTGCTCTGCAAAGTGGGCGAAGTTCCTTCTTGTCGTCGGCGCTATTGCTATGTCACTCTATTTTGTCGTAGGTCTCGTAGTCACGATTGCACCTAAGGTGTTGCCGCCATCACCAATGCTTGGCAGTGGAGTCATCGTTGGTCCCGTCTATATGGCTTGTGCCCTCATCACGGTCTATCCTCTCGTGAAGGGATTTCAGTTCGCTAATGGCGTGAAGAAAGCTTGTATGACGGGCGATGAGGCCCATCTGTCCCGCGGCTTTGCAGGGTTGCGCGCTTACCTGAAATACTCTGGCATCCTCACCATTATCGGCCTGGTGATTTTGGCAGTCGTTCTTGTCGCAGCCATCGTACTGGGTTGCACGACGGACTGCTGCACTGCTGCTTAAGCGACTATCCCTTCTTCTCCAGCAACTTTTCCAAGAGGCGTGGGAGGGCATAGCGGTCGAGGTCGGACTCTTTGACCCATTTGCCTTCTTCGCTCTCCACGGCAGAGGGCAGGGTGAGGAGGTAGAAGTCGGCATGCAGGCGCTGGTGCGTGAGCTGGTGCCGGAAGTCGGAAGCAACAAGTTCAACCTTAGCCTTAATGTTAGCCTTGACGAGTGATGAGTGAATAAACTCGTCAACTTGTTGACTTGTCAGCTTGTTAACAGACTCTATCACAGGGAACTCGAAGAGCCCTTGCCAGATGTCACCGCTGCCACGACGCCGGAGCAGCGTCTGTCCGTCCTTCGTGCGCGTGTATATATAAGTAAGGTAACGGTCGCGTACGGCGGTGTGCTTCGACTTGACGGGCAGCATGTTAACTTGATGCATGCTCAGAGCCTGGCAAGTATCGGCAAGCGGACAGGTGTCGCAAAGGGGAACTGAAGGTTTGCACCAGCAGGCTCCGAAGTCCATGATGGCTTGATTGTAGAGGGCAGGGTGTTGGCGGTCGAGCATCTCGTCGGCAAGCGCTCGGAGCAACTTCTTCCCCTGCGTCGTGTCAACAGGCTCGGTGATGCCGAAATGGCGGGCAAGCACGCGCTGAACGTTCCCGTCGAGCACAGCATAAGCTTCCCCGAAGGCAAAGCTCATGATAGCTGCCGCCGTGTAATCGCCCACTCCAGGCAAGGCTCTGACGAAGCTGTAGTCTCTGCGGAAAGTGCCAGCATCCGCTATCTGCTTTGCCGCAGCATGTAGATGGCGTGCCCGGCTGTAGTAGCCAAGCCCTTGCCAGAGGCGCATCACCTCTTCTTCGCTTGCCTTGGCCAGGCTCTCAGCAGTGGGGAAACGCTCTGCAAAGCGCAGGTAGTAGTCCATGCCTTGGCAGATTTGCGTTTGCTGAAGGATGAACTCCGAGAGCATGATGAGGTAGGGGTCGCTTGTCCCGCGCCAAGGAAGGTCGCGTCCAAACTGATGATACCATTGCTCCAGTTGTGCGGAAAAAGATGAAATCATGTTGCAAAAGTAGTGCTTTTCGGGCACAAAACATGTCAAGAGCAAACTTTTTTTCAATAAAATCACTCAATTTCTTTCTCTTTTGGAAAAATAATCATACCTTTGCAGTCCGAAATTGTATAAACATATAATTAGTACTAACCATAAACACCCAAAATTATGCCAAACGGAAAGAAGCATAAGAGGCACAAGATGTCAACGCACAAGCGTAAGAAGAGACTGAGAAAGAACAGACATAAGAGCAAGTAAAGGACTTCTCAGACCGAAAAGGTGGCAGGATTATGCTCTGTCACCTTTTTCGTGTGTAATAATGAAATGGAAGTAACGAGCGAACTTTATATCGACGTACAGCCGAAGAAGATTTCCATCGCGCTGACAGAAGACAAGCGGCTGGCTGAGTATCAGGAGGAGGAACAGAGCGTCTCCTACTCCGTGGGTAACGTGTACCTGGCAAAGGTGCGCAAGCTCATGCCCGGCCTGAACGCGTGCTTTGTCAATGTAGGTCACGAACGCGATGCCTTCCTGCATTACCTCGACCTCGGTTTGCAGTTCCCTTCCTACGCCAAGTACCTCAAGCAGGTACAGAGCGACCGCAAGAACCTCTATCCTTTCGAGAAAGCTTCTGTCCTGCCAGATCTCCCTAAGGACGGCAGTGTGCAGACCACCCTTCAGCAGGGACAGGAGGTGCTTGTCCAAATAGTAAAGGAACCTATCAGCACGAAGGGACCCCGCCTGACTTGCGACCTTTCTTTCCCTGGTCGCTTCCTGGTCTTCACTCCTTTCGGGGAGAAGGTTTCTGTTTCCACGAAAATCAAGAGCAGTGCCGAACGGGCTCGCCTGAAGCAAATCATCGAGAGCCTGAAGCCCAAGAACTGTGGCATCATCGTGCGCACCGTGGCAGAAGGGAAGCGAGCCAGCGAACTGGATGCCGAGATGAAGGTGCTCACGTCCAGATGGGAAGAGACACTTCGCAAGGTTCAGCAGGCAAAAGAACTGCCGGTGCTTGTCTATGAGGAGACGAGCAGGACGGTTGGTATGCTGCGAGACCTCTTCAACCCAAGCTACGAGAATATCTACGTTAACGACGAGAACGTCTTTAAAGAGGTGCACGATTACGTCAGTCTCATTGCGCCAGACCGCGTCGGCGTAGTGAAGCTCTACAAGGGCAAGCTGCCCATCTTCGACAACTTCGACATCACCCGACAGATTAAGTCGGGCTTTGGCAGGACTGTCTCGTATAAGCACGGTGCATACCTCATCATCGAACATACCGAGGCTCTCCACGTGGTGGACGTTAACAGCGGCAACCGTACACGCAACCCTAATGACCAGGAGGCCAATGCCCTCGAGGTGAATCTTGGCGCAGCCGAGGAACTGGCTCGCCAGCTGCGTCTGCGAGACATGGGAGGCATCATCGTGGTTGACTTCATTGATATGAAACTTGCTGAGGACCGCCAGCAGCTCTATGAGCACATGTGTGAGCTGATGAAGCGTGACCGTGCCCGCCACAACATCTTGCCACTGAGCAAGTTCTGTCTTATGCAGATCACGCGCCAGCGGGTTCGTCCCGTCATGGATGTGGCTGTCGAGGAGGCTTGCCCGACGTGTCACGGCACTGGTCAGATTAAGAGCAGTTTCCTCTTCCACAAGGTCTTGGACGGCAAGATAAAGTTCCTCTACCACAAGCTTGGCATCAAGCGTTTCACGCTCCATGTGCATCCCTACGTCGCAGCTTATCTCAATCAGGGAATTATCAGCATTTATCGCAAATGGCAACTCAAGTACGGCCTTGGCGTGAAGGTCATTCCCAGCCAGAAGCTTGCTTTCCTGCAGTATGAGTTCTACGATAAGGACGGGCAGGAAATCGACATGAAGGAAGAGGTCGAAATCCGTTAAATCTTATTGAACACTGATTGCACGCTGTGGCACAGTGCATGCGGTCCGGAAAATTCTCGCGAGAAGTTGCCAAAGTTCTCTGCAGAAGTTGCCGGACTTCTCGTGAGAAGTTGCCAATGTTGACTAGTGTCGAGCTAAAGCTTCTTTGCAGGAGTTTTGGCTCTCTCCCGCGTACATTATTTTTATTGTAACAGGAAAAAATAGGAGTCAACACTTAGGAGTTCTCAGGAAAATGTCGTATCTTTGCACGCGAAAGAAAAAACAAGTTAAGGTATGACGATTACTTTCTTCAAAACTCCCCAGCAAAGTGTTATTGCGACTGCAAGCGAAAAGGCTCTCTCACAGTCAGAAATCGACAAACTTAGTTGGCTCTATGGCGGGGCTGCTCTCGAAGAGGAGCAGAATTTGAAAGGCGACTTCATCGGCCCTCGCCGCGAAATGATTACGCCGTGGAGCACCAACGCCGTGGAGATTACGCAAAACATGGCCATCGAAGGCATTACGAGAATAGAGGAATATTTTCCCGTCCAGGGCGAGGAGGCGGATTATGACCCCATGCTTCAACGCCTCTACAAGGGACTGAATCAGGATATCTTCACCATCAACAAGCAGCCTGAGCCCATCATCAGCATCGAAAATCTGGAGGAGTATAACGAGCAGGAAGGCCTCGCCCTGTCCCCCGAAGAAATAGAATACCTGCACCAGGTGGAAGGCCAGCTCGGCAGGAAGCTCACCGACAGCGAGGTCTTCGGCTTTGCCCAGATAAACAGCGAGCATTGCCGACACAAGATTTTCGGCGGAACCTTTATCATCGACGGCCAGGAGAAAGAGTCGTCTCTCTTCCAGATGATAAAGAAAACGACTCAGGAGAACCCCCATCACATCATTTCTGCCTATAAAGACAATGTGGCGTTTGCAGAGGGACCGGTCGTCGAGCAGTTTGCTCCGAAGGACCACAGCACGAGCGATTACTTCGAAGTGCGTGACATAGAGAGCGTCATCAGCCTCAAAGCAGAGACACATAACTTTCCGACTACGGTCGAGCCTTTCAACGGTGCCAGCACCGGCACAGGCGGCGAGATACGCGACCGCATGGGTGGCGGCACTGGTTCATGGCCCATCGCAGGCACAGCGGTGTATATGACGAGCTACCCAGACCCTTCCCGTCCTCCCCTTAAAGGGGAGGGGATGAGTCCTCGCAAGTGGCTCTACCAGACGCCCGAGCAGATTCTCATCAAGGCATCCAACGGCGCCAGCGACTTCGGCAACAAGTTCGGCCAGCCACTCATCACGGGTTCCGTGCTCACGTTCGAGCATCAGGAAGGCGACGAGAAGTATGCCTACGACAAAGTCATCATGCTGGCGGGCGGCGTAGGCTACGGCACGAAGCGTGATTGTCTGAAGAAGGCACCCCAGAAAGGCAATAAGATAGTGGTCGTGGGCGGTGATAACTATCGCATCGGACTGGGCGGCGGCAGCGTCTCCAGCGTAGAGACAGGTCGCTACAGCAGTGGCATCGAACTGAACGCCGTACAGCGTGCGAACCCCGAAATGCAGAAGCGAGCCAACAACCTGGTGCGTGCGCTCTGCGAAGAGGAAGTGAATCCCGTCGTCAGCATCCATGACCATGGCTCGGCAGGCCACGTAAACTGCCTCTCCGAACTTGTGGAAGAGTGCGGCGGCCTCATTGATATGACGAAGCTTCCCATCGGCGACCCGACGCTTTCGGCCAAGGAAATCATCGCCAACGAAAGTCAGGAACGCATGGGTCTGCTCATCGACGAGAAGCACATCGAGCACGTCCGCAGGATTGCCGAAAGGGAACGCGCCCCGCTTTACGTCGTCGGAGAGACCACAGGAGACGCCCACTTTGCCTTCCAACAAGCAGATGGGAAGCGCCCGTTCGACCTCGATGTGGCGCAGATGTTTGGTCATTCGCCCAAGACCGTCATGCGGGACAAGACCGTGGAACGCAAGTATGCGCCCGTCGAATACTGGCAAGACCTAGCTCAACCAGTTCCACTAGTTTTACTAGAATACATAGAAAAGGTCCTCAGCCTTGAGGCCGTGGCCTGCAAAGACTGGCTGACGAACAAGGTGGACCGCTCCGTGACGGGCAAGGTGGCACGTCAACAATGCCAGGGCGAACTGCAACTGCCGCTCTCGGATTGTGGCGTGGTTGCCCTCGACTATCGTGGTGTGAAAGGCATCGCCACGGCTCTCGGACACGCTCCACAAGCCGCTCTTGCCGACCCAGCTGCCGGCAGCGTCCTTTCCGTTGCAGAATCTCTGACGAACATTCTTTGGGCGCCGCTCGAAGAAAGACTTGACAGCGTCAGCCTCAGCGCGAATTGGATGTGGCCTTGTCGTGCCCAGGAAGGCGAGGATGCGCGTCTGTATCAGGCTGTCGAAGCGTTGAGCGACTTCTGCTGCGCTTTGCAAATCAACGTTCCGACAGGCAAGGACAGCCTTTCCATGACGCAGAAATACCCCGATGGAACAAAGATCATCGCTCCCGGAACAGTTATCGTCTCCAGCGGCGGCCTGGTAAGCGACATCAAGAAAGTCGTCTCGCCGGTCATTCAGAACTGCCCCTCTACATTATATCATATAGACTTCTCGTTCGATGAACTGCGTTTGGGCGGTTCCGCGTTTGCCCAAAGCATGGGGAAGGTCGGCTCAGATGTGCCAACGGTACGTGATCCGGAGTACTTCCGCGATGCCTTCAACGCCGTTCAAGACCTGATAAAGAAGGGGCTTATTCTTGCCGGTCACGACATCTCGGCAGGTGGTCTCATCACTTGTCTGCTGGAAATGTGCTTCGCAAATACTGAGGGCGGACTCGAGATAAACCTCGACAAGATGAAATGCGACGACCTAGTGAAACTCCTCTTTGCAGAGAACCCGGGCATCGTGATTCAGGTTGCCGACAAGAATCGCACGGAGGTCAAGAAGTTCCTTGAGGATGCGGGCGTCGGCTACGTCAGTCTCGGTCGTCCATGCAGCGAGCGTTGCATCCTCATCCAAAAGGGCGAGGCACAGTTCAAGCTTGACATCGACAGCCTTCGCGACGTTTGGTTCCGTACGTCCTACCTGCTCGATCAGAAGCAAAGCTTCAATGGCAAGGCCAAGGAACGCATGGAGAATCTGGGCAAGCAGCCGCTCGAATGGCAGATGCCAAAGGGTTTCACGGGCAAACTCAGCCAGTATGGTCTCAATCCGGACCGCAGGGAAAAGAGTGGCGTGAAAGCAGCCATCATCCGAGAGAAAGGCACGAATGGCGAGCGGGAAATGGCCTATATGCTCTACTTGGCAGGTTTCGACGTGAAGGATGTCATGATGACCGACCTCATTTCAGGCAGGGAAACGCTCAACGACATCAACTTCATCGTCTTCTGCGGCGGCTTCTCCAACAGTGATGTGCTTGGTTCGGCAAAGGGTTGGGCAGGTGCTTTCCTCTACAACCCAAAGGCAAAAGAGGCACTCGACCGTTTCTACAGCCGTCCTGACACACTTTCTCTCGGTGTCTGCAACGGGTGTCAACTCATGGTTGAACTCGGTTTGGTGGGCAGCAATAAGGCAGAGAACAAGGCTCGAATGCTACACAACGACAGCCACAAATTCGAGTCGGGCTTCGTGGGGCTTACTGTCCAGACCAATCGCAGCGTGTTGATGGGCAGCCTGAGCGGCAGCAGGTTGGGCATTTGGGTTGCTCATGGCGAAGGTAAGTTCAGCCTGCCAGGCAAGGAAGACGACTACAACATCGTCCTCAAATACAGTTATGATGGCTATCCTGCCAATCCCAATGGCAGCGATTATACTGCTGCGGGCATCTGTTCGTCTGATGGCAGGCACTTAGCTATGATGCCACATCTGGAAAGAGCCTTCTTCCCATGGCAATGCGGCTACTATCCTACCGACCGGAAGGCCGAGGATCAAGTGACACCTTGGATGGAGGCATTCGTCAACGCAAAGAATTGGATTACCTCGCACAAATAGTCAAATGTGGGAACTGCTTAAGACATTCTTCCAGATAGGACTCTTCACGATTGGTGGCGGCTATGCCATGATTCCGCTCATCGAGCAGAAGGTCGTGGACGAGAAACATTGGGTGGGGCACGACGAGTTGCTTGACCTGATTGCCGTTGCGCAGTCGTGTCCGGGCATTTTTGCTGTGAACATCAGCATCTTCATCGGCAATAAGCGGCTGGGTAACAAGGGAGCTTTCGTAAGTGCTCTTGGCACCTGTCTGCCTTCGTTCCTTTGTATCTTGCTGATAGCCCTTGTCTTCCAGCAATTTAGGGAGAATGTCTATGTCGAGCACTTCTTTCACGGCATCCGTCCTGCCGTAGTGGCTCTCATCGCTTTGCCTGTCTTTCGCATGGCAAAGAGTGCTAAAATCAATCGTTACAACGTGTGGATTCCAATCGTGGCGGCTTTCCTGATATGGATTTTGGGCGTAAGTCCCATCTTCGTCGTCTTGGCAGCAGGCGTTTCGGGCTATGTTTACGGTAAGTATTTGAAAGACGATTTTAACTCATAAATAACAATGATAACGCTCCTATTACAGCTTTTCTGGACCTTTTTCCTTATCGGTCTTTTCGGTTTTGGCGGGGGGTATGCCATGATTTCTATGATTCAGGGCGAGGTCGTGGGACATTATCATTGGATGACAATGGGGCAGTTCACGGACATTGTGGCTGTCAGCCAAAGCACTCCGGGACCTATCGGCATCAACTCTGCCACGTATGTTGGCTATACGGCACTCGTCAACGCGGGCTATTCACCTGCATGGGGAATATTTGGAAGCTTTATTGCCACGTTTGCGGTGGTGCTTCCGAGCTTCGTCCTGATGTTGCTCATCAGCAAATTTCTCATGAAATACAGGAATCATCCCTCAGTCGAGAATGTCTTCAGCGCCTTGCGTCCAGCCGTTGTCGGCCTGTTGTTGTCAGCCGCTTTGCTCTTGATGAACGCCGAGAACTTCAGTTCGATGAGTGAAAATCCATGGCGTTTCTGTCTCAGCATCTTCCTTTTCTGCTTCGCTTTTATTGCCCAGAAAGTCTATCGTCTCGGCCCAATCCTCATCATCGTGCTTTGCGGAGTGGCCGGCATTGTGTTAGGGCTTTGACAACAACACACGTCAAGTCCGCCAACTTCTCACGTGAACTTTGCCAACTTCTCGTGTGAAGTCTGCTAATCCTCTTCCAGTGCCTTGAGGAGTTCCTCAATCGCGGGGAGCGGAGCCTTGTATTTGTCGAGCAAAGTTACAAACTTGCTGCCGATGATGGCACCAGCCGCATTGGCCTGAGCGCTCTGCAATGTCTGGCGGTTACTAATGCCGAAACCAATCATGCGAGGGTGCTTGAGGCCCATCTTGTCGATTCGATAGAAGTAAGCTTGCTTGGCTCGGTCGAACTCTTTCTGTGCTCCGGTGGTCGCTGCCGAGCTGACCATGTAGATGAAACCGTCGGTGTTCTGGTCGATGAAACGTATGCGCTCGTCGCTCGTCTCGGGTGTGATGAGCATGATGACCCTGATGTCATAGCGGTCGGCCACAGGCTTCACCTCGCCCATGTAGTCCTTGAAGGGCAGGTCCGGGATGATGACGCCGTCGATATCTACTTCCTTGCAGCGTCGGAAGAAAGCCTCGTAGCCCATGTGGTAAATGGGATTCATGTAGCCCATCAGTATGAGGGGGAGTCGGACGCCCTGTCCCCGGAGCGGTTCCAGCTGGGCAAAGAGCTTCTGGAGAGTCATGCCGTTGCGCAGAGCCTTAGTGGCCGCATCCTGGATGACCGGCCCGTCGGCCATCGGGTCGCTGAAGGGAATGCCCACTTCGATGAAATCTATGCCCTTCTGTTCCAAGGTGCGAATGATGTCAGTAGTGCTGTCGAGGGTCGGATGACCGGCACAAAAGTAGAGCGAGAGCAAGCCTTTCTGCTTCTGCTCAAATAGGGAGTTTATTCTGTTCATATTGTATTTCTGTTTGGTTGATGTTCTGGTTTTGCTAGTTTAACTAGTTAGACTAGTCAGACTAGTTCTTTCTGAGGGCTTTCAAGAACTGTCTTATCTTCTCCACATCCTTGATGCCCGGCTCCGTTTCGAAGCGCGAGTTGATGTCGATGCCGAGGCATTTCTCGTGATGAAACTGGCGAAGCGACTCGACATCATCAGGCCCGATGCCTCCCGAAAGCAGGAATGGCAGGTCGCCTCGGTAGTCGCGGAGAACGTCCCAGTTGAACTTCCGGCCGCTTCCGCCAAAGTTTGTGCACTTTGTATCAAAGAGAAGCAGATCGACGAAGCCTTCGTATTGACCAGCATGAGCGAGGTCCGCTTCCGAACTTATGCTGATAGCTTTGATGACTTTGCAGCCAGTTTTCTCTCGAACTTCCTTGCAAAACTCTAGCGATTCGCTGCCGTGAAGCTGGATGTAACTGAACTCGAAGGCCTCCATCTGCTTCTGAATCTCGTCAAGCGACGGGTTGACGAAGACGCCGACGCGCGGACACTTGGGCAGATAGGCTGGCACTTCGCCCACATATCTTGGCGAACGCTCCCAGCAGATAAAGCCCATCATGTCGATGCCCAGGCGTTCCACTTCCCGGATATTCTCGGCATCTCGCATCCCACACACCTTGATAATCATATTTGCGAAATGAAGTCTTTTAAAGTTTCTGCGGGTTTGTCGCTCTTCATGAAAGTTTCTCCGATGAGGAAACCCCTGTAGCCGGCCTCGCGAAGCAAGCGGATGGTACCCGCAGAGGCGATACCACTCTCGCTGACCAACACTTTGTCTTGCGGCAGACGGCTTGCCATTCGGAACGAATTCTGCACGTCCGTGACGAAAGTCCCAAGGTTGCGATTGTTCACGCCAACGGTATCGACGTCCGTCTCGGCGTAGTCCAGTTCCTGTTCCGAATGCAGTTCCAGCAGGACTTCTAGTTCCAGCTCGTGTGCCGTGGCTGTGAGCGAGCGTACCTCCTGCCTTGTGAGGTCGGCAGCGATGAGCAGCACGGCATCGGCTCCGATGTGTCGCGCCTGGAAGAGCTGGTATTCGTCTATGATGAAGTCCTTGCGGAGGATGGGTCGGCTGACGAGCGGTCGGGCATTTCTTATAAAGTCGAGCGAGCCGCCGAAGAACTTCTCGTCAGTCAGGATGCTGAGGGCTGCGGCACCGTTTTGCTCGTAAGAAAGGGGAATCTCCTCAGGCTTGCCGTCCTCCTTAATCCATCCCTTCGACGGACTTTTCCTTTTGAATTCGGCGATGATGCCGTAGTCGTTCTCCGTCAAGGCACGGCTCAGGCTTCGTTTCGTCACGCCTTCCGCCATCATACGTTCTACCTCGGCGTAGAGTTTCCGCGGCGGCAACAGCTCCTTCTGCGTGGCTACTTCGATGCGCTTGCAGGCCACGATTTCTTCTAAGATGTCTTTCATTGCTTCAATTGTCGTTATCACGTTATGACGTTATCTCGTTAAAACGAGGATTCCCTCAACTATTTATCTCGATGAACGCCTTGAGGCATTGCAGGGCTTTGCCGCTTTCTATGCTCTCGCGGGCCATCGCGACGGTGTCCGAGATAGGGAGGTTCGGGTTCATCAGGCTGATGCCGCAGGCGGCGTTGGCTATGACGACGTCCGTCTGGGCACGCGTCGCCTTGTTCTCCAGCACATCGTCGAAGATGCGACGGGCTTCCTCGGCAGTCGAGCCGCCGTAGATGTCGGTCGACTGAACATAGGCGAGTCCCATCTCGAGGGGCGTATAGACCTTCTCGAAATGCCGCGTCACGAACTTGAAACCGCTGGTGAGCGAGATTTCGTCGTAGCCGTCGTAGCTCGAGACGACGCCGTAGTTGTCGCCGATACTCTGGTGCATACTGGTGTAGAGACGCAGCTGGGTGGGCGTCGCGGTGCCGTGGAGCGAGTTCTTTGGCATGGCGGGATTGATGAAGGGGCCAAGCAAGTTGAAGCACGTCGGCACGTTCAGAGCCTTCCGCACTGGGCCGACAAACTTCATGCCCGTAGCAAAGAGTGGCGCGTGGAGGTAGCAGATGCCTGCTTTTTCAATGGAGCGACGGAGCACATCTTCGTTGTCGGTGAACTTCACGCCGTGTGCTGCCAGCACATTGCTTGCGCCGCTCACGCTCGTGCTTGCGCCGTTGCCGTGCTTCGAGACCTTGAATCCAGCCCCGGCAACCACGAAGCAAGCGCAGGTGCTTATGTTGAAAGTGTTCTTTCCGTCGCCCCCTGTGCCCACGATGTCCAGCGTGTCGAGGCCGCCGAGGTCAATGTGTTTGCCCGTTTCGAGCAGTCCGTCGCGGAAGCCAAGCATTTCGTCCACGGTCGCGCCGCGTGTCTGCAGAGCCATCAGCAAAGCAGCAATCTGCTCGGGAGGGTAGGCTTCTCGGGTGATGCCTACCAGGATGTTGTGTGTTTCATGCTGTGAAAGTGTCTCACCAGCAATGAGTCGTTGTAGATATTGTCTCATGTAGTTGGTTTGTCTCACACGTGAGACTTTATTTTCTCACACGTGATAAATTGTTTTCTCACACGTGAGACTTTCTGATGTAACATAGGTTGTCACTCTCTTTTTCACGTCGAAGCCGCGCTCACGGCCTGTTTAGCCAGTTCTTCACTATCGTCTCTCCGGCTGGCGTAAGCACGCTCTCGGGGTGATACTGTATGCCGCGGATGTCGAACTCACGGTGTCTGAGCGACATGATGAAACCCTCCTGGCTGACGCTCGTCACTTCGAGGCAATCGGGCAGGCCTTCCGTATCGACCACCCACGAGTGGTACCGGCCCACTTCGAACGTTTTGGGCAAGCCCTCGAAAAGGTAGTCGTCGGTCGTCACGTCGACGGGTGTCGCCACACCATGATAGACATCGCTGAGATTTAGGAGCGTTCCTCCGAACACTTCGCCGATGGCCTGATGGCCGAGACACACGCCGAGGATGGGCTTGCGGCCCGCGTAGGAGCGGATGACGTCGAGTAGCAGTCCCGCTTCACTCGGTATGCCCGGCCCGGGGGAGAGTATGATTTTGTCGAACGCCTCGAGCCAGGGCATTTCGAACTGGTCGTTGCGAAAGACCGTCACCTCAGCCCCGAGCGCCTTCACAAGGTGGCTCAGGTTGTAGGTGAACGAGTCGTAGTTGTCGATGATTACTATTTTCATCTTGCATTTACCATTTAATCATTTACCATTTACCATTTTATTCTCCCCTTTTGGGGGAGTTAGAGGGGGTCTCTTGGGCAGCTTCGATGGCCCGACGCAAAGCCCCCAGCTTGTTGTTTACCTCTTGAAGTTCGTACTCGACGTTGCTCTTTGCGACGATGCCGCCACCGGCCTGGAACCAAAGCTCCCCGTTGCGGCTGACGAAGGTGCGTATCGTGATGGCCTGGTTCAAGTTGCCTCGGAAGCCGATGAACCCGATGCAGCCGCCGTAGGCACCGCGATTGTGAGGCTCGTACTCTGAGATGAGTTGCATGGCCCGCACTTTGGGAGCGCCCGAGAGCGTGCCTGCGGGGAACGTGTCGATGAACGTCTGGATGGGATTCGCCTCGTCGTCGAGTTCTCCGCTGACGCGGCTGACGAGGTGGATGACGTGGCTGTAGAACTGCATGTCCTTGTAGAAATCGACCTTGACATTGTGGCAGTTGCGACTCAAATCGTTTCGTGCCAGGTCCACAAGCATGACGTGTTCGGCATTTTCCTTGGGGTCGTTGCGCAAGAACTCAGCATTCTTTCGGTCGGTCTCCGTGTCGCCCGTCCGCTTGGTCGTGCCCGCGATGGGGTCGATGTAAGCGTGCCGGTCCTCGATACGGCAATGTGTCTCGGGCGAGGAACCAAAGATTCGGAAGCCTCCGAAGTCGAAGTAAAACAGATACGGGCTGGGGTTGATGCTTCGGAGAGCGCGGTAAAGCCTGAAGTCGTCACCTTCGAAGCGTTGCTTGAACCTGCGGGAGAGGACGATTTGAAACACGTCACCTCGCAGACAATGCTGGATGCCGCGGCGGATGTTCTCGCGATGTTGGTCGTCGGAGAGTGTGCTTGTGCATTCGCCGACAGGCCGGAAGTCGAAAGTCTGGTAGTTTCGGCTGGCGAGGTCGCGTTCCAGTTGGTCCAGGTCGTCCTGCTCTCCGTCCTGAAGCAGCTCGATGAGCGTGAGCTCGTTGCGGAAGTGATCGAACGCCACGACGTCCTTATATAAGATGTATAGCATGTCGGGCGCGTCGTTCTCGGGCTGCGTCTCGTCCTTGACGGCGATGTTCTCGAAGTAACGCACCGCGTTGAACGTCGTGTAGCCATACAGTCCGCAGTAGCCGACGTCGTCGCCCTCGATGCTGAACGAGCCGAGGAAATCGTTCAGCAGACGAGCCGTGTCGTAGTTCTTGCCGATGGTGTGATGCTCCTCCGTGCCGTCGGGGAAACGGCAGAAACCTATGCCGTGCTCGATGCTGACACTCGC
This sequence comes from Bacteroidaceae bacterium, assembly GCA_017469525.1. Lineage (GTDB taxonomy): Bacteria > Bacteroidota > Bacteroidia > Bacteroidales > Bacteroidaceae > Physcousia. The sequence continues at coordinate 4,068 of JAFUGG010000024.1, read as the reverse complement.
GATGGGGTGGAGGGCAATGAAGGACTTGGCGTTCTCGCCGCCATGATAGTCGCTGCTCTCCATGAGCGCGGACTGCGGATAAGCGTCGCGCACCTTGAGGTAGGCGCTTACGGGCGTAATGAGGTCGCCCAGCACCTTCTTACTTGCTGTGTGAAATCTATAATTCATATACGTTGGGGGTGGTTAGAGGTTAGTGGTTAGGGGTTAGAGAAATGCTTTGGCAGATGCGCTTCCGAATGTATTCTCTAACCTCTAACCACTAACCTCTAACCTCTGATTATGGTTAAGATAAGTGTTCAGGTCTTTGTCTCCGCGTCCGCTGACGGTAAGCACGACCACATCGTCCGCGTTGAACTTGAGGCGGGGCAACAGGGCGAGGGCGTGGCTGCTCTCGAGTGCGGGGATGATTCCCTCGAGGCGGGTCAGCTCGAAGGCAGCCCGGAGCGCTTCGTCGTCGTTTACCGCAAGGACTTGCGCCCTGCCTGTCTCGAAGAGGTTACAGTGCATCGGACCCGTCCCCGGGTAATCCAGGCCGGCACTGATGCTGTAGGGTTCGATGATTTGACCGTCCTCGGTCTGCATCACCTTGATGCGACTGCCGTGCAGGATGCCGACTGTCCCGATGTTGAGCGACGCCGCGGTCATCTCCGTCTCCATGCCTTTGCCACCGGCCTCGCCGAGAACTATCTTCACGCGGCTGTCGTCGAGGTAGTGGTAGACCGTTCCCGCCGCATTACTTCCGCCGCCGACGCAGGCGATGAGATAGTCCGGCCAGTCGCGCCCAACCTTTTCCTGAAGCTGAATCTTTATTTCCTTACTGATGACGCTTTGCAGCTTGGCGACCATCTCGGGGTAGGGATGAGGCCCCACCGTGCTGCCGATTATATAAAAGGTATCGCTCGGATGGCAGCACCAGTCGCGGATGGCTTCGTTGGTTGCGTCTTTGAGTGTCTTGTTGCCACTCTCTACGGGATAGACTTCTGCACCAAGCATCTTCATCCGCTCCACGTTCATGTGCTGACGCTCTACGTCCAAAGCACCCATATAGACGCGACAAGGCATCCCCATCAAAGCGCAGACGGTGGCCGTGGCCACGCCGTGCTGACCTGCTCCTGTCTCGGCTATGATGCGCTTCTTGCCCATCCTTTTGGCCAGGAGGATTTGTCCGATGGCATTGTTTATCTTGTGAGCGCCCGTATGATTCAGGTCTTCTCGCTTCAGATAGAGCTTGCAGCCGTACTTCTCGCTCATGCGTCGGGCATAATAGAGCGGGCTGGGTCGGCCCACATAGTCGCGCAGCAGGCTGTAGTACTCGCTGAGAAACTCCTCGCTGTCAATGATTTGCTGGTACTGCTCCTGCAGTGCCTGGAGCGTCCCATAAAGGATTTCGGGAACGTAAGCACCGCCGTACTGGCCGTAGAAACCGTTCTTGTCAACGTGATAATCCATATACATTATATATTTATTTATGTTTCAGGAGTTAAAGAATGGAGTTAAATTGGAGTGCAGCGAAGATAGCAAGGGGGCTGCCCCCTTGTAACAGAGTCCGAACATGCTGAGCCCGAACAAGGGGGCAAGCCCCCTTGCTACCTTTCGTCCACGAGCGTAGCGAGTTTTCTTCCATTTTTATTCCCCTTTACTTCTGTTTTCTCAGTTAAAAAGAAAAGAGGCCCGTCGCGTTCCGACGAGCCTCTTTCTTTTTTCTTTCAGTATGGCACATGAAGGCTTCGTGCTTCGCGACTATAGAATCATCGAACCACGCCACCACCAAAAGCGAACTGCCATCTGCATATTTTCTGTCTTGTTTTGTATTATCCGTCGGCAAAGGTACGCATTTCCTACATGTACGCCAAATGTTTTGCCATATTTTTTCAAAATTGCCTTGCATTTTCTTGTTTTATGCAAAACGAATGCATAAATATCTTAAAATAAGGAGCGTTTTTCGTTAATGAGCAATGTGGGTGCAGTCGATATTTTCGGAATGAAAGTAAAACGCGGGATATGCTGTCAAAGTGTTAGAAATTGCACACTCCGAAAAGCGTCGAAAATGAGCACTTCTCGCGTCGATTTTGCCCACTCGACGTGAGGACTTGGAAAACTTCTCGTGAGAAGTTTGGAAAGTTCACGTGTCGCGTTTGAAAACTTCTCGTGTGAATTTGGTGGAAACTTCACGTCGAAAAGTGTGCAAATTTTGGTCAAAACGGCCTATTTTGCCATCCATAGATAGCAAAATGACGAGTCTGAATAAAGTGGCAGTCGTGTGGAGGTTCTTCTAATACACTGAGGCAGAGCTAGTTGAGAAGTCGTCTTCGATTTAAGGCCATATTTTTGCTCAGGGGTCGAAAAGCAAGGTCGGAGGCAAGAAAAGCGCTCCTGACGCGTCTGCGAAAAAGTTGCCTGTAAGCAAATCGCCCGAAATGCTTACATTTTGTCAAACTGCAAAGATGCTGCTTCAAACCGCTAATCGACGAATCACGAACAACGGATTGAACGGATTAAACGGATTAAACGGTATGAGGGGAGGTACTATAAAACTACGAATTACACGAATTACACGAATTACAGAAATCCGCAATCCGTTGTATCCTCTCCCATTAAATCCGTTTAATCCGTTGTTGTAAAACATGCAAATGCAATCCGTTTAATCCGTCAAATCCGTTGTTTCGTTTTTTTTAGTAACGGTTCGTACTATTCGTGTAATTCGTGGTTTTATAGTTCTGTCTCAGTCCTTCAGGTAGTATACGACGGTAGTGACGACGCGGACGTTCTTCAGCCACGGTGTGTTCTGGTCGCGGCTCTCTATGCTGAACTGTCCTTGGTCGGCCGTACGTATCTTGCCCAGCTTACTGTCTGAGTCCTCGGCAAAGCGTTCCGCTGTCTTGCGCGCGTTCTTTGTCGCCTCGGCAATCATCTCGGGCTTGATCTCGTTGAGCCCTGTGAACTCATAGCTCACGTTCCCGCCTTCGTCGTATTCATTGCCGATGATGGTGACGCCTTGTCGCATCAGGTCGGCTTGCTTGTTGACAAGCTTGCGCACCAGGTCCACGTTCTTGCTCACGACGGTCACGACGCAGTTGGCTTTGTAACGATAGCGAACCGTCTCGCTCGAGTAACTCATGTTGGCCTGCTGGTCAACCATCTGTGGCGGAGCTTGTGAGATTTCCTCGTCGCTGATGCCGTTGGCTTTCAAGAACTCCACGATGGTTCGCGTGTCCTTCGCGATGGTTTCGTAGAGTTCTGCGGGGTCGTTGCCCAGCTCCTTGAACTTCAGCGGCCAAGTCACTTTGTCGGCCTTCACCTCTTTCTCCGACAGACCTTTGGCCGTCACCGTGCGGTCCATCTCCTTGAACTGAACAATACCCTTGCTGATGGCTCCGCCTGCCAGGAAGAGCCCTGCGGCGAGAATCAACGCCTCGCCTACATACTTAATTTGGATTGACTTCATAACACATATTTGTTAAATACTCTGCAAAGTTACGAATTCTTGTCTGAATAAACTCCTTCCTCATCAAATTTTTTAGGAGATTTAACAGCTGAGGTGTCACGACCCGCCCTGCCTTCCATTGCATTGAAATCATCAAATCAAACTCGTGTTTGCTTGGGGAAATAGCAAAATAAGCGATGAAATGGTACATAATTGCATGAAATGATAAATCTTTCCAGTTTAATGCTAACAGATAAATACAAAAAGGTTTGTACCTTTGCAAGCAGAAACTAACACGATTACTATATCTGCAAATCAATACACGTCTACGATATGAAGACACTACGATACATCATTCCGTTCGTTTGCTTTTTGCTCGTGGCTCCGGTCGTCATGGCTGACGAGGGCGGGCAGGTGGAGCGCTATGCCCAAAAATACCTGAAGCAGAGTGATGCCGTCAGCCGCCTCAGGCTTGCAAACGACTTCTTCGCCTATCTCCGGAAGATTGACTACATCGACGAGCCTATCCGCTTCCCCGACGGCTCGCACATCGATTCGGTGGATGTCAACGTCTATTATTATATTGCCGAGTGGCACTACGGGCAGGGTGACTACCAGAAGGCCGTCGGCTATCTGGAGAATGC
>JAFUGG010000070.1 GCA_017469525.1 Bacteroidaceae bacterium | reverse complement strand
GTTCTGCTCGATATAGATGGTGGATGCGGCAGGGTTCTTCGAGAAGTCTGCGCGTCTGATTTTGTTGCCCTGGAAGTAGAAGCCCTCCAATTCGGTGAAGAGCTCCACGCCGGTGAGGTCTTCAATCTCCAGGCCCGTGAGCTCCATCTCGTAGGTCTCGTCGATTTCTTCCTGCGTGATGGCTCCGGTGCAGGTGATGGCATAATTGTCTTGTATTCCTTTGCGGAAATTCTGGTCGGGGAAACGCTGCTCGCTGAGGCGGTAGAAGCCCTCCGTCTCTTGCCACTGGGGCGTCTTCAGTTTGTCGGCATAGATTTTGACAGTCCATCCCTTGGCATTGGCCCTGGCCACCTGTGCGGGCGTCATCTCGTTGCCTTCGTCGATGTCAATGGGTTCATACACGGTCATCTCTCCGCCTTCCACCGTGGGCAGGTGATCTACGAAGTAGTCCATGCCCTCGCCCGACATCTGGTTGCGCTGGCAGGCGATGAACTTCAGAGCGGTGTTCTTGGAAAGATCCACGTACTTCACATAGTTAACGTTGAAATTCAACTTCTCCAGCATGGTGAAATACTTGATGCCGGTGAGATCCTCAATGTTCTGTCCCCCTAAGTCCAGTTCTGTGATATTGTTTATTTCTTCTTTGGTCAGTTTCCCGTCTTCGCCATAGCTTTCGTACTTCAGGTAGTCGCGGAAGTGATGGTCGGGGAAGTGTGCCTCGTCGATGAGGACATAGTTGGCAGTCAGGTATCCTGGTGCGTCAGGTCCGCCGTCGATACGGGCATAGGTGGCATCTGTGTATTGCCCGTCATAGGTTGTCCCTTCGCCTCCGACGAGGTTAAAACATGACATGAACATCTCATCGGAAGATTGCGCATTGATGTTGGTCCACTGGTCGCCGCAATAGATGGTGGTGAGTTCGCTGCAATTGCTAAACATGCCCTCCATGATTGTGACACCGCTGGTCTTCCAGCTGCTCAGGTCGAGGGTCTGAAGGGACATGCAATGACTGAACATTTCCAACATTGACGTGACTTTGTCGGTGTTCCAATGGGACACGTCAACATCTCGCAGGGCTTCACACCTATAAAACATTAGTTTGAAAGAGGTGACATTAGACGTGTTCCAGGTGCTGACATTGACAGATTGGAGTGAAAGGCACTCCGTGAACATGCCCCACATTTGCGTCACACTACTCATATCCCAGCTGTTCAGGTCAAGTTCTGTCAGGCTCAAGCAGCCCAAGAACATTGATCTTGTATCGGTAACCTTGCTGGTGTTCCATCCAGAGACATTGACCCCGTTCAACTTGTAGCATTCTGCAAACATATTATATAAGCTGGTGACTTTGCTAGTGTTCCATCCGCTGAGGTTGAGAGTGCCCTGAAGGCTTCTACAATTATAAAACATGTGCTCGAAGCTACTTGCCTTGTCTGTTTTCAGATATTCTATGCCTTCGATGGTGGTAAGGTTCGTACATCCTCCGAACATATTTTGCACTTTTTCCGGATGGTAGTCGGCAAAGGAGCTGTCGAACACAACCCTGACGACTCCATTCTTACGAGTTTCCCAATACGGTTTGTCCTTATCATATCCAGAGTAATATCCATAGTGATCCTTGACTGTTCCTTGCCGAGATTCATAGTTTTCGTCGTAATAGAAATACAGCGTTCCTCCATTAAAGACGTAGTAAGACTGCTTTTCGGCGGCCACGGCATTCATGCCCGAAGTCAGCGCCACGAGCATCATGATGAGCGTAATCAGGAGGTTCCTTTTCATATCGCGTACATTATTTGAATTGGTTTTACGATGGCAAAGGTACGAAAAAAAAGTGAAAAGTGAAAAATGAAAAGTGAAAAATATCTATAAAAACTTATTGGTGTCCGGTAAAAACAGCTCTTCAGTACTAATACTTTGGCTGAAGAATACTAATACTTTGGCTGAAGAATACTAATACTTTGGCTGAAGAATACTAATACTTTGGCTGAAGAATTATTGCTGTCCGCTAATAACAGTCTGTAGGGCTGAAGAGCTTGTTGCCCCTTTGGGGCGTTCTTCGCTTCGCTCAGGCGCAGGCGGAAGCTTTAGCTCGACAAAGTCAACTTCCCTTCGCTCAGGCGCAGGCGGAAGCCAAGTCACCAATATGGAAGGTTGGTTCCAAATGCACATGTAATAAAAGAAGCAAAGGAATCATGGTTTAAATACCCCTGACACCAATAACTTTTTTCTGTCTAAGGAGTTTAGGAGTAAAGGAGTACTTCGAATATAAACTCCTTGACTCCTTAGAAATAGTTTCATGCGACTGGGACTATTTTGTGTCTAAGGAGTTTAGGAGTAAAGGAGTACTTCTGATATAAACTCCTTGGCTCCTTGACTCCTTAGAGATAGTTTAATTTGACCGGGACTTCATTTTTACTGTCAGCCCAGGGACGGTTCGGAAAGCAGCATAGACAAAAGAAAGGGGAGCGCAGCGATGTGCTGCGCTCCCTTCTGTGTTCCGGAGAGAGACCTCCCGCTATGCGTTGCCAAGTGTGCCGTCCATGGGGATGGGGCCAGCTCCCGACGGACCCGCGGGCTGCTGGGGCACGCGCTTGAAGGCGATGTTGTTGCGCAGCATCTGCCCGGGATTGACGAGCGGCAGTATCTGCTTGGGGATGCCTGCCTCTTCGCTCCTTATGGCCATGATGCCTCGGGCACTGCCAATGGTGATGTCGGCCATGTGCTGCACCAGTCCTGCTGGCAAAACCCACTGGTCTTCATTAAGTTGATAGAGCGAGCTCCAGCTGTCGCGCGTGAACTCGAAGGTGGTCTGCACGCCCAGGATGAGCTGCGTGATGTCGTTCTTCTTGTACTCGAAGTTGGCGTTGCAGCGCACGATGCGTGCTACTGTGTCGCAGTTGAACTGGAGTTGGTTGTTGATTTGCATCTCGCCTTCCGGCCATTCGTTGGCAAGGTTGACGAACTGCAGTTGCTTGACATCCATCAAGCGGAACTGAATCTGAATCTGTTTCTGTTGTTGCATGAGTTATCGCCCCTCTCCCTAACCCTCCCCCAAAGGGGAGGGAACTGCATGCAGGGGCATGGCAGTTATGGTTATCGCCCCTATCCCTAACCCTCCCCAAAAGGGGAGGGGACTGCGCAGGGGCATGGCAGTTGATGGCTCCGCTTCCTCTCCCCTCCCCTTTGGGGGAGGGGCAGGGGGAGAGGGGCTCTTACTTCTTCGTTTTTATTGTTATCGCGTTGAGGTAGTAGAAGCGGTTGGGATTGGTGTTATATGCGCCAGGCATAACGATGAGGGTGAGCTGTCCGTCGGCTGTGGGGCGCACGTGCTTTATTACGGCCGTCTCGCTGGTGTTGCCTGCGGAGGGAAGGGCGTCGGCCCAAGTGTCGTCGCCTTGTACGATGAAGCTTGTCTGCCGGAAGTCCTGGCATCCTGTGCGAGAGGAGAAGATGGTCAACTCATACTCAAGCTCAGGGTTGAGATGGCTGAACCTGACGGCCGCACTCGACCGCGGGCTACTACTGCCGAACTTGCCTGCCGCATAGCCCCAAAGTGCCGATTGGGAGACGTCAGCAGGCATGAGCATCTTGGTGGTCGTATAGGCCGCTCCGTTCTTGTTTGCGCCTCCGAAGTCTTCAATCAGCGTGACGAGGATGCCCGTGGGCGTCATGTTGCTGTCGTGTATGCTGAGGTGCGTGCGGATGTTGGGGGTGATGTCGTTCCATGCAGGGTCGGACGTATGGCTGCCTCCGAAGTTGAGCTTCACCAAGCCTGTCGGCACGATATCGTTGACGGCGGGCATGCCTTCACGGTCGAGGACGGTACGCTCAAAGGGTTGAGCCACGGCATCGTGGGCAGCCACCTGGCAGGCATGAGCCGCCAGGAAGTCCATGCCGTCGGGATAATAGCTGAGGCCTACGGGCGAGATGCCTGTGATGGCCTCCAGCCAAGCGCAGGCAGCGGTGTAGCGGCCCATCTTGAGGTCGAGGTGATAGCCGTCGCGGTTCATATTGTCGCCCAGATAGGTGGTACGGGCATTCTGAATGGCTGTGCCGCTTGGCACGACGAAGCTCAGCTCGGGATGCGTCTGCAGGGCATGCCTGACGGCAGCACAGATGCTGTCGTACATCACCTCTTGCCGATTGCCGTAATTGGCAAAGCCTCCATGCGTGCTGTCGTGCGAGTAGGCCCACGTCTGGTGGTAGCCATAAGTGGCATAGGGATTGGTCTGCTGGCTTTGGGTATATTGGATAAGATAGGTCAGGTAAGGCTCGAAGGTGGCGGTCAGGCCCGACTCCTGACTGACTTGCTGGAAGGTGATGAACTGCCACGGCTCGTCGGCGATGATATCGGCAAGGGCCATGTGAGGCTTGTTGGTGCGGCGGCCATTCACTACCTTGCGATACTCGAAGGTGTTGTTTGCCTGCGACACGTCAATCCAATGCGACTGGAAGCCTTGCCCTCCACGGTAGGCATTGCCGATAATCATCTTCACGCCGGCTTCGTTAGCCAGTTCCCAGAGATACTGCTCTACGGCGTCCTGCGAGAAGCTGTTGCCGATGGCAAGCACACGGACGATGCTGTCCTGCAATAATGAATCAACCTGAGCACAGACATGAAGGCTGAGGCTGAACAGTATGACAAATCCTAACTTCCTCATTTGCCAAGTATCTTATTGTATTCGTTTTCGTCGGAGAACATCTGCAAGGCACGCTCGATGCATGGGTCGCCGATGAGCTGCTGCTGTGCCCCACCCTTCTGATAGTAGTAGCGGTGTACTATCTCATCGAGGATGTATGGCTCCACCTCCTTGCGGAAGCGCAGCAGGTCGGCCTTGACGTCGTAGGTCAGCTTAGCCTCGAGGGCATCGAGTTCCTCTTTCGTATCATCCTGATAGCCCTCACGCTTGATGACGTCCCGCAGCACCTTGAGCACCTCCTTCGCAGGCTTGCCTGCCTCGAAGCCACTGGCGCTGATGCTGTCGGCAAAGGCTGCATAGTCCTCGTCGCTCAGTTGGAACTGCCCAATGGGAGGTATCGTCGGATGCTGACGGCAGAAGTGTGTGGCGTAGTCGAAGAACTCATCGCTGTTGAGCAGCTCTGTAATGATGGTGGGCAGGCTGTCGGGCTTCACCTCTACATCCGGCTTGATGCCGCCTCCGTCGCGTACCTCTCTGCCTCCTGCCGTATGGAAGAGGTTCGTCAGGCTGTCGGGAATCGTTCCGGCCGAGCCGTCGGCATTGAGGTGACGATAGTCGTAGGCCTGTATGCAACGTCCGCTGGGGATGTAGTAGCGGCTGGTCGTGAGCTTGAGCGTCCCGTGATAAGGCACCTCGCGAATCATCTGCACTAAGCCCTTGCCGTAGGTTCGTGTGCCCATGATGACAGCACGGTCGAAGTCCTGCAAAGCACCTGCCACTATCTCCGATGCAGAAGCCGAACCGCCATCCACAAGCACGATGACTGGCATCATGCTGTCCACAGGCTCCGTGGCTGTATAGTATTCGCGGTTGGTGCGCGTCATCTTGCCCTTCGTATAGACCACCTTCTTGCCCTTCGGCAGGAAGAGGTTGGCTATATCGACAGCCTCGTTGACAGCTCCGCCAGGATTGCCACGGAGGTCGAACACGAGTCGCTTGGCTCCCTTCTGGCGAATGTCGTCCAAGGCATCGCGAACCTCTCGGCAGGCTCCTTCGGTGAAGCCCGTCAGATAGATGTAGCCGGTCTCTCCGTCGCTGAGCATGCCTGCGTAAGGCACCTGCGGTAGCTGAATGGTCTGCCGCGTGATGAGGAATGACTTCTCCTCGTCTCCACGGCGCACCTTCAGCTCGAACGTCGTGCCGGCCTCGCCTCTGAGCATACTGCTCACCTTGGGTGTGAGCATGCCCTTCACGTCCTTGCCGTCGATGGAGAGGATGACGTCGCCTGCCTGCACACCTGCCTTTTGGCTGGGCGTGCCTTCGTAGGGTTCGCTGATGACCGCTCTCTGCTCCTTCCTGTGATAGCGAATCACGCTGCCTATGCCGGCATACTTGCCCGTTGCCATCTGGCGAAGGTCTTCGTCGTCCTCGGGGAAATAGTCGGTGAAGGGGTCAACTTGCTGCAGCATCGAGCGTATGCCCAACCCTATCACCGTATCGGCATTGAGCGAATCGACGTAGAAGAGGTCGAGCTGCTTGTAGATGTCATTGAAGAGCTCCAGGTTACGACTGATAGCCGAGTTGGCGTTCTCTTTCTTCTGTGCCACTATAGAGAGCGGCAGCATACACATTATTATATATATATATAGTTTCATTTGCTATTGTTTTTAGTTCCCTCTCCCACGGGAGAGGGTTAGGGTGAGGCTTTTCCATGTCTCGTCGGGCAACCTTGTTCCCACTACGCCGATGATGTGTCCGGCAAGCAGCGAGCCACAATTGAGGCAGTCCTTCAGGGACGCTCCTCTGTTCAATGCATAGAGGAAGCCGCCCGCAAAGAAGTCGCCCGCAGCCGTCGTGTCAACGACAGGCATGTGCATTGAAGGCACCACTTCCTCTTCCTCGCCAAGCCTTGCGCACGCACCTTTGCCTCCGAGCTTCACGACAGCCAGACATTTGTAGGCCGCTATCTCTCGCAATGCCTCGATGGGGTCCGTCTTGCCCGTAAAGGCCTGGGCCTCCTCCTCGTTGGCGAAGACGATGTCTATGTAGTCCTGAACAAGGTGATGGAAGAAGTCAAGGTCAGCGGCAACGACATTATAGCTGGCGAGGTCGAGGCTGAGCATCGTGCCTGCCTCCATCGCCGTCTGGCAGATGGCTTCCATGAGGTCGTGGTTCTGCACAAGATAGCCCTCGATGTGTGCCGTGCCGACATCCTCGAAGAGCTCCGGCGTGATGTCGCCCGGCTGGAGTGTGGCAGCAGCACCGAGATATGTGCCGAAGGTGCGCTCGCCGTCGGGAGAGATGAACGTGTTGGCCACACCCGTCGGCAGGTTGCATTCGAGCAGACGTGCCTCGATGCCCACCTTCTTGCAGTTGTCGGCATAGAACCCAGCGAGAGCATCCCTGCCCACTTTGCCCACGAAGCCTGCATTGCCTCCCAGCCGAGCCAGCGCCAGCATCGTATTGCCGGCACTGCCACCCGTGGCTTGTTCCACAGGAAGTCCTTCCATGCAGGAGCGCAGTTCCCTCTGCCGAGCCTCATCAATCAAGGTCATGCCACCCTTGGGCAGCCCCGCCTTCTGGAGAAGAGAATCATCCTTCAAGCGCACCAAAATATCGACTAAAGCATTGCCTATACCGATTGTTTTCTCCATACCACCCGTAAATTTTTCTGCAAAGATACAAAATAAAGATTAAAGATTAAAGATTAAAGACTAAAGATAAGGCCTAAAAAGAAAAAAAAGCCATTTAAATAAAAAATTTTCCCTTTCAACTTTCAACTTTCAACTTTTTGTCGTACCTTTGCCCTCGCATTTGCAAGGAAAGCAAAAAACTGCTTCAGTAGCTCAGTTGGTTAGAGCACATGACTGTTAATCATGGGGTCGTTGGTTCAAGCCCATCCTGAAGCGCAAAAGGTTTAGGGCTTTCACCAACGACCAAGGTCGTGGTTTTTCGCTTCGCTCAAGCGGCAAAGCCGGAACAAGCCCATCCTGAAGCGCAAAAGGTCTTCCGAGCAATTGCAACCTGCTTCAGTAGCTCAGTTGGTTAGAGCACATGACTGTTAATCATGGGGTCGTTGGTTCAAGCCCATCCTGAAGCGCAAAGCCCAGCAATACGCTGGGCTTTTTCTTTGGGGCTCTCTCACCAACGACCAAGGTCTTACTTGGCTACGACCTTCCGGGTCCTGGTGCCGCGCTTTGTCACATAGACATGTCCGGGCTGAGGAGTCTGTATGCGCTGGCCAGCGGGTGTGTAGTACTCTGCCTTGCCCTGCTCTGAGGACATGATGTCGTGGATGCCGTCTTCATAGTCCCATCCGAGATATTCCACGAATCTATCAACCTCGCTGCTAAATGCCCAGACGGTCCAGCCTCTGTCCTTAGCCAGCTGCACCTGGGCCGCCGTCACCTCATTGCCTTCCTCATAAACCGGACTTTGATATAAGGCATACAGGTCGCCGTCTCCTTTTTTCCTGTACGGGAGGCTTTCGATGAGTGCCGTCATGTCGTCGCCCTTGATTTGGTTGAGATAGATATCAAGGCTCCCCAG
>JAFUGG010000004.1 GCA_017469525.1 Bacteroidaceae bacterium | reverse complement strand
TTTAGTTCCGACGGTAAATGCAGTTACGCCTTCAGGAAGATTAGCATAGTAAGCCTCGAAGACCTTGCCACCATCCTTTGTATCAGCCATCCAGAAGGTCTGTTGGTTTCTGTTAGGATCACCCACAACCTGAGTAATGTAGCCAGTAATTGTATAAGTCTCGGAAGAGGTTGCACCATCGGCCAAAGCATTAGCCAACTCAACAGCCTGAGCACAAGTAACCGGAGTACCTTCGTTAGATGAAGAGCCGCCACCATCAGAACTGCTGCTCTTATCGGGCAGGTTGAATGGTGCTGGAACGTCAACACAGCTACTGAGGGCAAATGCCGTCAGCAACATAAGTGCAAATAGTTTGAAAGTCTTTTTCATAATGTATGTCTTTATTGTTTGTTTTCTTATTTGTTATTTAGTCCATGCTAAGTCACTCTGAGTGCGGGCAAGAATTTGCCACGTGCCACGATAGATGGTGGCAATGCCATAAAGGTCAACTGCACCGTCGGGAATGGCAACGCCCTTGAAAGCGGCATAAGTGCTGGTGCGAAGCACACACTTGCTGCCTGCATTGCCTCCGGAGAGGGTACGGTTCACGCAATTGCTAATGAGGCTGACAGAGCCGTCATCCGGAGCAATCACGGGAGTTCCTTCCTTGCTGATGGTCACACCACTGAGGCGAACCACCCTACCCGCTTGCTCGGCCATCGATTTATTGGGATCGAAGTCGAGCGTATCGACCTTCATAGAGCCGAATGCTAAGGCGTCCGACGTGCCGTCCATGATGAGACGGACGTGTTGCTTCCATTCGCTGAGTTCCATACGTCCGAGGCTGCCGTTATAGAGGCCGCCTATCTGTGCCATATTGCCATAGCCACCAATGTAGAGACCTTTCAGGCTTACGATAAGCTTCTGGCCTACAGGCATGAAGGCACCTTGGTCAGAGCCGTTGATACCGATGATGATGCCGCCAGTCTCGTCCTGAACAGAAATCTGCTTGTAAATGTTATCGCCATAGTCATTGCCATTGACAACGCAACGCAGCCAAAGGTCTTCCGTTATCTGCTTGAAGTTGTCACTTGAAATGGAGTTGGCATAGGTGCTCTGCAGCTCGGCAATAGTAACGGTGGTGCCGACTTCGAGTTCATTGTTGCCATAGGGAATGCCCTCGGGAACATCCCAATCCCCGTCCTGACAAGATGCCAAAGCGATGGATCCTGCCAGCAGGGCTATCATATATAATTGCTTTTTCATTGCTTTCTTATATTATTATATAATGTGTACGATGTTACCTTAGAATCTATAGTTCAGATTAAGCAAGAAGTTGAAGCCCTGGGCATAGAACTTCTTGGCATTCTTCTCGAAGTTGTAGGTGCGGGGCTTTGTCGTAACCTCTGTGCCAGTGCTCTCTGTCTCTGTCACGCTGTAGTTGCTACGGCTCTGCTCATAGCCGCCAGTCGTGATGTTGCGACGGTTGGTCAGGTTGCAGAGTTGCAGGTTGACACTGAGAGGATGGTGGAACACATAGAACTGACGACCTATGCTGGCGTCGAGCATGAAGCCACCGTGGCCCTTTGCCTGCTCAGGCACGTCATATTCACCTGCATGATAGCGACCGGCATTCTTCAGATTCTGCTCGTAGCGCATGTTCGTGCTATAGGAGAGATAGATGCGGTCGTAGTAGTTGCCTGTCAGGTTCAAGTACCAACGCTTGATGCGGTAGTTCAAGCCGAGGCTTGCTGCTGCCAGAGGTGTTCCGCTGACACGCATGCCATCATTGTGGCAAAGTTCCTGATGCATTTCGCCCGAAGTGCTGTTCATCCAGCTGACTTCCGTGTCGTCGATATACTTGGCTTCGCTATAAGTTCCCAGGGCAAGGAGGTCGAGGTTGCTGGTCAGTTTGACCTTCAAGCCGACTTCCACACCGGCATATTCCTTCTTCACACCTGTGAGGCTGTTGTATGAGAAGCTGTTGCTATCGTCGTTGTAGAACTGTTGCCACTCGTTGCCGTCATGAAGGTAATAGTAGTAACCGTTTACGTTCAGGCGGAACCACTTGTTGCTGATGGCATAGCCCAGTTCGGCACTCAGCACCTTCTCGTTCCTGAGGTCCTGTACGTAGTCATTATTCATCTCGGGACACATGAAGGCAACAGCTGCTCCAGGTGCTCTCAGCTCATAGCCTAAGCCTGCCGTAATGGCGTGACCTTTGCCCAGATTGATAGTAGAGCCCATCTTCATGCCACCGTCCAGGAAGTGTGCGATACCACTCTTGCCGTAGCTGTTGTCCTGGAAGAGGCCATTGCGCATGAAACCTTCGCGCCACATCCTGCGGCCGCCAATCTTACCTGTAATGAAGCTGTGCACGATGTCGCGGTCCATGCTGAAACCTGCCCAAAGCTTGACGTCCTGATTCCAGAGGTTGTAGTCGTAGCCATAGCGGTCGCCTTCGATAAGTTTCTGATAGCCATGGTTGACATCGTACATCGCTTCCGTAGAAGTCTCCTGATAGTCACCGACAAGATAGGTATTGGTGTTGTGGAAATACTCACCGCCCAAGAGGTCCTCGATGGTTCTGTAGTGTGAGCCGCGATTGCTGAGCAGCTGCACACCGGCACTGAACTTTGCTCCGGGCTTGATGTTCCAGTCATAAGTGCTGGAGAGGTTTGTCATCAAGTGATTATTGTGGCGGGCCTCTATCCAGTAGATAGCATCAGCACCAATCTTGTTGAGCTGCGTGTTGGCAAAGTAAAGTTCATCGAAGTTGATTTGGCGATAAGGTTCGTCCTGCCAATTCTCATAAGCTGTCCAGAAAGCTGCATTGTCATAACTGTAGTCGCCGTCTCTTCCCCACACATCATAGTTATATGAGGGGAAGCGCTTCCAGTAGTCGGGATGCGGATTAGTGCCGCTGTAGTTGAGCTTGGTGCTCTTGTACTTGGCAAGTTTGAAGAAGAAGCTTGTGGTGAGCTTCATGTTTTCCTTGATGTTGAAGTCCCATGTGGCAAGTACGCTCGGCTCGAAGTTATTGACGATGCGGCTGGCTCTCTTCTTGCCTCCTTGATAGCCCCAATAAGGGTTGTACTGATAGTCGTTGGCAAGCCAATAGGCCTCGTCCGTACTTGCACCGGCCGTAGCTCTTTCCGTTGGGCTGCCCCATGTGGCAAGGTTGATAGAATGCTTGTCGTTGATAATCTTTTGGGCTGACAGGAAATAGGCAAGGCTGTTGTAGAACGTTCCCTTGATGGCTGCCGTCTGCATGTTCGACCATCGGTAGCCGACGGTGCCGAAGAAAGCCCATCCGTCTTTGCTCAGGCCTGTACCGTAGGTGTACATGGCACGAAGCGTATAGTTGCGGTTAGCTCCCGAGAGCGTCACCTTGTGTCCGGCAGGCATCTGACTGGCACGGAGGTTATAGTTGCTGCTGCCACCCATTCCGCTGAAGGAGAAGTTATTTCCCTCGAATGGGCTGACGTCTTCTTTGTTACGAATGGCATCGTTCATGCCACCGATGGTGGAATAGGAGAAGCGTCCGTTCTCTGGATTGTTGACCTGCACGCCATTCATGTAGATGTCGTTGTAGGCATTGTCCAGAGCACGATACTTGAACCAGATGCCACTCCACGTCCAGCTGATTTGGCTGGCATAGACGTTGGTGGCTGAGTTGATGCGTATGACATCGGATGTGATGTCATCGTTCTCGCCGAGCTGTGACTCTGTGAAGGTGAAGTTGCTGTCGTCTGTCTGCAACTCATCTTCCATCGTGCTCAGCGAATCCACGCCTGCCGACTCTGTCGTCTGGGCGTGGCTCAACGGTGCTGCCGCAAGGGCAAACACCAAAAGCAGATGTTTCTTTTTCATGTATGTTTTCTATGTTATAATTTGTATAATATGGTGCAAACTTATAAAAAAAATAACTATCTTGGGCAAGTAAGGGCATATTTTTTTCCTTAACTGTATTTTCTTTCACAAAAAGCATTAACTTTGCAATGAAAATAAAACGGTATCATAAATGAAACATACATTCTTCACGCTTCTTTCGGCATTATTTTTGTTTGCCTCAACCACAAATGCTCAGAATCGGAAACTCATGGTACATGCTGTGGCATTCTACAACTTGGAGAACCTTTTCGACACATGTCACGATGAGCACAAGAACGACTATGACTTTCTGCCCGACGGTTCCTATCATTGGGACGGCAACAAGTACACGAACAAGCTTGCCAACATGGCGCGTGCGCTTTGCGACTTGGGCACGGACAAACTGCCATACGGAGCGAGCGTTATTGGCGTGAGCGAGGTGGAGAACGACAAGGCTCTCGATGACCTCGTGGCTCAGCCTTGCATGAAACAACGCGGATACAAGTACGTCCATCTGGAAGGTCCCGACAAGCGTGGCGTGGATTGTGCCCTCATCTACAACCCGAAGGCTTTCAAGGTCGAGAAGTATTTCCACAAGCTTTATGTCTATGAGAATGGCGACACCACTCGTGCCACACGTCCATTCCTCTGTGTGCAGGGCAAGCTGGCAGGCGACAACCTCACTGTCATCGTATGCCACTGGCCGAGCCGTGCTTCCGAAAATGTCTTCCGCGAGTATGCAGGAAAGCAGGTGCGTGCCTTGACGGACAGCATCCACAAGGCTGACCCTTCGCAGCACATCATGGTGATGGGCGACATGAACGACGACCCGGATAACACCTCTATGGCGAAGTACCTGGGGGCAAGACGCAAGATGAAGGATGTGGGCGACGGCGACTTCTACAATCCCTGGTGGGATGTACTCAGAAGCAAGGGGCAAGGCACGCTCTCCTATCAGGGCGGATGGAACCTCTTCGACCAGATTGTATGCTCACGCAACATGCTTGACCTCAGCGGGAATAAGGAGTATAAGGAGCTGACGCTCTACAACTATCACATCTTCAAGCGCGACTATCTCTTGCAGCAAGAAGGTAAATATAAAGGAACGCCCAAGCGCACGCACGCGGGAGGTGTCTGGCTTAACGGCTTCAGCGACCACTTGCCTACGGTGACGTATTTGGTCAAGGCAATGTAAAGCAGACATTGCAAAAGTGCAGCAAAGAGCAAAACTTTAAACTCTAAACTTTAAACTTTAAACTTTATTTTGTACCTTTGCACCCGCAAAAACGAATAAAAGGTAATATTAAATAGTTAAATCTAAATCCCTATGACAAGTTACAAAGAACTCGGCCTTGTGAACACCCGTGAGATGTTCAAGAAGGCAGTGGCTGGCGGTTATGCCATCCCAGCATTCAACTTCAACACACTCGAGCAGATGCAGGCAATCGTGCAGGCTGCCGTAGAGACAAAGTCTCCCGTCATCATGCAGGTCAGCAAGGGTGCCCGCAACTATGCCAACGGCACCATCCTGCGCTACATGGCTCAGGGCGCTGTGGAATACGCTAAGGAGCTCGGTTGCGAGAATCCTCAGATTGTTCTTCACCTCGACCATGGCGACAGCTTCGAACTTTGCAAGGACTGCATCGACAATGGTTTCTCCAGCGTCATGTTCGACGGCAGCGCTCTCCCCTACGAGGAGAACATCCGCATCACCAAGCAGGTGGTAGAATATGCTCACGCTCACGACGTTACCGTAGAGGCTGAGCTGGGCGTACTCGCAGGCGTTGAGGACGAGGTACAGGCCGAAGAGAGTCACTACACGAAGCCCGAAGAGGTCATCGACTTCGCTACTCGCAGCGGTTGCGACAGCCTGGCTATCTCTATCGGCACAAGCCACGGTGCATACAAGTTCACTCCCGAGCAGTGCACACGCGACCCGAAGACTGGCAGGCTCGTGCCTCCTCCATTGGCATTCGACATCCTGCACGAGATCGAGAAGAAGCTCCCCGGCTTCCCCATCGTGCTCCACGGCTCTTCTTCTGTTCCTCAGGAAGAGGTTGACACCATCAACGCTCATGGCGGTAAGCTGCCCGATGCAGTTGGTATTCCCGAAGAGCAGCTTCGTGAGGCCAGCAAGAGCGCAGTCTGCAAGATTAACATCGACTCTGACAGCCGCCTTGCCATGACCGCTGCCATCCGCAAGCACTTCGACGAGAAGCCCGGCGACTTCGATCCCCGCCAGTACCTGAAGCCCGCTCGCGAGAACATGAAGAAGATGTACATCCACAAGATTGTGGAGGTTTTGGGCAGCAACGACAAGCTCTAAATCAAGCGCAGCAAGTTCTGAAAACTGACGTCAGCAGGTTTGCTGACAGCATGATTTTATGACAAAAGGCACATAGATGCCGTGCGTCCCTATGGCGGACGACGGTTTCTATGTGCCTTTTCTGTTTGATTCTCAACGTCTTTTTGCCCCACCTTGCCTAATGAGTTGATTGCACATACATGTAGATGCAATTGCATCTACATGTACATGCAATTGCATCTACATGTATGTGCAATCAATCCGGCTGCATTCATTGGGTAAGAATTTACGACAATCTTACCTTTTCAAGGTAATTATCGGGGCAGCTTCATTGCAGAGAGAAAAAAAAGTCGTACCTTTGCACACCGAAAGTGTGCAACGAAAGAACACATACATTCACTGGCAAATGAGATTTTTCAAGAAACTGGACATCTACATCGTCAAGGAGTTCCTGCTGGTTTTCGCTGGAACGTTCTTCATTTGCCTGTTCATCTTCGTCATGCAGTTCCTTTGGATGTGGATGAACAACCTGATTGGCAAGGGTTTGACAATAGACCTCCTGGCCAAGTTCTTCTGGTACAGCAGCCTGACGGTCATCCCCAGGTCGATGCCGCTTTCTGTGCTTCTGGCCAGCCTCATCTCGTTCGGCAACCTGGGCGAGCACTTCGAACTGCTCAGCATGAAGTCGGCCGGCATCCCGCTCGTCCGCATTCTTGCACCCCTCATCCTCGTTGCAGCCCTTATCTGCGGAGCAAGCTTCGTGTTCCAGAACAGGGTGAGCCCGTTCGCCACCCGCGAACTCTCACGTCTGGCATGGAGCATGAAGCAGAAAAGCCCCGAGCTGGACATACCGGAAGGCATCTTTTATAGCGAGATTCCAGGCTATAACCTCTACGTGGAACACAAGGACCAGGAGACTGGAATGCTCTATGGGGTGATGATTTACACCAACAACGGCGGCTACAACGACATCCAGATTGTGCTGGCGGACAGTGCCCGGCTGCAAAGCACGGCCGACAAGATGCACCTCAAGCTGACGCTGTGGGGAGGCGAACGCTTCCGCAACATGGACGCGCAAAGCTCGTCGATGCTCAGGGCCAACGTGCCGTACATGCGTGAGTCATTCGTGAGGGAAGAAGACTTCATCCCCTTCGACGGCAACTTCAACCTGATGGATGCCGACCTCTTCTCGCACAATGCTCAGACAAAGAACCTGGGGGAAATAGAACACAGCATCGATTCGCTGACCTACAAGGCAGACAGCGCAAGGCACATGATCTGTGCCAACATCATGCAGACATACATGAAGAAGACCCTTCCCGCCGGTATAAAGGACTCGCTCGACATCGTCAGGCAGGCTCAGGAACAGCCTCCCTTCGACTCCATCTATCTTGCCCTGCGCGACGACCAGCGCATCAGGGCATGGCGAGGCGCAGTGAACCGTGCCGAGACCATGAAGGCGGAATGCGAGTTCCGCTCACTCGAGACGGGAGACAGAAACCTGAACCTGCGCAAACATCGCATCGAGTGGTACAAGAAGTTCACCCTGAGCCTCGCATGCCTGCTCTTCTTCTTCGTCGGAGCACCGCTGGGAGCCATCATCAGAAAGGGCGGATTGGGCGTACCCGTCGTCGTGAGCGTCATCATCTTCATCTTCTATTATATCGTCAACCAAGCTGGCGAGAACAATGCAAAAGTGAATGCATGGACCATCGAAAGCGGCACCCTGCTCAGCTCACTGGTACTCCTCGGCACCGGCATCTTCCTGACCTACAAGGCCAACAGCGACAGCGTGGTCTTCAACATGGAAGGCTACAAGATGTTCTTCATGAGGCTGCTCGGAATCCGACCCAGCCGTAAGCTCGACCGCAAGGAAGTCATCATGGGCGACCCCGACTATGCCACCCTCCCCGACCGCCTGGCCGACCTCTCCGCATTCTGCATCGAATGCCGCAAGACAATGCATCTGCGCCGCATCCCAAACTATTTCGACCTCTTCTTCAACCCCGGTCAGGACAAGCACGCAGCAGAACTGAGCGACCGCGTCGAGGCATTGGTCGAGGAACTCCACAACAGCCGCGACAATGTGATAATATCCTACATCAACGAATACCCCATCATCAACCCGAGCGCTCACACCAGGCCGTTCAACAACAAACGCCTGAACATGATCTTCGGCATCGTCTTCCCGCTCGGACTCATCCTGTACATACGCATCTGGCGCTACAGGCTCCGGCTACGCCTCGACCTCAGAAACATAGAAAGGATAAACAACCTAATCTCAGAAAGAATAATAAAACAAGAATATGGACAACAAACAACAGTCAATGGTCAATGGTCAATGCCCAATGGTCAATGAACTACAACTAAGCTCCATCGAAGCAGCGCTCGATGACTTCCGGCAGGGAAAGTTCGTCATCGTGGTTGACGATGAAGACCGCGAGAACGAGGGAGACTTCATCACGGCTGCCGAAATGATAACCCCCGAAAAGGTCAACTTCATGCTGCGCAACGGCCGCGGCGTGCTCTGTGCCCCCATCACGATGGCACGTGCAGCAGAACTCGAACTCGACCATCAGGTGCAAGACAACACGAGCATGCTCGGCACGCCGTTCACCGTGACGGTGGATCTCCTGGAAGGTTGCACGACGGGAGTCAGCACGCACGACCGCGCTGCAACCATCCGTGCTCTTGCCGACCCCAATCGGAAGCCCTCCGATTTCGGCCGACCGGGCCACATCAATCCGCTCTACGCACAGGACAAAGGTGTGCTTCGTCGTGCCGGTCACACCGAGGCAGCTGTCGATTTGGCGCGTCTCTCAGGGCTTCAGCCGGCAGCAGCCCTCATCGAAATCCTTAACGAGGACGGCACGATGGCGCGTATGCCACAGCTCAAGGAGGTGGCACGCGAACATGGTCTCAAGATTATCAGCATCCGTGACCTCATCGCCTATCGCCTCCGGCAGGAATCCCTCGTGGAGCGTGGCGTAGAGGCAGACATGCCGACAGCCGACGGACACTTCCACATCATACCCTTCCGCCAGAAGAGCAACGGCCTGGAACACGTGGTGCTCTACAAAGGTGAGTGGCGCGAGGACGAACCAGTGCTGGTGCGCATGCACTCGAGCTGCATGACGGGCGACATCTTCGGCAGCCAGCGTTGCGACTGCGGCGAGCAGCTCCACAAGTCGATGCGCATGATCGAAAAGGAAGGCAAAGGCCTCATCGTCTATCTCAGCCAGGAAGGCCGCGGCATAGGCTTGATGAACAAGATTGCTGCCTACAAGCTCCAGGAGCAGGGCGACGATACGGTCGATGCCAACATACACCTCGGCTTCCGTCCCGACGAACGCGAGTATGGCGTAGGCGCCCAGATACTTCGCGAGATGGGCGTCGGCAAGATTCGGCTTATCACGAACAACCCCGTCAAGCGCGTCGGCTTGGAAAGCTACGGCCTCACCATCGTGGAGAACGTGCCTATTGTGGTCGAGCCCAACGACTACAATCGTCGTTACCTCGAGACAAAGCGCACACGAATGGGACACAAACTGTGAAGTTGAAAGTTGAAAGTTGAGAGTTGAAAGTTAAAAATAACCTAGAAACCCTAGTTATAACTAGTTCTTACTAGTTTCAACTAGTAATTCCTAGAACATCCCAGAAAAAAACCTACCGCAATGAACACAAATCTTTCCGAGAGGCTACAGCGCCTCTCACCCAGTGCAACGCTTGCCATGAGTCAGCGCAGCAGCGAGCTCAAGGCACAGGGCGTGGACGTCATCAACATGAGTGTGGGCGAACCTGACTTCAACACGCCCGACCACATTAAGGCTGCAGCCATCAAGGCTGTCGAGGACAACTACAGCCGCTACAGCCCTGTGCCTGGTTATCCCGAGCTGAAGAAAGCCATCGTGGCTAAGCTCAAGAAGGAGAACGGCTTGGAATATGCTCCCAGCCAAATCCTCGTGTCGAACGGCGCAAAGCAGAGCGTCTGCAACACCATCATGGCTGTCGTCAACGCTGGCGACGAGGTTATCATCCCCGCCCCATATTGGGTGAGCTATCCCCAGATGGTGCTCCTGGCAGAAGGCACACCCGTCTTCGTCGAAGCCACCATCGAGCAGGACTTCAAGATTACGCCCGAGCAGCTTGAGGCCGCCATCACACCCAAGACGAAGGCGCTCATCCTCTGCTCGCCCAGCAATCCTACAGGCTCCGTTTATAGCAAGAAGGAACTCGAGGCACTGAAGGACGTGCTGCTTCGCCACGAGCAGGTCATCGTCATTGCCGACGAGATCTACGAGCACATCAACTACGTGGGCGAACATGCCAGCATGGCTCAGTTCCCCGAACTAAAGGAGAGAGTGGTCGTCATCAACGGAGTCAGCAAAGCATACGCCATGACGGGATGGCGCATCGGTTTCATCGCCGCACCCGAATGGATTGTGAAGGGTTGCAACAAACTGCAGGGACAATACACCAGCGGCCCGTGCTCTGTGAGCCAGAAGGCAGCCGAAGCCGCCTTTGCCGGCCCGCAGGAGTGCGTCGAGGAGATGCGTCAGGCCTTCGAGCGTCGCAAGAACCTCATCGTCCGCCTGGCAAAAGAGATTCCCGGCCTCGAGGTCAACGACCCGCAGGGTGCCTTCTATCTCTTCCCCAAGTGCAGCAGCTTCTTTGGCAAGAAGGCAATGGTCAATGGTCAATGGTCAATGGTCAACAACTCCACCGACCTCGCCATGTACCTGCTCGAAGTGGGCCATGTAGCAACCGTAGGCGGCGATGCCTTTGGCAGTCCCGAGTGCTTCCGCATGAGCTATGCCACCAGCGACGAGAACATCGTCGAAGCCATGCGCCGCATCAAAGAAACCCTCGCCAAGCTGCAATAAAACGCTAAGGTCCTTAGGGTCCTTAAAGACTTTATGGAAACCAGCAAGCACAAGTTGGTTGACTCAAAAGGTATACCTTTTCTTTCAAAGAGGTATACCTTTTCATTCAAAGAGGTATACCGATTTGTTCAAAGAGGTATGCCGATTTGTTCAAAGAACTATACCTCTTTGCCTGAAAATGTTGTCTAAGGAGTTTAGGAGTTTAGGAGTTGTTTTCGACAGCGGATACGGAGCCATCACAGATACTCCCTGACTCCTTAGACCATCATCATATTAAACCTGAAAGCGAAGCGACCTAATAACCTGATACCTAACGAAACCGGAGCTTGCGAAAGTCGAATTATATATAAATGTACGCGCGCGACTCTTTTGTACGCAAATCTACCCCATTTACCTCGGTATTTATGTCGTGAAATATATTATTCAGCATATAAATGTACAAAAAATCGTTTAGTTAACCATTTTTAACAGCTGGGGGGGGTATTAACACAAATTAAAAGTTGTACCTTTGCACTCAGTAAATTATTTAATTAACGTTTAAGGTAAAACTAAACAACAATGAAAAAACTATTATTTTCTTTGCTGCTATTAGCAGCAACCCTGCCCAACTGGGCAGAGGATTTGTACTTGGTAGGCAATGCTGTTTCTATCGGTTGGAACATCAACAATGCTATGAGAGCAACCAAAATGACAGAAACTGGTTCTAGCACGAATGTCTACGAATGGACGGGATACTTCAAAGCATCAGGCCAATTCAAGATTTTAACTAATAAAGACAGTTGGGATTATGGCTACAATGCTACTTCTTCAATTGTAACCCTTTCTGAACCAAGCAGTATTCAAGACCGTAGTGGAGGGGATAACCAATGGAAGGTAGCATCGGATGGCATTTACAAAATCACCGTCAACACAAGTGAAAAAACCATTAAGGCCGAGTCAGCAACGATGACTATTCCTACCCTTACGGATGGATATTATCAAATTGGTACTGCTAATGACCTAAAAAACTTTGCTGATGCAATCAACAAAGGAGCAATAGCCCCCAGCGTTAAGGCAAAACTTACCGCAAACATTGATATGAATTCTATAACAGACTTTACACCTATCTGTTGTGCAAATGCAATCAAGTTCACCGGAGAGTTCGATGGTCAGGGCTACGCAATTACCAATTTAAAGGTAGATTATAACACTTCTTTTGGATATACAGGATTATTTTGCTATGCAACGGATGGTGCCGTTATCAAGAAACTGATTGTTGGCACCGGTTGTTCGTTCAAAGGAACTGAAAAAATCGGCGGTATCATTGGTTCGGCAGAAGGAGGTGGAACAGTTACACTAACTAATGTCATCAATATGGCCAATGTTACTTCAACAGGCAACAGTAGTGCCAACGCAGCTGGTCTTGTCGGCTGTGGTCAAGGCGGAACTATAATTGAGGCTACGAACTGTGCCAACACCGGTGAAATACATGGTCAGGATGGTGAATGTGCAGCATTTGCTGGCTGGACACAGAGTGGAACCTCCTTCACCAACTGTTGGAATATTGGTGACATCTATAATATGGATAATAATCAAAGCCTATATCGCAAACCTGGCAATGCAACCATTACACTTTCAAACTGTTATGATGCAAATGGAGCAGACTTTTATACACAAGGCACAAAGATAGCAAGAACTACAGTTGCAACTGGCGAACTCTGCTATAAGCTGAATGGCAGTACATCCGGCGGCACAAACTGGACACAGACTATTGGCACAGACACATATCCCATACCCTTCAACACAAGTATGTTGGTGTTTAAGAATGGCTCGGAATATGACAATATCGAAAAAGACGGTGATTGGTATAAAATTTCCAATGCCAATGAATTGAAACTGTTCTCTTCGAAGGTTAATGCTGGTTCTCCTGCATTGAACGCCAAGTTGACAAATGATATCGACATGACAAGCGTCAACGACTATACTCCCATTGGGGCAAGCGATAATAGCAAAAAGTATAAAGGTACATTTGACGGACAAAATCATTATATTAACTTAAACATAGATAATACTTCTGGAAGCCGACTCGGTCTAATTGGTTATGCAACTGCAGGCGCATACGTGAAGAATCTCATCATTAAAGGCTCCATTAACGGAGAAAAATACATCGGAGGCTTCGTTGGTAGCTTATCGAGAACAGACCAGGATGGCACACTGACCTTCGAGAATTGTGGAAATGAGGCCAACATTACTGCTACTGATATCAATGCTGGCGGATTGCTTGGGTGCAGTTTCGATGGTGGAGTGCAGGTAGTAATGAAAAATTGCTATAATTCTGGTACAATTAAAGGAAACCAAAGTGGACAACTAACAGCATGGTCTACGAATACACAGATTGAAAATTGCTATACGATTGGAGATTCTGATAATTGTGATCCTTTTGCAAGATTAGGTGGTGGTTCAAATACAATCACTAACTGTTACTGCGACAAGGATCTCACTTGGAATGGCCATCCCACACAAGTTACATCTGAACAAATAGCTTCTGGCGAACTCTGCTATCTGCTTAAGGGCACTCAGGAAACCAACGCCTTCACACAAGCTATTGGCACAGACCCTTATCCCACATTCGGCTCTGCAACTGTTGACAGAGGGCAGTGGTTCGGCGATGACTATATTTATTACAATATAGATGAAAGCGGCAACATCACTGTGAATGAGTTGAACCTCGACGATACAAAGACTGTATATAATGTTCCTGCTAAAGTCACAGCCAAGAGCGTGACGCTGACTCGCACATTACATAAATTGACTGCCGACGGAAACCAACCTCGTTGGAACACCTTCTGCTCACCTGTAGCTATTGATAAGTCCAACTTCTCTGCTGCTAAGGAACTCACAGGTGTTACAGTCAATGGCGACAACTACTCCATGACCTTTGCAGATGTGACGGGTGATGTGCTCGAAGCCGGTAAGCCCTACATGGTGCAAGTATCTGAAGGCAAGTCAAGCCTTACAGCAAGCAATGTTGCTGTGGCAACGGATGTTACTCCTGTTACATTCAACGGCCTTACCTTCAAGGGCAACTTTATCAATGGTAATGCTCCTCTGGGTAGCTTCATCATCAGCAACAATGTATTCTACAATGTGGACAGCAATGTGACGCTGAAAGCTTTCCGTGGCTATATAGAAGTAGCCAGCGGCAACAATGTCAAGGCTCTTGACTTCACCTTCGACGATGATGCAACAGGAATAAAGACCCTCTCTGACTCTCCCTTAAAGGGCGAGAATATTTACAATCTTGCAGGCCAGCGCCTGCTGAAAGCACAGAAGGGCATCAACATCGTAAACGGAAAGAAGATACTGAAATAAATGAAGAGTGAAGAATTTGCTACCGCTCGAATCGAGGGCCAAAGTAATTGTCTTTTAACTCCTTTAACTTCCTTAACTTCTTTAACTCCAATAATTAGAAAAGCAATGAAAAAGACATATATATCCCCCGCAGCTCTGACCGTACAGCTCGGCAGCCGCGACGCATTACTACAATCCGTAAGTTCTACAGAGAGTCTCAACGGCACAAGCTTTGGAGGCACAACATCATCCGGCGGGCCCTCTGAAGGTGACGTAAAGGAAAGCAAGTCCATTTGGGACGAGGAATGGTAATATCATTTACAATTTGACGATTTACAATTTACGATTTGTAGGTCTGTCAAATATAGCAGCAGAGGCAGGCGAATCAATCGCCTGCCTCTGCGCTTTTCATTATTTCATTGCTTCATTGCTTCATTCTTTCATTGTTATCTCATCAGTGCGCTGACGAAGGCTGCTACAGTTGCTCCTGCTGCTAAGCCTGCTGCCACATTGTTGACTACTCGGTTTGCCTCGTAGCGACGCTCCATCTGACGGCGGTGTGCTTCCATGCGACGCATCTCTTCCAGGCGGCGAGCTTCCTCCATCCTCCTGAGCTCCTCCTGACGACGACGCTCCTCAATCATCTTGCGCTCGTGCTTTGACAACTTGGGAGCGGCTTGTACGCCATGGTCGCCATGATGAGCCACTACGATGCCTCTTTCGTTCACATGATAGATATCGTTCTTTGCACTAACCTTAGCGTTTGCATTCATATTGCCCATAGCCATCATGATGGCAAATGCGGCGAAGTACATCATCTTTTTCATAACCTTTGCTTTTTGAGTGTTAAACAATCTTGTTCCTTGTTTCTGGTGCAAAGGTACGGCAAAATACTGATGGATGAAGGATGATTTTCCCTAAAGTGTGGGAGGAATTTCCCTACGCCTGAGGAGGAAGATGCCCAGCAGACATATCGGAGCAGAGAGGGCATTCATGAGGAAGTAGCTGCTGAAGCCCATTTGCTCCACGAGCCAACCACTTGCTGCCATAGGCACAAAGAGGGCAGCAGAGACGAGCGGTATCTGGAGCATGTTGATGGTGTTGCGATAGCGTGCACCGGAGATGGTGCCGACCGGCAACCGACAGACACTGATGCCGAAGCCGAAGAGAAGTTGGGCAGACAGCGTGCAGAGGCAAAGCTGCCAGAGCGCTTGCGGCGGCCATACGGTCATGCCAAGATAGACGAACGGTGAGAGGACGATGCAGAGAGCCATCGGCCAGAAGAGACGTTCCAAGGAATGACGCCTGATGAGCCAACGCCCCAGGAAGAGTCCTGCACTGAAGGCTATGACGCCTACCGTGCCCTGTGCGAAGCCAATCTCTTGCATGGTACATTGCAATCCGCCCTTTGCATTCGACATATATAAATATAGTACGCGCGCGTGGAACATGAGCCCTTGAGGCAGGAGCAGCAGGAAGAGGACGAGCACCGGCTTCCACCAATGAGGCTGACGGCGGATGCGGTCGATGATGCGCAGTTCTGCCTTCACAGATGCGCCCACACTATGCTTCGCTCCGTTGTCGCCTACTCGTGGGCTTCGCAGCCAGATGAGGTGATGGAAGGCGAAAAGCAAGAACAGACCTGCTGCCACATAACAACCCATCGACCAGGAGTAGCGTATCTGGCGGAAATAAACCTCTAGCGTACCAACGAGGAAGATGAGAGCACCATAGGTGAAGATGACTGCCACCTGCGAGCTGACCAGCTTGGGAGCCGTCAGCAGTCGTTGGAAGACAGGCCTGAGCATGCGCTCGTAGTACATGCGAGCCGCCAGTTCATGCCATGCGCAAAGCAGGCTGACAGCGAACAGGGCGAGGAAAGTGAGGAATGAAGTGTTGAGCGTGAAGAATGGGGGTGAAGAGAAAGAGAAGGCGAGCAGCACAAGGCAGGCGAAGAGGAATGCCTCGATAATGTGGAGTTGCTGCCGGAAGTGCCCTACTCTTTTGACCCACGACCGCATGAAGGACTTCAGCACCCAGGGCACGAAAAGAAGGGCGGAAAAGAGTGTTGCCATTGCTGGTGCCAATCCCAATTGGAGCAGCATCAGCAAGGCAACATAGGTGACGATTGCTGCAGGTATTTCTTCCGCAGCAAAGAGGGTCAGGAACCAACCTCCTTTAGTAGCTTCTTGCGATGAGGACACGCGCCTTGCTTGGTTTACCTGTTACCATATCGACGCCTGGCGTCTGCTCGAAGCCGAAGGGCACGCAGCGGATGGTTGCCTGCGTCTCTTCCTTGATGCGGGCTTCCGTCTCGGCTGTGCCGTCCCAGTGGCAGAGGAAGAAGCCGCCGTCCTTGACACGCTCCTTGAACTCTTCGTAGTTGTCACACTCGTAGATATGTGCGTCGCGGAAGGTCTTGGCCTTCGTGAAGATGTTCTGCTGGATGTCCTTGAGCAGTTGCTCTACGTAGGCGGCAATGCCTTCCAGGGGACGCGTCTCCTTCTCGAGTGTATCGCGACGCATCACCTCGACTGTGCCGTTCTCCAAGTCTCTTGCACCGAGCACGAGACGAACGGGCACGCCCTTCAGCTCGTAATCGGCGAACTTGAAGCCCGGGCGCTTATTGTCGGCATTGTCGTACTTGACGCTGATGCCCTTCTTCTTGAGCTCGTCGATGACAGGAGCCACAGCCGCATCCACGGCAGCCATCTGCTCGGGCTTGCCGCCAATGGGGATGATGACCACCTGGATAGGAGCAAGGGCAGGAGGCAGGACGAGGCCGTTGTCGTCGCTGTGCGTCATGATGAGGGCACCCATCAGGCGTGTGCTGACGCCCCACGAGGTTGCCCAGGCGTATTCGGGTTTGTTCTCCTTGTTGAGGAACTGCACCTCGAAGGCCTTTCCGAAGTTCTGGCCGAGGAAGTGACTGGTGCCGCTCTGCAGAGCCTTGCCGTCCTGCATCATAGCTTCGATGGTGTATGTGTCGAGCGCGCCGGCAAAACGCTCCGTCTCGCTCTTGACGCCCTGGATGACAGGCACAGCCATATACTCTTCGGCAAACTTTGCATAGACCTTGAGCATCTGCTGAGCACGTGCCTCAGCTTCCTCGCGAGTGGCATGAGCCGTGTGACCTTCCTGCCAGAGGAACTCGCTGGTGCGGAGGAAGAGACGCGTGCGCATCTCCCATCGCATCACGTTGCACCACTGATTGACCAGCAGAGGCAGGTCGCGATATGAGTGAATCCAGTTCTTGAAGGTGTTCCAGATGATGGTCTCGGACGTGGGACGGATGATGAGTTCTTCCTCCAGACGAGCAGCAGGGTCAACCACAACGCCGTCGTGCGTCTCGTTGGTCTTGAGGCGGTAATGCGTCACCACGGCACACTCCTTTGCAAAGCCCTCCACATGCTCAGCCTCCTTCGAGAGGAAGCTCTTGGGGATGAGCAGGGGGAAGTAGGCGTTCTGCACGCCGGTCTCCTTGAACATATCGTCGAGCGTGCGCTGCATCTTCTCCCAGATGGCGTAGCCGTAGGGCTTGATGACCATGCAGCCGCGCACGTCGCTCTGCTCTGCCAGGTCGGCCTTTACCACCAGTTCGTTGTACCATTTGCTGTAGTCCTCACTGCGCTTCGTGAGGAAATCCAATTCTTTTGCCATAGGTATATGTTTTATTTGTTTCGTTACATTGAGGAACTTCACGAGTCACATCGCCAGTACTCATCAGAGAAAACTCCAGTACTCTCCAGAGAAAACTCCAGTACTCACACGAGAGTACTGGGAACTTCTTGTGTCTTCGGCAAGCGAAATTCTGCAGGAAACGCCGCAGCCGAAAGCACCTGAGTTCGAATGTGGGTGCAAAAGTACAAAAAATAATGAAGAATGCAGAAGTTTTG
Source organism: Bacteroidaceae bacterium (assembly GCA_017469525.1). Taxonomy (GTDB): domain Bacteria; phylum Bacteroidota; class Bacteroidia; order Bacteroidales; family Bacteroidaceae; genus Physcousia. The sequence goes on along the minus strand of JAFUGG010000004.1, from coordinate 95,100 downwards.
GCTCTATAAAATCAACAAAGGATGTCGTTTTTTCTGTTTTGTGACTCATTTTTCACTTTACTCTTTTCACATTTCACTTTTTCTTCGTACCTTTGCAGAGTGAAAGATAAAAGGATAACCCAATAACACAGTATTAACAAAATTAAACCAAAGAAAAGAAAATGAAAGCAAAGAAATTCCTTTTGGGCGCTCTGGCAATGTCCTTGGTGCTCTCTGGTTGTAACATGAACAACACGACGAAGGGTGGTCTCATCGGCGGTGCCGGCGGCGGTGCACTTGGTGCAGCTATCGGTGCAGGCATCGGTGCTCTGGCAGGTGGTTCAAGCGGTGCGAAGCTTGGTGCTGCCATCGGTGCAGGCGTGGGTGCTGCAGGCGGTACGACAGCCGGTGTGCTCATCGGCAAGAAGATGGACAAGGCCAAAGCAGCCGCAGCAGCCGTGGCAAATGCAGAGGTAGAAACTGTGACCGACAAGAACGGACTGGAAGCTGTCAAGGTGACGTTTGACAACGGCATTCTCTTCAAGGTAGGCAAGAGCGACCTGCAGGCAAGTGCACAGAACTCCCTCCGTCAGTTCGCCAACAATGTGCTGAACGTTTACACCGACTGCGACGTGGACATCTATGGCTTTGCAAGCAGCGACGGCAGTGATGCCACCAACCTGACACTCAGCCAGAACCGTGCCAATGCAGTACGCGGCTACCTGACCAACACCTGCGGTGTAAGCACAAAGCAAATCAAGAACACCACCGGCTATGGTGAGGACCCCCAGTACCTCATTCTTGATGCAAACGGCAAGGAAGACAAGGATGCCAGCCGCCGCGTGGAGGTTTACCTCTATGCCAGCGAAGCAATGATCAACGCTGCCAACGCAGGCACGCTGCAGTAAAGCCTGGGAAAGCCTAGTAAGCCTAGTAAAAACTAGTAAATACTAGTAAAAACTAGGAAAACCTAGCTTATGAGAAAGCTCCAACTCTTATTGCGATGGATTGTGCTTCTGTTCTTTGGGAGCACAATCCTCGCTGTTTTAATATATAAGTGGTGCCCTGTCTACGTCACGCCACTTATGATTATCCGCTGCGCCCAGCAGGTCAGCCGCGGCGAGAAGCTGCGCCTCAAGCATCATTGGGTGCCGCTCGACTCGATGAGCATCTATATGCCCGTCGCCGTGATGGCAAGCGAAGACCAGCGCTTTCTCGACCACAACGGCTTCGACTTCATCGAAATCAACAAGACCCTCGAGGAACGTCGCTCGGGCAAACGTTTCCGTGGCGGCAGCACCATCAGTCAGCAGACAGCCAAGAACGTTTTCCTATGGCCCAAGGCAAGCTGGGTGAGGAAGGGACTCGAAGCGTATTTCACGGTCCTCATAGAGCTCATCTGGGGCAAGGAACGCATTATGGAGGTCTATCTCAACTCTGTCGAGATGGGCGACGGCATTTATGGAGCCGAAGCAGTTGCCCAGCAACACTTTGGCCGCAGAGCCATCACCTTGACGCGCCCCAACTGTGCCCTTATTGCTGCCACGCTGCCAAATCCGCTCAAATTCTGCAGCAAAGAGCCCTCTTCGTACATGCTCAAGCGGCAGACCGCTATCATGACTCAGATGCGTCATATCGACGTCTTCCCAAGAAAATAAGGCAAGAAATGCACTTTTTGCTATATAGAGTTTGCAATTTGCAAAGTTTTTTGTATCTTTGCAGCGCAAAATCTATATAATTATATTATGTTCGAGTCTTTCTATAGAATGCATCAGTATCTGGTGGAGCGCACGCAAGCCCCCATCAGACGTGCCCTCATGGATGAAATTGACTGGCACAAGCGACTCATCGGCATCAAAGGCAGTCGCGGCGTAGGCAGAACAACCTTCCTGCTCCAATATGCCAAAGAGAACTTCGGCCCTAAGGACCGCCGGTGTCTCTACATCAACATGAACAACTTCTATTTCCAGGGGAAAACGCTCTTCCAGTTTGCCCAGGAGTTCATGCAGGCAGGAGGAAAGGTACTGCTCATCGACCAGGTGTTCAAGTACCCCGATTGGAGCCACGACCTCAGGCTCATCTATGACCGCTGCCCACACCTCAAAGTGGTCTTTGCCGGCTCCAGCGTGATGCGCCTGAAAGACGAAAACCCTGAGCTGAACGGTATCTGTGCAAGCTACAACCTGCGTGGCTTCTCCTTCCGCGAATACCTGAACCTCCGGGCAGGAACAAACTTCCGTCCCTACACCATTCGTGAGATTCAGAACCGACACGAGCACATTGCTGAGGAAGTCCTGCAGCAAGTCAATCCGCTCGACTACTTCAACGACTATCTGCATCACGGATACTACCCCTTCTTCCTCGAGAAAGCAAGCTTCATCGAGAACCTGCTGAAGGCCGTCAACATGATGATTGAGGTGGACATCCTGCTCATCAAGCAGATTGACCTGAAGTATCTGACCAAAATAAAGAAGTTGCTCTACCTGCTTGCCACAGGCGACTACGGCGCTCCCAACGTCAGCCAGCTGGCTCAGGACCTGCAGACAAGCCGCGCTACAGTGGTGAACTACATCAAGTACCTGACTGATGCCCGTCTGCTCAACATGCTCTATCGCCCGGGCGAAGACTTCCCCAAGAAGCCGGCGAGCATCCTGCTTCACAACACGAACCTGATGTACGCCATGATGCCCGACTTCAACGACGAGCAGATGATTATGGAAACCTTCTTCCAGAACGCCCTGTGGGGCCGCCATCAAGTACAGAAGGGCGACCGCAGCTGCACCTTCGTCGTGGACAAGAATATGAGATTCCGCATCTGCCTGGAGCAGCCGAAACGCAAGAACACCGACGTGCTCTACGCCCTGGCAGGCATCAAGCAAGGCCTCGAACAGGAAATCCCCCTCTGGATGTACGGCTTCCTGTACTAATAAGGTGACTAAGGATTAGCGGTTAAAGGCAAGAGAACAATAGATTATGGAACACACTCGGTTAGAAAAGCTCTTGACTGCAATAGCATGGATTGTCCTCCTTGGCGGCATAGCGCTTGGGGCGCTTGTCGGCAAAGGCATCCTTGAGTCCAATCAGGAGATGTGCTTCCCTCAGGCTCTTCTGGTATTTGCCGGCAGCATCTTTGCCTCCGTCGCAGGATGGGCAACCCTGAAAATGTTAGTGACCATATCTTACAAATTAAGAAAGATTGAGAGTAAAGTTAATTAATTAAGTTTTCATATTCAACAAATGGCAAAAGAAAAGAAATTCGTGACTTGGGATGGCAACACCTGTGCCGGACATGTAGCCTATATGTTCAGCGAAGTAGCTGCCATCTACCCCATCACTCCCTCATCTCCTATGGCGGAGCATGTTGACGAGTGGGCCGCTCAGGGTCGTAAGAACCTCTTCGGCGACACAGTAATGGTTCAGGAAATGCAGAGCGAAGGCGGTGCTGCTGGTGCAGTTCATGGTTCGTTGCAGGCTGGTGCCCTCACAAGCACCTTCACTGCCAGCCAGGGCTTGCTCTTGATGATTCCCAATATGTACAAGATTGCAGGCGAACTGCTGCCCAGCGTCTTCCATGTTTCTGCCCGTACACTTGCAACTCACTCTCTGTGTATCTTTGGTGACCACAGCGATGTGATGGCTTGCCGTCAGACTGGCTTTGCCATGTTGGCAGAAGGTAGCGTTCAGGAAGTGATGGACCTCAGCGCTGTTGCTCATCTTGCTGCACTCGAGGCTCGCGTGCCTTTCATCAACTTCTTCGACGGCTTCCGCACCTCTCACGAGTATCAGAAGGTCGAACTTCTTGAAGAGGACGATGTTCGCGACCTCGTGAATCAGAAGGCTCTCAGCGAGTTCCGTGCTCGTGCCCTCTCTCCTGAGCATCCTCAGGCAAAGGGTATGGCCGAGAATCCTGAGACATTCTTCGCTCATCGCGAGAGCTGCAACCGCTACTATGATGCCGTTCCTGCCATCGTAGAGAAATACATGGCTGCCATCAGCGAACGTACTGGTCGCAAGTATGAGCTCTTCAGCTACTATGGTGCAGAAGATGCAGAGCAGGTCATCATCCTGATGGGTTCTGCTTCTGAGGCTGCTCGCGAGGCTATTGACTACGCGAACGCAAATGGCAAGAAGTACGGTATGGTGAGCGTTCACCTCTATCGTCCTTTCAGCGTGAAGCACCTGCTGGCTGCAGTTCCCAAGACTTGCAAGCGCATTGCTGTGCTCGACCGTACAAAGGAACCTGGAGCAAACGGCGAACCTCTCTACCTCGATGTTCGCGATGCATTCTATGGTCAGCCCAACGCTCCTATCATCGTAGGCGGACGCTATGGTCTCGGCTCTGCCGACGTAACGCCCACCATGATGCTCAGCGTCTATGAAAACCTTGAACTGCCTCAGCCCAAGGAACACTTCACTGTCGGCATCGTCGACGACCTCACCTACACTTCTCTGCCCGTCAAGGAAGAGATGGCTCTGGGTGGCGAAGGCATCTTCGAAGCCAAGTTTTTCGGACTCGGTGCTGACGGTACGGTCGGTGCCAACAAGAACAGCGTCAAGATTATCGGCGACAACACGAACAAGTATTGCCAGGCTTACTTCAGCTACGACTCCAAGAAGAGCGGTGGCTTCACCTGCTCTCACCTGCGCTTCGGCGACACGCCCATCCGCAGCACATATCAGATTAAGACGCCTAACTTCGTGGCTTGTCACGTTCAGGCTTACCTGAGGATGTACGACGTGATTCGCGGCCTTCGTCCAAACGGCCAGTTCCTCTTGAACACCATCTTCGAGGGCGAGGAGCTCGTGAAGTTCATTCCTAATAATATTAAGAAGTACTTCGCAGAGAAGAACATCACGGTTTACTACATCAACGCTACCAAGATTGCACAGGAGATTGGCCTCGGCAACCGCACGAACACCATCCTGCAGAGTGCATTCTTCCGCATCACAGAAGTCATCCCCGTTGAGCTTGCAGTAGAGCAGATGAAGAAGGCTATCGTGAAGTCTTACGGCAAGAAGGGCGAAGACGTGGTGAACATGAACTTTGCAGCCGTCGATCGTGGCGGCGAGTACAAGGTGCTGCCTGTTGACCCTGCTTGGAAGAACCTTCCTGCAGACGAGACTCCCGTCTATGACGAGCCCGAGTTCGTTACGAAGCTTGTTCGTCCCATCAATGCCCAGAATGGTGCAGACCTTCCAGTCAGCGCTTACAAGGGCTACGAGGACGGCGCATGGGAACAGGGCACTGCAGCTTACGAGAAGCGTGGCGTAGCAGGCTTCGTTCCTGTATGGAACCCTGATAACTGTATTCAGTGTAACAAGTGTGCATTCGTTTGTCCTCATGCTTGCATCCGTCCTATCGTAATGGACGACGAGGAAGTGAAGGGCTTCGAAGGAAAGACCATCGAGATGAAGGCTCCCGCAGCAATGAAGGGTATGCACTTCGTCATGCAGGTCGGCGTGAAGGACTGTCTGGGTTGCGGCAACTGTGCCGACGTTTGTCCTGGCAATCCGAAGCTTGGCGGTCCTGCACTCAAGATGGTGGCCTACGACGACTCAAGCGCAGAGGCAGCTCAGGAAGCAAAGAACTGGGAATACTGCGTGAAGAAGGTCAGCTCGAAGCAAGACCTCGTCGATATCAAGCAGAGCCCGAAGAACAGCCAGTTCGCTCAGCCTCTGTTCGAGTTCAGCGGTGCTTGCTCTGGTTGCGGCGAGACGCCTTATGTGAAGCTCATCAGCCAGCTCTTTGGTGATTGCGAGATGGCATCCAACGCTACTGGTTGCTCCAGCATCTACTCTGGCTCTATTCCTTCCACTCCTTACACCAAGAACGCGAAGGGACAAGGCCCCGCTTGGTCGAACTCCCTCTTCGAGGACTTCTGCGAGTACGGCCTTGGTATGGTGCTTGGCCGCAAGAAGTTGCGCAACAGAATGCGCAAGCTGGCCGAAGAGTTGGTGAATACCACTGCCTTCGACTGGATGCGCGAGGCCACACAGAACTGGCTCGACACATACGACGACTCTACTGCCAACCGCAAAGCAACCGATGAATTCGTTGCCGCTCTGGAGAAGGCAATACTGCCCATCGATGGAGCTATAGAGTTCTGGCAGGGCAAGGGCAAGGAACTGTATGGCGCTGAGGTGGCTGCACAGAAGTTGCAGGAAGCCAAGGATGCCAAGGCAGCAGGCAGCCCCATCTGCCCGTGCCGCGGATGTGCTCTCGAAAGCGAACTTCTGGCAAACAAGGACATGTTGGCAAAGGCAAGCCAGTGGATTATCGGTGGCGACGGTGCAAGCTACGACATCGGTTACGGTGGCCTTGACCACGTGATTGGCAGTGGCGAGGATGTCAACATCTTCGTTATTGATACAGAGGTTTACTCCAACACTGGCGGTCAGGCTTCGAAGGCCACACCTATCGGAGCTATTGCTCAGTTCGCTGCCAACGGCAAGCGCGTGGGCAAGAAGGACCTCGGCCTCATGCAGGCTACCTACGGCAACGTCTATGTTGCTCAGGTTGCTATGGGAGCCGACCAGAGCCAGTGCCTGAAGGCCTTCCGCGAGGCAGAGGCATGGCACGGACCTTCACTCATCATCGCCTACGCTCCCTGTATCAACCACGGTCTGAAGGCTAAGGGCGGTATGGGCAAGAGCCAGGCTGAGGAGGCTAAGGCTGTTGAATGCGGCTACTGGCACCTGTGGCGCTACAATCCTGCTCTGGCTGAAGAGGGCAAGACTCCCTTCCAGCTCGACAGCAAGGAGCCCGATTGGGATAAGTTCCAAGAGTTCCTTGAGGGCGAGGTTCGCTTCCTCTCTCTGAAGAAGGCCGCACCCGAAGAGGCTCAAGAGCTCTACGACGCTTGTAAGGCTGCTGCTCAGCGCCGCTACAAGACCTACGTTCGCAAGACGCAGGAAGACTGGAGCCTGTAATAGAAACCGTTATTGCGAAAAGCGCTTTAACGTCATAACAGTAGGGACGCTTCGGCGTCCCTACATTATTTAAATTACTATGAAAAACCTCTCCTTACTCATATTCGCCATAATGGCCCTCGCTTCGAAGGCACAGGTGCAGAATATGATTGTTTACAGATGCGATGGCTCAACCATTCGTTGTGATGTGGAAACGGTTGACAGCGTCGCTTTCGAGGCTGTTCCGAAGTGGAGCAACCGTTCGAAGGAAGCACAGAACCTGCTCACCTATCTCGAGGAGAATGTCGGGAAGAAGATACTGACGGGTACGCATGCCTGCGTCAACTACAACACGAACGAGGCCGAATGGGTTTACAAGTACACCGGCAAGTATCCGGCCATCAACACCATCGACTTCATTCATGATATCCATTCCTCTTCCGGTGGCTGGATAAACTACAGCAACGCTACCCTCTGGCGCAACTGGACAAGGGCAGGCGGCATCATGTCGGCCATGTGGCACTGGAACATGCCCACCAATGATGGCTCCGACTGGACATGTACGCCTGGCACAGAAGATAAGCAGACGGGGTTCCGTCCCTCGGCCATCCTTGCACGCGGTAGCGACGAGTACAACACGCTCATAAGTCGTATCGACCAAGTAGCCAAATGGCTGAAGCCCTTGAAGACAGCAAAGGTTCCTGTCCTCTGGCGACCGCTTCACGAAGCTCAAGGCAACTGGACGGAAGCCTATCCTGGCACCGATTGGCACAAAGCTTGGTTCTGGTGGGGCATCGACGGACCAGAAGTCTTCAAAGAACTTTGGCGGGTGATGTACGACCGCATGGTCAACTACCATGGTCTGACCAACCTCATCTGGATCTTTAACGCAGGAGACTCAAAGCGCTGGTACCCAGGCGATGAATACGTCGATATTGTAGCGTATGACTTCTACAACAAGAACCTCAGCGAGATGCATTGGTGGTACGACTACTTCCACGAAGCCTACCCGGGCAAGCTCTATGCCATCAGCGAGTTCGGAGGCATTCCGAAACTCTCGCAACTGTGGCAGGACGGTCAGCACTGGAGTTTCCTCATCCCATGGTACGACTACGCTCGCACGAACCAAACCAGCGGCGATGCATGGGACAGCACGGACCACTCGAACGCTAACATAGATTGGTGGAACGACGCGCTGGAGCAGGATTGCGCAATCACGCGCGACGAACTGCCAAAGTATTAGTATTCTTCGGGCAAAGTATTAGTATTCTTCGGGCAAAGTATTAGTATTCTTCGGGCAAAGTATTAGCATTCTTCGGGCAAGGAATTAGTAATTTTTTGGACAATGCACCTAAGTGTGTGATTCAATACTCCATGTTTAATTTATAAATTCCCCATAGGGCGTTTGACACCCTAATACTTTTGGCTGCCGTCTTTTGCTGACTAAATATGCAGCCGCAATATCTTTTTGCGCATATAATATATAATTATGTAATGTTTTGTTGGCTAAACGAAAGATTTATGCTAACTTTGCAGCCTATTCGCATATGCAAGAAAACATCAGGTTTATGAAACATACATTGAGAAGCGCGGTCTGTACAGAAGGCCGTCGCATGGCCGGAGCCCGTGCCCTCTGGGTCGCTAACGGCATGAAGAGGGAACAGTTCGGCAAGCCAATCATCGCTGTCGTCAACTCGTTCACACAGTTCGTCCCCGGTCATACACACCTCCACGAGATAGGACAGATTGTCAAACAAGAGATAGAAAAGCTCGGTTGCTACGCAGCTGAGTTCAACACCATCGCCATCGACGACGGCATCGCCATGGGTCACGACGGCATGCTCTACTCCCTACCCTCGCGCGACATCATCGCCGACTCGGTGGAGTACATGGTAAATGCTCACAAAGCAGATGCAATGGTCTGCATCTCCAACTGCGACAAGGTGACCCCAGGCATGCTGATGGCTGCCATGAGACTGAACATCCCGGCCGTCTTTGTAAGCGGTGGACCAATGGAATCTCACAAGCTCAATGGCGAGAACGCCGACCTCATCACTGCTATGGTGAAAGGTGGCGACCCAACCGTCAGCGACGAGGAACTGGCTCAGGTAGAGCAGATGGCTTGCCCAGGCTGCGGCGCTTGCTCAGGCATGTTCACAGCGAACTCAATGAACTCGCTGACCGAAGCCATCGGACTCTCGCTCCCTGGCAACGGAAGCATCCTCGCCACACACAAGAACCGCATACAGCTCTTCAAGGACGCTGCCAAGATTATCGTAAAGAATGCCCTCGCTTACTACGAGGACGGAGACGAAAGCGTGCTGCCACGCAGCATCGCAACCCGTCAGGCTTTCCTCAACGCCATGACACTCGACATCGCCATGGGCGCAAGCACGAACACTGTGCTCCACCTGCTTGCAGTCGCTCAGGAAGCTGAAGTGGACTTCAAGATGAAGGACATCGACCAGCTGAGCTGCAAAGTGCCCTTCCTCTGCAAACTCTCGCCAAACTGGCAGAAGTACAGCATTCAGGAGGAGAACCGTGCTGGAGGCATTCTCGGCATACTTGGCGAACTTGCTAAAGGCAACCTGCTCGACCTCTCTTGCAAGCGCGTCAACGGCGCCACACTTGGCGAAGACATTGAGAAATACAGCATCACAGGCAAGACCATCGACCCAGAGGCAAAGCGCATCTATAGTAGCGCCCCTGGTGGCAAGTTCAGCAACGTGATGGGCTCTCAGGAAACATACTTCGAGACACTCGATACCGACCGCGAGAACGGTTGCATCCGCGACATCGAACATGCCTACATGAAGGATGGCGGAATGGCTGTCCTCTTCGGCAACATCGCTCAGGACGGTTGCGTCGTCAAGACGGCTGGCGTTGCTCCTGAGCTTTGGCACTTTGAAGGTCCGGCCGTCTGCTTCGACTCTCAGGAAGACGCTTGCGAAGGCATCCTTGGCGGCAAAGTGAAGAAAGGCGATTGCGTCGTCATCACGCACGAAGGCCCGAAAGGCGGTCCTGGCATGCAGGAGATGCTCTACCCCACCTCGTACATCAAGTCGATGCACATGGGCAAGGAATGCGCCCTCATTACCGACGGACGCTTCTCTGGCGGCACAAGCGGTCTCTCCATCGGGCACATCAGTCCCGAGGCAGCCAGCGGTGGCAACATCGGTAAGATAAAAGACGGCGATATCATCGTCATCGACATCCCCAGCCGCTCCATCAATGTGAAGCTCAGCGACGAAGAACTCGCCGCTCGTCCACAGCAACCTCTGCGACGCAACAGAGTCGTCAGCAAGGCCTTACAGCACTATGCCGCAAGTGTCAGCAGTGCAGACAAGGGCGGTGTACGCATCGTATAAAGGCAGATGCATCAGAGTTGAGGCTTCCACTCATCCCGCCAGCGGATGACAGGCTTGCTGTCCTCAAACTCGATAGGCAACCAGATGTAACGGGCATCAATAGGATGGCGCGGACGCCAGATGTCGGCCATGAAGATGATGCCTGCATCGGTCTTTAGGATAAAAGTACTTTGCCCGCCGAAGGTCTTCTCTGCCTTCGGTCCTCGACAAGGATTGGGATGCTGCTGCCACGGCCCCCAGATACTTGTGGACGAGAACATGCGTGCCTCGTTAGGTTCCCAGCCTGTGCAGCCGGAAGTTATCATCCAATAGGTGTCGTCGTGCTTGAAGATGGCAGGCGCCTCGTTGTGTCCGGCCGGTGCCATGCGGGTATAGCGACCTGTATGGTGCAGATAGTCGGCTGTCAGCTCTGCAATATGCAAGGTCAGGTTATCTTCGGAAGAGAAGATGTGATATGCCCGTCCGTCATCGTCGACATAGAGCGTCATGTCGCGCGACATCTGTCCCGACTGGAAGTCACGCTTCACAAAGAGTCCCTCCCCGACAGCTTTCAGCCAAGCCGGTGTCCATTGCTGCTCGAAATTTGCTACGTCCAGCGTATCGACAATAGCAAGTTCCTTCTCTCCAAACTCAATAGGCCATGTGCCGGCATCAGCCCTTTGGGAATACAGGAACTTGAAGGGACCCTCGGGCCGTTCAGCCACTGCCACGCCATAACGTGCAGCATCGTATCCCCTACCCTTCAATTCGAGATGGAACCACATGCAGAACTTCCTCGTTACATTATTATATATGACCTTCGGACGCTCCAGGATGCAGCCACGCTCGAGGTCGTGACCATGCTCGTCGCTGACGCTGAGAGCCACGCCGCAGTTGTGCCAATGGAGCAAATCCTTTGAGCTGTAGCACGTCACCCCAACCAATGCGTTCGAAGTATTCTCTGCTTTGTGCTCGCCATACCAATAATAAGTGTCGCCATACTTGAGGACACCGCCTCCATGGGCATTGATGTGAACGCCTTCATCATCAGGCCACAATTCACCACTCCTAATGACCTGCGCTTCTGCACGTATAGCCACAAGAAGCAATATTGTTATCGACACAAGTTTCTTCATCATAGATAGATTTATGTTATTATGCCAGCAAAGTTACTAAAAACGTGGAACAATGAGCAAAGATTAATGAATTATTTGAGCATAAAGTAAAATTCTTCATTCTTCATTCTTCATTCTTCAATTAAAAGTAGTACCTTTGCAGCGCGAAAGGATAACATTATTAAATAATGAACGAAAAGATAAGCGGTGCTGAGGCTTTGATGCGAAGCCTCGAACATGAGGGCGTGGATGTGCTCTTCGGCTATCCGGGCGGTGCTATCATGCCTACTTATGACGCCCTCTACGACCATAAGACGACCCTGCATCACATCCTTGTCCGCCACGAACAAGCTGCCGTTCATGCTGCTCAAGGCTATGCCCGTGTCAGCGGAAAGGTGGGTTGTGCCATCGTGACAAGCGGTCCCGGTGCAATGAATACAATTACAGGCGTTGCCGATGCCATGATTGACTCCACGCCGATGGTCGTCATTTGCGGACAGGTAGGTGCGGCCATGCTTGGTACAGATGCTTTCCAAGAGGTCGATGTGGTAGGCGTGACGCAGCCCATCACGAAGTGGAACTATCAGATACGCCGTGCTGAGGATATTCCTTGGGCTGTGGCTCGTGCCTTCTTCATTGCAAAGAGCGGCAGGCCAGGTCCTGTGGTGCTCGACTTTGCAAAGAATGCTCAGACGGCAATGATTGAATATGCTCCGCAGAAGGTCGACTTCATCCGCAGCTACAACCCCTATCCTCTGCCCGAGGAAGGCTCTGTCGAGAAAGCGGCCCGAATGATTAACGAGAGCGTGAAGCCCTTCATGCTCGTTGGTCAAGGTGTAGAGTTGGCTCAGGCAAACAAGGAACTGATTGAACTTTGCGAGAAGGCTCAGATACCTTTTGCCTCGACCATTCTCGGCCTTTCCGCCGTTTCTTCCGACCATCCCCTAAATATGGGAATGCTTGGTATGCACGGCAATCTGGCTCCTAATGTGATGACCAACCAATGCGACCTGCTTATTGCCGTCGGTATGCGCTTCGACGATCGAGTGACTGGCAATCTGAAGACTTATGCCAAGCAAGCAAAGATTATCCATTTTGAGATTGACCCTTCGGAGCTTGGCAAGAATGTGAAGCCCACGCTCTCTGTTCTTGGAGACTGCAAACAGACTTTGCCCGAGGTGACAAAGCTTGTGGAAAAGACAACGCACAAAGCTTGGATAGATGGCTTTAAACCCTACGCAGAAAAAGAATACACGAAGGTTATCGACGCAGCCCTCAATCCCAAAGAAGGGCCACTCTTGATGGGAGAAGTGGTGCGCAAGGTGAGCGAGGCTGCAAAGAACGAAGCCATCCTCGTAACAGATGTCGGCCAGAACCAGATGTTTGGCTGCCGCTACTTCAAGTTCACTAAGCCTCGTTCCGTCGTCACCAGCGGCGGCTGCGGCACAATGGGCTTCGGCATTCCTGCTGCCATGGGTGCCTGTTATGGTGCTCCCGACAGAACTGTGTGTATGTTCTGTGGCGACGGAGGCTTCCAGATGACCATTCAGGAGCTGGGCACAATCATGGAGAACCAGATTCCCGTGAAGATGATTCTCCTAAACAACAACTTCCTCGGCAACGTGCGCCAGTGGCAGTACATGTTCTTCAACAAGCGTTACTCGTTTACGCCGATGGTCAATCCAGACTATGAGAAGATTGCCGCAGGCTATAACATTCCCTGCCGCACCGTGATAGACAGAAAGGACCTCGATGCAGCCATCAAGGAGATGCTCGCCACCGATGGCCCTTACCTCCTGCAGTGTGCTGTGAAGGAAGAAGATAACGTGCTCCCCATGACACCTCCAGGAGCCAATGTGGACGAAATGCTTTTAGAAGTTAATTAAGCAGTAAGCAATGAAGAAGAACAAGAATATGGGTGCTGCGGAATGCGGCGATTGCAATACGTGCGGCAAGTGCGACGAGTTGGAGCAAGCTCAGGAGATGCAAGGCTTCAACGATGCTGTGCTTGCAGCGGCGGCCATTGAACGTGACAGCTTCGAGAAGAACCTTTCCCGCCAGAGAAGAGCAACCCTTGCGCAAGACACCGCAGGGGGCAATCAGATAGAAACCTTTAAGCGTAATGCTGTGGCACGTCCTGCTGTGCCTGGTCACGAAGGGGCCTTGCTCAGTCACGATGGCTTGACGCTCTACACGCTCATCATTTATTCGGAGAACTTCGCAGGTATCCTCAACCAGATAACTGCTGTCTTTACCCGTCGGCAGGTCAACATCGAGAGCCTCAACGTATGCGCCTCTTCCACTCCAGGTGTTCATAAATACACCATCACCTGCTATTGCAAGCAGGAAATGGCGGAGATGCTGACCAAGCAAATCGAGAAGAAGATTGACGTGCTGCAAGCCAATTGTTTCATCGACGACGAGATATTCATCCTCGAGACTTCCCTGCTGAAGCTCTCCACACCGATGGTGCTTGCCAATCAAGATATTTCGTGCATTGTTCGTCGCTATGATGCCCGCATCGTCGAGGTGAACCCCACATACACCATCGTAGAGAATACCGGCATCACGAAGGACGTGATAGAGCTCTTCACCCAGCTCGACGCCCTTGGTTGCGTCCTGCAATTTGTCCGTACAGGCCGCATTGCTGTGACGAAGTCCTGCATCGAACGTCTCGACCAGTACATTGCGAAGCGAGAAGAGGAACACAACAATTCTTAATTTATGGAACGTATTGACGCCTACCCTTTCTACGTCGAGCCCTTTCATGTCGACTTCACCGGGCGCATCTTCCTTGGTGTGCTTGGCAATCACTTGCTAAATGCTGCGGGCAATCATTCGCAGAAGCGCGGCTGGGGCATCGGTGCTCTGAACGAGACGAAGCACACCTGGGTGCTCTCAAGGCTCAGTATTGAAATGATGGAGATGCCGCGTCAGTACGAGCATTGCGAGGTGAGGACGTGGGTGGAGAGCGTGATGAAGCTCTTCACGAACCGTAACTTCGCCATCCTTTCTGCCGAGGGGAAGCCTTTGGGCTACGCAAGGAGCGTGTGGGCAATGATTGACATGGAGACGCGAAAGCCGTGCGACCTGCTCACGCTCTACGATGGCGACATCCTCCGATACATCGTGCCCGAGGAGGAGAACGTGTGTCCCATCGAAGGTCACGGCCGTTTCCGTTTCCGCGAGCCAAAGCTCATCCGCACCATCGACACCTACTACAGCGACGTAGACATCAACGGCCACATCAACAGCATCAAGTACATCGAGCACATCCTCGACCTCTTCCCTCGCCATCGCTTCGAGCAGGGAGGCATCCGCCGCTTCGAGATTGCCTACAAGTCGGAGTCGTATCTTGGCGACCGCCTCAGCTTCTACGAGCAAGTCATCAGCGACAAAGAGACCGACATCGAAGTTCGTAAGAACGAGGGAGATGTGGTCTGCCAGGCAAAGGTCTGCTTCAAGTAACAGCACACATTCTTTAGGGGAGAGATTGGGAGTGTGCCTTCTTTTCTTCTTCAGCAGTTCGCTTCACGATATTGAGACGTTCCCAAAGTGCTTCGTCGAAGCCTGCATTGCCTAATGTATTGATGATATTGTCCCCTTCAAAAACAGACAAAGAGACGAGAAGGCTGTCATCCCGAATACCATACAAGATGCCCTGATACCTCATTCCCTCGTTTCCACCTTTGAAAGAAAGGTAGTTCACGACTGCATAGCCGTTGGAATAGTCATAGTTCATACAGAAGTTGATGTCGGTTGGGGTGCGTTGGAAGTTCACACTTTGGTAGGCATTATCCACTTTCCCATCGAAACGAAGCAAGCGTAGCGTTTTTGCATTAATGTAAGCCGTGCCTATGATGTGGCGTCTGTCAGCGAGAGATTCCCTCTTCCATCTCTGTCGTTGTTCCTTTTTCATGCGGAACTCAATGCGATAAAGCCTTTCTCCATCACTGCCGAGGAGCGTCCCGACCTCTATGTCGTAGTAATCCTTCGCCATTCGTAGGCTGTAGAGCGGTTTGACGGATTGCTCCCAGTACCTGCTCTTAAAAGCCGACGGACCGACTTCTGTCATTCTTTGTATATTGCTGAGCCTTAGGTTTATGCGGCTGATTGAACCATCCATGTTCAGTCCCGTCCTGCCGCTAAGCATCTCCTCTTCACGAAGGTTTACGGCCGACTTTGCAGACAAGATGCTTTCTATCAGATAGGAGTCCTCCTTGTTCTTTAGTAAGGCACGCATGAAATAAGGCTGCTTCTTGTTCTTATGCTTGGAGAAATCACTCTTTAGGTTACTGATGACTTGACTTACGATGCTCCATTCGTCCATTGGCATCACGACGACTTCCCTCAGGACTTGCTCAAAAGGCGTCAACCTTACTGTCTGCGGCAGTTCGGAAGCACGGAGGCGCAACTTTTCGTAACCGACGAACGAGAACGTCAGGACATCCTGCTCCGTTGCTGACAGTCTGTATTCTCCCTCCACATTGGTCATCACGCCACTGCCAGATTCCTTATATACAGCAGCATACGGCAAGGGTTCTCCTGTCGCGGCATCAACGACATGACCCTGTAACACACGTTCCTGTGCCCAGCTCAGGACGAAGAACATTGTAAGTAAAAGAGTGACTACAGAACGCATAGCATACGCTTTTTACATTGCAAATATATATAAATTATTTAAGTTTCGGGAATCATAGAGAGGAGTTAAATAGGTAACTATGCGAAAAAAGCAAAATGTCCCCCTTGTCCGGCACTCAGAATAGTCCGATTTTACACCCCTTTTTGCCCGAATTTCTAAGTTGCTCAGGCTGAGATACTACGACAAGTGGTTTGCACATACATGTAGATGCAATTGCATTTACATGTATGTGCAATTGCATCTACATGTATGTGCAAACAACCCGGCACGCCAGGTTGGTAAACGAGGCAGGCTGGAAGGAGAAAAAAACTATAATGCGCGGTCATACAAATGCTGCAGGATTTCGTGTCCTTATATTCTATTTGAGTGGATTTAAAATCAACTTGAATCAGTCATTATGTAAAACGTAGATTGCAAAAGAAAAGGAAGTTTTTAGTTTTCGTTCTTCTTTTCTTCATATTTATTTTGTATCTTTGCACATCTAATCCATGTAAAATAACGACAATGAAAAGGACACTCTATCTGATTCTCTGCTGTATGGCAGCATTTTCTACGCAATCTTTCGGCAGGAAGACTGCTCCGAAAGACGACCTGCAAATCGTGGCAAAGCCTCTCCACCAACCCGTCCGGCAGCTCTTCGGCCTGCAGGATGTACGCGTCACCGACTCTGCGATGCACGCTCTCATGGAGCTTGACCACCAGTATCTGCTGGACCTCGATGTGGACAGGCTGCTTTCGTGGTTCCGCAAGGAAGCCGGCGTGTCGCAGCGAGGCGCGGAGCCTTATCCCTACTGGGAGTCGGAAAACATCTGGGGAGCAGGCCCTCTCTCCGGTCACATACTGGGTTTCTGGCTCTCGTCTATGGCGATGATGTACGAAACGACTGGCGATGAAGCCATCGTGCCACGTGTCCGAGCCGCCGTCGAAGGGCTGCGCGAGTGCCAGCTGGCAGACGGCGAAGGCTTCGTGGGCGCACAACCGGGCGTGAAGAGCGTGTTTGCCGAGGTAGCGAAGGGCAACTTCACAACCTCCAACCCGAAGGTCAATGGCCTTTGGGAGCCGGTCTATGTCATGAACAAGACTTTGCTCGGGCTCTACGACGTCTTCCGCACCTTCCGTCTCGACTTGGCGAAGACAGTCATGGTCGATTTGGGACGATGGTTCGGCGAGAAGGTGATGGACCGACTCGACCACGAACAGATGCAGAAACTCCTTGTCTGTGAGCATGGTAGCATCAACGAATCCTTCATCAACATCTATGCTGTCACGGGCGAGAAGCGTTTCCTGGAATGGGCAGAACGCCTCAACGACGAGGATATGTGGGTGCCGGCTGCCCAGGGGCGGGACGTCTTGCAAGGCTGGCACGCCAACACCCAGATTCCGAAGTTCACGGGATTCGAGAGCGTTTATAACTATACCGACAAGGACGACTATCGCCGCGCCGCCCGCTTCTTCTGGCAGACTGTGGTGACGCAGCACACCTGGGCAAACGGCGGCAACAGCACCGGCGAGCACTTCTTCCCGACGAGCGAGTTCGAGAGCCGTCTGACGAAAGCCGGAGGTCCCGAGAGCTGCAACTCCGTCAACATGATGCGCCTCACCGAAGCCCTCTATCAGGACGACGGCGACATGAAGTACGTCGACTACTACGAACGTGTCCTCCTCAACCACATCCTTGCCAACTACGACCCGCTGGAAGGCATGTGCGTCTATTACACCTCGATGCGGCCGGCTTCGTACAAGATATACAGCTCGCGCTTCGACAGTTTCTGGTGCTGCACAGGCACAGGCATCCAGGCTCCGGCAAAGCTCGGAAAGATGATTTATGCCCACCGTGCCGACTCCCTCTTCGTGAATATGTACACGGCATCCAGCGTCAACTGGCAAGAGCAAGGCCTCTCCTTGAGGACCTCCACCGAGTTCCCGAAGGCGAACACCGTCAGCA
The DNA here is from genome assembly GCA_017469525.1 of Bacteroidaceae bacterium. Taxonomy (GTDB): domain Bacteria; phylum Bacteroidota; class Bacteroidia; order Bacteroidales; family Bacteroidaceae; genus Physcousia. The sequence continues at coordinate 77,163 of JAFUGG010000004.1, read as the reverse complement.
TCGAAGTGGAAAACCTGAAGCGAGCCAAGCGACTGACCGTTGCGCTCCGCCTGCCGTGGTGGAGCAAAGGCATCGGCGTGAAGGTAAACGGACGCGAGATAGATACGGAGAGCCAGACGACGGAGGGTTACGTCATGCTGAACCGCAAGTGGCATCGTGGCGACAGGATAGAGGTCCGTCTCAATCCGCAGCTGCGGGCAGAGGTCGTGAAAGGCGGCTCCCAGTACTATGCCTTCCTGTATGGACCTGTCCTGCTGGGTGTCAGAATGGCCGACGACGCACTCACCATGAAGGACTACCGGCAGGCACGTCGCACCACGCAGAACCGCTTGGCACCCATCGAGCTTGCCCCCGAGATAGTCCCCGACGTGGACCGAGTGCTCGCCAGCATGGAGCGTTGCGACAAAGACGGCGTGCTCCGCTTCCGGGTTCCCGAGGGCTGTGCCAGCAAGGAGTTCTTCCTCGAACCGTACAACGGCATCCACTTCAGCCGCTACGCCGTTTATCTGCACCTGCTCCAGCCTTCAGTCAAGTAAAATGACCGCTATAACAACTTTCAACTTAATTTTTAACTTTCAACTTAAATTTTCAACTTTCAACATTCAACTTTCAACTTTTTGTCGTAACTTTGCAGACGAAACGAAGGATAACACACTAAATTTATTCAAAATTCAAGTTTAATAAATTCAAATACTATGGCAAAAATGAATTTTGGCGGTGTCATCGAGGAAGTGATGACACGCGAAGAGTTCCCTCTTGAAAAGGCACGTGAGATTCTGAAGGACGAGACGATTGCCGTCATCGGCTACGGCGTACAAGGTCCCGGCCAGGCTTGCAACCTGCGCGACAACGGTTTTAACGTCATCGTAGGCCAGCGCCAGGGCAAGACCTTCGAGAAGGCCATCGGCGACGGATGGGTTCCGGGCGAGACACTCTTCTCCATCGAAGAGGCTGCCGACAAGGGTACCATCGTCATGTGTCTGCTTTCCGATGCAGCCGTGATGAGCGTCTGGCCCACTCTCCAAAAGTATCTCACCCCCGGCAAGGCTCTCTATTTCTCCCACGGCTTTGCCATCACATGGAACGACCGCACGGGTTGCGTGCCCTCAAAGGACATCGACGTCATCATGGTAGCACCTAAGGGTAGCGGCACAAGCCTGCGCACCATGTTCCTGGAAGGACGCGGCCTGAACAGCTCATACGCAGTATATAACGACGCAACCGGCAAGGCTCTGGACCGCACTCTTGCCCTCGGCATCGGCATCGGCTCGGGCTATCTCTTCGAGACCACCTTCCAGCGCGAAGCCACCAGCGACCTCACCGGCGAGCGCGGCTCTCTGATGGGTGCCATCCAGGGCTTGCTGCTGGCTCAGTACGAAGTGCTCCGCGAGAACGGCCACACGCCCAGCGAGGCCTTCAACGAGACCGTCGAAGAGCTCACACAGAGCCTCATGCCTCTCTTCGCACAGAAGGGAATGGACTGGATGTACGCCAACTGCTCCACTACGGCACAGCGCGGCGCCCTCGACTGGTATCCTCGTTTCCACGACGCCATCAAGCCTGTCGTCCAGGAGCTGTATGCCTCCGTCAAGAGCGGCCATGAGGCACAGATTAGCATCGACGCCAACTCGAAGCCCGACTACCGCATCGGCCTCGAGAAGGAACTGGCTGCCCTGCGCGACAGCGAGATGTGGCGCACCGCCGAGACCGTTCGCAAGCTCCGTCCCGAAAATAACTAATCTCTACAAGACTAATGTCAAATCAGCAGGAGGCAAATACCGTCACGGCACTTGCCTCCTGTCTCTTTTCTAAAAACAACTATCCCTTTCAAACTCTAATACCAGCAGAAACATGAAAAAGTTACTACTTCTGGCAGCAGTCATGCTGACCATTACCAGTTCGGCCGAACAGCATAAGGCACCAGCCCCAATGTTCCGTGACCCCGTGACCGATGGCGCGGCAGACCCCGTTGTGTTCTACAACAGGGCAGAGAAAGCGTGGTGGGTGCTCTACACCCAGCGTCGCGCCAACCAAGAGACAGCCGACGTGGCCTATTGCTTCGGCAATCCCATCGGCATCGGCGAGAGCGTGAACAACGGCAAGTCGTGGTACTATCGCGGCACACTCGACCTTGACTTCGAGCGAGGCCACAACACTTTCTGGGCTCCCGACGTGATTTACCACAAGGGAACCTACCATCTCTTCGTCACATACAAGCGCGGCGTGCAGAATCATTGGGGCGGAAAAGCCACGACGATGCACTACACGAGCAAGAACTGCTGGGATTGGAAGTACCGTGGCCCAGTGAATTTCGGCGAGGAGAACATCATCGACATCTCACTTTGTCAGGACGAGGAGGGGCTTTGGCACGCGTGGTATAAGAAAGACGACCGTGCCAACATCTGGACCTCCGAAAGCAGAGACCTGAAGCACTGGACACAGGGACGTCCTGTAGTGACAGAAGGAGCCTGCGAAGGACCGAAGATATTCCGCTTTGCCGACTACTATTGGATGCTTACGGACGAGTGGCACGGTATGCGCGTCTATCGTTCGGCCGACCTGAAGAAGTGGGAAAGGCTGGGTTGCATCCTCGAAGATGCCACCAGCCGCCCCGATGATGGTCCGAGCGGAGCTCACGGAGACGTCGTAGTGGTAGGCGGCAAGGCGTATATCATCTACTTCACGCATCCAGGTCGCACGGCTCATACACGAGCCAACAAGAACGACATCGGCAACTACCCTTACGAGGAACGTCGCTCCTCGCTGGAGTGTGGCGAACTCATCTTCACCGACGGCACGTTGCAATGCCGCCGCACCGACTTCGACTTCTTCCTGCCTAACCTTGACAAATAATACGCATGCTTTGGGCAAATAATACGCATGCTTGAGGCAAATAATACGCATACTTTGGGCAAATAATACGCATGCATGAAATCAACCATGCATATGTTTGTCTAAAAGAAAGGGGATGCGCTGACCACAGCACATCCCCTTTCCTTTATTAGTGATACGTCTTTGTTTAGAAGTAGTAGCCAAAGCTGACCTTCAAGCCAATCTTCGTGAAGTCCTTAAAGTGGTTCAGACACATGTCGACATAGACGGAGGGTTCAATGCTGACATGGTCGTTCAGATAGAAGCAATAGCCTGCTTCGGGAGTCAGATAGGCGTTGTGATTGACGGGTGCATCACCGCCGGCACTGTTCAAGCCATAACGAAGGCCACAGCCAAAGAAGAAACCGTTCTGTGACATGTAATAGCGACCGCCTGCACCGAGGTTGAACTCGTTGGCACCGTCCTGATGGTTCCAACCAATCTGACCGAGCACCATCCACTGGTCGGCTACGAAGTAACCGGCACCGGCTCCAACACCAAGATGGAAGCCGCCTGCCTTGTGCCAGTCAATACCGAAACCCGTAAGCGAAGCGTTGACATACTTTGTACCCTTCTCGAACTGTGCGAAAGCACTCATTGAAACGACTGTAAGAAACAGTACAATAAAGATTTTCTTCATAACAATAATTATTTATTTAGGTTGTTTAAAAATGAATTTGCAAAACAATAGCGCCAGCACAACCATCATCGCTACGCCGGAATAAAGGCCAACGCTGAGCGGCAGGCCGAAGCCCTCAGGAGCAATGAGTATGTAGCTCGTGCATACCACGGTCATGAAGAGGGCCGGCAGAAGCGCTATTAGGTATAACTTACGCCCTCTTCGCAGCCATACCGCAGCAGCCCAAAGCATGATGCATGCAAGGGTTTGGTTCGTCCATGCGAAGTAACGCCAAAGTGCATTGAAGTCGATGAAGAACAATGCCGTCGTGATGGCGAAGAGCGGAAGGCAAAGCATGAGACGCTTGGCGATGCTCCTTTGGCTGATGTGAAGGAAGTCGGCCGTAATGAGACGGGCGCTGCGGAATGCCGTATCGCCGCTGGTGATGGGGGCTGCCACCACACCAAGAATGGCAAGCACGGCTCCGATTGTTCCCATCCAGCCGGTGCTGATGTTATTGACGACAATAGATGGGTTGCCCATGGCTGCAAGCTTCTCGTAAGCTGTCGCTCCAGCCTCACCCGGAAGCGTGCTGGCAAACTTCACGGCTGCTGCTGCCCAGATGAGTGCCACCACTCCCTCTGTTATCATGGCTCCGTAGAAGACAGGACGGCCAAGACGTTCACTGGTCAGGCATCTTGCCATGAGTGGGCTCTGCGTTCCGTGGAAACCACTAATGGCACCGCAAGCAATGGTGATGCAAAGCATTGGGAAGATGGGCAGACCTTTCGGATGATGCGTCACAAAAGGCGCGTCCGTCAGCTCCGGCATCCAACCGTCCTTCGTATAAATACCCCAGCAAATTCCCACAGCCATAAGCAGCAATGCGAGGCCGAAGACAGGATAGATTCTGCCGATGAGTTTGTCTATGGGCAAAAGCGTGGCAAGGATGAAGTAAAGGAAAATGAGTATCAGCCAGAAGCTTTTCGAAAAGAACCAACCGTTATCGGGCACCATCTCGTCGAGCAAGGCAGCGGGTGTCGTCACGAAGACTGCTCCTACCAAAACAAGCAACACCAATGCTCCTATTCGCATCACCAGTCGCATGCCGTCGCCCAACTCATTGCCGATAATCTCGGGCAACGACACACCGCCCTGTCTGATGCAAATCATGCCGCATAGATAGTCGTGAACGGCTCCTGCAAAGATGCATCCGAGCACTATCCAAAGGTAGGCAGCTGGGCCGAAGAGTATGCCCATGATGGCTCCGAAGATGGGACCTGTGCCTGCGATGTTGAGGAACTGGATGAGGAACACTCTCCATGCAGGCATGGGCAGGTAGTCAACGCCGTCCTGCTTCGTGTAGCACGGCATGGCAGTTGTACTGCTGGGACGTATGACGCGCTCCACGAAAGCTCCGTAGAGTATGTAACCCAGCAGGAGGCAAAGTAGTGAGACTGTAAATGTTATCATCGTTTTAGATTCTTAATCATAAACCAAATTGCAATCACGGCAGTAAAGGCGCCGCCGATGGCATAACCCCAAGTCGTGTCCATGCCGAAGCCATTCTCCTTGTCGATGAGGATGAAGCAGGCACTCACGGCACACATGAAGACGGCGGGGAAGTAGGCAATGAGCCACGACCATCGAGGCAGGATGCCCTTTCCGTCTGTCCTGTGGCGCAGGAAATGTGCGATGGTGTAGAAGGTGAAGGTGGCGAGCACTTGGTTGAACCATGAGACATAGAGCCACAGCACCTTGAAGCTGCTGACGTTCAGCATGGCGATGGCAACGGCAAACAAGGGGGCAGTGAGCAGGAGTCGCTTTGCAAGCGGCTTCTGGTCGTAGTGGCTGAAGTCGGCCACTATCATTCTGGCTGCACGGAAAGCACTGCCGCCGGTGCTCATCGGGGCTGCCACGATGCCAAGCACGGCAAGGACAAGTCCCGCATTGCCAAGCCAGTCGCTGCACATACGCTCTACCAACAGGCCGGGGTTCATCTTCACCGTTCCGCAGGCGGTCATGGCATTATAGAGCTTCTCATAAGGCGTTGCACCTGCGATATCAAGCATATCGACGAACTTAATAGCGGCAGCAGCCCAGATGAGGGCAACCACACCTTCCGTCACCATAGCGCCATAGAAGCAACGCAGGCCATACTTCTCGTTCTTGATGCAACGCGCCATCATCGGGCTTTGCGTGGCATGGAAGCCGCTCACAGCTCCGCAGGCTATCGTGATGAAGAGGCCAGGAAACAAAGGCGTATAGGGAATGGGATAATGGTCGGTGAAAGCTTCGGCAATGCCGGGAATGTGGCCTTCGTGCGTAAAGATGCCAAAACCGATGAGGACTGCCATGATGAGCAGTGCCGCACCGAAGATGGGATAGATGGTGCCAATGACTTTATTGATGGAAAAGACTGTGACGGCGAGGTAGAAGATGAGAATCAAGACTGTCCAGATGAGGTTGGTATCGGCCACATCAAAGAGTCTGAGCGTCAGTTGGTCCATCAGTCCAGCCGGTATCAGCACGAACGATGCGCCGACGCAAATCATCAGCACGAGCGTCACGACACGCATTATCAGGCGACACACGCTGCCCAATTCGTCGCCGATGATTTCGGGCAAGCCCATTCCGTCGCGCCGGATGCTTATCATGCCTGCCATGTAGTCGTGCATGGCACCGCCGAGGATGCAGCCGAAGACTATCCAGAGGAACGCTGCCGGCCCATAGAGCACGCCCATCATGGCGCCAAAGATGGGACCCGTGCCGGCTATGTTGAGGAACTGCACCGTATAGACTTTCCACGTGGGCATAGGGATATAGTCGGCCCCGTCCAGCTTTTCGTAGCAGGGCATCTTGCGGTTCGGGTCAATGCCGAAAACCTTCTCAACGAATGTGCCGTATATGAAGTAGCCCAGCACCAGCAGGGCAAGAGCAATACAGAATGTCAACATCTTCTCAATTTACAATTTGACGATTTACTATTTATTTACGATTTAGTCATTTAACTATTTAGGTACGGTGGCAAAGCCTGGGAGCGCGGACGTCCCTTGTTTGCAGTTTTTGGACGCAAAGTTACGAAAAGTCTCGCTAAAGGCAAAATTTATTTGAACTTTTCAGGCACAATGGTTACAAGTTGAAACCTTGAAACTATGCATCGGCAAATACTTTTCCGTCGTCGAGGGTAATCTGCAACTTCGTGTATTCGCTATGGAAGTCGTGCCTGAGGCGGTCGAGATAGCGAGCGCTCTCCCACTTGCACATGGGCAGGTCGTGAAGCAAGTAGTTGCCGCAAGTCTGTGGTTCTGTAGCGGGCACCTTGTCCTGAACGAGAATCCACTCCAGGCATTCGATGGTGAGCCTCCGCATATCCTCTACGGAATATGTTCCCGTCATGATGACATACATGCCTGTGAGGCAACCCATCGGGCCGACATATACCACGTCGTCCTTGACTCTGCTGTTGCGGAACCAAGTAGCCATGAGGTGCTCCAGGCTGTGGATGGCGGCAGGGGCGACTGCAGGTTCCTTGTTGGGTTCGGTGATGCGAAGGTCGAAGGTGGTGAAGCCTTTGTCCACGCGAGACACATAGATGCCCGGCTTCAGATGCGTGTGGTCGATAGTGAAACTTTGTATGACTTCCATATATATAATATAATGTGTTTATTTCGTTAATTCTTTATATAACTTAAACAGCTCGGCGACGCACTGGCTTTCGGTAAAGGTGGACTTCACAGGGAATCCGTAAGCTTGCATCACGGCACGGTCGTTGTCCTGGTGTGCTTTGCGCAGCTCTGGCGGCATCGACAATTCATCGTACAGGTCGGCAAGCGACGCGTCAGGATAAATGGCCCGGGCATCGAGGATGGCCTGAGCCGTCTGTTCTATCTTTTTTCTTTGCTCGTCCGTAGGTGTAGGCCATGGGAAGTTGTTGTAGACAATGGCAATACTATAATCATACCTCATCTCCAACCTACCTGCAACTGCCCTCATCCATGCCATGTGGACATTGCTTTGCAGGACTCCAAAATGATAGAGCGAAACGTTGGGCATGATGCGAAGTTTGTTGCTACAGATAACCTCGTCGGACATAATGCCCATAGGTATGTAACGACGCTTCTCTGATGAAACTTCGGGAATGACAATGTAGTCGCCTTTAGGGAAGTTCTCAGTTTGGAAACGTGTAGGCTTGTCTGCAAGCTTCAGTGTTGATGCTCTCTTGCTTGCAAGCCTTGCATCTCGTACAGCCTCTATTCGTTTCATGCAATGTGGCATCTTTCGAAGTTCTGCTGGCGAGCAATCACCAAGCCAAAGACAGTAACGAGTCTTTTGGTTGATGAACTCATAAGCACCATAGTAAGGATGGAAGAGATTGGCAGACAGAGGTTCTTTCCTAATGAATTCTTCCATTTCCTCTTTATCAAAGATGTAGTTACCTCCGTCTATAGGCTGATTGCCCATTCCTATTTCAGGAACATCACATATCGGACGTTTCCTACTCTCTATGAAAATGTCTGGTGCGTCAGTAAGATAACCATTGATGTGGCTTGCCTTTATTGTTTTGTCGTTATCATAGATGACACGTTCTTTGTTATCAAAGTAACTGAAACCAACAATAACACAATGCACATGAGCTTTCAGGTTCGACTCGCTGTCCCAGCGGAAGGTACGGTGAGCGAAGTTAATCTGCAAGCCTTCCTCCATCAATGGCTGCCAGAGGTTTGCCACTTGCTCGCCTTGGCAAATGCTGTTGGTGGAGACAAGTGCCGCCCTTGCCTGTGGCTTGTCCTTCATGAGTTCTGCTGCCTTCTTGTACCAGCAGCATACATAGTCGAGGTTTCCTACGTTCTTCCACTTCTCGCCAAAGATGTCGAGCACGTCCTGCTTCTGTTCGCTGCTCATCAATCTTGCTCCCACGAACGGCGGGTTGCCCATGATATAATTAAGGTTCGCGGGCGCGATGCTCTCCCAGTCCATGCGCAGGGCGTTGCCTTCGCGGATGTTGGTGTAGCTCTTCAGGGGCAGGAAGTCCAGGTCGCGGCCTATTATCTTCTCTGTCTCTGCCAGCATCTGCGCTTCGCTTATCCAAAGGGCTGTGGTGGCTACGGCTACGGCAAAGTCGTTTATCTCGATGCCGTAGAACTGCTGGATGCTGACCTTGATGAGGTGATCATAATCGAAGCTGAAGAACGACTGCCCGTGATAGCGTTCGCGTATGACTTCGTTCTCCAGGCGTCGCAGCGAGAGATAGGTTTCCGTGAGGAAGTTGCCGCTGCCACAAGCAGGGTCGAGGAAGGCGAGCGAGGCCAGCTTCTCCTGATAGGCATCGAGCTTCTTCTGCCGTTGCCGCTCCACGGGTTCTTCGAGGATGTCGTCAAGCTCTCGCCGCAAGTCGTTCAGGAAGAGTGGGGCGATGACCTTGTGAATGTTCTGTATGCTGGTGTAGTGCATACCTCCGCTGCGACGTGTCTCGGGGTTGAGCGTGCTCTCGAAGACGGCACCGAAGATGGTGGGCGATATCTCGCTCCAGTCGAAGTCGAGGCTCGCGTTCTGCAAGAGCACTTGGCGAAGTTCTTCCGTGAACTGTGGTATCTCTATCTCCTCTTCGAACAGTCCGCCGTTGGTGTAGGGGAAGGCTTTCAGGTCATCCTTCAGGTAGCGGCTGCGCTTCTCCATCGGAGTGTTCAGAACTTCGAAGAGGTCGCGCAGGGCACGACGCATATCCTCGGCTTCGTAGCGCGAGAGGTAGTCATGGAACTGGTCGTGATGGAAAGCTCCGGCATCCTCGGCATAGAGACAGAAGACGATGCGGACGCACAGGATGTTGAGCCATCGCAGCGCCTCGGGACTGTCGTCAGCATACTGCTTCATCAAAGCGTCATGAATGCGTGCCACTATCTTGCCTGCGTCGAACGATACTTGCTCTTCCTTCGAGAGGTGTTCGCTCTTCTCATTCACAAGGAACATCAGGCGGTAATACTCCTTACCTAAGTCCTTGAGGAGAATCTGCTGAGGCTCGCCGTTGGGTTGCTCCATGTCATAGACGAGGAACTCCTGGAAGTTGCACGTCACTATCCACCTCGGGTGCTGGCTCAGAGGCATTCCCGACACGTATTTCCTTGCCTGCTGGAAGGGATTGAGCACAGCACCGTTGCTCTGCACGATGCCTTTGCGCAAGTCCTTATCGATGGACTTCTGCTCAATGAGCACCCGAGTGGAAGGAATGTGACCGTCGATGAAGTTGGTGTTGTCCACCTTCACGCGCTCCTCGTAGCGAATGAACGAGGCGACATCCTCCACGCCAAAGACGTTCTGAAGGAGGTCTGTCCAGAAGAGTTGCGATTCGCTCTTCTCGTCGCCTTTGCCTCGCCATCGTTCTGCAAACTCCGCCGCAGCTGCTGCAATCTGCTTCTCAGTCTTCATGATAATTGCCTCATGTCTTCATTTATGGCTACAAAGTTACAAAATAATCTTTAAACTTAAATCAATTTTCACCTTCCACTTTTCACTTTTCCCTTAAAAAGTCGTAACTTTGCAGCATGAAACGTACCTTATTCATTATTATATGTCTTCTGACGGCCCTTCTTTTTACTGAGACAAGGGCACAAAACCTGCATAAAAAGAGTGATTACCTGCCTAAAAGCATTCAGATGGAAAGGGAACAAGGCGAAAGCCATCTTTTCCCCATCCTGCCATCACCTGTCCCCAAGCATGAAGTCCGTGCCGTCTGGCTGACGACCATCATGGGCTTGGACTGGCCCAAGACGAAGGCTACAAGTGCTTCGGGAAGAGAGCGGCAGAAGGAGGAACTCTGCGAAATCCTCGACCAGCTGCAGGCCTGTCACATCAACACTGTCGTCCTTCAGACGCGAGTCCGCGGCTCAGTCATCTACCCGAGCAAGATTGAACCTTGGGACGTCTGCCTGACCGGCACCTTCGACCGCGACCCGGGCTACGACCCGCTTGCCTTTGCCATCGAAGAAACACACAAGCGTGGCATGGAACTTCACGCCTGGCTCGTCACCGTGCCTGCCTTCAAGGTGGAGAACGCCAGGAAGATGGGCAGGAAAAGTCTCATGAAGACGCATCCCGAACTGCTTAAGAAACACGGCGACCAATACTATCTCGACCCCGGACTGCCTGCCTCTTCCGACTACCTCAAAAGGCTTTGCGAGGAATTGGTGGCTGGCTATGACATTGATGGCATTCACTTCGACTACATCCGCTACCCTGAATATGCCGACACCTTCAACGATGCCGCCACCTTCAAAAAGTATGGCAAAGGGCAAAGCAAACGCCAGTGGCGCACAGACAACATCACGAGAATGGTGCGCGATGCCTATGAAGCCGTCAAGGCCATCAAGCCTTGGGTACGCGTCAGTTGCTCGCCTGTAGGCAAATACAAGGACCTCAGCCGCTACTCCGCCAAGGGATGGTCGGCTCTCGGTGCTGTCTATCAGGACGCTCAGGGCTGGCTCAAAGAGGGCATCATGGACATGTTGCTGCCCATGATGTATTTCCAGGGCGACCACTTCTACCCGTTTGCAGCCGATTGGGCTGAGCACACCTACGGACGCACCGTTGCTCCTGGCCTCGGCATTTACTTTCTTCATCCCAAGGAAAAGGATTGGAGCTTCGGCATCATCCAGCGCGAACTCTGCTACCTCCGGCAGATGGGGCTCGGCGGACAAGCCTACTTCCGCAGCCAATTCCTGACGGACGACACGAAGGGCATCTACGATTACCTTGAGAAGACCTACTACCCCTACCCTGCCCTGCTGCCGCCCATGACGTGGCAAAGCACTTCTGTGCCAGAGACTCCTCACATCACGAGCCGTACACGAGTGGACGGCATCAACGAAAAGATTGAGTGGGAGACGGAGACAGAGGGCTGCCGATATGTCATCTACGCCAGTACGAAGACGCCTGTCCAAACATCCGACCCGAAGAACATCGTCAAGGTGACCTACGACACCAGCTTTACCTACAACCTCCTCGGAGCCTACTACCACGGCTACCACCTTGCCGTCACCGCCCTCGACCGCTACGGCAACGAGAGCCTTCCGCTCAGCCTTCCATAGACTACATTTGCCCATTTACAGAACTTTGTTGGCGAAGTCACGTACATGGCTTTGATGACAGTACTTAATCAACATGAAAACATTTGAACACATTGCATTTGATACGCCCACGTTGATGGGAGCTTTCAGAAAGAGAGTCTGCGCAACTCTTCTTTTCCTCGTGGCAGCAATCTCTTCGACATTTGCCATCAGCGATGATGCCGTAGTAGATTGGAGTGCACCGATAGTGGAAGCAGGCAGGACGGGACATGTCTACCCCATCAAGTACACGAAGACTGACCCCTCAGCTTCGACAAATTGGCTGCAAACCACCTTCGACGACAGCGGATGGACGGACGGATTCGGTCCGATAGCAAGCGAGGGGCTGGGCGGACTGACATTGGGGACGACCTTCGACGACGTACATGAAGGGGCCTACAGTGTCTGGTTCCGACGCTCGTTCACCCTCGACGATTCGCTCTACGACAAGGACGTCTGGCTTGCCTGCGGACATGACGACGAGGGAGCCATCTACATCGACGGCAATCTCCTTGTCAGCTGGGGGAACGTCTGGAATGCGACGGAGTACACCAAGCTCGACAGGAATCAGACGCGCCTCCTGACGAAGGGCAAGCACGTCTTCTCTGTCTTGGCGAAGAACAACACGGGAGCTTTCTACTTCGACTGCGGTCTCTATGGCAAGGCAACCGTCGATTGGGACGTCCCGTATCTTGCCAGTGCGCGTTCGGGCGTGCAGTACGATATGCTCTACACCCTTGTCCGTCCCTCCGGCAATGCCTGGACAATGCTCGACTTCGACGACTCCGCGTGGAAGGAGGGAAAAGGTCCACTTGGCGACATCAACGGACCGGAAGGGACTGCTCCCCTGGGGCTGAGGTGTCAAGCAAATGGCGGCGTGTACAACGTCTGGTATCGCAGACGTTTCTCTCTTGCCCAGGACATCAGCGGACGAGAGGTGTGGCTGGCTTGCGGACACGACGATGAAGGCGAGATATACATAGACGGCGTGAAGATAGCTGGGTGGGGCAACGAATGGGACTACGCTCATTTCCAGAAACTCACTGATGAGCAGAAGGCCCTTCTCACTCAGGGAGAGCACGTGATGGCTGTCTGGGCCAAGAACAATTCTGGCGGCTACTACTTCGACACCGGTCTTTATGGCACGGAGGGCGACGAGCCTCTGGACAATCCCACCAGCCTGGTGTCCGTAGATTTCTCCAAGTGGGAAGAGTTCCCCCTGGTCAAGAAGTTCGGCGTATATCAGACCCCTTGGGTGAGAAACACGGAACTCACCCGCGACCTGCCCAAGCTGTCCGAGCTGGAAGCACGCGCCATGCGCTACGAGATGTGCTGGGGCAACACTAATGCCTACGGTGAACCTTCCATTAGCGGTACAAAAGACAAATGGAGATACAGCTTCACGCGCTACGACAACATGTATCGGAAGATGAAGGAAAACACTCAGGCGCTCATCGTCTCGCAAGGCTATTGCCCCAGCATCATCAACGACGGCGACAATCGCAACGTGCCGAACGACTGGGCAGTATGGCAGAAGGTGAACAGCGACTGGGCAGCGCATTGGAAGGAGAAGAACTTAGGCAACCAGTACATCGAGGTATGGAACGAGCCGGATTGCGGTACGCTCTTCTTCCTCGGCACAAAGGAAGACTACTTCAATATCTACAAGTACGCCGCACCTGCCATTGTGGAAGCCAATCCAGACCTGAAGGTAGGCGGCCCCGTGTCGGCACTCAACCTGTGGCACGACAGCTTCCTCAGTTTTGTCAAAGACGAAAGTCTGCCGTGCGACTTCATTTCCTGTCACGCCTACGGCACTCCCGAATGGCAGTTCAACACCATCCACGAACTCCTGGACAAGTACAACCGCAAGGACACCGAAATACTGATGACGGAGTTCGCCCCCTTCTCCACGGGTGCTCCTATATGGAACGACGGCCCCGTGGAACGTGCGGAACATGCCATGCGCTTCTTCGATGCGGTCCCCAAATTCCTGAACACGGTCGACCTCTCCTATGTGACTTGGGCGCAGTACATCGATGTCGTCGACGGGAACGGCAACACGCTCGTCGGTAACGACAAGATGGGACTGCTCGACGGCACTACCGGCAAGCGGAAAGCTATCTTCAATGCCTTCAAACTCTATGGCTGGATGCCGCTGCAGCGTGCTTTGCTAAGCAGCGAATCATCCATCCAGGGACTGGCCTCCAGCGATGACGACTGCGTCTGCGTGGCATTATGGAACAACAGTACCCGCACGATGCCGTTCACCCTCATGCTCAGCGACATTCCGTTTGGCAAAGGATACGTCGAAGTCTATCGCATAGACGAGAGCCACAACAGCTGGTACGAGACGCACGACGACCGCCTCGTTCCCGAATACACAGCCGACATCGACATCGACGGAGGGCAGCAGGAACTGAGCGGAACCATTGGGAAACGAGGCGTGTGGTTCGTGCGCATCAGGGCCGACCGCGAGAGGGTTGCCTTCCAGCCCGTAGAACTTGGGCACGTCGTCCGCACACATCAGTACTACAACGACGGGCGCGAAAGCACCTCTCCGTATGCCTACTTCGACGCAAAGACGTGGACGGCATCGCTCTCCCTCAACCAGATGCCGAGAGGATGGGCCGTGGTGGGTGTCACCGCAGAGAATCTGCCGGACGTCATTCATGTCAAAGGACGCGATTCGGGAAACCTCAAGCCTCTCGGCCGCAACGCAGCCTTGTGCGTCAACATCGAGTATCAGACGACAGAAGGCTACACCAAACACGTGGTCTATTCGCAGAACGAAGTGTCAACCACCCGACGACAGTTTGCACCGTGGGAAACGTCGCAGATAGCGAAACGCGTGAAGGTGGACGACTTCAGCGACTTCGACATTCCCCTCAGAGCCGAGGCTCCGGAGGGATGGACGGGGCGCGTCATCATCACCCTCGAGCTCTCAAGCATGAGCAAAGGAGCGAAGGCTGAGATTCAGATGTTCCCCGGAAAAGACGATGACGACAGCATCGGGGAGGTGAAACGTGGGGATTATGGGAATCGGGAAGCTGATGGCTCTGTCTACGACCTCTGCGGACGCCAAATCATGAAGGACAAATCGTTAAGTCGCGAATTGCCTCGTGGCATCTATATTGAGCAGGGAAAGAAGATAATTATGGAATAAATGATACTTCTCACGTGAAGTCGGCAAACTTCTCACGTGAAGTTGACGAACTTCTTATGTGAAGTTGACGAACTTCTCACGTGAAGTCGTTCACCTACTACAGCCTCATGCCGACGAAGACGCGGGCAATCCATTTGTTCTGATTGATGACGACGCTCTTGTCGTCGAAGAGCGAGTTGGTCATCACCAGCGTTGTGCCAGCGAAGTATCGGGGCGTGATGTTACAGACGATGGCTGCACGTTCGTTGAAGAGCATGTTGAAACGTATCCGGCTTGCATTGATGCTCTCTTCGTTGACGGTCATTCTGTTGTAATTGTAGACGACGAACGTAGGAAGCAGAGAAAGGTGGAACAGCCACTTCTTCCAGAGCACGAGGTTGTAGCCGTAGCCGCCTCCGATGCCGAAATGCCCGAACTTGATGTGCACGTCGTAGGAATCTGGCACGCGTTCCTTTAGTTCCTTGTTGGTATCAATGTGTCCGCCCTGATAGCTCAGGCCTGCAAGCCAGGAACCTGCCGAGCGGCGCTGGATGTAGCTCTGACTAAAAGCTGCAGGGAAGGAGAACTTCTTGTGGTTGAAACAATAGTAGCCAGCCAGGTTATAGACCTTCATCGTGACGTCGCCCTTCTCCATGCGGCTCAGCTCGTCGCCATACTTGATGTCGCCCGACATCGATGTGGAGCGCTGATAGCTTGCATCGAGGCTAAGGCGGCTCCCATAGTAATTGAAGTTCAGCTCGTAGTCGTCATAGATACCTTTAAGCTTGGCCGGGTTGATGGAATAAGCGAGCGAGATGCCTCGATAGGCAACGCCGATGGAGATTGTCGTCTTGTGACTGGCGCTGATATCTGCCCTCGAGTACGTGCCCTCCACTGTTCCCTTGGCATGAAGGCTGTTGCCCGTCTGGTTGCCCCTGAGCTTGAGCGTCCACCTGCAGTCGGGCCTGACCACATAGTTTGTGTCAGAGGACGTCCGGTAGTAGCGTTCCTCCAGAAAGCCGTCCACTTTCGTCCACGCCTTCTTTAGGCGGCTTTGGGCTCTCACAGGTGAAATGGCGAAAAGGTGAAAAAGCAAAACAAGCAGCACGCATTTATTGTGTCTCATCTTCAACTGTATTTTTCCAACTTTTTTAACTTTTCAACTTTTAACCTTTTCATCTTTTCAACTTTTATTCAGAACTCATAGCCAAGGTTGAGATAGAAATAGACTTTCTTCGTGCGGTTGCTGTAGCCAATCGCTGCACCGAGAGGACCGAACATCGTCTTGTAGTAATAGGAACCTTGCACACCGAAGAGCGTCTTGTGGCTGAACAGCTCTTTCAACTTCTCGGCCTGCTGGGCACCGGTCAGGCGAATCAGGACGTAGTTGTTGGACGCAATGCGAAGCTGCCCCTGAAGCTGCACGGCCAGGAACTTGTCCTGCACGAACTCCAGATTACCTATGCCGGCAAAGGGCATCTGCTGCTCAATGTAATGACCGAACCAATCGCCTCCCACGGTGTTGGAGAAAACCATGGGAACCGTCTTTCCCAAGAGGAAACGGCCATAGACCATCGGCTGGAGGGTGAAACGCTTCCCGAAGGTAAACGACTTGCGCCAGCTGGCACTGACGTCGCTCAGGCCTACCGTGCCTTCCAGCTTCACAAAATTATCCGTCAGATAAGCATAGCCAGCCTTAAAGCGGGCACCTCGCGTCGGGAAATACCAGTCGTCCTCGCTGTTGTAGTCAAGGTTGGCACGATAGCTGAAGTAGTGGTCGTCGTCGAGCGTTATGTTTGCCGACTTCTCAGACTCAAGCTTGTCGCGATAGTGCATGTAGTCCCATCGCATGCCTGCCCTGAAGTTGAAGTGGCGGTAGTCGAAATTGATGGGCATAGCCTCTGCCTGAAACTGATTGTAGAGGATATTGTAGTCGTGTTCCCCGCCCACGTATACATCCAGGATGTTTCTGTAGAATGTGAAATTGACGGCAGGCCTGGTGAAGCTACGGGGATGGACGGTAAGTTCGCCACGTGCCATGATGCGCTTGCCCAGACGCACGGTGAGCTCGGTGTTCATCGGCACGGCAGACTTCAACGGCAAGTCAAGTCCGAGCAGGACGGCAGCATACTCTTCCGTGTCGAAGCGCAGACCTACGTGAGCCTGTATTGTACTGCGGTTGCCTGCCGTAAGGGCAACGTGCACGCCGTCGGCAGCGGGAAGAAGTCGACACTCGGCTGTCTTGTAGAAGAGGTCCACACGCATCGACGAGGTGAGCTGCTGTCCAAGATAGGCATCAATACTGTCCATCTTATTGAGGTTGAACTTCTGCCGGAGGAAACGCTCGTCCTGCGGCGTCATGTTCTCGAAGATGAAGCTCTTGACATGATGTCTTTCGGTCATCACCTTCGGGCGAAGCGGATGATGTATGGTTGGGCAGAAGTCGTCATCGATACCTATCTTCTGCTTCAGGGCCATCAGTTCGTCCCAGTGCCGCATGGCTTCCTCCTCGCCACGACGGACAAGTGTGTCGATGGCGACAGCCGAGAAGCTTGCTGAATTGTAGCCCGACGTGTTCACCTGGAGATGCAGGTCCGTGATGGCAAGATTCTCCTCGACCTTGTTCTTGCAATTAACGTCGACAATCTGCGAGAGGACGCCTATCGTGCCTTTAATGTCGTCGGCAGTTTTCGGGTCGCCCTGTACGGTGACGCCGATGATGATGTCGGCTCCCATCTCGCGGGCAAGGTCGGCAGGATAGTTGTTCTTCAAGCCACCGTCGACGAGCACCATGTCGCCCAACCTGACAGGAGAGAAAGCAGCAGGGATGGCCATCGAAGCGCGCATAGCTTGCGGAAGGCGGCCACTATGGAAATCTATCTCGCTGTTGTCGATGATGTTTGTTGCCACGCAGGCAAAGGGAATCTTCAGGTCCTTCGAGAAGTCGAGCGAGTCGGTATAGCCCGTACAGAGCTGACCAAAGAGCTCAGCAAGATTCTTGCCCTTGATGATGCCGCCTTCGCTGGCAGTCCTTTTCTTCTTGAGGGAAAGGCTTGTGGAGAATGCGTATGTGTAACGTTTGCTACGTTCGCCGAGGCTCAGATTGCGGAGGTTTTCCTTGTCGGTAATGACGTAACTCCAGTCTTGCTTGCGCACGACGGAGTCGAGCGAACTTGCATTATAACCGATGGCGTACAGGCCGCCGATGATGCTGCCCATCGATGTGCCGGTAATGACGTCCACGGGAATGCCTGCACGCTCCAACACCTTCAGCACGCCAATATGCGCCATTCCTTTTGCTCCGCCACCGCTCAGGACAACGCCGACCTTCTTCCTGCCAACAGACAGGCTGTCCTGCTGAGCAAACACATTGCCACACAACAGGACTGCAACAACGAGCATCCAAAGCTTCCTCTTCATAACTATGAACTATGGACTATGAACTATAATAAAGATGTTTGCCTGCTGCAAGGGTGTTGAGCATGAGCATGCAAATGGTCATCGGCCCTACTCCGCCCGGGACGGGCGTGATGTATGAGCAGAGAGGCGCCACGCTGTCGAAGTCGACATCGCCTTGCAGACGGAAGCCGCTCTTCTTCGTGGCATCGGGAACACGAGTCGTGCCTACGTCAATGACGACAACGCCCTTCTTTACCATGTCTGCCTTGAGGAAAGCAGGACTTCCGATGGCTGCGATGATGATGTCTGCCTGCAGGCATTCCTCTTTGAGTGTTCTCGAACGGCTGTGGCAAACGGTCACGGTAGCGTCGCCATACTGCTTCTGCATCATGAGCTGTGCCATCGGTTTACCCACGATGTTGCTGCGGCCTAGGATGACGCACTTCTTGCCGCTCGTCGGTATCTCGTAGCGACGAAGCAACTCGAGTATGCCTTTTGGTGTGGCACTGATGTAGCAAGGCAAGCCGATTGCCATGCGGCCGACGTTGATGGGATGGAAGCCGTCCACGTCCTTTCTGTAGTCGATGGCTTCGATGACTTTTTGCTCGCTGATGTGCTTAGGCAGAGGGAGCTGCACGATGAAGCCGTCGACGGAGGCGTCTCGGTTGAGCTTCTCCACTTCCTGAAGCAGTTGCTCCTCTGTGATGTCGTCCTCGAAGCGAAGCAAAGTGCTTTGGAAACCGCATGCCTCGCAGGCAAGCACCTTGTTGCGCACGTATGTCTCGCTTCCTCCGTCGTGCCCGACGAGGATGGCTGCAAGGTGTGGACGCTTGCCTCCTCGTGCTACGATATCTTCTACCTCTTTCTTTATCTCTGCCTTAATCGTGGCAGCCATCTGTTTTCCGTCAATCAGTTCCATCTTTTAACTATGAACTATGAATTATGAACTATGCACTACACTCTTGGCATTCCGCCTTTCATCATGGCGGCCATTTGTTGCATCTTGCTTTTATCCGTGACGAGCTTCATCATCTTGCGCGTCTGGTCGAACTGCTTGATGAGCTTGTTCACCTCCTGTATGTTGGTGCCAGAGCCCTTTGCCAGTCGCATCCTGCGACTTGTATTGAGGCATTCGGGATGGGTTCGCTCGCTGGGTGTCATGCTGAGGATGATGGCTTCGATGTTCTTGAAGGCGTTGTCGTCGATGTCCACATCTTTGATAGCCTTGCCGACGCCTGGTATCATGCCAGCCAAGTCCTTGAGGCTACCCATCTTCTTTATTTGTTGTATCTGACCATAGAAGTCGTTGAAGTCGAACTGGTTCTTCTTGATTTTCCTTTCCAGACGGCGAGCCTCTTCCTCGTCGTATTGCTCCTGAGCCCTCTCGACGAGCGAGACGATGTCGCCCATGCCAAGGATTCTGTCTGCCATACGGCTTGGGTGGAACGGATCGAGCGCCTCCATCTTCTCGCCTGTGCCGACGAACTTGATGGGCTTATTGACGACACTTCTGATGCTGAGCGCAGCACCACCTCGTGTATCGCCATCGAGCTTGGTGAGGATGACGCCCGTGTAGTCCAACCTGTCATTAAACTCTTTTGCCGTATTCACGGCATCCTGACCTGTCATGGCGTCCACGACGAACAGTATCTCGTCGGGCTGGACGGCATCTCGTATGTCTTGTAT
Source organism: Bacteroidaceae bacterium (assembly GCA_017469525.1). Lineage (GTDB taxonomy): Bacteria > Bacteroidota > Bacteroidia > Bacteroidales > Bacteroidaceae > Physcousia. Next base: position 57,341 of record JAFUGG010000004.1, on the reverse strand, counting down.
CTGCTGCATCAGTTCCTCGTCGACAGCTTGACGACCTGCCGTGTCGATGATGAGCACATCGAATCCCTGAGCCTTGGCATGCTGGATGGCATTCCTTGCGACGAGCACGGGGTCGGTTGCACCTTCTTCCAGATGAACGGGAACGCCCACCTGTTCGCCCAGAACACGCAGCTGCTCCATGGCTGCAGGACGGAAGGTGTCGCAGGCGGCAAGGAGAGGATTCTTGCCCCGCTTTTCCTTGAGCAGCTTTGCCAGCTTGCCGCTCATCGTGGTCTTACCTGCACCATTCAGACCGGCCATGAGGATGATGGCCGGATGGCCTTTGAGGTTCATGTCGGTAGTTTCTCCGCCCATCAGCTCGGCCAACTCGTCGTGCACAATCTTCACCATTAGCTGCTGTGGCTTAATGGCCGTCAGTACGTTCTGTCCCAGCGCTTTCTGCTTGACAGTATCGGTAAATGACTTTGCTACCTTGTAGTTGACGTCGGCATCGAGCAGAGCGCGACGCACGTCCTTAAGCGTTTCTGCAACATTAATCTCGGTTATCTTGCCTTCACCTTTCAGTATCTTGAACGACCGCTCGAGCCGTTCGCTTAAGTTTTCAAACATCGATGTAATTTACTATTTGACGATTTACAATTTACTATTTATTTACGAATTCATCATTCCCTCTCCCTCTCCCTCCCCCCTGAAGGGGGTTGGGGGGGCGAGGGGTTAGAGGCCGAGGGTCATTTCCACGAGCGGCATCACCACCTTGCTCAGCACCTTGTCGTTGAGGAAGTGTTCCCCCTCGAAGAGCTGCATCTGCTCCTTCCCATAGTGTTTTAGGAAGTCGCTCTGGCAGTTGACGAGCTTGTCCTGCGTGCCAAAGAGACCCCACACGAGGGCTTTCTCCCTGGCGTCAATGTCCTTGAAACTCTCCTTCTCTACCTGCTGGAAGGCCTGAATCATAGCCTTGTCAACCTTAAACTCTGTCTGTCCGTCCTGCCTCTTGTTGCGGAACTCACGGCGCCCCAGGCCTCGGAAGGTCAACAGACGAGCCATGTGGAACGATGGATTGACCAGAATGCGCTTCCGTCCCCTGAGTTGTTCGGCATACATGGCTCCCATGCTGGTTGCCACGATGAGGTCCGGCTGCTCGTTTGCCACAAGTTTCCTCAGGAAGCGGATGGCCTCGACGGGGTCCACGGGCACATCAGGGCTCACCACCTGCACGCCCTTAGGGTAGAGGTGATTGCGCATCTGCGTGGCCGAACCAGTGCTGCCGGCTGAGGCAAATCCGTGTATGTAGAGCACCTTCTTCATTGACTCGCACGAAATATTCGCGTGCAAAGGTACGAAGAATTTTGTTATCTGACAATTTACGCTGCACAATTTCTACACATTTTGGCAGTTTGCCATGTGCAGGCACCGTTTCCCACCGTTTGCCACGACACATTCTCCTGTTCATCCGCACGCGTACATAATTAACCAGTTATTGCTGTCCGCTAAAAACAGCCTGCCTTTGTAATCAAAGAAGTAAGGGAATCATGATTTAATTTTTACGTCGATTTTGCTGACTCGACGTGAGGTCTTTCAAAAGTTCACACGTGAAGTTTGAAAACTTCTTGTGTCGCGTTTGAAAACTTCTCGTGTGAAATTGGTGGAAATAAAAGCAATATTAACCAATAAATTAGGAACTATGAGACATCACAAGCCGCAGCAACGGACAAAGCATCTTCCTGCCCGCATGACTCTAATATGTTACCATTTATGCTTGCAATTGCAAGATTTAATACAATCCCGATAGTGGGTATTACTTTACCTTTTGCGATGCGAACTTCAGGGTGCCGTTCTTTTGCTTCGTGACAACAAAGACTTGCCTGATGAGTTTGCCCGATTCGTGGTCGAAGATGCGCGACGAATCGAATGCCTGCCCCTTGACGCGCGTCTCGAAGTGGAGGTGGTCGCCGGTAGCTCTTCCTGTTCTGCCTTCTATGCCGACGGGGTCGCCCGGCTGGAGCCACTGCCCCACCTTGACCAGATTGCGCGAGTGATGGCTGTAGAGCGTCTCCAACCCGTTGGCATGACGCAGGATGACACAGTTCCCATAGGCAAAATAAGGACCGGAGAGAATGACCTCTCCAGGGAAAGCAGCCCTTGTCGTGTCGCCAGCGAAGGTCTTGATGTCTGTCCCGCCATGATGCCGCTCGCCTCCGAAAGGACTCGTCACTCGGGCTCCCGGCAAGGGATAGTGCCACTCCTCCTTTGTATAGTTGGCAAAGTTTATCGTGAACTGGTCGCGCTTCTCAAATGGGTCTTTCGCAGCCTCCACCTTCATCACCTGCCACTCGTCAATGTCAACCTTCTCGTCCTGAGCGTAAATCATTGAACATTCAATATTGAACATTGACCATTGAAGAAGTAGGCAAAGTAATATTCTATTCATCTCTTAACTATGAACTACGGACTATGAACTACGGACTATGAACTATGGACTATGGACTATGAACTGATAAAGATTCCATTGTAGTTTCGCCCCGTGTTGATAGTCTCGCGGCGAGCGCTGTAGAAGTCCATCGAACTACACGTGCACGTACCTTCTATATATATGTCGCTCACGCCCATCTCCTCGAGGAGCCACTTGTTTGCCTCCCAGAGATCGATGTGAAGACGGCCCCTTTCAGACTCCCCCGAGGGGGAGAAATGGAAAGCCTCCCCTCGGGGAGGTTTGGAGGGGGCCACCCTTTCCATCGGAAACCCTGCTGCTTGGAAAGCCTCATAGACCTCGTCGCCCACCTCGAACCATTCAAGCGAAATGCCCGGGCCGATGATTGCATGGAGGTCTGTCGGGCTGACGGGATGCATCTGCTCTATCGTCTTCTGCACGATACGGCTGACTGTGCCTCGCCATCCCGCATGGACGGCTGCAACGACACGCTGGCGGGAGTCATAAAGAAGGACAGGAATGCAGTCGGCTGTCTTCACGCAGACACACAGGCCTGGTTTGTCTGTGATGACGGCATCGGTGTCCTCCGGCCGCCCCGCTTCCGTGACGAAAAGGACGTGGTCGGAATGTGTCTGCCGCGGCAGAGCAAGGTCCTCAAGCCGAAGCCCCACATCCTCTACCCCCCTGCCCCTGCCCGTCGTGAATGCCGTAAGCCACGAGGGAGTATCGTATATTATGACATTACGACTCATCATCCTCGACATAGATATAGTCTTCCGACTCATCCACATCCTCGATGGCATCAGCATCCAGGATTTCAATCTCTTCGTCTTCGCCTTCATCGAGCAGCTCCTGACGGAAGGAAGCGAGGTCCTTGTTGCGATGGACTATTGTCTCTTGCTGCGTGATGGCTGCCAACTTGTTGCTCTCGCTGTTGAGTGCCTTCCAGAGGATGTCTTTCAGTTCGTCCAAGCCGCTTCCCGTGACTGCGCTGATGAAGATGTGAGGCAGGTCGGAAGGCAGGTCGTCGGAGAGCATCTGCTGTAGCTCGTCGTCCAGGAGGTCGCTCTTCGTGATGGCAAGCACCCTTTGCTTGTCGAGCATCTCGGGATTGAAGTTGCGCAACTCGCCAAGGAGCACCTCGTACTCATGCCTAATGTCGTCCGTATCGCCTGGCACCATGAAGAGCAACAGGGAGTTGCGTTCGATGTGACGCAGGAAGCGAAGTCCCAAGCCACGACCTTCGGAAGCGCCTTCGATGATGCCCGGAATGTCTGCCATCACGAAGGACTGTCCGTTTCTGTATGGCACGATGCCGAGGGACGGCTCCATCGTCGTAAAGGGATAACCTGCTATCTTCGGCCTCGCGCTGGACAGGGAGCTGAGCAGCGTGCTCTTGCCTGCATTGGGAAATCCAACGAGACCGACGTCGGCAAGCAGCTTCAGCTCGAGAATAATGGTACGCTCCAGCATCGGCTCGCCCGGCTGGGCATAACGCGGAGCCTGGTTGGTGGCGGTGGCAAAGTGCTTGTTGCCCATGCCGCCACGACCGCCCTTGAGAAGCATCACGACCTGTCCGTCGCTGGTCACGTCGCAGATGTACTCGCCTGTCTCGGCATCATAGACGACGGTTCCGCAAGGCACATCGATGTATCTGTCCTCGCCATCAGCACCTGTACTGCCGCTGGGACCGCCGTTGCCTCCGTGTCCGGCAAAGACGTGACGCTTGTAGCGAAGGTGCAGAAGCGTCCAGTAGTTGTGGTTGCCACGCAGATAGACGTGTCCGCCTCGCCCGCCGTCGCCGCCATCCGGTCCTCCGTTTGGGACGTACTTCGCCCTGTGCATGTGCATAGAGCCGCGGCCGCCCTTACCCGAGCGACAGCAGATTTTGACGTAATCTACGAAGTTACTTTCTGCCATGGTTAGTGGTTGGTGGTTAGTGGTTGGTGGTTAGAGGTTAGTGGTTAGAGGTTAGTGGTTAGAGGTTGGTGGTTAGAGGTTAGAGGTTAGAGAATAGCTTTGGATTCTCATCAACTTCCCCAACATTCCTCTAACCGCTAACCACTTACAACTATTTCAATGTATCGAGGAAGGCAAAGATGGATGCCAGCATACCTTCCTTGGTGGGATTGTCTGCCCAGCGGAATGTGTGACGTATACCTTCCTTCTCAAACCATTCGATGAGGGGAGCTGTCTGGTTGTGATAGACATCGAAACGCTTCTTGATGGTCTCCTCGTTGTCGTCCTCACGGCCTTGCTCCTGGGCACGGCGAAGCAGACGGAACATCAGGATGTCCTCCTCGACTACCAGTTCTATCATGATGCCCAGCTCGTGACCACGCTCCTGAAGCATCTTCTTTAGGGCTTCGGCCTGAGCAATCGTACGGGGGAAGCCGTCGAAGATGACGCCCTTGCCTGCCGGCTGAGCGTCGTAGGTCTTGGCAAGAATCTCTATCATAAGGTTGTCGGGGATGAGTTGGCCGTTGGAGATATAGCCTTGGGCAATCTTGCCAAGCTCTGTTCCGTTCTTGATTTCGGCACGCAGCACGTCGCCCGTGCTGATGTGCCCCATTCCGTACCTCGTTACAATCTCGTCGCTGTAGGTGCCCTTGCCTGAGCCCGGGGCACCAAAAATGATGATGTTCTTCATTATATGATAGTGTATAAGTCTTTCGTATTTCTGCCGAATCCGTCGTAGTCAAGGCCATAGCCTAGTACGAAGTCGTCGGGTATTTGCCTGCAGCAGTAGCGTATGTTGAGGTTGACCTGCAGCTTGCTTGGTTTGAGCAGGAGCGTACAGATGTCGATGCTTTCGGGATTATGCCCTTTGAGTGTCTCGAGCATGCGTGCTATGGTCAGACCTGTATCGACTATGTCCTCCACGATAATGACTGGTCGGCCTGTGATGTTGGTGTTGAGTCCGATGAGTTCGTGTATGGTGCCAGTCGAGTTTACGCCTTCGTAGGATGAGAGCTTGACGAAGGAGATTTCGCATGCTAAGTTGATTTCGCGGAGCAGGTCGGCAGCGAAGATGAAGGAGCCGTTGAGGACGGCAAGGAAGATTGGGTTCTTGCCTTCGTAGTCGCGGTTGATTTCATCGGCCACTCGCTTTATCTGTCGTTTAAGAGCTCTCTCGGATATAGAGATGGTGAAGGATTTGTCCTTCACCTTGATGATTCTTTTTCTCTGCATTGCTTTTAGTGTTTATTTGGTATTAGTTCTTGTCCACCATGGGTCGGTCAGTTCTCGGGGCGGGTTGGTTTTTGCAGCTCCTGCGCTTGCACCGCGGACGCGGCTGAGTGTCTCCGGAGTCATCTGCAGGAAACTGGCTATGTGAACCATCGGGGCTCTGAGGACAATCTCCGGTTTCTCCCTGAGCAGCCTCTCGTAACGTTCTGCAGCATTCTCGAAGCGCTGACTGTCGGCATGTTCTTGGCTGCTGATGGCCACGTGCTCCAGTATCTTCCGATAGAGCATCTCCATCTCCTGGTTGCGCACCATGAGGCCGAGCAGCGTCTCATAGGGAATGGCATAGAGAGTGGTGTTCTCCAGAGCCTCCACAATCAGACGGCTGGGTTCCTGCTTGAGCAAGCTCTCTATGCAGAATACTATTCGGCCTTCGAAGGAGAAGTGCTCTGTGACGTCTTTCTTGTTCTTGTAGTAGTACTGCCGCACCATTCCTTTGTCGACGAAGTACAGTGCGTTGCACACGCTACCTTCCTTGAGGATGGTATCTCCCTTTTGGAACTTCATCGGAACGAGGATACTCGCCAGCATATCGACACCAAGCGGAGTCAGAGGGCAGTATATGCGGGATATTTCCCTGGCAATGTCTTTACGTCGATCCATCATATCTTTTACCTTTTAAGCCGTTCACTGGTATGTTTAGTCGAGTTTCAGCACGGCGAGGAACGCTTTCTGCGGAACCTGCACGTTGCCTATCTGCTTCATGCGCTTCTTGCCTTTCTTCTGCTTCTCGAGCAGTTTGCGTTTACGGCTCACGTCGCCGCCGTAGCACTTTGCCAGCACGTCCTTCCTGACTTGCTTCACCGTCTCGCGGGCTATTATCTTGGCTCCGATGGCGGCCTGTATTGCGATGTCGAACTGCTGGCGTGGCAGGAGTTCTTTCAGCTTCTCGCACATACGGCGACCAAAGCTTTCGGCGTTGTCGAAATGCGTCAGCGTGGAGAGCGCATCGACGGGCTCGCCATTGAGCAGGATGTCCATCTTGACGAGCTTGCTGGGTCGGTAGCCGTCCTGATGGTAGTCGAAGGAGGCATAGCCCTTCGAGATGCTCTTGAGCTTGTCGTAGAAGTCGATGACGATTTCGCCCAAAGGCATGGCGTATTGCAGTTCCACGCGGTTGCCACTGATGTATTCCTGCTTGAGCAGCTCGCCTCGCTTGCCGAGGCAAAGCGTCATGATGGGGCCGATGAAGTTTGCCGTCGTGATGATGGAAGCATGGATGTAGGGTTCCTCGATGTGGTCGATGAGCGTCTGGTCGGGCATACCGCTTGGGTTATGCACTTCCTGGACGTTGCCCTGCTTGTCGTAGACGAGGTACGAGACGTTGGGGACGGTGGTGATGACGTCCATGTCGAACTCGCGGTCGAGTCTCTCTTGAATGATTTCCATGTGTAGCAGTCCGAGGAAGCCGCAGCGGAAGCCGAAGCCAAGTGCCACAGAGCTTTCGGGTTGGAACGTGAGGCTGGCATCATTGAGCTGTAATTTCTCGAGCGAGGCGCGGAGGTTCTCGAAGTCCTCAGTCTCTATGGGATAGACACCGGCAAAGACCATCGGCTTCACCTCCTCGAAACCTGCGATGGCCTCCTTGCAGGGGTTCTCCACGGTGGTAATCGTATCGCCCACCTTTACTTCCGTGGCTGTCTTAATGCCCGACACGATGTAGCCCACGTCGCCGCACGTCAGCACCTGACGCGGCACCATGTCCATCTTGAGCACGCCTATCTCGTCGGCCTTGTACTCCTTGCCGGTGTTGATGAACTGCACCGTGTCGCCGCTGCGCATTGTGCCGTTCACTATCTTGAAGTAGGCGATGATGCCGCGGAAGGAGTTGAACACCGAGTCAAAGATAAGGGCTTGCAGCGGAGCCTTTTCGTCGCCCTTTGGACAAGGGATGCGCTCCACTACGGCACGCAGTATCTCCTCCACTCCCATGCCTGTCTTGCCACTGGCACGGATGATTTCCTCGCGCTTGCAACCGATGAGGTCGACGATTTCATCCTCCACCTCTTCCGGCATAGCGTTTGGCATGTCGCATTTATTGATGACGGGGATAATTTCCAAGTCGTGGTCGATGGCCATGTAGAGGTTGCTAATGGTCTGTGCCTGCACGCCTTGCGTGGCATCGACCACCAAGAGAGCGCCCTCGCAGGCAGCTATGCTTCGGCTCACTTCGTAGCTGAAGTCCACGTGTCCCGGCGTGTCGATGAGGTTGAGGACGTATTTCTTTCCCTCCAGGGTGTACTCCATCTGGATGGCGTGGCTCTTTATGGTGATGCCGCGCTCCTGTTCCAGGTCCATATCATCGAGCATCTGGCCCTTCGTCACCGTGATGGTCTTGGTGTACTCCAGCAAGCGGTCGGCCAAGGTACTCTTTCCGTGGTCGATGTGGGCAATGATGCAGAAGTTTCTTATGTTTTGCATTTCGAGTTTGGTCTATAATCGCTTTGCAAAGGTACAAATAAAAATGTAATTTGAAAAATTAAAGCTGAAAAATTAAGGCGTTTTGCATGGTTTTGTCTTCGTGGAAGGCCTCTGGCGGCTTTAAGCCTGGCTTCATGGCTGTTTCTGCTTTGCTTTCTGGCTGCTTCAGCCAGGCTTTATGGAAAAGGCTTCGTAGAAGAAGGCTTTATATATTGCCACGTGGAATATATTTCTCTTAAGCATTTCCCCCTCTTAAAGCCCCCTTTATCCCCCTCACTGGATATATACGCCGAGGTACCCTTTTTTTTAACCCCGACAGGCAATTTTTTTTGCTTATTTGTCGAAAAACGAACAAAAGTGCTCCGTTTTGAGGCTTTCTGCACAAAAAGACAGGGTTGGAAAGATGACGTGTTGCAAGAAGAAATCCAAGGCGTTGCAGATAAGTTCCAACGTGTTGCAAATGCAACATAAGCACGTTGCATTTTCCTACACAAACAGGCTGAACAGGAGGTAGCGCAGCGAATAGCGTCTCATGGGCAATGGCAGGAAGCCTTCCCCGCGAAGTTCCCTCGCACGCCGCCGCACTTCGCCGATGCTGTGAGTCAAGGTCCAGACGTTCTGCAGATAGTCCACCGTAAGCTGCCTGACACGCCTCTCAAGCAAAGGATTGCCTAAAGAATTCAATTCTCTGAGTATAAAATGAATATCATCAAGGCGTTTCTTTACTTTCCCTGGCTCTTTGGAATGCGTGATAGTGCCTTCGTGCTGACGATAGAAGTAGGCCTCGGCATCCAGCTCAACCAGAGAATTTGCCCTGAGGAAAAGCTGTGGCGTGAAGAGCTCGTCCTCATGCAGAATCCCCGGGCAGAAGCGCAGTTCTCCGAGGACGCTCCTCCGGAAGGCATAACCCCATGCGGCAGCACGGAGATTGCGGTGCTGGAGGAAAGACCCTCCCCGACCCTCCCTTAATGGGAGGGAGGAAGTCTCACTTTTAAGGGGAGATTTAGAGGAGTCCTTTTTTGTCATCCTGAACAGTACCACGTCTGCCTGCCCTTTTCTCAGCTGCTCAAGAACAATTTCATAAGCTTCAGGGATGATGGCATCGTCGGCATCGACGAACTGGATGTAGCGTCCTTGGCTTGCATCGATGCCTGTGTTGCGAGCTACGGAAAGCCCCGACTGCTCCTGCCTGACGAGCGTCTCCCCCAGGAGAGGCGAGTCGGAGAGCGTCATGCCATCGTCCACGACGATAACCTCGGCTTCGTCAGCAGAAAGCCGAAGAGCCCGGATGCTCCCGAGACAAGCCTCGAGCAGAGCCTTCGGCTCGTTGTGGTAGGTGACGATGAACGATATGAGTGGCTTCATAGCATTTGCAAAGATACGGAAAAAGTTAAAAAGTTATAGGGTTAAAAAGTTAAAAAAGTAAAAAGTGAAAGGTGAAAAATGAAAAATTCTGTATTCTTCATTTTTTTTTGTAATTTTGCAGGCAAAATAGAGAAACGTCAAATCGTAAATCTTCAAATCATAAAATAAGTATGGTGGTATGTATTGCCGAGAAGCCCTCCGTGGCTCGCGAGATAGCAAACGTGCTTGGTGCCAAGAGCCAACGTGACGGCTACCTGGAAGGGAACGGCTATCAGGTGACTTGGACCTTCGGTCATCTGTGCGAGCTAAAGGAGCCGCACGAGTACACACCGATGTGGAAGAACTGGAGCCTTAGCGCTCTGCCCATGATACCGCCTCGCTTCGGCATCAAGCTAAAGCAAGACAAGGGTGTGGAGAAGCAGTTCCGCATCATCGAAAGCCTCATGCAGAAGGCCGACGAAATCATCAACTGCGGCGATGCAGGCCAAGAAGGTGAGCTCATACAGCGTTGGGTGATGCAGAAGGCCGCGGCTAAATGTCCCGTGAAGCGTCTTTGGGTGAACAGTCTGACAGAGGAAGCCATCAAGGAAGGCTTCCAGACGCTTAAGGACCAAAGTGCCTATCAAGGCCTCTACGAAGCAGGACTGATGCGCGCCATCGGCGACTGGCTGCTCGGCATGAACGCCACAAGACTCTACACACAGAAGTACGCAGCCGGCAAGAGGCAGGTGCTCAGCGTGGGCCGCGTGCAGACCCCTACCCTGGCACTCGTCGTGGCGCGTCAGAGGGAGATTGACAACTTCGTCCCCCGCCAGTCGTGGGTGCTCTCCACGCTTTACCGCGACACGAAATTCAATGCCATAGAGCGTGACGAGGAAGCTGAGGCAGAAGATGCAGCAGCAGTGGCAGCCGCCGCAGAGAAGGGAAAGAAGCAGAAGCCAAAGGGTATAATCTACAAGCCACTGGAGTACGCCACCGAAGCAGAAGGCAAAGCCATCATCGACAGCATCAAGGACCAACCTTTCACCGTGCTTTCCGTCGAGAAGAAGAAAGGCACGGAGGCTCCGCCAAGGCTCTACGACCTGACCGGACTGCAGGTGGACTGCAACAAGAAGCTCGGCCTTTCGGCCGAACAGACGCTTTCCATCATCCAGAGCCTCTACGAGAAGAAGGTCACGACCTACCCTCGCGTCGATACTACATTCCTTCCAGACGACGTCTATCCCAAGTGTCCGCAGACGATGAACGGCCTCTATCAGACGAAGTTTGCAGGCGTCGCTCCCTATGCCGACCTCATCCGTCCGCTGGGAGGAAAGCCTCTGCGCAAATCGAAAAAGGTGTTCGACAACTCCAAGGTGACTGACCACCACGCTATCATCCCCACGGGCATCATCCCTGGGGGCCTTACAGAACTCGAGCAAAAGGTGTTCGACCTTGTGGCACGCGCCTTCATCGCCGCTTTCTACGACGAGTGTAAGTTCGAGACGACCACCGTCATGGGCGAAGTGAAGCGCGACGAAGGTACGCCCATCCTGTTCCGCACCACGGGCAAAGTCATCATCGACGAAGGATGGCGAGTAGTAATGGCTTCAGCCAATCCCCTCTCAAAGGGAGACAAGCCAGCCGAACAGGAAGTCTCCCCTCTAAGGGGAGATTTAGAGGGGTCCTTCGAGAAAGGCGAAAGCGGTCCTCATGTGCCTTCTATCTCGGAGAAATGGACCACGCCACCCAAGCCATACACCGATGCGACGCTCCTCCGTGCCATGGAAACGGCTGGCAAGACTGTCGAGGACGAGGAGCTCCGCGACGCGCTAAAGGAGAACGGCATCGGCAGACCCAGTACCCGTGCCGCCATCATCGAGACGCTCATCCGTCGGCATTACATCCGCCGAGAGCGCTCATCGCTTCATCCCACACCAACCGGCTTCGAGCTCATCGACCTTATACACTACGATCTGCTCAAGAGTGCAGAGCTCACCGGACGATGGGAAAAGAAGCTCCGGCAGATAGAACGTCACGAGTACGAAGCAAGAACCTTCCTCGACGAACTGAAACAGATGGTCTCGGACATCGTGATTGCCGTCCTTAGGGAGAAGAAAACAGCCGACATACAATAAAAGACGCCTTTCTACGTTATTATATTATATGAAACGTCTTCTGCAATATCTGCTTCTGGTGCTCCTCGTCAGTGCCTGCACCCCCGAGACCCACGTCAAGAAGGGCGACCAGTTCTACGCCATAGGCGAATACTTCGATGCTGCAGCCGAGTACAAGAAAGCCTACACACGTACCCCGCCCAAGGACAAAGACAAACGCGGGCAGCGAGCCTGGAAGATGGCACAGTGCTACCGGCGCATCAACTACACCGCCAAAGCCATTGGCGCCTACCAGAACGCCGTCCGCTACGGCTATCCCGACTCTATGGCGCTCTTCTATCAGGGACAGCTACAGCAGAAGAACGGCGACTACAAAAGCGCCACGAAGTCCTACACCGCCTTCCTCGAGAAAGTACCAAACGACACACTGGCCCTCAACGGACTGAAGGGCTGCGAACTTGCCCCGAAGTGGAAGAACACGTTCTCGCTCTACAGCATCAAGAAGGAGCCCATCCTCACCAGCCGACGCAGCGACTTCTGCCCCGCCCTGCTTGGTGACGAAAGCGATATGCTCTACTTCTCCAGCACTCGCAACGACGCGAAAGGCAACGAGATAAGTGGCATCACGGGCACCAAGAGCGCTGACATCTTCTTCACCAAGAAGGACGACAAGGGGAAGTGGGAACCCGTGGAGACAGTAGAGGGCGACCTCAACAGCGAATACGAGGAGGGAGCCTGCTGCTTCTCGCCTGATGGCAAGACGATGTACCTCACCGTCTGCACCTTCGACAGCGATTATCCCCGCTACGCACAGATTTATACCAGCACCCGCAGCGATGCCTCGTGGAGCAAGCCGCAACTTCTGCAAATCTCGAAGGACACGCTCTCCAGCTATGCACATCCAGCCGTCTCGCCCGACGGGGAGTGGCTCTACTTCACCAGCGACATGCCTGGCGGACAGGGAGGATTCGACATCTGGAAGATAGCCATTACCAGCCACGGCCTGGGAGGCGTGGAAAACGTGGGCTGGCCAATCAATACGCCGGGCGACGAGATGTTTCCCGCCTTTCGTCCCAACGGCGACTTCTACTTCTCGAGCAACGGCCACGTAGGCATGGGAGGCTTGGACATCATCAAAGCCGAGCAGGACAGCCTGGGCACTTGGACGCTCGAGAACCTCAAGTACCCCATGAACTCCTTTGGCGACGACTTCGGCATCACGTTCGAGGGACTGCACAACCGCGGTTACTTCTCAACGAACAGAGGCGATGCCCGCGGCTGGGACCACATCATGTCGTTCGAGCACCCTGAAGTCATCCAGTCGGTCAAAGGATGGGTTTACGAGAAGGACGGCTACGAGTTGCCTGAAGGACTGGTCTATATGGTTGGCGACGACGGCACATACCTCAAGTTGAGCGTGCGTGGAGATGGCAGCTTCGAGCAGGAGGTGAAGCCTAACGTCAACTACATCTTCCTGGGAACTTGCAAGGGTTATCTTAATCACAAAGAGGAACTTAGCGTCGATACAAGCAGCGTGAGCAAGGAGTATGTGCTTCAGTTCCCGCTGGCGAGCATCGAGAATCCTGTGCTCATCCGCAACATCTTCTACGAGTTCGACTCTGCGGTGCTTCTTGACAGTTCCAAAGTTGCCCTCGACAGCCTTGTCGTCTTGCTGAACGAGAACCCGAACGTCACCATTGAACTGGCCTCGCATTGCGACTTCCGAGGCAAGGACGAATACAACGAGAAGCTCTCCCAGCGTCGTGCCGAGAGCGTCGTGAACTACCTCATCGAGCATGGCATAGACACGTTGCGACTCTCTCCGAAAGGTTACGGCGAGAAGCGACCCAAGGTCGTGACGCGAAGGATAGCAGCCACGTATGACTTCCTCAACGAAGGCGACACCTTGACCGAAGCATTCATCATGGCACTCGAGGACGAGGAGAAGCAAGAGATATGTCATTCGCTGAACCGCCGAACCGAGTTCAAAGTGCTGCGCACAACCTTCAAGCTCTTCGACTCGCCGACAGCTCCGGCCGCTCCGGTCAAGGATGAAATCGAGCAAGCAGAGAAGCCGGAAGTACCCGAAGCTCAGGAAACGTCAGGCAAGGATGCGTCGCCCCAGAAGTTGAGTGCGGGCGAGACGCCTGCGCTCCCAAAAGAAGCGCGTGAACGCGAGGAAGAGAAAATGCTCGAGGACATGAAGCCTGAAGACAGGGCAAAGTACGAGGGAAAGAAGCGTACTGCAGAAGCTGCCGAAGCAGCCAAGCAGACCAATAACACTACGCTGAGAGCCCGCCAGTCCGTTGAAGCCACAAAACGAGCCCCAGCAAAGGATACCAAGAATAAAGCTGACGTCTTATCGCATATCATCTCCCACGAAACGAAGCGGGAGCAGTGCATCTATGCCATTGCAGACGTGGACGCCTTCCGTGCCGTAGAGCAAGATGCGGACCTTGATGCCGTGACGGTCCTCCACGCCCGAGATGACTTGCCGGCAGGCACCGCAAGGCGTGATGGCTTTGTCGAGGAAATGCCTGCCTTTTCTTGCTGCGATAGCCAACGCAACGACTGGCTGGTCGGGATATTGGGCACCGGCAGCAAAGAGTGCCGTCCGCTCGGCACACAGGCCGGAGGGAAAAGCGGCGTTCTCCTGGTTGGCACCAGCAACAATCACACCATTCTGCAGTCTGGCAGCAGCGCCTACCAAGAACTTGCTGTAAGGCGCATAGCTGCTGTTCGTGGCCTGCTTGGCAGCCTCCACAAGTTCCCTGTCTTCTTCGCTCAGTTCGGCCATCTCATAGACTTGCCAGACAGCCTCAATCTTGTACTCCTTCATATAATAAATGAATAATTACGCCACAAAGTTAGTGTTTTTTTTCGTAAAATGCCAAATATTCACTAATTTTGCGCACGCAATTATGAAAAAATACATTATTATATGTCTGTTGTCACTGGTCAGCCTGTTGTCTTATGGTCAGCGCACGAACCAGGCTTACTGGACATACATCGACAAGTACAAGGGCTGGGCAATCGAACAGATGCACCAATATGGCATCCCGGCCAGCATCACTTTGGCTCAGGGCCTGCTCGAGAGCAATGCAGGAAGAAGTTCGCTTGCCACCGGAGCCAACAACCACTTTGGTATCAAGGTGGGCAGCAATTGGACTGGTCCCTACGTCGTGAAAAGCGACGACCGACCAGACGACCGTTTTCGCAAGTACAAGAGTGCCCGCGAAAGTTTCATCGACCACTCTAAGTTCCTGCAGCAGAAGCGCTATCAGGGGCTCTACCGACTGAGCAAGACCGACTACAAAGGTTGGGCAAGGGGGCTGAAGGCGGCTGGTTATGCCACCTCGCCAACCTACGCAGATGCACTCATTCGCGTCATCGAGATGTATAGTCTCCATCAATTCGACACGAAGAAGGGGCAAGAAGCAACGACCATGGTGCAAGAGACAAGCGTCCCGCAGGCTGATGCTTTCTGGCAGAGCCATGTGGTCTATAAGGGCAACAAGAACTACTTCATCATCGTAGAGATTGGCGACGACATGGCCACCATCAGCAAGGAAACAGGACTAAGTCTGCGGAAGCTCTACAAATACAACGATCTGCCTCGCGACTATGCCCCGACGGAGGGCGACATCATCTACCTCAAGAAGAAGCGCAACTCGGCAAGTAAAGAGTTCAAGAAGAACCCGATACATATCGTAGAAGTCAACCAAAGCCTCTTTGACATTGCACAACTCTACGGCATCCGTCTGGAGTCACTCTGCAAACTTAACGGCTGGGACGAGCCACACGCAGTACAAGTCGGAGAGATACTGAGAATAAGATGACAAGCCTGACCGACGTCGAGCTAAAGCTTGACTATCGTCGAGCTAAAGCTTCTCACGAGTAATTGCCAAACTTCTGCAGAGAAGTTCGCAAAGTTCTCAGCAGAAGTTCGCAAAGTTCTCTGGTGAAGTTTTTGCTCGACGTCAGTCAACTCTTACGTCAGTCCTTGGGCTGTCGGAAGGAAGTACGAAAAACATAACAAAACCTATCATACACCAGACATGATTACATTGTCCAATATCGCCGTACAATTCGGCAAACGCGTCCTCTACAAGGATGTCAACATGAAGTTCACGAGCGGCAACATCTATGGCATCATCGGTGCAAACGGAGCCGGCAAATCAACCCTCCTAAAGGCCATCAGCGGTGAGCTGGAGCCCACAAAAGGCACAGTCGAGCTGGGCCCGGGCGAGAGGCTCAGCGTCCTCAGTCAGGACCACTTCCAGTACGACCAGGAAACCGTGCTCAACACCGTCCTCATGGGACACACCACGATGTGGGACGTCATGAAGGAACGCGAGGCACTCTATTCGAAAGAGGACTTCTCGGACGAGGACGGCATACGCGTCGCCGAGTTGGAAGAGAAGTTCGCCGAGATGGGAGGCTATGAGGCTGAGAGCGACGCCGCTGCCCTACTCTCCGGACTCGGCATAAAAGAAGCCAAGCACTACCAGCTCATGGGCGAGCTCTCGGGCAAAGAAAAGGTGCGCGTCATGCTGGCCAAGGCACTCTTCGGAAACCCAGACAACCTGCTACTCGACGAGCCAACCAACGACCTCGACCTCGACACCGTACAGTGGTTGGAACAATATCTGAGCGAGTTCGAACACACTGTTCTCGTCGTCAGCCACGACCGTCACTTCCTCGACTGCGTCTGCACGCACACCGTCGACATCGACTTCGGCAAAGTCACTATGTTCGCAGGCAACTACAGCTTCTGGTATCAGAGCTCGCAGCTTGCCCTCCGGCAGGCTCAGAACCAGAAGGCTAAGGCTGAGGAGAAGAAGAAAGAACTCGAAGAGTTCATCCGTCGCTTCTCTGCCAATGTGGCAAAGAGCAAGCAGACCACAAGTCGAAAGAAGATGCTCGAGAAGCTCAATGTCGAGGAGATTAAGCCTTCGACACGCAAATACCCGGGCATCATCTTCCAGATGGACCGTGAACCTGGCAACCAAATTCTCGAGGTGGAAGGCCTGAAGGCTGTTGCCGACGACGGAACGCTGCTCTTCGACAACGTCAGCTTTACGGTCGAGAAAGGCGACAAGCTGGTCTTCCTCAGCCGCGACCCAAGGGCTATGACCGCTCTCTTCGAGATTATCAACGGCAACAGACAGCCTCAGGCCGGTACCTTCAACTGGGGCATCACCATCACCACCGCCTACCTGCCACTCGACAATACAGAGTTCTTCCAGAGCAACCTTAATCTCGTGGATTGGCTCAGCCAGTACGGAGAAGGCAACGAAGTCTATTTCAAGGCCTTCCTCGGCAGAATGCTCTTCTCGGGCGAAGAGGTGCTGAAGAAGGTGAACGTGCTCTCGGGTGGCGAGAAGATGCGTTGCATGATAGCACGAATGCAGCTGAAGAACGCCAACTGTCTCATTCTCGACACGCCCACGAACCATCTCGACCTCGAAAGCATCCAGGCCTTCAACAACAACCTCAAGCTCTTCAAGGGCAACATCCTCTTTGCCAGCCACGACCACGAGTTCATTCAGACCGTCGCTACACGCATCATCGAACTCACGCCGTCGGGCATCATCGACAAGCTCATGGATTATGATGACTACATCAGCAGCGATGCCATCAAGGAACAAAAGGAGAGAATGTACGGAACTGCCAACTGACAAAACGTCGATTGGCACGTTTCTTGTAGAACGAAAGCAGGATAAATCTTAATAAGATGAAAGAAGAAAAGACAGAAGAAGAACTGAAGGAAACCGTTCAGGAAGCACCTGAGACGGAACAGAACACGCCAGAAGAAGAAAAGGAGCCAACCGTCGAGGAACAGCTCGAAGCAGCAAATGCCGAGATTGTCAGCCTCAAAGACCAGTTGCTCCGCAAGATAGCAGAGTTCGACAACTACCGTAAACGCACCATCAAGGAGAAGACAGACCTCATCCTCAATGGTGGCGAGAAGACCATCGTCAGCATACTGCCCGTCATCGACGACATGGAACGTGCCCTCAAGAATATGCAGAAGGCAGAAGATGTTAGTGCAGTGCTCGAAGGCGTTGAACTTATCTACAAGAAATTCATAGACATACTCGGCAAGCAAGGCGTCAGTGTCATCGAGACGAAAGAGGCCGACTTCGACGTCGACGTGCATGAAGCCGTTGCTCAGTTGCCAGCTCCGACACCCGAGTTGAAAGGAAAAGTGATGGATTGCACGCTGACGGGTTACAAACTCAATGAGAAGGTCATCCGCCACGCTCAAGTTGTTGTAGGAGTATAAGCATTATGGCAGAAAAAAGAGATTACTATGAAGTCCTTGGTGTCAGCAAGACAGCAAGCGATGCTGAAATAAAGGCCGCCTATAAGAAGATGGCCATCAAGTACCACCCTGACCGCAACCCCGGCAACAAAGAAGCCGAGGAGAAGTTCAAGGAGGCTGCTGAGGCTTACGATGTACTTCGCGACCCCGAGAAGCGTCAGCGCTACGACCAGTTCGGCTTCGCAGACATGAACGGGCAAGGCGGCTTCGGAGGTGGTGCCAGCATGTCAATGGACGACATCTTCTCGATGTTTGGCGACATCTTCGGAGGTGGCAGCTTCGGCGGAGGCTTCAGCGACTTCTTCGGAGGTGGGGGCAGAAGCGGAGGCAGACATGTGGAGAAAGGCGCCGACCTCAGACTCAAGGTGCGTGTCACGTTGAACGAAGTCGCTACCGGCGTCACCAAGAAGTTCAAGATAAACAAATACGTCACTTGCCCCCATTGCCACGGCAGCGGCAGCGAGGACGGCAAGAAGGAGACGTGCTCGAAGTGCAAGGGAAGCGGTATGACCTATCGTACCATGCAGACCATGTTCGGGCACATGCAGACACAGACACAGTGCGATGCCTGCGGCGGCACAGGAAGCGTCATCCGCAACAAGTGCAAGCAATGTGGCGGCCAGGGCATCGTCAAGGGCGAGGAGATTGTTGAAATCAAGATTCCCGCTGGCGTACAAGAGGGCATGGTGGTCAACGAACGAGGCAAAGGCAACGCTGCCCGTTGGAACGGTGTGCCGGGCGATATTCAGGTTTATATCGAGGAAGAACCGCACAAGGAACTTATCCGCGACGGCCAGAACCTCAACTATCACCTACTGCTCGACGTTCCTACAGCCATACTTGGCGGCTCGGCCGAGGTTCCCACTATCGACGGCAAGGTGAAGATAAAAATTGACCCAGGCACGCAGCCCGGCAAGACCATGCGTCTGCGTGGCAAGGGACTGCCTGTCGTGCAAGGCTATGGCTACGGCACAGGCGACCTCATCGTGCAGATTGGCGTCTATATCCCCGAGAACCTGTCGCGTGAAGAGAAGGAAACATTCGAGAAACTCCGCACGAGCGACAACATGAAGCCAGGCGCCACAGCGAAGAACAACTTCTTCAACAAGTTCAAAAAGATGTTTGAGTAAGTCTTAGGAACGCGGACGTCCTCGTCCGCGAATAACATAATGAATTATAATCAAGCAATACAATACCTGTTCGACTCTGCCCCGATGTTCCAGAACGTAGGGGCAGCGGCGTATAAGGAGGGTCTGGAAGGCACGCTTTTCCTTGACAAGTATTTCGGCCATCCGCATCAAGGCTATCGTTGCATTCATGTTGGCGGCACAAACGGCAAAGGTTCTGTCAGTCACACGCTTGCCGCCATGCTTCAAGCCGAGGGCTATCGCGTAGGGCTTTATACCAGTCCGCATCTCGTTGACTTCCGCGAGAGGATTCGGGTGAACGGCAAGATGATAAGCAAGAAACGCGTCGTGGAGTTCGTGAAGACCCTCTCTAACTCCCCCTTAAACGAGGAGAACTTTGCAGCGAAAAACTCCCTCTCTTTAGAGGAGGGCTGGGGAAGGTCTTTCTCCTTCTTCGAACTTGCCACAGCACTTGCCTTCAAGTACTTCGAGGAACAGAAGGTTGACTTTGCCGTCGTGGAGGTTGGCTTGGGAGGCAGGCTCGACTGCACGAACATCATCACGCCTGTTCTTTCTGTCATCACCAACATCAGCTTCGATCATGTCCAGTTCCTTGGCGACACTCTCCCCAAGATAGCTTCTGAGAAAGCTGGCATCATCAAACGTGGCGTTCCCGTCGTGATTGGCGAGAACATCAACGACGAGGTGAAAGCCGTCTTTGCGAACAAAGCGAAAGAAGAAGGCGCGCCCATCATATTTGCCGAAGACGAGAACAGTCAGATTGTCGAATTGTCGGATTACCAATTGCAAGGCTTATGCCAAGAGAAGAACCGAAGGACTATCCTGAGTGCCGTTCGCATGCTCAGGGAACAAGGCATTGCCATTGGCGACAAAGCTGTGAGGAAAGGTTTTGCCGAAGTCGCCACCATGACGGGCTTGATGGGACGTTGGCAGATATTGTCGAAGAAGCCTCTCACCATTTGCGACACAGCCCACAACGTGGGAGGACTTCAATACATCTTCCGCCACCTTTCTTCCCTACCCCATCATCATTTGCATCTCGTCTTCGGGATGGTCAGCGACAAAGATGTCAGTACAGTCCTGACACTAATGCCAAAGGATGCCATCTACTACTTCACCCAAGCATCGGTCGATCGTGCCATGCCGGCAGATGAACTCGCCCGCAGAGCTAAAGCTATCGGCATACAAGGCACAATACATACAAATGTAGCGTCTGCATACAACGCAGCACTTTCCTGTGCTTCAGCAGATGACATTATTTATATTGGAGGCAGTACTTTTGTGGTTGCAGACATGTTAAAGAGCATACTTTAACGTCTTTTAGCACATCCATAGGACAGTTTTTCTGCGTTTCTCTTTGAAGCAAAGGAAAAATTTTGTAGATTTGCATAAGAAATTATCATAAAATACAAATCTTACGCCTATGGACAAAGAACTTATTTCCGGTCTCAAGAGAGAGAACTTCCAAGCTGTCATTCAAGGCAAGGAGACAGACCTCTTCGTACTCACGAACGCAAACGGCATGGAAGTTTGCATCACCAACTACGGCGGTGCTATAATGGCCATCATGGCTCCCGACAGGGAAGGCAAGATGGCCAATGTTATACAGGGACATGACTCCATCCAGAATATGGTGAACAGTCCCGAACCTTTCCTCAGCACCCTTGTCGGGCGCTATGGCAACCGCATTGCCAAGGGGCACTTCACAATGAATGGCAAGGACTACAGCCTCGCTGTCAACAATGGTCCGAACCATCTGCATGGCGGGCCTACAGGTTTCCATGCCCGTGTGTGGGATGCTGAACAAATCAACGAACACGAGCTGGTGCTTCGCTACGTCTCTGCCTATTATGAGGAGGGTTTCCCCGGTGAACTCCACATGAACGTGAAGTACAGCCTGACGGAAGACGATGAGCTTATCATTGACTACCGTGGCACGACGAACAAGAAGACGCCCGTCAACATGACAAGCCACGGTTTCTTCTCGCTGGCAGGCATCGCCAACCCCACACCCGAGGCGCTGAACAATATCCTGACCATCAATGCCGACTTCTTCATCCCCATTGACGAGACGAGCATTCCTACGGGCGAGATTCTGAAGGTGGAGGGCACTCCCTTCGACTTCCGTACACCTCATGCTGTGGGTGAAAGGATTGGTGACACCAGTTGTCAGCAAATCGTCAATGGTACTGGCTACGACCATTGCTTCGTGCTCAATAAACGCGAGCCTGGAGAATTGTCGTATGCAGTGAAGTGCGTCGAACCCATCAGCGGCCGCAAGATGGAGATGTGGACTACGGAGCCTGGCGTTCAGTTCTACAGCTCGAACTGGCACAGCGGCTTCACGGGCAATCAGGGTGCCACCTATCCTAAGTACTCAGCCCTCTGCTTCGAGGCTCAGCACTTCCCCGACTCTCCCAACCGTCCTTACTTCCCCAGCACTATCCTCAAGGCTGGAGACATCTACAGGCAGAAGACTATCTATAAGTTTGGAGTTGAATTATAAGAAATAAAATACAATAACCAATAATAAACAACTAAACTACTAAGCAAATGGCACAAAAAACTAAACAATGGGGTGCGATTATCGTGATGATTGCACTCTTCGCAATGATTGCCTTCGTGACGAACCTCTGTACGCCCATGGCAACCATCATCAAGAATCAGGGCGAAATCAGCAATGCTCTCGCCCAAATCGGTAACATCGGCAACTTCATTGCCTATCTCGTAATGGGTATTCCCGCAGGTATGCTGATTGCCAAGTACGGCTACAAGAAGACTGCCCTCATCGGTCTTGCCATCGGTATCGTAGGCATCCTCATCCAGTGGTGCAGCGGCCTCATTGACGCAGGCGACGGTTCCAACATTGGCGTCGTATTCGGCGTTTATCTGCTCGGCGCATTCATCTCTGGTCTGACCATGTGTATCCTGAACTGCGTCGTGAACCCCATGCTCAACCTCCTCGGTGGCGGTGGCAACAAGGGCAACCAGCTTATTCAGGTCGGCGGTGTGTTCAACAGCTCTGCTGCCGTAGCTTGCTACATCCTGATGGGTGCTCTCATTGCTGATGCATCGAAGGCCAAGATTGCCGACGCTACTCCTGCTCTGTGGATTGCTCTTGCCATCTTCGTGGTAGCCTTCGTCGTCATCCTCTTCACAAAGATTGAAGAACCCGAGCAGGCTCCCGTTGACTTCAACCTCGTCAAGGGTGCCCTGAAGTTCCGCCACTTCGCACTCGGTGCTCTGGCTATCTTCCTTTACATGGGCGTAGAGGTTGGTACTCCCAATGCCGTTCAGCAGTACCTCAACGAGCCTGACAACCCACTGCACATTCCCTCTGCCACCGTCGGCATGATTGTGGCTGTATATTGGTTCATGATGCTCATTGGCCGCTTCACGGGCGCAGCCATCGGCAGCAAGGTCAGCAGCCGCGCAATGGTATCTACCGTTGCCACTATCACTCTTATCCTTGTCCTCTTCGGCATGTACGCCCCGACGGACGTTCTCGTCAACTTCCCCGGCGTCGATTGGGGTAAGCTCGAGCTCATCTGGCAGCCCATTCCCATTGGCATCTTCGCCTTCCTGCTCGTAGGTCTCTGCACGAGTGTGATGTGGGGAGCTATCTTCAACATGGCTGTAGAAGGTCTCGGCAAGTACACAGCTGTTGCCAGCGGCATCTTCATGACTATGGTATTCGGCTGTGCCGTTATGATGCCTCTGCAGGGTTGGGTAGCCGACATGTTCGGCTGGATTCCCAGCTTCTGGGTAGTTTTCGGCTGTGCTGCATACATCCTCTTCTATGCCCTCGTCGGCAGCCGCGTTAGCAAGAGAGCTGAATAATATAAATGTAATAACGAAATAACGTAATAACGAAAATCATGAGACTTACTATCGACGACGTAAGAAGTCGTTTCATCAAGCACTTCGACGGCACAACGGGCAATGTCTATGCCTCTCCTGGCCGCATCAACCTCATTGGCGAACACACAGACTATAACAACGGCTTCGTATTCCCCGGAGCCGTGGAACAAGGCATCATTGCTGAGATTAAGCCCAACGGCACTCGCAATGTTGATGCTTACAGCATCGACCTCAAGGACCGTGTACAGTTCTCTCTCGACGACGAGAAGGGTCCCAACGCCACTTGGGCACGCTACATCTACGGTGTCTGCCGCGAGATGATGGCGCTCGGCGTTCCCGTTGAGGGCTTCAACACAGCCTTTGCCGGTGATGTTCCCCTTGGTGCTGGCATGAGTTCAAGTGCTGCCCTCGAGAGCACCTACGCCTTCGGCATCAACGACCTTTGGGGCGAGAACAAGATTGACCGCATGGAGCTTGCCAAGGTCGGTCAGCGCACTGAGCACAAGTATGTGGGCGTGAACTGCGGCATCATGGACCAGGCCATCAGCTGCCTGGGCAAGAAGGGCGCTTTGCTCCGCCTCGACTGCCGCAGCGGCGAATATGAGTACTTCCCCTGGAACCCGAAAGGCTATCAGCTCATCCTCGTCAACAGCTGCGTCAAGCACGAGCTGAAGGGCTCTCCCTACAACGAGCGCCGTCTGCAATGCGAGCACGTGGCAGAGGTTATCGGCAAGATTCACCCCGAGGTGAAGAGTCTGCGCGACGCCAACTACGACATGCTGGAGGAGGTGAAGAGCCAAATCACGGAGGACGAATACAAGCGTGCGCGCTACGTCATCGGTGAGGTTGTCCGCGTGCTTGCTGTCTGCGATGCTCTCCAGAAGGACGACTACGAGACTGTAGGCAAGATGATGTACGAGACACATCACGGCCTCTCGAAGGAGTATGAGGTAAGCTGCGAGGAGCTTGACTTCCTCAACGAGGTGGCAAAGGAAGAGGGCGTTACCGGCTCTCGCATCATGGGTGGCGGCTTCGGCGGCTGCACCATCAACCTCGTTGCCGACGAACTGGCTGCCAACTTCAAGAAGGTAGTCGTAGAGAAGTTCGAGAAGAAGTACGGCAAGAAGCCCATCGTCATCGACGTAGTCATTGGCGACGGTGCACGCAAGCTTTGCTAAGCAAGACTTCTAACGTCAGAAACGAGCCTTCTTCCCTACCCCGGGAGGAAGGCTCTTTTTTTATTCCTGCCAAGGTATGCTAATACTTTGCCCAAGGAAATAGTATTCTTTGCCCAAGGAAATAGTATTCTTTGCCCAAAGAAATAGTATTCTTTGCCCAAAGAGGTAGTACTCTTTGCTTAAAGAGGTAGTGCTTATATAGACGCTTATAATTTTATATTGCTGTCCGGTATAATATCTAAGACATTCCTTGTCCCTTTGAAAGCGAGGGCCTTCCCTGGTTCAACTCTCATTGAATGGGGCTTGAAAATGCCTGAGATGCATAAAGCCTGGAAGGCTTCACTTTGAGTAACCGAGGGCGAAGCCCTCGGAAAGCGTGGATGAACTTCTCCCTGCTTGCTGCCTGGAAGGCAGTACTATGAGGCGCTGGTGGGTACTGCCTTCCAGACAGAAGTAGAGAGGGCTATGCTCTTTGTCCGAGGGCTTTGCCCTCGGTTACTCAAAGTGAAGCCTTCCAGGCTTGAGATGCTTTCCCGACTTTACTCAGCTAAAGCAGTCAAGATGCTTTTCTCCGGGCAGCTATAATAATTCTACTGCGTCCCAACCGTAGTCCTGGTAGTACTTGACAGGGAGGTCGTTTTGCTGGATGTATTGTCGCAGTTGCTCAGCGCGGACAGCTTCGCGAACGTCATCGCAGGAATGCATCAGTTGGAATGAATCATAGTGTTTGCCAAAGATGCGCTTTGCACTGGCCTGATAGCCAGAACCATCCGCTGTCTGCTCAAAGGCAGTGACCTGAAGCTTGTCGCCTACCTTTGCTACCGTCATGCATCCAGGATGGTTGCCGCCGGAAACCGTCTTGAGCGTATCGCCCGCGAGGTTATAGTTGAACACCCAGAAGTCGCCATAGACGCGGGCCTCTGTCTGGCTGTCCTCTTCCGTCGTCAAAAGCATGATGAGTGGTATGCAAAGCTCGCCTTGCAGATAGTGAGGCCCCACTTCCTTCACGAGATAAGTGCTTATGGCCTGACGCAGGGCTTCTTCCTTTCGCCATTTGGCGATGCCCTCGATGCAGTCCTGCTTGAGCTCGTCGAAGTCTGAGATGAGCCACTTGCCGCCCACCTTCTCCATGTAGAGCCTGTGCTCTTCGAAGTCATCCTCGTCCGTATAGGTGCTGTCCTCCCACATCTGGCGCACGGTCAAGAGGGCCAGGGCGTGCGTCTCGTCCCTCAGCTGGACGGTGTCAACACTAAAGTCTGGTATCGTACCACCGTTGCCCGTCACAAAGTAGTAAAGCCATTCATGGTCCATTGCCTCATGTTCCGGCAGGTTGAACATCGTGTCGAGCACAGCATAGAAGTCGCTCGTCATGTAGTCCCTTGACTGCTCCAGGAGCTGATGGTCAGGGATGTATTGGCAAAGCTCGAGGGCGATGTTGTTCAAATCCTCGTCCGTCTTCTGGCATGACGTGAGCGACAGGCCGCACACAAAAAGTGCAGCAAGGAAGGAAAAGAGGTTGTGTCTCATATTATTCGAAGTTGAAGGTCAGCACAATCATATTGCTGTGACCACCATTAACACCTTTTGTGAACTTCATCAACGTGTTGTCAATCAAGTCAGTACGGTTCTTATGGATGATGTCGAGCAAGCCGAAGCAGAACTTCAGCTCAGGATTGAGCTTGAAGAAAGGCAGGTAGATGTCGCAGCCCATACCTACCTCTAGGTAGATGTCGAAAGGCTTCAGCCGCAAGGCATCATGCTTGCGGGCAGTAAGGTCCACCATCGGATTGACACCGGCAATGAGGTATGGGCGGAAATTGTTGTAGCGAGGCGCAGCAAACTTCACATCAACAGGCACAGAGATATAAGTGCTCTTGAAGACCTGAGTACTGTCCGCACCGCTCGTCTGCTCGTGATAGACACCATGTTTCTGGCCGAAATGAATCGTAGGCGACAGTCGAAGTGAGAAGTATTTATTCAGTTTGAGTTCGCCAAACACACCGACGGTGAAGCCCGGACCAAAGTTGTCAATCTCGGCATACCACTGTTCGCCAGTTTCCGGATCGATATAGCCATTATTCTCCAGCTCCAAATCTTGAATGTGCATACCTAAGAGAAAGCCATAATGAAACTTCCGCTGGTCGATATACGGGCGGTTCTGCACCTTGCGCTCCTGGGCTGATGTCCCAATGGCAAAGACAAAGAATGCGAGCATCAAAATGCTCCTAAATACGTTCCTGCGCATCACAATAATAACGAAAATATGCCCCTTTTTATTGCACAAATCATTGTTTTTGGTGATTAAGCATAAAAAAGTCTTCGATTTCTGCATCACTATCACTAAAAATAATTATCTTTGCACTCGGAAAGAACATAATAGTAACCTATAAACAAAAATTAAAACAATGGCTTACGTAATTGGTGATGATTGTGTTGCTTGCGGCACATGTATCGACGAATGTCCCGTAGGAGCTATCTCCGAGGGTGAAAAGTATTCAATCGACCCCGAACAGTGCACAGAATGTGGCACATGCGCTGACGCATGCCCCAGCGGTGCAATCTCTCTCTAAAAAAGAAGGAAAAACTAAACAAAACCCCTCTTCCGTCAAGGAGAGGGGCTTTTTTTTATATTAAGGCAAGGAAAAATCAGAAAGGCTCCCCTACTCCGACCTCTATCGTGCCGATGAAGCGGGCATTCTTGCCCTCGTGGTCCAGGAGAACCTCGTGGCCTTTCTTGTCTTTCAGATACATCGGCTCCTGGAAATAGGTATGCGAATGGCCTCCCAAGACGATGTCAAGCCCTGTCGTACTGGCAATGAAGTCAGGGTCCATGTCGGGATTGTTGCCTACTCCAAGATGGCTCAGGCAGATGACCACATCGCAATGCTCCTCGTTTCTCAGGCGGTCAATCACGGGCTGAGCCGCTTCGGCAGGCTTCGTGTAGCGCATGCCCTCGTAGTTCTTCGCTGTAATAAGACCTTGAGGCTGGGGGCATACTCCAAGTATCCCTACGCGCACGCCCGCGCGTTCCTTTATAATATATGGCTTCACCAAACCCTCGCAAGGAGTGCCTGTGAAGTCGTAATTGCAGCAGACGAAAGGGAACTCAGCCATCCGTATCAGCCTGGCAAGGTTCTCAAGGCCGAAGTCGAACTCATGGTTGCCTATAGTGCAGGCATCATACTTCATGAGGTTCATCAGCTTCACCTCCACTTCGCCCTTGAAGAGGTTATAGTAAACAGAGCCCTGACTGAAGTCGCCGCAATCGAGCAACAGCATGTTGTCGGGATGCTCTCTACGCATCTGCTCGAGTAGAACGACACGTCGCAGGTAGCCCGCCTTGTTGGCTTGGGCTGTATCGCCAAAGTTCGGGGATATAGGGTCGATACAGGAGTGAGTATCGCTCGTGTGGACGATGAAAAGCGAGCTACCCTGAGCAAGGCAATACTGCACACAGAGCAGCAGGGCAAACAATGTGGATATGTATCTTTTCATGCGGATTATCTTATTATGATTCTTCCTTCAATCTTACTGTCTATCACTCTGTGCTTCAAGACGTAGTCCATCATTACTTCGCGAGCGAGGATGCCTATCTCATGCCGCTTCGTCGCCTTCTTCAGGGCATACATCTTGTCGTTGCCTTCTGCCAGATAGTCAATTGTGGCAATCGTATAGGTACGGTTTGGGTCAATCTCCTTGCCTCCGATGGTGCATGAGAGCAGCTCGCCTTTCTCCGTTATCTCCATCCTGACGCTGCTGCTCACGCCTTCGCCCTTTACTGCGGCAATATTCTTCATCAGTTCCAGCACGTCGGAACCTTTCATCTCGAGCACCACCACATAGTTCTCGAAGGGCGAGATGAGCATGATGTCACCTCTGCGCACGATACCTTCAGGCATGTTGTTGCGCAAGCCTCCGACATTGACAAGCCCCATGTCGGCGGGCTCGAGGCCAGTGGCTGTACCACCTTCAACCATCACGTCGGCAGCCCAGTTGCTCAACAGACTCTCTGGACGCTTCACGTTCATCGCCACCCTGCTCAGCCCTAAAGGCGGAGCCATGATGCTGTCAACACTTGTCTTGTAGGGAGCAACGATGGAGAGGGCTTCAGCTGAAGGCTTCTCATCCAGTGCCGAAGTCACTTCAACACGTTCCCAACAGAAGGAATGCACCTTATATTCCTGTGCCTGCAACAACTGAATTTGCAGCAAAAGCACAGCAAATGTCATCATTTTAAGTTTCATAATACACGTTTTGATGTGCAAAAGTACATAAATTTACGTAAAAAGCAAAAATTCCTCATTCTTAATTCTTCATTCTTAATTTTATTTGTATCTTTGCACCCGCTTTCCCGTAGGTCGCTGGCAGGAAAAAGAGAGACCTGTTATGCCTACGTGCGATCGACAAACAATTTTAAAACAAAAAAGCATTATGGCTGATTTAATCAAAATTGCTGAAGAAGCATTTGCAACAGGCAAGAGCCATCCCTCATTCAAGGCTGGTGACACCATTACCGTTGCATACAAAATTGTCGAAGGTAACAAGGAGCGTATCCAGCTCTATCGTGGCGTCTGCATCAAGATTAGCGGTCACGGAGAGAACAAGCGTTTCACTGTCCGCAAGATGTCCGGCACTGTTGGCGTAGAGCGTATCTTCCCCATCAGCAGCCCCAACATCGACAGCATTCAGGTGAACAAGGTTGGTAAGGTACGTCGTGCTAAGCTCTACTACCTGCGCAACCTCACCGGTAAGAAGGCCCGCATCGCTGAAAAGCGTGGTGCTGTGGCTCAGAAGGAGGATTAATTCACCTACCCTTTCTTACAATCCAAGTAGGAGCATGAGGACCATTCCCCATGCTCCTACTTATTTTATCACACTTCCCGTTCTGCACCTATACAGCCGAAGGCGACGCCCATGCCGAACTAACATAAAAAACTCCGACGCACTTCACAATGCACCGGAGTCCTCGGAATTCCGCAAACTAAC
The DNA here is from genome assembly GCA_017469525.1 of Bacteroidaceae bacterium. GTDB lineage: Bacteria > Bacteroidota > Bacteroidia > Bacteroidales > Bacteroidaceae > Physcousia. The sequence continues at coordinate 28,284 of JAFUGG010000004.1, read as the reverse complement.
ATTAAATACCTTATTGTCGAACGAACCTATAGTTCGTTATGCCGTTCTCTTTCATGAGTCGCGCGATGCGGTCGATGTGCTCCTGCGGGACGCCCTTGCAGACATTGATGCGGACGTTGTGGTCCTTGCGGATAGCCACTTCCTTCAGGTGTACGCTGATGTCATCGACGTCCCACTTCCACGAGCAGATGGTGTAGTTCTTCCAACTGAAGCCGTCGAAGTTTCCCCGCCTCTCCCAGATGGTTGTCTTGGCGCCGCTGTCCTTCGGAGGCGTGCCAGTGAGCAGGATGGTCAGCTCGGGATTGATGTTGCCCTTCACATCGGCAGGTATCTGCACAGGCTTGGTGATGAGGTTTACGGTAGGATTCTTGAAGGCAATCTCTATCTTCTTCAAGGCAGAGGCAGGCAGGTCGGGCAGGTTGTTGATGTCGAGCGGCTTGCCGTCGAGCATCACCTTGTAGTACTTTGTATGAAATGCCCAAGGATAGCCGCAATCTGGATGCTCTTCTATGTAAGAGTCATCGTCTTTTACTACCCAGGTACCCTTCAGCCAAAAGACGGTAATGGCAGGGCCGTGCTTCTTGATGAAGTCTTTCGCATCGTCCTTGGGGATAAAGGCATTCAGCATCTTCTTCTTGGAAAGCCCTTGTACCTCGTCTGTCATTACGAGTCCCAGGCCAGGGACTTGAACCTCGACAGGCAAAGCCCCCTCTTCGGGAGAGGAGATTTTCTGCCGCGAAAGCCTCTCCTCCTCTGGGGAGATATTTGGAGAGGGGGCTTCCTTGGCCCATGCAACTATAGCCAGTGCCATGAATGCCGGCAGGATGAGAGCCTTGCCCATCAGCCAGCGATTGGATTTGTGTGTGTGCATCATCTTGATTCTTTTCTTGAGTGAATGGTGACTGAGGTTGTTGCAGACCGTCTGCAGTCGGCTGCCCACAGCTTTCGTCACGAGTAATAGTTGATATGTCTTTGCATCGATGCCAAAGGAAAGTACAGCGTCGTCGGCCTCGTATTCATGTATGGCCTTGAGGTCGCGCCCCAGGAGATAGATGAAGGGATTGAACCACTGGACGGCCTTCACCGCCTCCAGCAGCAGGAGGTCGTAGGTGTGACCCAGGCGGATGTGAGCCTGCTCGTGGGCCAGGATAGGACGTCGCAGGTGCTCATAGTCCGACGCGCTTATTATTATATAATGTAGGAAACTGAAGGGAGCGAAGTCACCTCCATGAATGACGACCGTGTTGCCTAGCTCGTCTTTCGTATGCACGCCGCCCCTTATCTCCATGAAAAGCCGGAACAGCCCGACAAAGAAGATGGCAAGGGAAACGAGGAGGCCAAGGAGATAGACAGCCTCACCCACGACAAAACAATCCTCCTGGGTCGGATTTGCAATCGTTTGTCCCGTCTGTTCGGTCGGATTTGCAATCCGGCCGCTTTGAATATAGGGATTTGCAATCCCGTCATTCTTGACTTCCGGCGTCATCTCCGGCATGGCAAGCTCAGCTTCCTTAAAGTCAAGGAACTCTGGCTTCTGTAGCGTGAGTCGTACCAACGGCAGCACCATCGAAGCCACAAGCACCGTGAGTAGCGCCATGCGGTTGAGGCGATGGAACGTCTCGCGGCTCAGCAGCAAAGCAAAGCCTCCGTACAGGACTGCCAGCAACAAGGCTGATTTTATAATGTAGGTTAACATCGTTAACTATGAACTATGAACTATGAACTATGAATTAAGGCCAGTATTTCCTTCAGCTCTTCGTCTGTGAGTTCCTCGTTCTGAATGAGGAAGGAGCAGAACTTGCCCACCGAGCTGCCGAAAAGTGTATCCTTCACGTCGTTCACCACGTGGCGGATGTACTTCTCGCGCGAGAGCATTGGCGAATAGTAAAAGGTGCGTCCCGTCTCCACCTTCTTCTTGTGCTCCACATATCCCTTTGCCTCCAGTATCTTCAGGAATGTAGCCACGGTGGTATAGGCAGGCCGGGGCTCGGCATAGCCTTCCACAATCTCGCTCACCGTCAGGGCATGCTCTGCATCCCACAGGACGTTCATCACCTCCATCTCAGCCTTGGTGAGCGGTTTCATTGTCTTCTTCTCGTTCATATCATTTGCTTTTTCTGCTGCAAAGAAACGGAGTTTGCGACAAGCTGGCAAGGGAATAACAAAAAAAGGCCGCTCCCAATGCCGCCTTTTAACATTTTTATTTAGTTCACGTTTGCCGTTTATTAGTAGTTAACACATTGTGCTACCCACCCCTGAAACTCGTCGACCAGACCATCGTCACCCTACGCCAGTTCTCCGCCTCACTCTCCAAACTGGCAGACCACTGCGTCTATTGCTACGGTGTTGGCGGCCAGCGCATGGATTTTTCCTGTGCTTGAAGCTCAGGCACGAAGGGAGGATTGTTTGCATCAACATGTATGTGCAATTGCATATACATGTAGATGCAATTGCACATACATGTTGATGCAAACTCCCCATGCTGCAATCTTATATAGATAAAACTGCTAATGACTCGATTTTCGGATGTCAAGTAGATATAAGAAGTTCATAGATTGGCCTCGTCGAGCTAAAGCTTCTGCAGGCGGAACCGGAACTTATAATTCTTAACTTCTCTTGGAATCAGATTATGACAGCAATAAAAAGGCAATGGAATGATGGCGTCAGGCAGGGCATACCTATGACGGTGTATCGCGCGTGCGGCTCTGCATGCGCGAGGTATCATGGTAGGAATGGCAATCGCTATTTCTTTATCACGAACTTCTTCTTGCCGTTTACGATGTAGATGCCTGTCTTGGTGATACGCTCGATGCGGGTACCACTGAGTGTAAAGATGTCCTGTCCTTCTGTCTCTGCCATGGGATAGGCTATACCGTCGGCATCGCGATAGACGGTGACGACGACTGAGGCTTGTTTGTTCGAGCCGTCGATTGCCTTGGCTGTTATGGTGGCAGTGCCTTCTGCTATGGCTGAGATGACACCGTCTGCGACTGTAGCCACGTTAGCGTCTGAGGTCAGCCAGCCGAGTTCCTTGATTGTTGCCGTCTCGGGCAGTATCAAGACGGAGAGCACGGTGTCGGTGCCTGCTATCATATCGATGTCGGTTGGCTCGAGCTGAATGGATGTGACGTAGGTCTTGGCAAGCGATACGTCGTAGCTGTCATCGTCCGGATTGCATGCCACACCATCGGCTGTGACGATGCACTGGTTCTTAATCATGTATGTGCCACCGGCAAACTGCTCTCCACCGGCAATGGTGAAGGTAAGGGCTGTGCCTGTGGTGCCTGCAAAGTTCCCGTTTGCCGGTTCATAGACGAGCAGATGGATGCCTCCGTCAGTCGGTATGGCTTGGGCGATGTGTGTCGATGTATTGATCTTTGTACTGAAGGCTACACTGCCCTCCTTTACGCTCAATCCGTCTGAGAGTTCTATGTCGGCTTCGTAGGCAGTGGCGGGACGACTGGTATTGAGCCACACTGTCACTTTCCTTGTTCCTCCAGCCTTCACGGAAGCATTGCTGGAGTAGAGGTCTGCAGTCAGTGACTCTTTGCCCAATGGCGTCTCGCTGAGCAGACGGCGCACGGTCACTACGTCTGCCACGTTGATATGGCTGTCGAGATTGGCATCGGCATTGATGACCTCGAAGCCCTCCGGAGTCTCGCCTGCCAGATAGGATGCTATCCACAGGGCATCTGTCTCGTCCAGAACGCCATTGCTGTTGACGTCGCCAGCCAGGTTGCTGACATTATAATATGTACCATCGTCCGACTTGAGCACAACGAGGTGTGAGGCGTCGAAGATGGGATAGCTGTCTTCGCCGATGGTCTGATACCAGACTGGCTCGAGCGTCTTGCCGCTGTTGAGGCTGTAGCAGAGCTTTCCGCTCTCGGCATCCTCGAGGGTGGTACGGTTGACCTGTGTGGTGGAGGTGCTGTAGCAGTTCAGGGCTGTTGCACTGCCACGGTAGAAGTCGTTGCGATAGCTATAGCCTGTGACGGTTCCTATGTTGTAGCAATTCTGTATTGAAGCGTTTGTACCGACCCATCCGCTGATGGCTGCACTCTCGCTGCTGCCCTTGATGTCGCCCGTGTTGTAGCAGTCCTGCAGGCTGAAGATGCAGCCGGAGCCTTTGTTGCAGCCGATGATGCCAGCCGCATTGGCTCCCGTAGCCGTCACGGCTGCTTCATTGCCTACACAAGAGAAGGTGACATTGCCTGCTCCCATAGAGCCACCCGCTAGTCCGACGTAGTTGCTACCGCTGATGGTGCAGGAAGCATCGAGCACGAGATTGCTGATTTTTGCTCCGCCGCTGACTGCTCCGAAGAGTCCGGAATAGTCTCCGCCGGATATGTGCAGGTTCTTGATGCGGTGTCCCTGTCCGTCGAAGGAGCCTCTGAACGTATGTCCGCTTGTACCGATAGGCTTGAACTCGTCCGAATAGCCCTCCATGTCGATGTCTGCTTCAAGGTAGGCATTGCTGTATTGTGCTCCGCCAGCCACGACCTGACTGAACTCAATGAGTTGTTCGGGCGTGGAGATGTAGTAAGTGGAGTCAGTATAGAGCGTGCCCGGATCATATCCGAGATAGTTGTCTATCCATGCCAGACGTGTCGGGATATAGTTGCGAAGGACGTCCACCTCAGCCTCGAAGGAGCCAAGGGCAGAGACGTTCTGATGCACCATGGTGTTCAGTATCGGCCAGCGGATGAAGTTGAGATTGGCCGATGCCTCAATCTCCTGAGCCATGCTATCGACGTATGCCACCAGTGTCTTCTCGTCGAGAAGGCCTTCCTTGCGATTATCTCTCCAGAGCTGGTTGAGTTGTTGATCCACACCACCGTCGCTCAGGAGGCGATTGACGAATGTCCTCATATTGCCGGCACAGCTGCCGCCTCGGAAGGTCCAGTCGTTGCGGCCGTTGACAGGATAGACACGCGTATCATTGTCGAAGGCGAGGTCGAAGTCCCAGCAGGGAGCTACGATGAAATGGTCGTCCTCGCGCTCTTTGTACATATAGGTACTCCAATAGGTATCCATGTTGCCCGAGAACTCGCCTATGATGAAATGCTTGAGGAATGACTCGGGGTCGAGATACTTGCGGAAGCCTTTCTCGGGGTCGGTGTAGTTGGAAGAGAAGAGTGCCGACTCCATCAGATTGAAGTGCTTCTGGATGTAGTTATGCTGCTCTGTTGTAATGTCATCGTCGCCAGGATGCTTGATGGTGACAGGATTGCCCCGGCTGCTGTTGAACCAGCTTGTCTCCTGACTGGCATAGGCATCAACCTCAATGAGATAGCCGCCCGTGACGAATGGCTCCTCGATATCCCATTCCGTCATCTCGGTAATGGGCACACGGTTCCTGTCAACCGATATCTGGTCGCAAAGCTGATAGCATCCCTTGTACTCGCCATTCATGATGACATCGACGGGTTGGCACCATGTCGTATAAGGCGCCTGCAATCGCTTGCTCACCTCGAAAGCCAGGCAGTTGCGCATGAGTGTCTTGTCGCCATAGTTATTGATGAGCGTCCATTTCTTGGCCTTTGCGGGACTTTCCATCGGAGAGTCCTTGAGCATGTGATGGCTCTTGCCATCAGCAAATTTGATGCGCCAAGGCTTCTTTGGGAAGCCCCATGAGGCATTGCCTCGGCCGCGAGCAGTGATGGGATACTCCTGGATGCGAGTGCCTCCGTCGTAGGTGATGGTGATGTAGGAAGGCATTTCGTTCACCTTGTCCTGCGGGTCGTAACCGGCTTCAGTATGAATGCTGACCGTGGGAAGATTCGTAACCTGATACCAGATGGAGTCTTTGCCTGCGCCCTCGTAGCCATAGAACTCCAGCTCTGCGATGTTGCATCGTGCATCGGCAGGACCGACATAGCGGACATAGCGGAAGCCCCTCGTCACAGGGACGTCGGCATAGTCTGTCCTGTTTGCCGCACCCTGTTCTGGAATCAGATAAAGAGGCACAGCATCGAGGAAGTCGGGATTGTTGCTACCTTCAAAGACACCCAACTGAACACGCCTTGCCTGAGATGTGCGGGGACTCCACCCTACTTTCGTTATGACATGAGCCGTGCCCAAGTCAAGTCCCACCCAGGTGCGGGAGCGGTCCAATGAGGCATAGAAGGTGCCATAGTCGCCATCGAAGGCACAAGCTGGCGTGTTGACCGTCTCGCTCGAACGCCCTGTGCTGTAATCCACATTGGGCGAACCGATGGGTGTGCCACTGAGTTTCGTTGAAGTAGGAATATCCTGTCCGTAGCAAAAGACTGCCACATACAGCAGGATGAGTATGGTCGGGAATCTTTTCATTGTCTTTTTCTTATTCCGAACTGCAAATTTAATTTTATTTGTTTAAACGAGCAACAAAAACACTGCCTTTTTATTACATAATGATATTAATTCAACATTTATTTGTACTAAATTGTCATAAAAGTGCATAAAAACTTTTATCTTTGTACGCGAAAACGTCAAAAAGATGAAGATATTCATTCTATTTTCGCTCGTTCTCTTTCTGCCAAACATACATCTGGTGGCTCAAGGTGATATGACGAAGGCTGTAGAGGCCGACGTTGTGCGATGGCCTGTTCCGCAGACTGACCCAAGCTGGAAGTTGGAATACTTGCCGCACAACAATGCCAACCACAATGTCTATGTCTATAAGGACAAGCTCTACGACGGACTCTTCACAAGGACACTTGGATGGAATGGCGGCGACGGTGTGCAGACTGTAGCACTGCCCGACGGCAATGTCTTCTGGAGCTTCAACGACAGTTTCTACGGCAAAGCGACGGGGGCTTCGACACGCATCCGCCAGTCGTGCAACTTCCCCCGCAACAGCATCATGGTGCAGACACCAGGCGACGACGGTCTGCCAGGCACGAAGAGCACCAACTTCAAGTGGCTGGCCGACTGGATACAGCGCAGCAATGCCTCGGGCAGCGGTTACTACCATGCCCGCACACATATTCGCCATCCAAAGGGAGAGAAGACAGACGCACAGGTCAAGAATGGCGAGATAGACCAGACCTACCTTTACTGGGCCGGCGACGGCACGGTGGTCGACGGGCAGCTGCAGGTGCTTTGGGCTGGCGTCTATAATGGCAGTTCGAACCTAATGCAGAGCGACAACAGAGCCTTGGCTATCTATTCGCTGGAGGGTACGCCAGGCGGTTCCACCTATCTCAAGCTTATGAGTGTGGACCATAACTTCTTCGAACAAGACCCCATCGGTTATGGTGGTACGCTATGGGAAGACGAGGATGGCCACACCTATCTCTATGCCTGCCATCAGTTCAAGAAGAAAGCCGACGATGTGCTCAACACGTCTTCACCCGTCGTGGCACGCTCGCAGACGCACGACCTTCGTTCGCCCTGGGAATACTACATCGCCGACGAGAGCGGTACATTCCGATGGCAAAGCACCTACCCCACCGATGCTGAGGTGAACCGCTCCGCCATCAGTTCCAGGAGTGTCTCGACGGCATGGGTGTTCAAGGACGACGACTGGTACTATATGACAGCACAGGGCTTCCCCTTCGGAAAGCAAGTCTATATCATGCGAAGTCGCAATCCCTGGGGACCTTTCGAGGAGTGCCACCAGCTGTGGACGATGCCCTATGTGCTCGACAAGGTTGGCACACGTACCTACCAGCATTTCTACATGCCGCACCTTCACCAGTCGCTTTCACGCGAGGGCGAACTGGTATTCTCCACCAATACCGACTGCAAGGAATGGGCAGACAACTTCAACTCGAAAGGTTCTGCCGACTTCTATCGGCCCTATTTCTTTCGCATCTATAACTGGAAAGCAATCTTTGAGGAATGAAACACATCAAATATCTTCTGGCTACTTTTCTCAGTTTGCTACTGGCTTCTTGCTACAAACTGATATCCACCTATGCACCGAGCGAGGTGGAGCCTGGGCAGACATTCGAAGTGAGCTTCACGGTCGTGGATGACGGTTCAGACACGCAAAACTTCGTGACCGACTGGAGCTATGCAGGCATCCGTCTGCCCAATGGCTGGGCGGCTACTGTTCCAGAAGGAGCCCATAGGCTGTATGCCGAGGATTGGGTTTACTATCAGGACGGCTCTGCGGTGAACAGTGCCCACGACATGGAGCCTTGCGAAAAGCTGTCGCAGTTCTATAACTCCGTCTGCAGGAAGACCGGATACACATGGTCTGGCTTCAAGAGCGTGACGAAGATACCGAAGAACATCTCAGCCTGCTGGCGAAACGGTTGCGACAGCATACGCATCACCTTCCTCGTCACGGTGCCTGAGGATGCCAAGCCCGGTCGTTATACGATAGACTTCATGGGCGGTGACGAAGAGGATGATGCCGGCATCGACAAATACAGCAGCTACACAGCAGCCAAGGACTCGCGCCTCTTCCACGTCGGTACAGCCGCTGGCTCCTACGTGAAGAATCGTGCAGCCAACCTCACGCGCACCATCATTGTCACCGAAGATGCCACAGGCCTTAGCGACCTTAAAGACCTTAAGGACTTTAAAGACCTTAAGGACTCTAAAGACCTTTCCGGCCGGCCTGCCACGCGGCAGAGTCGCATCATCATAAAGAACGGCAAAAAGATACTCAAGCGATGAAAAAACTCTTTATCCTTTGTCCCTTGCTCCTTGCCCCCTGCTCCTTGTCAGTTGCCTATTCGCAGAGCATGGTGGTCAACACCACAGCTGGTACCACCTCGTTCCCCACGAGTCAGGTCTCGTCTGTCACCTTCAGCGAAGAAGAGGTTGAGCCCACCGGCACGACCGAGAAGATACAGATGAAACGCAGCATCGTCTTCTTGGGACACAGCATCTGGCGCAACGACAACTACTTCGTCAGGTACCAGAACTCAGGTACCTTTGTCACTCCCTTCACTGGCACCTTCAAGGGACGCGGCTATCAGACGCTTCTCGGAGAGGTATTCAGCTTCCCCGCCACCTATTCGCCGGGCCCCGATGGCGGCTACAGCGGCTATTCCCTCGGGGGAACGAGTGCAACGGACAGCAAGAGCATAGCCGTGGTGGCAGGGCAGGCAAACAATGGATGGCCAAGCGTACAGAATGCCATCTGGACGATTGACTTCATCACGAACGATTTCAAGCGCAACATACCGCTGGGCACTTTCAATGACTACAAGCAAGCCACCGGCCCTGCAACTTTCTACGGAGCGGTGCGGCAACTCTATGACAAGATAAAGGAACTCTCAGGCAGCGACGTCATCATCGTCTTCAGCAATGCCCTGAAGCGCAACAACTCGGGCTACACAAGCACCAGCCAGAACACCGCCGGCTGCACCCTGGCCGACTACGAACTGGCTCTTCTGACCTGCGCAGCGGCAAACCAGAACTGGTATTTCGTGGACCAGAACCGCCTTTCGGGTATTACGGACGAGAACCTTCCTGCCGTAACGGCCGACGGACTGCATCTTAACAACCTGGGCTATACGATGGCTGTACAGCCCTGGATAGCTGTCCTCAGAACCTTAGCAGACAAATAAGCGAAGCACCCCATGCAAGAGGGGCTGTCCATGCATGCTAATTCATGAGCCAAAGAATACTATTGCATTGGCCAAAGAATACTAATTCATTGGCCAAAGAATGCTAATGCATATAAAAGGGCAGTGTATTGGGGCTGAAAACGCCCGCTTATCTTTACATTGATTTTTGCAGACGGAGGTGGTGCGTGATGCAGTCGGGAAGCTCCTCCTCGTAGTGTGTCACCATGACGAGCGTCTTGTGAGGCCGCTGGCAGAAGCACTTGATAATCTGCCGGACAAGTTGGCGGTTCGTGTCGTCGAGGCCGTGAAGAGGTTCGTCGAGAATAAGGAGTTCGGGGTCTTTCACGAAGGCTCGTGCCAGCAGGCAGAGGCGTTGCTCGCCGCTGCTAAGCTGCAGGAACGAACGGTCTGCCACATCCTCCACGCCAAAGATACGCATCCAGTCGAGACACGTCTGCTTTTGTTCTGGTTTAGGACGCACGTACAGCCCAACGGAATCACTTAACCCACTCGCCACCATATCGATAGCAGGAATATCTTTAAGGTAAGCTCTATGCATCTCAGGACTGACATAACCGATGTGTTTCTTGATTTGCCAGATGCTTTCTCCCGTGCCTCGGCGGTGCCCAAAGAGTTCGATGTTGCAGGCGTAGGCCTGTGGATTGTCGGCACAAACCAGGCTGAGCAGGGTGCTCTTTCCCGAGCCGTTAGGTCCGCTCAGTGCCCATCGCTCGCCTTCATGGACGGTCCAGTCGAGAGGTTGCAGTATCGTTCGATTGCCATACCTGATGCTGACATCGCGGAAACGCAGTATCTCGCCCCCGTCGCGTGGATAGAAGTCTGTCTCCCGAATATCATGAACAGGCAGATGAGTTATCCAGTCCCTGACGTCGCAAGAGAGTTCCGGCTTCGGCACGGCAGCATACCTGCTGCGATATGTCGAGAGTGTCATCTTCGGCAGGAGCCGTAAGCCCTCCACGGGAAGGATGTGCGTAATGAAGTCTGGTATGTCGTCGCGTTTGCTCAAGACTAGGATGACGAGCATCCCCGTCTCTCGAATCAAGTCGTGAAGCATTTGGCGAAAATCGGCACGAGTGGGAGCATCGAGGCCGATGAAAGGATTGTCGAGGATAAGGACACGGGGCTTTGTGGCAAGTGCCTTAGCCATCTGGAACTTGCGCAACTCGCCGCTGCTCAGTGAGATGATGTATTTGTCGGCAAGCTCGTCAAGATGAAACATCCCAGAGAAGACGTTGTTTCCCAGCAACTGGCCGACTGTCGGCATGTCATCGGCGATGTCGTGCTGGTTCCAGCGCTGCTGATAGTAGTAGGTACCATCCTGTTCGCCGTAGGAATCACGAAAGGTGATGTACTTCAGGTTGTCGCTTACGAGGGGCGATGCGTTTGGTGAGAAGTCGTAATGCACCTCGTTCATGAGCAATGGATAATGCCCCGTCAAAACCTCAACAAGGCGCGACTTGCCTGCCGCATTATCGCCTACAATAGCTATTTGCTCACCTTTCTCGATGTGCAGATTGATAGGTTCAGCCATTCGCCAAAGGGGATGGCGGGCAACACCATTCGATATCCTAATCATTGACTCTATCTTTATTCTTCTTCACAAAGTCGGCCCAGCCACGATACTTATGGTCGGTCTCCGGCTTGCCCATCTGCAGGAAATGGCAATAAGCCGCTCCCAAGGCATCGGTTGCATCGAGGAACTTGCCCATCTCCTCCTTTTCGACATGGAGCATCCGCCTGAGCATATCGGCCACCTGTTCCTTGCTCGCGTTGCCGTTGCCAGTGATGGCCATCTTTATCTTAGAGGGAGCGTACTCAGTAATAGGCACCTGGCGCTGGATGGCAGCTGCAATGGCAACGCCCTGCGCCCGTCCCAGCTTGAGCATGCTCTGGATGTTCTTGCCAAAGAAAGGTGCCTCGATAGCCATCTGGTCGGGCAGATAGCCCTCGATGATGCTGCAAACACGCTCGTAGATATGGCCGAGCTTAAGGTAAGGGTCGGCAAACTTGCGCAGATCAATCACACCAAGCGCCAGCATCTCTGCCTTCTTCCCGTCCACACGAAGCACCCCGTAGCCCATGATACTCGTGCCTGGGTCTATGCCAAGAATAATCTGCTCCATTTCTCTTTTCAAGCCTTTCTGGCCTGCAAAAGTACAAAAAAAATGTCAAAAAAGAGCAAATACGTTAAATAATTATGAACTATGAACTATGAACTATGAACTTTTTCGTACCTTTGCAATGCAAAATGTGAACATAACAACAGTATAATGAAAAAGATACTTCTATTATTGCTTCTCGCTCCATGCACCATGCTCCAGGCAGAAGCACAGACTCTGAAACAGAAAGTAAACGTCAGCGAAGTGAAGGCAGTCGCCACAACAAAGGCCGAGAACTTCGCAGAAATAACATTCGATACCCTTCGTTTCGACTTCGGCAAGTTCTCGAAGAGCGAGCCTGTGGTACGCTGTTCCTTCCCCTTCACCAATACAGGAACGGCTCCGCTCATCATCCATCAGGCATTTGCCAGCTGCGGCTGCACCATTCCGACCTATACGAAGGAGCCCATCAAGCCTGGTGACAAAGGCGTCATCGACGTCACATACGACGGTACAGACAAGTTCCCCGGCCACTTTGTGAAGACAATAACCATTCGTTCCAATGCCGTCAATGAAGTGGTTCGCCTTACCATTGAAGGCACGATGGAGTAGCATCCTCCTCTTTTTCCTCCTCCCCACTTTATCTGTCAATGCAGGAGGGGATTGGAATCCCATGGCTCAAGAGGAGGCTGTCGTGACAAGCGGCAATGCCCGCTTCACTATCCTCACACCACGGCTCATCCGTATTCAGTACAGCACAAAAGGACTCTTCGAGGACCGTGCCACGTTTGCTGTCGTCAACCGTCGTCTGCCTGTGCCAGCCTTCACCAGTACAGAAGAAGACGGTTATCTCATCATTCGTACCGACTCGCTGACACTTCGCTATAAGGTCGGCTCCAGAATTCAGAAGCAACACAAGAACAGTTCCGTCCTGGGCATCACCTTCCAGATGAACGGACGCCAAATCCTTTGGTATCCAGGCAAAGACGATGTCCTCAACCTGCTTGGCACGCAACGTACACTCGACGGCAATATTGGTGACACCCATCGTGTATCACTTGAGAAAGGCTTGCTTTCTCGTGATGGTTGGGCCATACTCGATGAGTCGCCAAGCACACAGCGAGGTGACGGCAGCCGCTCCTTCCCGTTTGATAAGACAGTGGACGGCATTCCTTGGATTGGCACACCTCTCGATGCCAATGCTTTCGATTGGTATTTCTTTGGCTACGGACATCAGTACAAGGACGCTCTTGGCGACTATGTCCGCATCGCCGGACGCCAGCCTTTGCCACCCAAATACATGTTCGGCTATTGGTACAGCAAGTATCAGGCCTATTCGCAAAGCGAGGTGCAGCAGCTAATTAAGGACATGGAGAACAATGACGTGTCGCATGATGTCTTGATGATAGACTGCGACTGGCATCAGAACTCCTGGACGGGCTGGACTTGGAACAAATCGCTTTTCCCCAATCCGACGTCATTGATGAGCTGGATGCATACCCATAACACCAAGACGGCCCTCAACCTTCATCCTGCCGACGGCATCGGTTCCAGCGACGACAACTTCGCCAAGATTAGGAACGACATGGGGCTCGATGCAAGCGTCACGACTGTTCCCTGGCAGCTGGAAGACTCCACCTTCTATCGCACATTCTTCAAGAACATCATGCGCGTTCGCGAGAAACAGGGCGTGGACTTCTGGTGGCTCGACTGGCAGCAAGACTTGACAAGTAGTTACATCACAGGACTTGGGCAGACGTTCTGGCTCAATCATGTCTTCTACAATGACATGAGATTGAACCGTACCGACCGACGTCCCGTAATCTTCCACCGCTGGGGAGGAATGGGAAGCCATCGCTACCCTATCGGTTTCTCGGGAGACACCTTCGCCACTTACGGCACGTTGCAATTCGAAAGTTACGTCACGGCCACGGCAGCCAACGTTTGTTTCGGCTATTGGGGGCACGATGGCGGTGGCTACCTGCAACCCAACAACATCAGTACCGACCCGGAACTCGTGCTCAGATGGATGCAGTTCAGTGTCTTCCAACCTATCTTCCGCACGCATGGCTCCAGCCAAAGCGGTTGCGAACGTCGCATCTGGAAGTTCAAGAACCTCGACCTTCAGAGAAAAGCCTTCATGCTTCGCTATACTCTCGTACCTTATATTTATACTGCTGCTCGAGAGGCTTACGATACAGGCGTCTCTATTTGCCGTCCGCTCTATTACGAATGGCCTGAAGAGAACAAGGCATACTCGGTAGAAGATGAGTATCTTTTTGGCAACGACATACTTGTTTCTCCCATATCTACTCCCTCAAGCAGCGACGGCACCAGCGAGCGCAAGACGTGGTTGCCCGAAGGATTGTGGTACGATGTTTGCCGAGGCAGAATGCTCCAAGGCAACCAAACCATCACGGACCAATACGCTCTGAACGAGATTCCCTACTTCATTCGCCCTGGCAGCATCATCCCTTGCAATCCTCTCCTTTCGCATCTGAAGGCAGAGCCGTCATCGCTCGTGCTTTGGGCTATTCCGGGAGCTGACGGCATGGGCAGGCTCTATGAGGACCAAGGCGACAGCGAAGCATATAAAGACGGAGAGTTTGCCACAACCATCTTCACGCAGACACATGCTGCCGATGGCACCACGCTCACCATCCATCCTCGCGAAGGCATTTACGAAGGAATGCCAGGGAATCGAGCTTGGCAGGTTGTCTTCTTCCTGATGGCAGAGCCAAACAACGTCAGCATCAATGGAGAAGAAACAAACGACTGGAGTTACGACGAAGCATCGAAGCAACTCACTGTCAACGTCCCTACCCGACCATGTTCTGAGACCATCGTCGTCAATGTCAAGGACGAAGAGACGGGAATAGAAGAAGTCGTAAATAGTAAATCGACAAATAGTAAATGTTTTGACCTAAGCGGCCGCGAAATGGTAAATGATAAATGGCATGGCATTTACATTCAGAACGGAAAGAAAATCATAATCCCCTTCAAGCCATGAAACGCCTCTTGCTCCTCCTTTCATTCTTTTATTCCTGTATTCTTTCATTTGCTCAAGATATGACGCATCTCTGGGCTGTCGGCACCGCTGTGCCTGGAGGCATTCAGGAGTTGACAGCCTTCCCGAACAAACAATTCAAATACACCGGACGACTCATCGAAGGCGGCACATTGGTTTTTCGCAACAAAGAACTGCCGACGGCCAGTGGCGTCCGTTACCTCAAACCCACCTACGAAGACGCCTATGCCGTCACGAATGCTACGCCCTTCACGCTTGCCTTAGCCAAAGACTCTCTGGCAAGCCTTTGGACCGTTCCACTCACGGAAGACGTCTACCGCATCACCATCGACGTAGGTGCCAAGACCTTGACAGGCGAGCTCTTCCGCCCCTGGAACGAACTCTTCATCGTAGGCGGGGCAACGGAATGCGGCTGGGTAACCTACACCTTCCTGCCTTTCACTCGGGACGAGGACGAAGTCTGCGCATGGGATTGGACTGGCGAACTCAAGGAACGTCAGGAGTATGGCGAACCGCGTCGCTTCAAGTTCCTGGGGCAGAATGCCTGGGAGCCTAAGGCTCTGCATCCCTTCTCTCAGGACGAAGACATACTCGGCAGCACTCAACTACTCACAGGAGGCAGCGGCGACAACAAGTGGAGCATTCGCCAGGAGGGTTACTATCACATCCGCGTCGATGTCTTTCGCGAGACGGTCAGCGCCGAATATCTTGGAGCTGCGCTTGCTGACGAAGCCCCAACAGCTATTGACGAGATAGTAAACAGCAAATCGTCGGATGGTAAATGTTTTGACCTGAGCGGACGCAAGGTCAGCCATCCCGCGAAAGGACTGTATATAATGGATGGTCGCAAGATTATCGTTAAGTGACAATAGTACCTGCATACCAATCAAGTTCGCAAAGTTGACTGGCGTCGAGCTGTCGCTTCTGCAGAGAAGTTCGCAAAGTTCTGCAGAGAAGTTCGCAAAGTTCTGCAGAGAAGTTCTCAAACTTCTGCAGAGGAGTTTTTCACTACACGTGTATTTCTCCGGAAGTGTTTGTGAAACTTTTTTGCCGAAAAGCTTGGAGCGAATACAAATAAATGCTAACTTTGCCAAAAGAAAACCCTAATGTTTAACCTTTAAACACTAATTTCATCTATGAAAAAGTACATTGCTGAATGCCTCGGTACGTTCGTACTGACATTCCTCGGTTGCGGTGCAGCCGTTAGCCTGAGTTGTGGAACTGATGCTGCTTCTGTAGTCGGAACAGCCATCGCCTTCGGTCTTGCTGTCGTTGCTATGGCCTACACCATCGGTGGCATCTCTGGTTGCCACATCAATCCTGCAATCACACTTGGTTGCCTCGTTACTGGTCGCATCAGCGTGAAGGACTGCTTCGGCTACATGTGCGGACAAGTCATCGGTGCCATCATTGCCGGTGCTGCCCTGTTCTATCTCTATCCTGGTTCTGGACTTGGTGCTAATGGCATCGGTGCTGGCTGCAACGGATGCTGGTGCGTAGCTCTTGCTGCCGAGATTATCCTCACCGCTCTCTTCGTGCTGGTAGTGCTTGGTTCTACACACAAGACAAATGGCGCTACCAACAACTTCGCAGGTCTGGCTATCGGCCTCTCGCTGATTCTCATCCACCTGGTAGGCATCTACTTCACCGGCACGAGTGTGAATCCCGCTCGTTCTATCGGTCCCGCCATCTTTGCTGGTGGAGATGCTCTGGCAAACCTCTGGATTTTCATCGTAGGTCCCTTCATTGGTGCCCTCGTTGCAGCATGCCTCTGGAAGATGGTCGAGCCTAAGGAATAAGCACATCATACCTCTTTGATACGTCAAAAGCCCCGCGAGTGAACAAGCCTCTCGGGGCTTTTGCTCTGTCTTATTTCGATGTACGATAAATGTCTAATTCTTCATTCTTAACTCTTAATTCTTATTTTTTTTGTATCTTTGCACTCGGAAACAGAAATCAGGCAATAGCATGGACCGTTCGAAGCAAATCATCCGCACCAGTCTCATCGGCATAGCCGCCAACGTCTTGCTGGCAGCATTCAAGGCCGCTGTGGGCATCGTGGCAAACTCCGTGGCAGTAGTCATGGACGCCGTCAACAACCTCAGCGACGCCCTCTCCAGCATCATCACCATCGTCGGCACAAAGCTCTCAGCCCGACCTGCTGACTTGAAACATCCCTTCGGCTATGGGCGCGTGGAATACTTCACAGCCATCATCATCGCCGTCATCGTCCTCTCGGCAGGCATCACATCGCTCATCGAGTCGGCCGAAAAGCTCTTCAACCCCACGGAACCCACCTATACGACGACGACACTCATTGTCATCGTGGCAGGCATCATTGTGAAGCTTCTGCTCGGGCTTTATGTGAAGCGGCAAGGCCGGCAGCTGAAGAGCGACGCCCTCATTGCCTCCGGCTCGGACGCACTCTTCGATGCCGTCGTCACCCTGACGACTCTCGTCTCGGCAGGCGTCATGCTCCTCTGGCACTTCTCCATCGACGGCATCCTGGGCGTGCTCATCTCGCTGCTCATCATCAGGGCGGGCGTGGAGATGCTGGCTTCGCCTATCAACGAACTGCTTGGCGCAAGAATCTCGCCCGAACTGGTGTCGATGATAAAGAGCGAAGTGATGAAGTTCGAAGGCGTTCGCGGCGTCTACGACATCATCCTGCACAACTACGGCCCCAGCCTGCTCATTGGCTCGCTCCACATCAACGTCTATGACACGATGAGTGCAACCGATATCCACAAACTGACACGCGAAATCACCGAGACCTTCTTTGCCAAGCACAATATCGTTCTCACCGTCGGCATCTACGCCATTGCCACCGGCGACAACCGCCGCACAGAGATTCAGACAAAGGTCATGCAAACTATCTCCGCACACCCTGAAGTCATCCAGGTACACGGCTTTATTTATTACGAAGAAGAGAAGCGCATCTCGCTCGACGTCGTGCCCGACATCTCCGTCAAGGACGAAGCCCATTTCGCCCAAATGCTTACCAGGGAACTCGAAAGCCAATTCCCCGGCGAACACGTCTGCATCATCATCGACCACAACTACAGCGCCTGAAGGGAAAACACTTTTCCCCCTTTTTCAACAAAAACAAAGCGGAAGTTGCAAGAGTTTCATGGAAAATGATTACTGAAAATCCGATGGATAAATAAAAGATAATAGGACATAAGACTGAACATTCGCATTACATAAACGAAGTAGATTGCTCACGTTTTTTCTTTATTTTATGGCGTTCCAAGCATGAAAAGCTGACGAAGTGCTGCCATTTTTGCTTTGGCTGGTGAACATTTTCGGAGATTCTCACTTCATTTAGGATTCTTTTTAGTATTTTTGCACACAGATTCCGCTTGAAATGCGAGGTCATAAACATAACAGCAATGAATTAACGTTCGCTATTACAGCCACACAGCATTATTATATAAATGTTTAACAATAAATGATTTAAGAATATGACCCAATTGACAGTTTCTATACAAGATGTTTCGATGCTTGACCAAATCCGTCAGGCCATTAGTTTGTTACGAGGCGTAACCTCCGTAACTTTAAAGCGACAGACTAAAACAGGCATGGACCGCGCTATTGAAGACATCAAGAAGGGACGTGTCTATGAAGCCAGTAGTGTGGAAGACCTCATCAAGCAGTGCAAGGCATGAAGTACACGCTTCGCTACACTGGCGAGTTCAAACGCTCACTCAAACGTTGCCTCAAGCGAGGCTACGATGAGCAGTTGTTGACCGATGTACTCAATATACTCGCAGCAGAAGGTCGTCTGCCTGAGAAATACCATCCTCACATTCTTCATGGACAATACGAAGGCTATTGGGAGTGCCACATCACTCCGGATTGGCTTCTGATATGGGATCAAAATGACTGCGAACTGGTGCTGCTGATGACTAATACTGGCACTCATTCTGACCTCTTTGGAAAGAACAGGAAATAATTATATTAGTGTGTAACATCAAAAACAGAAAATCCGATGGACAGATAAAAGACAATAGGACATAAGACTGAACGTCCACTTTTGATTCTTGTTGTTCGATAATTGGGGAATTTGACAACAATCACCAAGAACTGAAGTAGATAGTTCACGCCGTTTGGCGTGGGCATTTACTCGTTTAAGCTACAAAGGCCATCCCCAATGCCTCGGAAAACGTAAGCGAAGTAGATTGCTCACGTTTTTTATTTCAAGAAAGATAAAACCGTACTCAATTATAAAAGTTGTGCCCGACACGGATAAAGGGTAAAGGTTATGAAAAGATTTGCAGGATTATTTTTGTGTGTAATGTTAGCTTCGGTTTCAGCAAACGCACAAGGGAAATGGAGTAAACACATGACAAAAGGTGATGAGCTAAAGGAAATCCCTGCGGGCGAGTATTATAAATATACAGTTGACACACTTGGTGCTGTTACCATTCGTGATTTTAATGACTGGAATTTGGGGGTTGAAACTTTTAAGGGAAATTTCTGTGGTGGACAAACAACGTCCAGTGGGGGATGGCAAGTTCCATACGTCGAAATTCGGATGGGCTTATACGATGCCAGCGGCCAATTGATAGAGAAGCTTTTCCAAAACATTGAAGGAGATTATAACTGGAACTACCGTTCTGCCCATACAAGTGAACATTGGCTGACAACACCGCAGATTCGTGGTAAGTTCAAGAAGATGATTAAGGCTATGCAGTCGGGCGATGGGTATGTGCGTATCTTGATAAAACGAATGAATATGGCTGACTTCGACCTCAAGATTACGCCATATAATAAGCAAAATTAGGAATTATACAACAACCATGACTCGCAAGGAAATCATAGATAGGTTGGAGAGTGTTGAGAGGGAGGTGAAGGAGATTCGGGAGTACCTTTCTCAGAATGATGGTGAACAGGTGGCTCCTGTAGGACTTCCTTTACCATTGGAATCTGACTTCAAGGTTGGATATACGTTAGAAGATTTGTACAAGGAGTTCGGGAAAAAGAAATCTTTAGCGTACCGATTAAAGTCGGCTCTCAAAAAGCGGAATATCAAAACACTGGAAGAATTTTTGTCGCTTACCCCAGGCGAACTGTTGGACTTGGAAGGCGTTGGCTACGAAACATTGCTCCGCACGAAAAAAGCGTTGAGCAAGTTGGGGATTGACTGGTGAAAGCAAATATAATAAGTATTATGACTTGGTATTATGAACGAAGAGAATAAAATAGATCAATTGAGGCTTTTGCTTAGAGAAATGTCGGAGGCCATTTTCCATATTTATATAGACTGGTTTTGTACATTTAGCAGGCCGCTTACTGAATGTGAAATTATGGCAACCAACATATATAGGATGATGGTGTGGAAGGCAAAGACCATTTTGTTGTTGAGTAATGGGATTAAAATACTTCCAACTCAAAAGGAAATCATTGCCAATCCTTCTAACATGTATCCTGTGCTAAGAAGTATGTATGAAATGCTTTTCCTTTTCAGATGCATATACGTTTCATCAAGAAATGACGATGAACGAGAATTATTGCTAAAAGTCTGGAAAATAAGAGGAAACAATAACCTTATGCAGGTTCCAAAAGACGAATTAGATGACGAACTGCGAAACAAGAAAGAAAATGCGAAACAAGAAAACAAAACGTTGATAACTGAAATTCATAACCTAGAAAGTAAATTATCCTTATCTCCTTCAATAATAGGGTCAATAGAATTATGTACTAATAGTAGTACCCCAGTCTTAAAAGGTTTCAAGTTTGAGCATTGCGATAATTGCGATGCTATTATTGACTTTCGCGATATGAATTTCAGCGATAAAGCAATGAATCGTGACCTATCAGGTACCAGCTATAGTTATACTCTGCTTTCAGCTCAGTCTCATCCAAGTTTTATAGGCGTGAAAGATTTTGCGGACACGTATAACAAAAAAGAAGAGATTGAAGCAACGAAGAAAATACTGGAGCAAACGATACATTTTCTTCACCTTTTTGTGAAAGATTTTTGTGAATACAAGGAAGAATACCGTCATATCTATGACGAAAAAGGATGTAGAATAGAAGACATTGTGAATCAACTTGATGAAACTGCGGCAACTGCAGAACTATAATTACATGAACAACTGACGAATTCGACAACCATAGGTGGATAACAAGCGAGGCGACAATGACAGCCGCCTCGCTTCCAGTTTCTTCCGCTTGTCTTTCTCCTATTTGTCCTCAAATAGCTCGTCAAGCAGTCCTTCCTTTTTCAGTCGCTCGTATGCTCGGTAGTGCTTCTTGCGAAACTCCATCTTCGATTTGCAATAGCGGGCGGCGGTGGCACATTCCTCCAGCGACAGCTTATTGTACGGCACTGGCTTATTTGGATAGTATTCAGCTATCAGCCCTGCCGCCTTCACAATTCTGTATGCCTGACGATACCGCTTGCGCAATATCGCAGCCGTCTCACATTCCTGTATCACGGCGATGGCTCGTTCCAACGTCCAGTAGCCTGGCTGTTTCTTCCGGCGCTTCAACTCTGAGCAGTATTTGCTGAACTCTTGCTTTCTGCAAAGATGCCCGTAAACTTTAGGCTCGTTATCCCTGAAATCCTCTACGTATTTATATCGGCTGACGATGGCATGAATCTCTTTGGCAGTCATATTACTCCCGGCAGTAGCACCCAGTGCTCCACCCTTCACTCTGTTCAGCATCTTCCAGCCGTCGGCCTTATATTGCTTGATATAATCATCTTCCACTTTTGCCGCCGTTTCAGCATCGAGCCAGTCGGTCAACTCTTTGTATTCATAGCTTGCGCCCGTTTTCTGATAATGCAGATACACTGGCGAGATTTTCTTGTGGTCGTATTTGTGCAGGTGTTCGTTCTTTCGCCGCTTCACATTGTCTGTCAGACCGACGTAGGCATACCCGTCGGTGAAGGTATAGACGTATATCAGACGTCTTTTCAAATTACCGGCAACTTTCATGTGTCTGCAAATATCGTCGAGCCACCCTTCGTTGTGAGCAGCGCTGTAAGCATAACGGTTCCATTTTTCAAACTCGCCTCTCGTCTTGTACCCCAGGGCGATGACGTGGCAATAGCCTTTGGAGTAAAAACCCTTGGGACGACGCAGTTCGTCCATTTGGCAGCAAACATCATCTAAGATGCCACGCCTGTAGGCAGCAAGATATGCACCAGCGTCTTTCTTGTGAAACTCGTCTCTTGTCTTGTATTTCGATGCGATGTCTTTTAGTTCCTCGTCAGTATAGTCAGGGTGGAAGAAGCGTTTCATGTGTCCGCAAAACTCATCAATCTTGCCGTGCCGCACAATGGCGAAATAAGGATACCTTTGTTCCTTTCTGAACTTATTCAGGTCGTCATACCCACTTGCCAGTTCAGCCAGCTCCTCGTCGGTGTAGTCGGGGCGATAATACCGCTTCATGTGTACGCACAATTTATCAATCAAACCGCGCTGCACAATAGATGAATAAATTGATTTCTGCTCAGCCTTGAACAGAGCCAGATTGTCGTAGCCGCTGGCAATATCAGCCAGCTCCTCTACTGTACGAGTCTCCACTTTTCGCTTCATGTGTCCGCACAGCTCATCAAGCAAACCCCTTCTGTGAATAGCATCATAAGCCTTGTGCTGCTCTGCTAAAAACGTGGACATTTCGTGATACTGGTCGGCTATTGCTTTCAGCTCTTCATAAGTGTAATGTTTTGCCTGTTCTCTCTTCATGTGTCCGCACAGTTTGTCGCGCAAGCCTCTTTCCCCGATGGCATTATAAGCCTTGGGTTGCTCTTTTCTGAACAGGGGCAAATCGTGATACTGGCTGGCTATCGCTGCCAACTCTTCAACAGTCCACGTCTTTGGTCGGCCTCGCTTCATGTGGGCGCACAACTTGTCTATCAACCCCCTTTCCCTAATGGCATCATAAGCCTTGTACTGCTCTTTTCTGAATACAGGCAATTCGTGATACTGGCTGGCTATCGCCGCCAACTCTTCAATGGTGTACGGTTTCGGTTGTGACCGCTCCATGCGACCACAAAGTTTGTCTAATAGTCCGCGCTTAACTATAATGTCGTAGGCTTTAGGCTCCTGCTCGCGAAACTCCTTCAGTTTCGTGTATCTCGACGAAATCTCCGCAAGTTCCTCTTCTGTGTATGGTTTTATTTTCTTTCCCATAGTCTTGCCATTTTTAATGGCAAAATTACATTTATTCTCTGATTCCGCCAAACAAACTTGCTATTATTTGCTACAAAATAGAAGTTTCGTGTCTTTTTTCTCTAAAATAGCCTTGTTCTTATGGTTCTCTCAGTATTTATGTGTAATTTTGCCTCAGATAAGCAGAGAACGATATGAGATTTTTCAAGACTGGTTCTTTTGAAGGTATCCCACAGCATCGTATGCAGGGAACCAAGGTGATGTTGGCGGGACGGACGGCGTTTCTGCCAAACAGGAGCACTCCTTTGGTGATTCAAAAGCTGACGTTGCGGCAGATTGCCTTAATACCCAGAGACAAATATGCAGTGGCAGTCATAGACCCCGAAGGGGCATCGGTAGATATACTCGCTTCCAGAGTAGGTGCCGTGGCAGCAGCTACAAGCAGGAGGTTGCGTTATCAAAGAAGTATTATAAGACGTAAAGCCCAGACACGTTACGGAAGACACTCTATCAGTGGCGACGGAACGCAAGAGTTCACCACCGCCATTTCACTTTTGCGTCAGATACAGCATCATGTAGAAACCATCTATTACGAGAACCGCGAACTTAACAGGAACAAACAGAATGACCCGTCGCCGTGCAAAGATATTTTCCTTATGCCAATTGACGCAGGTAGGATGTCGGACTGCATCAAGAGAATCGTCCTTGACGTTTTCGGCAACGACGACAAGGGAAAGATTTGCAACAGAGAGATAAAGTTGGTTGAGTTCTGCCTGCTGATGCACTACTATTTCATCCGTATCAAAATACTGAAGAACACCTCGCGCCAACCGTTTTGCGAATATCTGGAGAAGTATGTGTTTGCTGACCAATCGAGGTTTACCGCCAAGACGTTCAATAACTATGCAAACGAGGACAAATATAAGAAGGTAGAGCAAGACTTCACCGAAGCAAAGCGTTTGGTCATCAATTTCAAGAATCATCCGACTCCTAATGGGACGTTGCAGGATGTTTTCCACGAAATAGGCTGTATTTTCCACAACTCACCATATTTTGATGAACTAAGGGAGATAAGGAAGAACATCGACAACTTCGGATTTTAAGCCTTGTCAGACAGGGTTTCGACAGATCTGCTTAACAGAGGTATCATGGCGGGATCACTGTTTTTTTCCAATCGGGAATCGGGATTTTCCAATCGTTTGTAGGGTACAGGCTATTGCCGTACCTTTGCTGCCAGAATCACGAATTGGATGATGACAGGTCAAGGTCATGTCGGAGTCATGTCGATCTCATATCGAAGTCTATTCGAAGTCATATCGAACTCTAATTGAACTCTAATCGGACGCTAATTGACCGCAGTCTCCAAGGGTAGGATTCATAGTTACATACACAACAAAACTGTACGACTATGAAACAGATTACAGTAAGGGTTGACGGCACCTCAGACCGTCGTGTGAAGAACCCGAAGACGACTGCACAGACCTTGCAGCGCGTCTTGGTGAAGGTCGTAGGTTTGGCATACGCTATGCTGAAGTTCATCTGCAACCACTCTTTCGAGGGTGTGAGCAATGGCTACGACTGCATGAACAAGTTCCGCAAGGTGAACCTGAAGTACCTACGCGAGCGTGCGGCAACGCTGCAGAATTCGGGACAGAGCCTGAACCAGTTCTACCAGTTCATGCCGTTGCAGAGCGACAAGTGGAGTCCCTTTGCCGCCATCATCTCGCTGGGGCATCTGCCCGAGGTGTCGGTGAGCATCGATGCGGAAGGTGGTCATAAGGCGTATGTCAATTCGCCGGGCCGCACCTATGCGGACTTTGTGAACGCATGGGGATTGCAGCGTGGAGACCAGGTGACGTTCGTGACGGTGCAGAAACTCAACGGCAAGTATGAGGTGGCATCGGCACGTATCTTGCTGAACCCTCGCAATGCCGACGCCAGCGGTGCGCCCATGAGCACGGAGATTGTGAACAGCGAGGGCGAATTCCCCTGCTCGAACTGGAAGAACCACCTGAACTTCTCGTCGTTTACGTTCGACACCGACCACTTCAACTTTGTGCTGGGACGTGGCGGCGACGTGGTGGCAGCCGGTATCATCATCAGCCGCAAGGACCGGAGCGGCGGGTGGTTCCGCAGCAACTGCCAACTGGTGCTCAACGAGGCAGGCTTCGGCAGCGACCTATGCAGCCTGTATGAGGCCGTGGAGAAGAGTTATCAGACGGCAGACATCGACATGGAGTCAGAGTTCTACCTGAACAACGCCGGAACGGGTGGCACGGGCACTACGGGCGACGTGACTCCGAGCGGCGGCAGCGGCGGTGTGACTCCGGGACAGCCTGTCTATAACACCTCGGCCACCATCAACGGCATCAGCCAGAGCATTGCCGGCGGCAGCGTGACAGCCACGGCACCCATCGCACGTGTGGCCGTCAGCGGGACAAACCTCGGCGATGTGACGTTCACAGCCAAGGTGGATGGCACGGGCGATGCCATCAGCCCCACCAGCCACGATGCCAACGGTGCGACGTTCACGGGACTGAACGTGGAGGCGGGCCACAGCCTTGTGGTCTATCGCGGCGGAGCTGTGTGGTTCACTGTCACGGCACAGGCTTCGGGCGGAGGCGATGACACATTGACGCCGTAGGAGGAAGAATGTATGAGAATGATAAGGCTGCCCGAATGTCTCTCTGGGGATGTTCGGGCAGCGTGTGTAGATGAGAAATGCGGATTTATTCGTTACAAGGACAATCTTTGTGGCATTCGCGAGGATATGTGCAGATTATTTCGTACCTTTGCAGTTCAGAAATCGCTTTGATGGACAAGAAACTGATAGACACAAGGGAATGCTACTTCTACACAAACCCTGAGTCGAGGTTCCTGCTGGTTCAGCCTGTGGACGGCGGGGAGTTGGAACTGATGGACAGGGAAGTGGAGTTGATTGGGGAGCTCTCCGGCAAACCTTTCTCGCTGGCCTGCCTCCTGATACGCGACTGGAACACGGAGCTGACGCCATGGACTGCGCCGCCTGTATTCGGGAAGGTTCCGTTTGGAAGCAATGCCTCTGACACCTTAGACTTTATTATAAAGCATCTCTTGCCACAGGAAGATACGGAAAGGCTCCATTGCTTGCTTGGCGGATATTCACTCGCCGGATTGTTCGCACTATGGGCTGCCTGTCAGACAAACAAGTTCGAGAGCGTTGTCGCCGCCTCGCCTTCCGTCTGGTACCCCGAATGGCTCAGCTATGCCTCCCAGCACAAACCGCTGGCAACGTCTGTCTATCTCAGCCTTGGCGACAAGGAGGAAAGGACGAAGAACAAGGTTATGTCCGGGGTTGGCAATGCCATCCGCGAGATGCACGGCTTGCTTTCGGGCGGGGACATCAATACAATACTTGAATGGAATCCTGGCAATCACTTCGTCGATTCCGAGAGGCGAATGGCAAAGGGCTTTGCCTGGGCGATGAATCAAATCAAATGAAATTGCTGAAGTTATTGAAGTAAAATGGAAGTTATGATGGGAGTTAAAGGAGTTATCGCTCGCTATGCTCGCTGGGGAGTTAAGGACGATAGTTTTGGATGCTGTCTGCCTATGGTATTGTCTTTAACTCCCTTAACTCCATCATAACTTCTCTTTATAACTTCCCAAACGACTAAACGACTAATTTCCCAAACGACTAATGGAACACTTCAGACCAATGAGACGCCTGCGTCAACAGCTTTCCGACGAAGATACAATCGGCATATTGCAGAGGGCAACCTCCGGAACTCTGGCTTTGCTGGGCGACAATGGTTATCCCTATGCCGTTCCCATCAGCTATGTCTATGCCGACGGACACCTGTATTTCCACAGCGCATTAAGCGGTCACAAGGTAGATGCCATCAGAGCATGCGACAAAGCGTCGTTCTGCGTCATCGAGCAGGACCAGGTGCATCCGAAGGAATACACCACCTATTTCCGTAGCGTCATTGCCTTTGGCAGAATACACATCGTGGAGGATGAATCGGAAAAACTGGAAATGGCACGGATGCTCGGCCGCCGCTATAATCCCAATGATGAGGATAACCTACAGAAGGAGATAGAGCATGGACTTTCCCGTATGCTTGCCATCCGCTTCGACATCGAACATCTGACGGGCAAGGAAGCCATCGAACTGGTCGGGGGAAAGCAGGACAAACAGGAATCATAAACGCCATAATCCCTCTCGTCTGCCAGACTTTGAGGTGACATCACATTAGGCATCACTTTGTCTCATGTGTGAGACAAGATTTTCTCACACGTGAGACAACGTTTTCTCATGTATGAGACAAGCTTTTCTCACACGTAAGAAAATGCAACACAAAGTAAGGCGTCTATTCACGCAGGCAAGGTCGAAGACTTCTTTCATGTTTTCCGGAGCACGAATCGAGACGCTCCCGGACGTCTTTTTCGTTACTTTGTTTTGCCGTCTCGATAAATTGTCGTACCTTTGCTGTTAGATAAATCGGAATTTACAAGCATGAAAGAGACACCATTGAATTCAATTTTAACAAGCCTCGCCATAATAGTATTTTTATGCCTTTGCTCTTGTAGTAAAGACGGCATAGATGGAAAAGAATATGTAGGGTATTACAAGCCTATTGAAAGGATGTCTTTAGAGTTTAGAAAGAACTCAGAGGTCGTGGGTAAAATCTCCTCTACAGATTTTGTAGGTCGCTTTAGTGACCGTTTATATGGACACTATGAGTATAAGCATCCACACATAGCAATAACATGGGAAAAAGCGGATGCCGACAATGACGTGTATACAAACGTTATTCCATGTCCAGACTCAATCATTGTCAATGAATCATTAGACACGCTAAGGATATACGAGAGGAGCGAAGAGTACATTTTGCCTAAATATCAGTTATATCATATTGACAGCAATGCTCCTTTTCTTGAGCAGATTGGACAATATTGCTCCCAAACAATTCTACTTTGCATTTTATTCATCGTGAGAAACTTCATTTATATTGTAATTGCAATAATCATTATGATATTGGTAATGAAATGGAGGAAAAGGAGAAGAAACTAAATTCCAATTTAGATATGAGATTATATAAACAGACAAAACGTTTCCTGCTTCTGCTGGCAATGCTGTCAGCAGAGAGCTTTGCAGATGCACAGATTAAAGTTGAAGCATCAGAAACAGTAGAATTGATGTCCATTATTTCACGCACGGCCGGTTTTCCAGAGTATTGCATGGATAATGGCGGGCAATACACAAGCGACACGGAGACATGGTTTTCCGCGTATGGACAGCACCCGACTGTCGCATATGTCAAAGAACTGCGGAAAAATTGTGGCATATCCTACGATGCAGTAATGTCGATGGCCGTCCATCTTAACACTGACGGGCAGAAGGTGTCATTCACAGGAGAAAAGAGTGACCTCGAAAAGCGTTGGCAGAAGGTGGAAATTGATACATTCCTCGTCCGGCTCAATCAGTTCTATTCCGATACCCGCTTCCACGAATT
>JAFUGG010000069.1 GCA_017469525.1 Bacteroidaceae bacterium | reverse complement strand
GACTGCTTTTTGTGCATGTTTCCGGGTTGATGAGATTCAGGATTGCCTTGCTCTTTTGCAGCGTGGAATAGGCAATCTGATGCAGACAGGTTGCTGCCACAGGGCAGTCTTTGTGCAGACAGACGGTATAGTCTGACGGCAGGGTTGTGTAGATTTTTCTTGGCATGGTGGTAGTTCGTTATGGGTTATGATGATTATCTTCTGGTACCCACTCTTCGGCAGGCTTGACGACACTCTTGTACTGACCGTCCTGAAGGCTCTTCTTGGCTGGGGCTGATGTGCTGCCAGTGCTGAAAGAACGGGCACTGCCACGATACTGGTCCCATCGGTTCATGATGAGACGGACATAAGCCTCCGTCTCGCTTCCGCGCATGTAACCGTGTTTGATGTCTGGGTCTCGGTAATATTGTGGCTCGGCAAGGCGCAGGATGTAGGGCGCCACTTCCTGCCAAACCTGATGATTCCTGCCGGCTTTTCGGGTCAGAGTCTGTGCGTCTCGAACGTGTCCGGCACCTCCATTGTAGGCGGCCAACGTAAATTTGATGCGCTCCTCGGCGTCCCTGATGTCGGAAAACGACTGGCTGACCTTCCTGATGTAACGTGCTGAAGCTGCGATGTTCTGCTCTGGGTCGAAGCGTTTATCCCGTGGAACTCCCATCGCATCGGCTGTGAAGGGCATCAACTGCATGAGTCCCATCGCCCCCATCGACGAGACGGCATTGGGGTCGAAGCCTGACTCCTGATAGCACATGGCAGCCAGCAGTCGCCAATCCCAGCCGGCTGTCGAGCTGTAACGGCGAAGGAGATCGTCGTACGGAGAGATGATTCCGTGAGCGGCATCCTGCATGACTGGCCGCATTTGGCGTCGTACGGTAAATGTCGTGTTGCTGGCTGTGCTCTGGATTTGCTTGATGCGTTCTGGCTGCCACCACTCGTCGATGGCTTCTCTGAGCAGCGATTCGTTCTTGCGCGTCTGCCATTTCGGCATCTCGAGGGCAATGAAGTCAATCTCTCCGGCTTCGAGTCTCTTCAATAATGTTGCGGTGTCTGGCGAGATTTCCATTTGCACAACGACTCCGATGCTTTGTGCAAAGGCCTCGGCAAGCATGAATTGCGGGCCCATTCCCTGGCCGTGGTACTCGTAGTAGGTGTCCGGACCACTCAAGGTTCCTGCGATAATCGTGCCGCTGGCCTGTATCTCGTGCAGGTCGTAAGGCCCCTCCTCTGTTTCGCCCCAAAGGGGGGATGAAGAAGGAAGTTTCTCCTGCTTGCCCGTACAAGCGACAAGGAGAAAGAGTAGAAAAAGGATAAAGCCCCTTCCTAACCTCCCTTTAAAAGAGAGGAACCTTGTTATATTAAACATTCACGCTGTAATTGTTCTCCCCCTTACGTGGGAGTTAGAGGGGGTCTTTATGGCTTGATTCGATGTATGATATAGGTCCTCATGATCTCAATGGCTTGCTGATTGTTGCCGCCTTGCGGGATGATGAGGTCGGCATAGCGCTTGGTGGGCTCGATGAACTCTTCGTGCATGGGCTTCAAGACGTCGAGATAGCGGTCGAGCACCATTTGTGTGGTGCGTCCGCGCTCAACCGTGTCGCGCTGGATGACGCGGATCAGTCGTTCGTCCGGGTCGGCATCAACGAAGATTTTCAAGTCCATGAGGTCGCGCATCTGTTTCTTCCAGAGCGCCATAATGCCTTCGATGATGATGACTTCGCATGGCTCGACGTGTACCGTCTCGGGCAGTCTGTTGCTGATCAGGTAGCTGTAGGTGGGCTGCTCGATGCTCTTTCCCTGTCGCAAGGCCTGTATCTGCTGGGTGAGAAGCTTCCAGTCGAAGGCGTCGGGGTGGTCGAAGTTGATGCGCTTACGCTCCTCGGGTGTGAGGTGCGACGTGTCGTTGTAGTAGGAATCCTGTGGAATGAGCGCCACCCTGTCAGTGGGGAGCGTCTCGAGAATCTTCTTTACGACTGTTGTCTTGCCGGAACCTGTGCCTCCGGCGATGCCGATGATATACATAATGTCACTATTAATGTCACTATTTAAGGACCCTCTCTAACTCCCCCTTAAAGGGGGAGAAGCATTTGTCTGCGGATTTTAACCCCTCCCTTTAAGGGAGGGCTGGGGAGGGTCTGGGTCTTTATTTCATTGTTGCCCGAAGGATGCAGTCAATGGTTTCGGGTAATTTGGGCAGGAAGATGCGGTAACCTTCCTTGTCGCGTTTGAACTTCAACTTAGTGTTGTCGCCAAACATTACGACCTTCGAGAGCTTTTGTTCCGTGAGTGGAAGGAGGATTTGCCCGTCCTCTACCTTATTTAATATATGTATATAGAGTGTGTTCTCCTTTTGAGTCGTGACGCCCCAACTTTGTGGAGGAATACATCCGCCACGAGTGCCGTAGATGGCTGGGCCGTTGGCTTTCATGAAACTGCCGATGTGTTTCAGTATCTTGACTGCTTGGTCGGGCAGTTTGCCGTCAGGACGCGGACCGATGTTGAGCAGGAAGTTGGCATTCAAACCTGCCGCCGTGACGAGACGACGAATGAGTTCGTCGCCATCTTTATAGTTTCTGTCGGTAATGCTGTAACCCCAGGTGTTGTTCATCGTCATGCATGTCTCCAGGGGGAGGCGTGATACCTTTTGTTCTCCGGAGAAGCCTGCCGTGTTCTGTCCCGGCAGGTCTTGCTCAAAGAGCTGAAAGTCTTCGACTCCGATAGGCGAGCCATGATGGTTGTTCCCTATGAGGCAAGTGGGTTGCAAACGCTTGATGAGGGCGTATTGCTCCTCGAGTCGCCAGTCGAATTCCTTCTCTTTGTGGTCCCACATGCCGTCGAACCAGATGGCTCCAATCGGGCCGTAATTGGTCAGGAGCTCAGTCAACTGACGATTCATGAAAGCATAATAGCTGTCCCAATTCGTGGTTGAAGGGTCGTGCGGGCAGTTCTGGCAAGCTCCCGTCGGGTAGTCCGTGCGCTGCCAATCCATGTGGCTGTAGTAGAAATGGAGTTTGAGGTCTTGTTCCTTGCAAGCCTGTGCGAGTTCACCAATGATGTCGCGCTTGAAGGGAGTGGCATCCATGATGTTGTAAGGGCTTGCCTTCGTTGCCCACATCGAAAAGCCATCATGGTGCCTGCTGGTAAAGGTGACGTACTGAGCGCCAGCCTCCTTGAAGAGCTTTGTCCATTCGCGAGCGTCGAAGAGGGAAGGGTAGAAGCCTCCAGCAAGCTTAGCGTACTCGCCTCGGTCAAGGTGACGATTGTGCATCACCCATTCTCCGTCGGCCAACATGGAATAGATGCCCCAATGAAGGAAAATGCCGAACTTGCGGTCTTGGAACTCTTCGCGGATACGACGCGTGTCGTCCGAAATGCTCTGTGCCACAGTCATCAAGGCAAACAGAGACAGTATGAAGGTAAAGGCAAAGCGTTTCATGAGCAGAAATAAATAGCCTCACCCTCCAAAAGAGAGTGAGGCCGAGTTTGTTATTAGAACATTTGTGCGGGATACTGACCTGCGTCGTGGAGAGCAGCAAGCTTTGCCACAACCTCAGGACGGTCTTCAGGATAGGTCACGCCAAACCATTTGCTGGTCGTGTCGAGCACCTCGCAAGTGGCCTGACCCGTTTTGATGAGGTAATCCACCATCAGAGGAATGAAGAACTCGCTCTTGAGGTTCTCCTGATTCTTCGGGTCGGAGAGGAACTTCTTAAAGAAGTCTTCGCTGTACTCGAAGTAGTCCGGCGTGAATCCCCAGAAGTTCATGCTTACGGGAGTGGTGTCTGGAATGCTTACCCACTCGTCGTTCTCGTCAAGATACTGCACGACACCATTGTGGCGTTCAATCTTCGTGCGCTCTACGACGCCAGTAAGAAGATGCGTCTGCTCGTCGTTTTCGCAGATGCCGCGACTCACAGTGCCGCTTTCGCTCAAAGTGTTATCTACGCGGAAGCCCACCATAGCGTACTTGCCTTTGCTGCCTTCGGGGAGTTCGCTGAGGAACTTCGCCATCACGCGGAACGCGTCACGATCGTAGAAGTCGTCGCAGTTGAGAACTGCAAAGGGCTCCTTGATGACGTCTTTACCCATCATAACAGCGTGGTTGGTGCCCCAAGGCTTCTGACGTCCTTCGGGTACTGTGAAGCCTTCTGGCAGTGCGTCGAGGCTCTGGAAGCACAGTTCGCAAGGAATGTGGCCCTGATACTTCGACAGAATCTGCGTGCGGAACTGGTCCTCGAAGTCGTGACGGATGACCCACACGACCTTTCCAAAGCCAGCTTGAATAGCGTCGTATATGCTGTAATCCATGATGCTCTGGCCTTGAGGACCGAGCGTGTCGAGCTGCTTCAGGCCGCCATAACGGCTACCCATACCTGCAGCAAGGAGGAATAATGTAGGTTTCATATTATATTATTATTTTGGTGGTTAGGGGTAAGTGGTTAGAGGTAAGAGGATAGCTTTGTGTGTGAGTGTTCTCTGACCACTAACCTCTAACCACTAACCTCATGAAGTTTCTTACAGAGCGTTGGCAGTCAGGATGAGCACGAGCAGGCCGAGGATGGCGTAGAGCTCAGGGAACACGGCCAGCACCATAGTAGTACCGAAAGCATTATGGCCGGCACCAATTGCGCTGATACCGTTTGCGCAGACCTTTGCCTGACGGATAGCACTGAAGAGAGCCACGAGACCAAGAGCCAGACCAACGCCGAAGATAGCACAAGCAGCGGGCATTGCGAGGTCGGGTGTCACTTTGTTGTTGAGCATGAAGAAGCCGACGAAGCCGTACAGACCCTGTGAAGAGGGCAGGGCAGCAAGGCCCATGTAGGAGCCGCTTGCTGTGGGGTTCTTCTTGAAGGCACCAATTGCTGCATTACCACAAATGGTTACGCCATAAGCACTACCAATTCCAGAGAGGGCTACACAAAGTGCAATACCCAGATAAGCTAATAAGATTTCCATAAAGTTTTTTGTTTTAATTCATAATTCAAAGTTCATAATTCACAATCGTGCAATGCTTGGCGAGGCTTCGCAACCTTATATTATTATTTATGTGCTGTTTTGGCTTCGCTTGCGAGGTCGCAAATAATGAACAATGTCTTATGAGGGTTTGTTAATTGTTATTGGTTTAATGTTTAACTTTGAACTTTCCTAAAGGGTGTGTACTCCTTGCCGCCGCCGCTGAAGTCTGCGTTCTTGAAGAACTCGACGAACGTCAGTCGCATCGGATGAACGAATGCGCTTATCATGCTCAGCGCGAAGGTGATGCCGTGACCTGCAAGCAGGATGAGCACCATCGGCAGCCAGCGGATGAACCACGGCAGGCTGGACGTGAGGTCGAAAGCAAGGGCGTTGAACACGCCACCAAGCACACCGCCCGTCAATCCAAGGGCGAAGAGGCGGATGTAACTCAGCAAGTCGCCAAGCAAGCCCGTTGCCATTCCGTAAGTCGCCCAGACGCCTCCGCCGATGTTCAACAGCGGACCGAGTATCGGGTTCTTGTAAGCCGACGGATTATTATAGAGGAATATGCCGACGACGCTAATTGCGATGAGTCCGTAGAGTGCATAAACGAGTCCCTGAGGCAGGGCGACTCCGCAAGCGGGCAAGCCGAAGAGGGCGATTGCCGAGAGTAGCGCCACTACCCACGAGAAGGTGCCGATGGAATAGCCGAAGCCGTAGTTCTTCCACGCCTTGCATGCCTTGAGCACCATACCCAAGAGAACTTGCACCAAGCCTATGATGACGGAGATGACCATCATGGGTGAGTAGCCGAAGATGGGGCCGACGCCGTTGTCGTTGAGGAAGTATGGCTTGACCGGCGCAAGGAATGCCCAGTCCTGTTTCGATAGGTCGATGC
Source organism: Bacteroidaceae bacterium (assembly GCA_017469525.1). GTDB lineage: Bacteria > Bacteroidota > Bacteroidia > Bacteroidales > Bacteroidaceae > Physcousia. Next base: position 31,862 of record JAFUGG010000069.1, on the reverse strand, counting down.
CGAAGAAGGTGCCTGTGAGCAGACCGCAGACGGTTGTTGCCAAGCCCAGCCAAATGCCGAGGCGTCCGTAGCTCTTGACGTCGTCGCTGCCTTTCAGGGCAAGGTAGATGCCGCCCAGCAGCACGAGGAGTCCGTAGCCGCCATCGCCTAGACAGAGTCCGAAGAAGAGCATAAAGAAGGGAGCAAAGAAGACGCTCGGGTCGATGTCGTGATAGTTGGGCAGCGAGTACATGCGCAGGATGGGCTCGAAGAGGCTGGTGTAGCCGTCGTTCTTTATCTTGACGGGCACATCGTCCTCGTATGCCGGATCCTCAAGCTCGTAATAGACTTGCTTCTCGTCGAGCCATTTGACGAGTTCGTCGGCCTTTTCCTCGAGCGTCCATCCCACCATGAGTCGGACGGCGCCGTCTGCGATGCCTTCGTCCGAAAGCTCCACTTGGCGCAGTTGTATCTCGCTCTGAGCCTGCTTGAGGCCATCCTCGAGTGCTTGACGTTTCTGGCGTGCAAGTTCGCAAGTCGTGTCGTGGTTCTTCTGGAGTGCTTCCTTGGCGGCTGCCAGCTCCTGCCGATAGCCTTCGAGCGACCCGCTGGGCAGTTCGAGCCGTTCAGCCTTGATGTCAGGCTCGGCGTCGGAGAATGCCAGAAAGTACGTGCGTTTGTGGTACTCGTCAATGGGTGTGGCGAAGTATTTCTCTGCCCATTCTGCCTGGAACGACTTGGCTCCGCAGGCATAGAAATACACCTGAAGGCCCGATTCCTGCTCGAGCTGCTTGATTTTCTCCCAGTCGAAGTTGCCCCAAGGCTCCAGCTTCTCGATGTTCTTCTCTGCCTCGTCTATCGTATGACGAATGCTGACTTCCTCGGCTTTAAGCGTTTCGACGAACTCCAACAAGTTCTTTCCTTCGGTTCCCTTTAGGGCGAGATTCTCCTGTAAGCCTCCCTTTGGGGAGGTTTGGAGGGGGCTGTAGGCCTTCAGCGATATGTCGAGGTAGTCCAGGGCCTGCTGGTAGCGGACTCTCATGTCGAGTGCCTGTTGCAACTGCGGGCTGGTCTGTCCTGCCTTGAGCTGCTGGACGTGAACCACTCCTTGCTCGCGCAAGCCGTCGATAAACGCGTCGTATTCCTTCTGAGTCACCAGGAAGGTGAGTTTTTTCATTCTCTCAATCATGCCACGTCCTCCTTTCTCTTCTCCTGAAGGGACTTCAGTATCTTCTGCGACGACTTGGAGAGGTTCTCCTCGTCCTCCATGAAACGCTTAATCTTACGCACTGCCTCCTGATAACCAGGGATTTGAACCTTCTCGAAGAGGTTCACCTTCTGGGTCGTCTTCTTACGTGCATGTTCCAAGAGATGCAGTTTGGCGAAGACGAATTCGCGCTCCACAGCGGTCTTTGCCAACCCTTGCAGGAGCTTGATACCATCGAAGTACCACTTCGGGGCACTGAACAAACCGAAGGGTTTCACCTTGAGGCTGATGTTGTTCAGAACGGGGACGCGCACGCCGGCAATCTTCTTGACGCCCAATTCCACGTCGTCCAAGCTGACGAGCGAAGCGTCGAACTCGCCCCAGAGGGCGTACATCCGCTCGTATCCCTCGATTTGGCTTTGCAGCTTCCGCTCGAGCTGGTCGGCCTCTTCCTTGCATTTCTTCACTTCCAGTCGCAGTGCCGTCTCCTTGCTCTTAATGATGGGAAGGGTGCGTTGACGCATCTTCAGAGCCTTCTCAATCTGCTGCAACGAAGTCTTGTTATATTGAAAGTTTATAGCCATCTATTTTGTGTCTGTAGCTTCTCCGTTTTTCGATTTCGGCCACAAAGGTACAACTTTTAATTCAAAATACAAAATTCGGATTTCAAAAATACACCGTCCGCGTGCATTTATAGTAATGATGTGTGGAAATGCATGTTTTGCGACAGCTTTCTCTTTGGTTGACAAAATGCAACAAAAAGTGTCGTCTTTCTTACATCTTGATTTTCTGAATGCTCGCGAGAATTGTGAAATTCGAAGTAGAGAGCTGTTTGACTGAAATTTTGAAGTTTTCCGTCTGTTTTTACTCCGTTCTGAAAGTCAGGCAGTTCTGCTCCTACTAAACATAATCTACCTGTTCAAATATCATCTGAGCATGACAAAAATGCCCCATTTTATCGCAAAAATCGCCTTTTTCGACCTGCTTTTCCATCCAACTCCTGCTGAGGAAGAAGTCAACGCGACGTGTCGAGTTTGCAATATCGACGTGTCGAGTTGGGGGAATCGACGTGCCGCATTGGCAAAACCACCCTTTCGAGACCCCTGATTCGACGTATTTCGTCCTCCATTGCACCATTTTGGGAAATAACAAACTGCAAGGAATATGGCCGAACTACTAACATTATGTCAATTTCAATCTTTAGATAGACAAGACCCCATAAAGTCTTTTTTGAGAGGTTTATTCCTGTTAATTCTTATTTTATTCGTACCTTTGCAGGGTGAAAGTATATTTGTCAGGAACAATGAACGAAGATAAGAACTTCCTGCGGCAAGATAATAATTATCGCACATTGAAGGCATTTCGGAAAGCGGAGTGCATTTACGATGTGACGTTCTACTTTGCTCACCAGTTCCTTAAGACAGGAGACAGGACTATCGACCAGATGGTTCAGGCGGCTCGTTCAGGCAAGCAGAACCTTGCGGAAGGCAACATAGACGGCATCACTTCACGCGAAATGGAGCTGAAACTGACGAATGTCAATCGCGCATCGTTGCACGAGTTGCTCCTCGACTATGAGGATTACCTTAGGGTTCGCGGTCTGGAACAGTGGTCATACAACGACCCTCGATGCATTCAGACGCGTGCTTTCTGCAAAAAACACCTTGATTCTGCCGTCTATCGCAGCAAGATAAAGGAGCGTTCGGACGAGACAATCGCGAACATTGCCATTACGCTCATCCATCAGTGCGACGTACTTATCCGCGGTCTCATTGAATGGAAGAAGCGTGATTTCATTGAGAAGGGCGGCATTAGGGAGGAGATGTATAGAGCTCGGAAAGCCTGGCAGAAGCGGAACGGAATGAGTGGGTTTGATGGGCAAAATGGGTTTAATGGGGCTAATGGGGTGATTGGGTCTAATAGGTCTGATGGGCAGAGTGGACAGATGCCCAGCCCAAATGGTTCGAATCCCAGCCAACCCACCTCTCCTATTAAACCCATTAACCCCATTGACCCCACCAAATAATGCAATGGAACAGAAATCTCTAAAGGAAAGAACGGCGGGCGGGATGCTTTGGGGCGGGTTGTCCAACGGGTTGATGCAGCTCATCGGGGCTGTGTTCGGGTTGGTCTTGCTCCGTTATCTCACGCCGCAGGACTACGGGAAGGTGGCGATGCTGAACATCTTCGCTGCCCTCGCGAGTGCTCTCCAAGAGAGTGGTTTCATCGCGGCCCTGTGCAACAAGCGCGAACCGACGCACGAAGAGTACAACTCCGTCTTTTGGTTCAACCTCATGGTCAGCGGCTCGCTCTACGTCATCCTGTGGTTCTGCGCCCCACTCATCGCTGACTTCTACGGCGACACCGACCTCGTTCCGCTTGCCAGAGTGCTTTTCCTGGGCTTCCTCTTCTCGGGCCTCGGCACGGTTCAAAGGGCCTATCTCTTCGGACACCTGATGGTCAGACAGGCCAGCATCTGCTCGCTGACGGCGATGCTACTCTCCGGAATCGTCGGCATCGCGATGGCCGTCAAGGGCTTTGCTTCGTGGGCCATCGTGACGCAGGCAGTCTGCTTCGTGCTCATCACGCAGGTCATGAACTGGTTCTTCTCGCCCTGGCGACCGACCCTACCAAGGACCCCCTCTAACTCCCCCTTAAAGGGGGAGAACAAAAAGTCCCCCTTTAAGGGGGAGTTAGAGGGGGTCTTTGCTCCGGCCTGGCAGATGTTCGGCTTCAGCAGCAAGCTGATGCTCACGAACATCGTCAATATCTTGAATCTTCATGCCTTTTCCGTCCTGCTTGGCAAGTTCTTTGGCGACCACACGGCCGGTGTCTATTCGAACGCAAGGAAGTGGAACGACATGGCATCGAGCACGATAAACGGCATGGTGACAAGCACCAGCCAACCCACCTTGGCACAGGTGACGGACGACATCGGCCGCTATCGGCAGGTCTTCCGCAAGATGTTGCGGTTCATTTGCTTTGTCTCCTTCCCCGCTATGCTCGGGTTGGGATTGGTGGCGCAGGAGTTCATCTTGCTTGCCGGAGGCGAGAAGTGGAGGGAGAGCGGCCTGCTTCTCTCGCTGCTCTGCCTGCATGGAGCCTTCGTTCCGATTACCACTCTCTACAGCAACCTCACGATAAGTCGGGGCAAGAGCGGCATCAACATGGCTTGCACGATAGGCCAATGCCTGGCTGTCTGGGCAGGTCTCATCCTGCTTTACCCTTATGGCTTGCTTCCGATGGTAGTCTATTTCGTCGCCCTCAACATTTCGTGGCTCGCCATCTGGCAGTGGTTTGCGTGGCGACTGACGGGTCTCACCTTCATGGAAGCCTTGAAGGACACGGTGCCGTTCCTCGTCTTTACGCTCATCGTGCTTGGCATCACATGGTGGCTCACAAGGGGCATCGAGAACCTGTGGCTGCTCTTGCTGAGTCGCATCCTGCTGGCCGCTGTCCTCTATGCTGGCATTATGTGGGTGAGCGGGGCAAAGATAATGCGCGAAGCTATACATTATATATTTAAGATAAGAGTTAAGAATTAAGAGTTAAGAATTAGATGAAGCAGCGTAACAACGCATTTGATCTGCTCTGCGGGCTTTGCATCTTGAGGATGGTGACGCTTCATGCCGTCTGCCAGACGCAGTTGCGACAGGCTCCTTGGTGGAAGGAGACGATGCTCTGGACGTTCTTCTTCATGAGCTTCTTCTTTTTCAAGGCGGGCTACTTCAACAAGGGCATCACCGGCGAGACGCTTCCCTACCTGCGCGACCGTGTTCGTCGTCTCTTCGTGCCATACATCTCTTGGGGCATCATCGGCTTCCTGCTGGCCTTCTTCTGGCTGTCGCTCTTCCCGGAAGGCATCGCCAAAGCCGTCGGAAAGGTACAGAGTTTCACCTGGCTCGAAAGCGGTCTCACCTTCGGGAACAGTCCCCTTTGGTTCCTTCTGTCGTTCTTCGCCACCTACGTCCTCATGCATTTCATCGAACGGGTACGCTATCTTCATTGGGTCGTGCTGTTCTTCCCTGCCATCGGCTACTGGCTCTTCAAGCACGGCAACCCCTTGTGGTTCTTCCTCGACAACGTGTTCTGCGGCACTTTCTTCTTTTATATCGGCAAGACGTGGCGCCATGTTCTCGACCGAACGACGAAGCCTCTTGCCCTCCTCGTCAGTATTCTGCTCTTCGTGGGGTTCGTCTTTGCCAACATCTACCTGCATGGCGAGTACGAAATGAAAACAAATCTCTGGATTGGGTCCTTCTGGAAAGTGCTGCTCATCATGCCCCTCTCGCTGCTGGGCATCTCGGGCATTCTGCTCTCGCTGCCAACGCCTCGGGTGCCCGTGGTCAATTATATCGGCGAGCACAGCATGGTCTTCTTCGTGATGCACTACCCGATAGTGCTCAGCTATGCCTATGCCAGCATCCTTCTCGGCCATGATATTCACAAAAGCATCCCCGACCTTGTCATCATCACGACGCTGGCCTTCGTCCTCTGCTTCCTGGCTGTTCCCTTTGTGGAACGTGTGCCGTGGCTCAGCGGACGATGGAGCTCCCCTCTCCGAGGAGAGGGGTCTGGGGTGAGGCTGTACTTCTATCATACCCAAGACACGGAGCGCATTGTGCGAGAGTGGCAGGATGGCAAGTTCCCGTCGCATTTCCTTTATGGTGCCTTGCAACTGAGGGACTACGGGGTCGACATTGTCTGGCATCACCAGAGGCACACCTATAAACGTTTTCGGGACATGCTCGTCGCCACTTGGAAAGTGCTCTCTTGCCGCCAGCACTACGATGTTCTCTACGCCACACACAGCCTCGGCATCGAGCCCGTCATTCTGCTCAGGGCGTTGAGGCTTTACAGGCATCCCATCGTCGTGTGGCACCATCAGCCCATCGTCAAGGCGAAGAACCCGATTCGGGAAGCCTTGGCACGTCTCTTCTACCGTGGCATGGACCACATGATCTTTTTCTCTGAGAGGTTGATACAGGACAGTCTGGCCTCCGCGAAAGCAGACCCGAGCCGCATGAGCATGGTGCATTGGGGAGCGGACTTGGAGTATTACAGACCAGATCCAGTAGGTTCGGGTGGGTCTTTCTTCATCTCTACCGGCAAAGAGCTGCGGGACTTCGAGACGCTGCTTCAAGCGTTCCGGGAGACGGGGCTGCCCCTTGTGCTCTTTGCAGAGAAGAAGCGGCAGGCTTACTTTGAGAGTCTTCATCCCGCAGAGAACGTCGAGATGCACTACGGCGACCGCCCCATCCCGCACGAAATAGCACAGTTCGTGGCGAAGAGCCGTTGCGTCTGCATCTGTTGCCAACAGAGCAACTACACGGTCGGCCTGACAACTGTCGTCGAGGCCCTTGCCCTTGGCCTGCCCATCCTCTGTACGCGCAACCCGCAAATGCCGATGGACATCGAGGCAGAGGGCTGCGGCTTCTGGCTCGAACCAGGGGATGTGGAGGGTTGGAAAGAGAAGCTTCAATACATTGCTGAGCATCCCGACGAGGCCGAGGCAATGGGCAAGCGGGGACGAGCCCTTGCGGAACGCCTCTACAATGCCAATCAATGTGGCAAAGAAGTCTTTGAAATCATCAAACGCTATGAAACATAATCGTCTGTTCCTCATCATTGTTGCCTTCCTCCTGCTCGGCATCTTGTCCGCCGAAGCCAAGCGGAAGGAGAAGCGCCACATCGTCCGCATCGAGACAAATATGGGCAACATCCGCGTCGTCCTCTCGGACGATACGCCGCTGCACCGTGACAATTTCCTCAAACTTGCACGGGAGGGCTTCTACGAAGGCACGCTCTTCCACCGCTGCATCAAGGACTTCATGATACAAGGAGGCGACCCTGACAGCCGGAATGCCAAGCCCGGACAGCAGCTCGGCAACGGGGGCACGGGCTATCTCATTCCTGCTGAGTTCGACCTGCCGTACCTTTATCATTGGCGTGGTGCCTTGGCGGCAGCGAGAGAGCCCGATGATGTCAACCCAGAGCAGGCAAGCAGCGGCTGCCAGTTCTATATTGTCTATGGCAAGAAGCAGACCGAATACGACCTCGACAAGGTACGCGCCATGTTGGCAGAGAAAGGCATCGGGCTGTCGTCGCAGATGATTAATGACTACATCATACGTGGCGGCACTCCTCATCTCGACGGACAATACACAGTCTTTGGTGAGGTCATCGAGGGAATGGAAGTCGTCAAGGCCATTCAGGGAGTGGAGACCGACAAGAACGATCGTCCCTTGGAGGATGTCGTCATCAAGTGTATGATAGTAGAGCAATAGGTAAAAATATGGTAGAAATGAATATTTGTACCGCAATTAAGCTTCTTATTTGTTAAAAAGTTCGTATCTTTGCCCCCGATTTACGAAAGCACATCATTGATATGAACAAAACGACCATCGCGTCACTTGCTGCCCTGCCCATCCTTTTGGCCTCTTGTATAGCGGCAGAGCAGCCGAACACAGAGTGCGACATTGAGACTGTTTCTTTGCGCCTTGAAACCCCTACCGATTTCTTCTATCACGACTATGATACGCTAAGGACTGTCATATCGGCGGAGACGGACATCGTTTTCATCATCCGCAGCTATGCAAACATGCAGAGCGTTCCCCTTTCGCTTCGTATTACTGATGGCGCGTCAGTCTTCATCAAGTCGGACGACGGCACAGAGGTTCCTTTCCTCAACGGCTCGGATGTCGATTTCTCGGAGGAGAAGGTGCATCATTTCCGAGTCGTGTCGGAAGATGGTGCATGGAGTCGCAACTACACAATCTCTGTCGTGCATGATGTTCCCAGCGAGGGCAATCTCTTCATTGACTTCGAAAGCTATCGGCTGGATGCTTCAGGCAAGTATTATATATGGGATGCTCCGGAGGTGTTTACCGATGGTCTTTGGAAGAACGGCAACCCAGGTTTCAAGATTAGCCGGTCGTCGGCAAAGCCGATGGAATACCCCTCTACGCCTGTGGCTGGCGGAGGACCAGACGGCAGTGCCTGCCTCAAACTGGAGACGTGCGATACCGGTCCTTTCGGCCGTATGGCAAACATGCGTCTTGCTTCCGGCTCCATGTTCAATGGCATCTTTGATGTGGGCAATGCGCTGAAGGACGCATTGAAGGCAACTCAGTTCGGTTCGCCTTTCGTGCACAAGCCGGTGCAGATGCGTGCATGGCTCCGATACGAGCCAGGTGCTACCTTCCAGGACTTCGATGGCAAGACGGTTTCTGGCGTCACCGACGAACCCGACGCATACGTCGTGCTTTACCGTAATGAGGATGCCGGAGGAAACAAGGTTCAGCTCGACGGCAACGATGTCCTCTCCAGTCCGTATATTGTTGCCTTGGGACGCCTGCCGCATCATTACAACGAGGATGGCAGCGACCGTCTTTCTAACAATCCCATCCATGGTATTACGAACGAGTGGCAGGAGGTGACGATTCCTGTAGAATACAAGGCGGAGATTGACAATGACGTATTGGAGAACAAGGGCTATAGCCTCATCATAGGCTTTGCCAGCAGCTGGGGCGGCGCTTATTTCAAGGGAGCCATCGGCAGCAAGCTGCATGTTGATAATGTCAGACTCTTCTGCGAATAACATAAACAGACATGAAACATATTGCATACACCATTGCCGCATTCTTATTCCTTGCGGTTTCAATACAGATTCAGGCTGAGGATTCCTGGGAGAAATGGGGACCGACATCGGGCCTGAAGGGCGGCGGCTTCATTGCCCGAGTGGGCTATGTCATAGGCGGAACCACACCGCTCCCTCTGCCTGCCGAGATTAGGAAAATCAACTCTTTCAGCCCTCGTGGGGGCGTCAGTGTGGGAATCGACGGCTACAAGATGCTGGGCAAGCGCTGGGGTGTGTCGGCCGGAGCCCACTTCTTCTGGGAGGGATTCCATACGAGTGCCGACGTCAAGAACTACTATGTCTGGCTCGAACAGGAAGGCGAAATCACGAAGGGCTACTTCACTGGCACCAACATCACGAACACCGAGATGTGGGGCGTCTCGCTTCCCCTGCTTGCTACCTTCCGCATGAGCCCGAGGTGGAACGTCAGCTTCGGTCCATACCTGAGCCTTTATTTCAAGCAGACCTTTACGGGCGAGGTCTATGACAACGACGAGGGTGTCGGCTACTTGCGCGAGGATACGCCGACCGGCATAAAGATACTCATGGACCGCGAGAACCCTACACCCTATCCCGACAACTTCGCCGACAACATGCTGCCCCTGAACCTTGGCATGGAGCTTGCTTTCGACTGGAAGGCCATGCGCCACATGAATGTGTTCGGACTGCTCGACTGGGGACTGACCAACATCTGGGACCGCAAGTTCGAGGCCATCTCCTTCCGCATGTACCCTATCTACGGTACTTTAGGCGTAGCCTACAGGTATTGAAAAGAAGGAATAGTAATGCCTTGCCCAAAGAATACTAATTCTTGGGGCAAGGAACTACTACCTCTTTGCCCCAAGAATTAGTATTCCTTGGGCAAAGAGGTATAGGTGTTGACAGCAGGAACCTTGTGGCCTGCTGTCAGCACCTTAGTTTTTCTTGACGGGATCGCTTGTCAGGTCGACTCCAAGCTTCTTGAAAATCTTGCGGTCCACCTCGCCCAGCATGATGGTGGTGTGTGCCTGAAGACCAGCCAGGCTGGGCAACTGCGCCAAGGCACGACGGCAGTTCTCGTCCTGGCGGCTCAGCACTGAGAGCGCAACGAGCACCTCGTCGGTATGAAGACGCGGGTTGTGGCCGCCTAGATATTCAATCTTCGTGTGCTGGATGGGTTCGATGAAGTCCTGAGATATTAGCTTGAGCTTGTGGTCAATGCCAGCCAAATGCTTCGTGGCATTGAGCAGAAGCGAAGCTGCTGTGCCGAGCAATGGCGACGAGGCAGCCGTAATGATGGTGCCGTCCTCCAGCTCGATGGCCGACGACGGAACGCCCGACTCCTCCTTCCTCCGGCGAGCCTCGACGGTGACGCGGCGGTCGTCCGTGCTGATTTTGGCTTGCTTGAGCAGCAGGGATATCTTGTTGATCTCAGTGTCGTTGAGGGCTCCGTTGGCCATCTGATTGAGTGCTGTGTAGTAGCGGCGGATGACTTCGTCCTTGCCTGCCTGCTGGCACACCTTGTCGTCGCAAATGCAGAAGCCCACCATGTTCACGCCCATGTCGGTAGGCGACTTGTAGGGGCACTCGCCGTAGATGCTCTCGAAGAGGGTGTTGAGGACTGGGAATATTTCCACATCCCTGTTGTAGTTGATGGCCACCTTATTGTATGCATCCATGTGGAAGGGGTCTATCATGTTGACGTCTCCCAGGTCAGCCGTGGCAGCCTCGTAGGCAATGTTGACCGGATGCTTCAGTGGCAGGTTCCAGACAGGGAAGGTCTCGAACTTGGCATAGCCAGCCTCTTTGCCTCTCTTGCGCTCGGCATAGAGCTGGCTCAGGCAGACGGCCATCTTTCCGCTGCCAGGTCCCGGAGCTGTCACGATGACCAGCGGACGTGTCGTCTCGACGTAGTCGTTGCGGCCGAAGCCTTCTTCGGAGTTGATGAGCGTCACGTTGCTGGGATAGCCCTCGATGTTGTAGTGGTAATAGGCCCGTATGCCGAGGTGCTCCAAGCGCCGTCGGTAGATGGCGGCACTGCTCTGGCCGTTGTAATGGGTAATGACGACGCCGTTCACCATGAAGCCTCGCTTCTGGAACTCACTGCGCAGGCGCAGCACATCCTCATCGTAAGTAATGCCCAAGTCTTGGCGCACCTTGTTCTTCTCAATGTCGAGGGCGCTGATGACTATCACTATCTCGGCACTCGAACTCAGCTGCTGGAACATCCTGAGCTTGCTGTCGGGCTGGAAGCCGGGCAACACTCGGCTGGCATGATGGTCGTCGAAAAGTTTGCCGCCCAACTCCAGATAAAGTTTTCCGGAGAACTGAGCAATGCGCTCCTGAATGTGCCTGGACTGGATGGAAATGTATTTGTCGTTGTCAAAACCGTACTTCATCTTTGTTGCCTCCTTTGCTCTTTACGGGTGCAAAGGTACAAATAAAATAAGAATTAAAGATGAAGAATTAAGAATTATTTCGTAATTTTGCACAAGAAACGACAAGATATGGTCAACGAGTTAATTCAGAAGTATTGCAACGGCAACAAGTCGCTGGAGCATATATTGCTCAAGCACAGCACGGACGTGGCCAGTCGCGCCTTGAAAATAGCCCGCAAGCATCCGGAGCTGCAGGCAGACGAGACGTTTCTCTGGGAAGCATCCATGCTGCACGATATCGGCATAGTCCGTGTCTATGCACCTACTATCCAGTGCTACGGAACAGAGCCCTACATCCGTCACGGCATCCTCGGAGGCGAGATACTGCGCGGCGAGGGACTGCCTCTTCATGCCCGGGTGGCAGAACGTCACACGGGGACAGGCCTCACGGCTGCAGAGATTCTGCGCCAGAACCTGCCCCTCCCGCATCAGGACTTCACGCCGCAGAGCATCGAGGAACAGATTGTCTGCTATGCCGACAAGTTCTACTCCAAGACGCGCCTCGACGAGGAGAAGACTCCGGAGCAGGCCATGCGCAGCCTGGAGAAGTTTGGAGCCGACGGTATTGCCGTGTTCAAGGCGTGGATGACACGCTTTGAGTGAAAAAATCATAATAATAATGTTAAAACGCACAAAGTGTCGGAAAATAGTCTTACCTTTGCAAATTGGAATAATTGTATAGGCATTTGAAGGCAAGACTATTATCGGTACTGACGGCGTGCTATGTCCTGGCGGCATTGGCACTGGCACGTCCTGCAGGGAAGATGGCATTCCTGGGGAGTGGCGTTGACTCGTTGCTGCGGGACAGCATCCCTTTGCGTGCCTATACCATCTTGCCTGACACCGTGCCTGAGGACACCGTGCCGGCCGATACGACGCCCAGGAGCAAGAATGCCCTCGACATGCCTGTCAACTACTCTGCCGAGGACTCTATCACCTTCGACTATGGCCGCTCGCGTGCTCACCTTTACGGCGACAGCAGGGTGCAGTATCAGAACCTCGAGCTCGAGGCTGCCATCATCAATATTGCCATTGACAGCAGCCTTGTCCACGCTACGGGCCGTACGGACTCTACTGGTACCGTCACGGGCAAGCCTCTTTTCCGCCAGGGTTCCGACGAGTATGAGCCGGACAGCATCAGCTATAACTTCAAGACGCGCAAGGCTTACATCTCCAATGTCTACACGCAGCAGGGCGAGGGCTACATGAAGAGTCTCGACGGCAAGCGCGACAGCAGCGGCACGATGTATGTCAAGAAGGCTTTCTATTCGACTTGCGATGCCGAGCATCCCCACTTCTACCTGAACATGACGCGGGCCAAGATGCGCCCGGGCAAGGATGTGGTGTTCGGCCCAACTTACCTCGTGGTCTGCGATGTGCCTTTGCCTTTGGCGATTCCTTACGGCTTCTTCCCCTTCAAGGAGAAATACAGCAGCGGCTTCATCATGCCGAGCTATGGCGACGAGACGACGCGCGGCTTCTATCTGCGTGAAGGCGGATATTATTTTGCCTTCAACGACTATGTGGACGCCAAGTTGCTGGCTGACATCTACACGAAGGGCTCCTGGACGCTGACGGAGCAGACCACCTACAAGAAGCGTTACCGCTTCAGCGGAAACCTTTACCTCAGCTACCAGTACACGCAGACGGGCGAGAAGAACATGCCTGACTTTGTCACGTCGAAGAGCTTCAAGGTGGCGTGGACGCACCGTCAGGACCCGAAGGCCAACCCGACGCAGAGCTTCTCGGCAAGCGTCAATTTCGCTACAAGCAGCTACGAGCGCAACAACCTCGTCAGTATGTACAATCCGGAGAGCTATACGCAGAGCACCCGAACCAGCAGTATCTCCTACAGCAAGTCGTTCCCCAACATCGGGCTGACGCTGAGCGGCACGTTCAACCTTGCCCAGCAGGTCAGGGACAGCAGCATTGCCCTCACCTTGCCAAACCTCACCATCCAGCTCAACCGCTTCTATCCCTTCAAGCGAAAGAAGATGGCGGGCAAGGAGCGATGGTACGAGAAGATTGCCATGAGCTATTCCGGTACGCTTACGAACAGCATCAACACCAAGGAGAACCTGCTCTTCAAGAGCAGCCTCATCAAGGACTGGCGGAACGGCATGCGTCACCAGATTCCCATCAACGCCAGCTTCAGCATCCTGAAGTATATCAACGTGACGCCCAACTTCACGTTCACCGACCGCATGTACTCGAAGAAGGTCATGCAGTCGTGGGACGAGGAGACGATGAAGGTGAAGCGCGACACGGTGAACGGCTTCTACAATGTCTATAACTTCTCTATGGGCATCAGTGCCAACACGAAGCTGTATGGCTACTATACGCCTCTGCCTTGGTTCGGAGGGAAGAAGATAAAGGCCATCCGACACATGATTACGCCCAGCGTCTCGTTCAACTATGCGCCGGACTTCAGCAAGCCGATGTGGGGAATGTACGATTCCTACATCCGCACGGACAGGGACGGCAACGTCTCCACCGTCACCTATTCTCCCTTCAGCGGCAGCGTCTACGGCACGGCTCCCAGCAGCATGAACGGCAGCATCCAGCTGGACATCTCCAACAACCTCGAGATGAAGCTGCGGTCCAACCGAGACTCGACGGGAGAGAAGAAGATAAGTCTCATCGACGAGCTGGGTATGTCCATGAGCTATAACATGGCAGCCAAGACGAAGCCGTGGAGCGACCTCAACATGCACGTCCGCCTCAAGCTCACCAAGAGCTACACCTTCTCCATGGCGGCTGTCTTCGCCACCTATGCCTACGAGTTCGACAAGAACGGCAACGTCTATGTGGGCGACCACACGGAGTGGGGCAAGGGGCGCTTCGGCCGTTTCCAGGGCATGAGCCAGAACTTGTCCTACACTTTCAACAACCAGACGCTCAAGAAGCTCTTCGGCATGAAGGACAAGATGGCGAAGCGCTTCTCAGGCCGTGGCGACGAGGACGACGACGAGGACGACTATGACGACTACGACGAGGCTGACCCCACCATGCAGAACGTCGACCCGGAGCGTAGGAAAGGCAGGGAGGCCGTCATGGAGGAAAACTCCGGAGACATCGACAAGGACGGTTACCTCAAGTTCCAGATACCGTGGAACCTCACCGTCAGCTACGGTGTCTCCATGAGGGAAAACACTGCCGCAGAAATCAATCCCAAGCGAATGCGCTATCCCTACAAGTTCACCCAGACGCTCAACTTCTCGGGAAACATCGGCATCGCGCAAGGCTGGAACATCAGCTTCTCCTCCGGCTACGACTTCAACTACAAGAAGCTCTCCATGACGACTGTCTCCCTGGCCCGCGACCTGCATTGCTTCTCCATGTCCTGCAGCATGGTCATCTCGCCTTATACCAGCTTCAACTTCCTCTTTGCCTGCAAGGCCGGCACCCTGACCGATGCTCTCCGATGGAAGAAGCAGAGTTCCTACAGCAGCAACGTCGAGTGGTACTGATGCCGAAGGCTCGCTGCAAGACCAGTTGCGGAAGGCTGCATGTGCCGTTGCAACACCGTTGAAACGGAAGTGCAACACGCTTGAATTCATTTTATAACGTGTTGCAAGTCGCTTTCAGGCGTGTTGCAGATTTCGTTTCAACGCGTTGCGTTTGTCCTTCCAGTCAGTTGTGCACTTTCGGCTCGATTTGGCACCTGTTTGTTCGATTTTTTGCAAATAAGCAGATTTTTCCTGCCCTCGGGGTTAAAAAACGGGGGGTAGGGTGTATATCTTAGTAGGGGGGAATAAAGGGGGGTAAAGCTTAATGGAGGATATATCTCCATGGAGAATATATTCCACTAAGCAATATCTTCCATAAAGCCTATACTCCACAAAGCAGACATGTCCATAAAGCCTATTCTCCACAAAGCCTTCCGTCAGTCGGCCTTGAGCCGGAGCCTTCAGACCTGCCCCAGGATGATGTCCTCGATGTAGGCGAGCAGTTCCTCCTTGCCCTGTCGCGTCTCGCTGCTGGTGACGAAGTGTGGCGGCAGCTCCTCCCACTGCTTTGAGAGCTCGGCGAGGTAGTGCTTGACATTGGCTGCGAGCTTTCCCTTCGAGAGCTTGTCGGCTTTCGTGAAGACGATGCTGAAGGGAATACCGTTCTCGCCGAGCCACTCGATGAACTCCATGTCGATGCGTTGGGGCTCGTGGCGCACGTCGATGAGCAGGAAGAGGTTCAGCATCTGCTCGCGCCGCAGGATGTAGCCTGTTATCATCCGCTGCAGCTCATCCCTTTGCTGCTGCCCCCTCTTGGCGTAGCCGTAGCCCGGGAGGTCCACAAGGTACCAGCCCCCTCCCCGCTCCCCCTTTGGGGGAGTGCCTTGTCCATCGAAGCCTCGCCGTTTGGAGTTCTCCCCCGAAGGGGAAGCGGAGAGAGGGCTATTTATTAGGAAGTGGTTGATGAGCACCGTCTTGCCTGGCGTGCTTGACGTCTTGGCGAGGCCAGCTCTGCCCGTCAGCATGTTGATGAGGCTGGATTTTCCCACGTTGCTTCGCCCTATGAAGGCGAACTCGGGCAGGTCTCCCTGCGGACACTGGTCCACGCGGGCACTGCTGATGGTGTATTCGGCGGAAGTGATGAGCATGTCGATGGTCGGGTGGGGGAGGTTAGAAACTGTATTTCAGGCCGAGGCTCAGCAGCTCCTTGAACATGAGGTAGGTGCCGTCGTGCAGTTCTCCGGAGCGGAAGTTCGGGTTGCTGTTGTCGAAGCGGGGGTAGAGATGCAGCCTGGCGGTGATGAGCTTGGTGACGGTAAAGTCGAAGTTGTTCTCCCACTCCCAGATGTTGTAGTCGAAGTTGGACATCCAGTACATACGGTTGTTCCACACGATTTGCTTGCATATCTGCCACCTGGTGTTGAGGATGATGTTGGGACCGAACGTTATCCTGCTGTTCTTGCCCTCCTCAATGCCGAAGTTCTTCGTGAGCTCGTCGTCGTTGACGTAGAATATCTTCATGGCCAGGGGCGCTATGTTGAGCTGCCCCGTGAACTGCTTCTTCTTGCCCCAGGCGATTTCATACTTCATGCTGGGCGCCACGGTGACTTCCAGGGGGGAGAGGAACTTCGAGGTGATGTTGTCGGTATTCTTCTGATAGTTCGGTGCAATCTGTGTCTGCAGGATTACGACGAGTGAGTAGTACCAGTTCTTCCAGGCCTTGTAGCCGGCATTGCCCGTGTAGCGAAGCAGGTTATGGTTTGGGCGGAAGGTGCGGTTCTCGTCGGTCTCGGTCGTCTGGAAGCCCAGCTGAGCGTCCAAGGTGTTTTCCCAGGTTATCTTCCGCTGGTTGTTGTAGTTGGCTCGCAGCGTGAGGTCGAAGTTGCCGGTGATGTTCGTCTCGCCGCCTTTGTACCAGTTGTCCGAAAGATAGGTTTGTGCGAACTGGATAGACGTCTCGCCCGTGAACTTCCAGAAGTTAGGCCTTCGTGTGATGACCTCTACCGGCCCGTTTACCTCAGGTGCCAGTGATGCCGCCTCCACCTTGTCGGCCAGTCTGTCGGCAGCCGTCAGCCTGTCGTTCACGTCGCTGCGGATGGCAGCCTGCCCCGTGATGTCGCTCTCGGTCTGCCTGACGAGCTGCGGAGCTCCGGCATAGAGCAAGGAGAGCATCTTCCTGGAGGCAAAGATGCGCTGCAGCTGCGGGTCGGGAGAGGAGGTGTCGGTCTGCCCCATCGCTTGGTGAAGCGTGGAATTGTAGAGCGCAGGCTGCGACAGGAGCTGGTAGTAGTAGGCATTGGGCACGGCAGTTGCGGGCATGGCATTCAGCGAGTCGCGCTCCTTGGCAAGCACGTCAAGAGCCTTCATATAGTTCTTCAGCACGGAAGACGAGTCGCTGGCTGCCCCGTCGCCCTGTGCTTTAATTGTTGCACAAGTGGCATTAATTACCATTGCACACGCAAATAAAAGTATGGTTAGACGCTTCATTTGTTCGAATTTTGTGCAAAGTTACAAAGAATTTGTGGATTATGGATTAGAGATTAGGGATTATTTTGTAATTTTGTGCGCCTTAAGAAATAAAACTGCAAAACATATATGGATAAAAACACAATCACGGGATTTATTCTCATTGCGCTTGTCGTCATTGGCTTCAGCTGGTACAGCCAGCCCAGCAAGGAAGAGTTGGAAGCAATGGCACGGCGTGACAGCATCGCTGCCGCAGAGCAGCAGAAGCAGGCAGAGAAGGAGGCGAAAGCCGAAACGGTAGCCTTGGCTCCGACTGCACCGGACAGCAGCGCCCTCTTCTTCTCGCAGCTCAGCGGAGAGGGGCAGCGCATCCTCCTTCAGAACAGCAAAGTCAAAGTAGGTCTCAACAGCAAGGGAGCCGTCGTGGAAGAGGCCGAAATCATCGGCTACAAGAGCCGCCTCAGGGAAGGCGACGTCATGATTCTCGGCAAGCAGGACGCTTCCATGAAGCTCACCCTGCCCCTCAAGCAGGAGAATCTCTGCCTCACCGACCTCGTCTGGAACGTCACGGAGCAGACCGACTCCAGCGTCACCTTCGCCGTAGAGCAGGAAGGAAAGCTGCTGCAGGTCCGCTATACGCTCCGCCCCGATGCCTACATGCTCGACATGGACATCACGTCGCAGGGCCTGGAAGGCATGACGATGCCCGGACAGACAGCTCTGCTCCTCGACTGGAAGGCAACAATCCTCAGACAGGAAAAGGGTGCCGACTTCGAGAACCGCTACAGTTCCCTCACCTATAAGCGCCAGGACAAGGGCGTGAAGCATCTCAGCGAAACAAGCAACGAGACGAAGGACATCGAGGAACCCCTCGAGTGGATTGCCTTCAAGAACCAGTTCTTCAGCGCAGTCCTCATTGCAGAGAAGCCCATGAGCAAAGCCACGCTCACTACAACACAGCCCGGCGACAAGCACGAAGGCTGGCTCAAGGAGTACGAAGCCACGGCGCAGATTGACTTCCAGGCCAGCAAGCCGACCCGCTTGCAGATGTACCTCGGCCCGAACGACTTCCACGTCCTCAAGGAGCACAGCGAGATGACCGCCTACGGCTCCAAGGCCGACCTCGACGAACTCGTTTATCTCGGTTGGTCGTTCTTCCGCTTCATCAACCGCTGGTCCATCCTCTACATCTTCGACTGGCTCAAGGCTCTCGGCCTGCCTATGGGCATCGTCCTCCTGCTGCTTACAATCATCGTCAAGGTGCTTGTCTATCCCACACAGAAGAAGAGCTACATCAGTAGCGCCAAGATGCGTGTGCTCAAGCCAAAGCTCGACGAACTGGGTAAGCAGTATCCCAACCCCGACCAGGCCATGCAGAAGCAGCAGGCAATGATGCAAATCTACAGTCAGTACGGCGTCAGTCCGATGGGAGGATGTCTGCCTATGCTCATCCAGATGCCCATTTGGCTGGCCCTCTTCAACTTCATCCCCAACGCCATCGACCTGCGAGGAGAGAGCTTCCTCTGGGCCGATGACCTCAGTGCCTACGACGACCTCATCCGTTGGAACGCTGACCTCCCACTCATAGGAAACCATCTCAGCATCTTCTGCGTGCTGTTCAGCGCCACGAACCTCATCAATACTTGGATTTCGATGCGGCAGCAGCAGAACCAGTTCACGGGTGAGCAGGCACAGCAGATGAAGATGATGCAGTGGATGATGTACCTCATGCCGCTCATGTTCTTCTTCGTCTTCAACGGATACAGCAGCGGCCTGAGTTACTATTACTTCGTCTCTGGCCTGCTCAGCATCATTACGATGTGGTACCTTCGCTGGTCAACCGACGACAAGAAGCTCCTGGCCGGCCTCGAAGCCTATCATGAGCAACACAAGAACGACCCGAAGAAAGTGTCCGGCTTGCAGGCTCGCCTCGAGGCCTTGCAGAAGATGCAACAGGAACAGGCACGCAGGCGGAAATAGATTAGGAATTAGAGTTTATCAATTATGAAACACAGAAACCTTTCATTCTTTCATTTCTTCATTCTTTCATTATTGTTTATGGCTTGCGGCACACAGAAGGAAAACGACAAAGTCAACATAGAGAAGCAGACTATACAGCTCAAAGGCGACCTCATGACGCCGGAGGCACTCTGGGCCATGAGCCGCATAGGTGGCTATCAGGCCTCGCCCGACGGCAAGCACATCGCCTTCCAGATGGGCTACTACAGCGTAAAGGAAAACAAGAGCCACCAGGTGCTTTGGATGATGAACGCTGACGGCAGCGAGCAGAAGCAGCTGACAGAAGATGCCGAAAGCGAGACCGATGTACAGTGGCTCGACAACGAAACCATCGCCTTCCTTCGTGAGGGCGAGGTTTGGAAGATGAGTCTGGACGGCTCAGGCCGCAAGCAGATGAGCCAGACCGAGGGTGCTGTCGAGGGTTTCCTCTTTGCTCCCGACGGCAAGAAGGTGCTCCTCCTGAAGAGCATCGACTTTAATGAAATCATCCAGAAGAACCCCGAAGACCTCCCCAAGGCGACAGGCCGCGTCGTGAACGACTTGATGTATCGCCATTGGGACCACTATGTGGAGAGCATCCAGCATCCCTTCCTCGCAGAGGTCAATGGTCAATGGTCAATAGTCAACGAAAGGGACATCCTCGACGGCTATCCCTACGAGTGCCCGATGGAACCGTTCGGCGGCATCGAACAACTGGCTTGGAGTCCTGACTCGAAGTTCATAGCCTTCACTTGCCGCTGCCTGACTGGTATCGACTACAGCATCTCCACCGACTCCGACATCTTCCTCTATGATGCGGAAAGCAAGGACATGAGCAATACAAAGAACCTTTGCAAGAACTGCTGCGAGTTCGATGTCGTGCCCGATGAAGGGCTGGCTTACCATACAGACAACCTGCTCGACCCCACCAAGACGTTGAGCGGCCAGCGCATCAACCAGATGAAGACGGACATGAACGTGGGCTACGACGTCAATCCGAAATTCTCTCCCGACGGACGCTACGTGGCTTGGCTCTCGATGGAGCGCGACGGCTACGAGAGCGACCGCCAGCGCCTCTGCATCTTCGACCTGAAGGAAAGCACCAAGACCTACGTCACGGAGTCGCTCGACTCCAGCGTCGATGACTTCTGCTGGGCACCCGATTCCTATACATTATATTATATAGCGGTATGGCACGCCACGGAGAACCTCTACAAAACCAACCTCAAGGGCGAAGTAAAGCAACTCAGCAACGACTGGGCCGACTTTGGTTCCGTGCAGATGCTTAATGAAAAGGAACTTGTTGCAGAGCGTCACAGCATCACGGCTCCTGCCGACCTCTATGCCGTAACGCCCGGCGACTCGATTGCCGATACACAGATAAAGCAGTTGACCGAAGTGAACAAGGACATTCTCGACCAGTTGGCAAAGCCCACCGTCGAACAGCGTTGGGTGAAGACCACCGACGGAAAGGAGATGCTGACATGGGTGATTCTGCCTCCTCACTTTGACGCTTCGAAGAAATATCCCACGCTCCTCTTCTGCGAAGGCGGTCCGCAGAGTGCCGTCAGTCAGTTCTGGAGCTACCGTTGGAACTTTATGATCATGGCATCGCAGGGTTATGTGGTGATTGCTCCGAACCGTCGCGGCGTGCCGGGCTTCGGGCAGGAATGGCTCGAAGAGATAAGCGGCGACTGGACAGGACAGTGCATGAAGGACTACCTCTCCGCGATAGATGATGCCGTGGAGAACTTGCCGTATGTCGATAAAGACCGCCTCGGAGCCGTCGGCGCCTCGTTTGGTGGCTTCTCGGTCTATTATCTGGCCGGTCATCACGAAGGCCGCTTCAAGTGCTTCATCGCGCATGACGGCGCCTTCAACCTCGAGGCAATGTACACCGAGACGGAGGAAAACTGGTTCTCAAACTGGGAATACGACGATGCCTACTGGAACAAAGACCAGACAGAACGCGCCCGCCGCACCTACGAGAACTCGCCGCACCGCTTCGTCGACAAGTGGGACACGCCCATCCTCTGCATCCATGGCGAGAAGGACTACCGCATCAACGCCACCCAAGGCATGTCGGCCTTCAACGCCGCCCGCATGCGAGGCATCGAGGCGCAACTGCTCATCTTCCCCGACGAGAACCATTGGGTGCTCAAACCCCAGAACGGAATCCTGTGGCAGCGGACTTACTTCGCATGGCTCGACCGCTGGCTAAAGACCCCCTCTGACTCCCCCTTAAAGGGGGAGAAATAAGAATGAAAACTCAATTATTAACTATTAATTAATCAACGCCCCTGGTTCTCCCCCTTTAAGGGGGAGTTAGAGGGGGTCTACAACTATGAATTACCAAAAGACTCTCCGCGACAGCGCCGGTATGCGCTGGACGGCGTTGCTGCTCTTGGCGCTCGCCATGTTCTGCAGCTACATCTTCATGGACATCCTTTCCCCCATTAAAGACCTGATGCAGGAGACAAGGGGATGGGACTCCACAGCCTTCGGCACGATGCAAGGCTCCGAGGTCTTCCTCAACGTCTTTGCCTTCTTCCTCATCTTTGCAGGCATCATTCTCGACAAGATGGGCGTGCGCTTCACGATGGTGCTTTCAGCCGTAGTGATGCTCATCGGCGCCGTCATCAAGTGGTACGCCGTGAGTGAAAGCTTCTACGGAAGCGGCCTCGAGACTTGGTTCACCAACCATCTGAACTACATCCCCGTGTTCGACGAGTTGGGCGTCTCGCCCTTCTACGAAGGCATGCCCGCCTCTGCCAAGTTTGCTGCCTGCGGCTTCATGCTGTTCGGCTGCGGCTGCGAGATGGCCGGCATTACCGTCAGCCGTGGTATCGTCAAGTGGTTCAAGGGCCGCGAGATGGCTTTGGCGATGGGCAGCGAGATGGCTCTGGCCCGTCTTGGCGTGGCCACTTGCATGATTTTCTCGCCCTTCTTTGCCCGTTTGGGCGGTCAGGTCAGCGTCAGCCGCTCGGTGGCCTTTGGCGTAGTGCTGATGTGCATTGCCCTCATCATGAGCATCGTCTATTTCTTCATGGACAGTAAACTCGACGCACAGACAGGCGAGGCCGAGGAGAAGGACGACCCCTTCAAGATCAGCGACCTGGGACAAATCCTCACCTCGAGCGGCTTCTGGCTTGTGGCTCTGCTTTGTGTGCTCTACTACAGCGCCATCTTCCCCTTCCAGAAGTACGCCGTGAACATGCTGCAATGCAACCTCACGCTGTCGGCACCCACGGAAGGTTCGTTCTGGGCAAGTGAGAGCGTCACCATCGTCCAGTATGTCATCATGCTTTTCGTAGCGGCAACAGGCTTCGCCAGTAACTTTCAGAAGAAGAGTGTCAGCAGGTTCAGCCTGCTGAGCCTCAGCATCCTCGCCCTCGTGACCTACTGCTATATGGGCTACATGCGACAGAGTGCCGAGAGCATCTTCGCGGTGTTCCCGCTGCTGGCCGTGCTCATCACGCCCATCCTGGGCAGTTATGTCGACCACAAAGGCAAGGCGGCCTCGATGCTCATCCTGGGTTCGTTGCTGCTCATCTTCTGCCATCTGACGTTTGCCTTCGTGCTGCCTCTGTTCAAGGACTCAGCCGTGGGCGGCGTTGCCATTGCCTACATCACCATCCTCGTGCTGGGAAGCAGCTTCTCCCTCGTGCCTGCAAGCCTTTGGCCTTCTGTGCCCAAGCTTGTCG
This sequence comes from Bacteroidaceae bacterium, assembly GCA_017469525.1. Classification (GTDB taxonomy): domain Bacteria; phylum Bacteroidota; class Bacteroidia; order Bacteroidales; family Bacteroidaceae; genus Physcousia. Next base: position 9,003 of record JAFUGG010000069.1, on the reverse strand, counting down.
ACGCCAAGGTGATAGGCTCTGCCTATGCACTCATCTTCTGGATTCAGAACATTGGTCTGTGGCTCTTCCCACTGCTTATCGGCAAGGTTTTGGACAAGACCAACCCCGGCGTCACCGACCCGACTCAGTTCAACTATACCGCTCCGCTTGTCATGCTGGCAGGCCTCGGCGTGGCAGCACTCCTGCTGGGCTTCGTCCTGAAGGTCGTCGACAAGAAGAAGGGCCTTGGTCTTGAGGAGCCGAACATCAAGTAGGAAACGGTGACGAGATAGTCTGGCGACACGTCGTGCGTAAAGGAGAGCACGCTAAAATGCCAGACTTAACGTGTTGACTTTGCAAACTGGAGGGTGTGTCATAATGTATAATTGTTTGTTATGACACACCCTCTTTTTTATGCCTTGCCTGTGTAGTCAAAAGAAAAGGCTGATGACATTTTGCTACTTTTTTAGGCCTTTTGCTTACACCCACAATTCCCGGAAATGCGTCAGAATCGCTTAAAATCGTTCGGGTGGCACTTTATGACCCCTGAGGCAATTTGATGCGCTTAGAACGAAAGTGTTTTGTAACTGCTTGATTTTGAATAGGAATTTTATAATCGAGAGTGTTGAATGATGAGTTGAGAATTGCCAAATTACCATCTGAACATGTCATTTTCGGCTATTTTATCGTTTTTTGCACACTTTTTCGTCTGCAAGAAACACCAAAAGAACTATAGAGGATTCGCTCATGCAATATAGTTCTTTGGCCAAAGAACTATAGTACCTTGACCAAAGACCTATGCCAAGTGGGACAAACCGTCGCAATAAATGCCCTTTTTCGGCCTGTTTCAAGGTGTGCAATTTCTGACATTCTGACACCGTTATAGCGCATTTGCCTTGCATTCTGTCACTTCTCACCTGCATTAGGAACATACCCTAACGGAATATCTTTTAATTCCTAAACCTGCGAAAAAGCACCTTTTTCTATCGTTTTTCACGCATTTACTGCAATTTTCTAACATATAGTAGTAGGATATTGTCAATAATCCGTATATTTGCGACAGGCATTAGTATTATTAACTTAAAGAAAAAAGATTTATGAAAACCAAGGCTTTTACACTTTTGCTTGCGTTGTTTACCTTTGTGTGCAGCGTCAAGTGCGATGAAATCACCAGTTTGAAGCTCACGCTCAGCGTAGATGGCGAGGGCCCGTTCACTCAGGAACTCCCCTCTTCAGGTTGGGAGGAAATGATCGTCAAAGGGTCGGTCAAGTCAATTGTCATCCACAAAGTGGAGGTCGAGACGTCGCGTCCGATGATTGCCGTCATGTTCCAAGGTGCGATGTACAACACCTCGCAGGGCGGTCCCTCCGGCAGCGAAGAGTGGCGTTCCATCCCTCTCGAGGACATGGAAAACGGCAAGTGGCAACTCGATATGGGCGATGGTATTGACCTCATTGAGCCGGAATGGCTCGAAGGGAACAAGACGAAGACCTTCGAGTTCTATGTGCAGGCGTTTGGCGGCTCGGGTACTCAGTTCTTCTACGATAACGGAGGAGCACACTACAAAGTGACTTTCTCCACTGGCGAAGGGGAGGATTGGAAGATTAAGTTCCTCGAAGAATCTACTGCGGACTTGGTTCTTAACATAGATGGCGAAAGCCGAAGCTATTCCTTCAATGGCGATGGGAGTCGCGCACCAGAAGATCAGCTGGGACAACTCAGCTCGCTTGCCATCGACCAGTTCGCTCTCTGGTTCTATTGTAATAATGGCGTGAAGACAAACGACGTGAGTCTTCAGTACAGAGTCTATGAAGAGGGACAAGAACCGGAAGGCGGCTGGAACCGAATAGATGCTACGCAGTTCTACGACCAGGGCAGCAACACGATGTTTTTCTATACCGACATGATGGGACTTAACGTGACAAATAGCCTGGAACCCAACAGGGACTATGTCCTCGAGGTGAATTATCAGGTTGTAGTTGACGGGGAATACATCTTCTTGGGCAAGAATAAGGAAGGCAGCAAGTTCCGCTTCTTCCTCACGGAAAACACGTCGCAAGAGGAGATTTACAGCGTGATACTGACACTCAGCCACAATGGCGGCGAGCCTTTCGAAATGTATTTCGACCATGAGAATGCAGTTCCGTTGAACCTGGAAGGGCAGACAACGTCCCTGAAGATAATGAAGGCTGAGGTCTGGACCTCAGACGGAATAAGAAGCGTGGATGTGGTAGGCACGATGTACAACACGGAGAATGGCGGTCCTTCCGGCAGCAACGAATGGCGCACAATACCGTTAAGTCAGTCGGGCAGCGGTTATTGGATGCTCGATTTCGGTAAAGAAGGATACGAAATTGTAGAGGACGAATGGCTCAACAGCAGCGAGTCTAAGACCTTCCAGTTCTATGTAAAGGGACAGGATGGCTCAGGAAATGACGTCTTTTACAATAATGGAGGAGCGAACTACAAAGTGACCTTCTCCACAGGCGAAGGTGATGATTGGAAGGTTAAGTTCCTCGACGAAGTGACCGCCGAACTGGATCTTCGCGTCAACGACGAGTTATGGGTGTATGCTTTCTATGGTGACGGCAGTCGTGACCCAAGCGAACAACCTGGACGACTCAGTTCCCTCACGATAGAACAATTCGATATTATATTCCGTGTAAAGGAAGGCTTGAGCACGAAAGACGTAAGCCTTCAGTACAAAGTCTATGAAGAAGGGCATGCAGACGAAGGCTGGTGGAACAGGATCGACGCTCAGCAATACTTCAATCAGGGCAACAACATCATGTATTGCCATGCAGAGAATCTGGGATGGCAAGTTGCAGATGGGCTGGAAGTGGGAAAGAACTATGTTCTCGAGGTGTATTATCAGGTCGTTGTTGACGGGGAAAACTATGTCTTTGGTAAGGACAAAGAAGATTGTAAGTTCCGCTTCACCATCGATGATGGCAGCGTGCAGACGGAAGGCATCCGCAGCATGACACTCACCATCAACTGCGACGGCGAGGTCTTCACCCAGTCGTTCCCCTCGGAAGGTTGGGAGAACATCGTCATCCCAGGGCTGACATCCTCCATTAAAGTGCTGAAGGTTGAGGTAGAAACGAGTGAGTCGTTGACTTACGTAGGTTTTTGTTCGACCATCTACGACAGGGCTGATGGCTGGCAGCACGACGATACGGCATGGGAATGGACTCCCATGGACTCCCATGGCGGCGGGCATTGGGTGCTCGACTGGGGTGAAGGAAAAGAGTTTATCGCGAGCGAATGGCTCGACCAGAACGTGACGAAGACCCTCGAGTTCTTTGCCGACGGAGGTGACGCGAATGGCAATAAATACAAATATGCCAATGGTATCAGCGACTATGGCTATGACAATAACTATAAGGTGACGTTCACTCCTGGCGTGGATCCCGATGGCATAAGCCTCGTCCCTGCTTCCAAAGCGAGCGGTGCGACCTACAATCTTGCCGGCCAGCGCGTAGGTAAAGACTATCAGGGCATCGTCGTCACTAACGGAAGAAAAGTATTGATAAGTAAAACTAGATAGATAATGAGATTGTACTCCTCCCTCTGTGGGTTCTTGCTCTGTGCTTTGTCGGTTAATGCGACAAGCCATCCCGACTTGGTTCGCTATGTAAATACGCTGCAAGGCACGCTTTCAAACTTCGGCCTCTCGCACGGCAACACTTTCCCAGCTACGGCTATGCCGTATGCCCAACACATGTGGACGCCCCAGACGGGACCCAATGGCGAGGGTTTTAAGTACCTTTATGAGTCGGATCAAATCAGGGGATTTGGCCAAAGCCATCAGCCTTCGCCTTGGGTTAGCGATTATGCCGTCTATACTTTCTTCCCTGAAACGGGTAACTTGGAGGTCGATCCCGATAAACGAGGCGCACGTTTCTGCCATTGCAAGGAGGTCGGACAGCCTCACTACTACAGTGTCACCTTCGACAATGACATTCGTACAGAGATGGCTCCAACAGAGCGAAGCGTGCATCTTCGCTTTTCGTATCCGAAGAAACAGGACGCTTACTTGGTCATCGACGGCTATACCGCCGAGTCGGAAATCCATGTAAATCCAGAGAAACGGCAGGTTACGGGCTGGGTCAACAACCAACGCTTCGTCAATCACAGCGAGAACTTCCGCTGCTTCTTTGTCGTGCAGTTCGACCAGCCCATACTCGACTACGGCATTTGGGAAGGGGAGAATAAGAAGACTTTTCCGCACGAGAAGGACGGCCAGGGCAAACGCTACGGCTGCTACCTCAAGTTCCGTCCGGGCAGCAAGGTGCAGGCGAGGGCAGCCAGCAGCTACATCAGCGAGGAACAAGCTTGGCAGAACTGGCGACTGGAATTGGGTGCGGACAAAACCTTGGAACAGACAAAGAAGCGGGGCTTCGAGACGTGGAATGCTCTGCTGAACCGCATCCGAGTGGAAGGTGGCAGCGAAGAGCAGCTGCGCACCTTCTATAGTTGTCTGTTTAGGGCAAACTTGTTCTCCCGTAAGTTCTATGAAATCAGGTTGGATGGCACACCTTATTATTATAGTCCCTATGACGGAAAGATTCACGAGGGTTATATGTTGACCGACAACGGCTTTTGGGATACCTTCCGAAGCCAGTTCCCGTTGACCAATATCCTGCATCCTACGCAACAAGGCCGCTACATGCAAGCCCTTCTCGATGCACAGAAGCAGTTCGGATGGCTGCCAGCTTGGTCTTGTCCGGGCGAGACAGGAGGCATGTGTGGCAATCATAGCATATCGCTTCTGGCAGATGCGTGGGCAAAAGGGATATACTCTTTCGACCCGGATTCCGCCTTGACTGCCTATGCTCATGAGGCCATGAATAAAGGACCTCTTGGTGGAGCGAATGGTCGAGCTGGTTGGAAAGAGTATTGGCAACTCGGTTATGTCACCTTTCCCGAGTCGCACGGCAGTGTGACACAAACGCTGGAGTATGCCTACGACGACTGGTGCGCATGGAAACTTGCCCGCAGTTGTGGCAACACGTTCTACGAGAAAATATTCGAAAGAGTGCTCCATAATTACCTGAATCTCTGGGATCCTGAGACGAAGTTTTTCAGGGGAAGAGGCAAGGACGGCAAGTGGAGTGTGGAGCCTTTCGACCCACTTGTATGGGGCGGACCATATACCGAGGGTAATGCCTGGCACTATATCTGGAGCGTCTTCCACGATGTGCAGGGTCTTATCGAACTCTTCGGCTCCGATGAAGCCTTTTGCCAGAAGATGGATAGCGTCTTTTCGCAGCCAAGTACTGTTAAGCCAGGCTGGTATGGCGGCAAGATTCACGAGATGACAGAGATGGAGATAGCCGGCATGGGACAGTATGCTCATGGCAATCAACCCATTCAGCACATGCCTTATCTCTACAGCTATGCGGGCCAGCCTTGGAAGACCCAGTACTGGGTTCGCCAGATTATGGAGCGCCTTTACCATAGCACACCAGATGGTTTCCCGGGCGATGAAGACCAAGGTGGCATGTCGTCGTGGTATGTCCTGTCTGCTCTGGGGCTCTATGCCGTTACGCCTGGCACCGACCAATACGTGCTTGGCAGCCCGATTTTCCGTAAGGCAACCATCACGATGGAGGATGGCAAGCAGTTCATCATCGAGGCAAAAGACAACTCGAAGGATAATGTCTATGTCGATAGTCGCAGTCTCAATGGCCAACCTCTCTCGCGCAATTATATCACCTACATCGAGTTGACATCAGGCGGTACGCTTTCCCTTCAGATGTCCGACAAGCCGAACAAGCAGTTGGGCACGGAGAAAAGAGCCGCTCCCTACAGCCTTACTTTTGAACTTGAGAAGTGACGGTTGAAAACGAGGCGTGCCGCATTTGCAAACTTAACGTGGCGCAGGACACAGGCCGTCGTCAATAAAACAAGAAGGGACTGCATCAGAGTCATGATGCAATCCCTTCTTTTCTTGAGGTGCCTAGCAGATTCGAACTGCTGTAGACGGTTTTGCAGACCGTTGACTAAGCCACTCATCCAAGGCACCAACGTTATTTACAATTTGACGATTTACGATTTACAATTTATATGTAAACTGACTTCTCTCGTTCAAATTGCGCTGCAAAGGTACAACAAAAAGTGTAAAGAAGAAAGCGAAAAAGGAAAAAAATTCAGTTGTGTGCTGTTTTTTCCCTTTTTTGCTTGTGTTTTGCCTGTTTTCCTCTACTTCACCATCACTTTTCTTCCACCTATTATATATATACCGCGAGGGAATTTACCATTTGACCATTTACCATTTACCATTTTACCACTGAGGTCGTAGATTTCCTCGTTCCTTAAGGGTGAGTCAGAGAAGGTCTTTATGCCTGTGGCGAAGTCCTGTGCTGCTTGGTAGGCGGCTTGCAGGTTCTCTATAGCCTTCTTGAACTGGGCGATTGTGAAGTCGCCGGGGCTTGCCATGATGTCTGTTGCGGCCTGCTTGGCACTCGAGAAGGTGACGAAGACTTCTTCCTCTTCCAGTCCAGGCTCGATAACGAACTTCTCGCATTCGGTCAGGAGTGCGCCGAGGTTGTAGCGGTCGGTGATGACGCGGCACATACGGGCGGTGTTCTCTATGAGCGATGCTCCGCTGCAGGCTGCTCCCATCGAGGCATCGCTGTCGGAACCTGTGTAGGGCGATGTCCATCCGTAGTTATAGAAGAGGAGAGGGTAGCGCGAGAAGTCGAGTTGCTTCCACAGCATCGTGGTATTCTTCAGGATGAGCTTGCAGAGGTTTGTGCGGTTGTTAGAGGTCATGTCCTCGTCGAGTACGAAGTTGACGGCGTATGGGATGAGGATGGCCTTGAAGATACTTTGGTCGCCGCTGGAGCCTTCATCACGGAGAATGTTCTGTCCGTTGGTGCAGCGGGTGCTGGTAAAGGCGTAGTACAAGGCGGTGTAGGCCTGTGTCCGGTACTTGTTCTTGACGGAACTCGACTCGTCTGTGACGTGATAGAGGATGCGGCAAGCCTCGCCGAAGGTGCCTTGCGTATAGGTCAGTGGCGGCTCCTCGATGCGTCCGTCGCTCATGTACATCTTCTTGTTGGCATAGGCGTAGAGTTTCTTGGCATACTCCAGATACTTTGCTGTGCCGAACCTCTGATAGAGCTTGGCAGCAATGAGTGTTGCAGGCGACTGCGTGCAGGCATTCGGTCCGCTGCCCACGTCGGTGTTCCAGGGGAGCTTGATGCCACCCGTCTCCTCGTCCTCCGTGCCTCGACTGATAATGTAGTTGTCGAACACTTGACGGGCGACGATGGCGTATGACGATGTACCTGTTGCCTCGGCGATGTGCAGGAGCGTGAGCGTTATCCAGCACATGTCGTCGGTGAAGGGGTTTTCGAACATCTTGTAGTCGGTGCTGGTGTTGACGCCTGTATCACTCTTGCCAGCAGCACCGGCATAGTTGTTGGCCTTGTTCTGATACCAGCGCTTGATGTAAGTGAGGTATGTGCTGGTGGGTCTTGTGTCGATGCCTTTATGGCGCTGGTAGTTGTAGATGACGACGTCGATGGCATGTGCCTGTGTCCAGTAGGCATTGAAGGCATAGTGCTGATAGCTGACGTTGAAATAGCCCTTGTTCTTTATCATAAAGGACTCGATGAAGGCGTTTGTCGTAGAGTCAGCCTTCGTCTCATAAGTGTCCTTTACATTTCGATACAGGCTCTTGATGGCAGCCGTCTGAGCCATCAGGCATTGTCCTCCTGCCATCGACACGAGGAGCAGCAGGGTGGTAAGTCTTTTCATCATCTTTCTACCTTAGTTAAGAAGAGTCCCTAAGGTCTTTAAGGACATTAGGGACTCTTGGCTTATTGTTTACTTCTTGAGCAGGTCGCGAATCTCGGTGAGGAGCTTCTCCTCAGCGCTGGGCTCTGCAGGAGCAGGAGCGGGCTCTTCTTCCTTCTTGCGGTTCAGAGCAGCGATGCCCTTCACCATGAAGAAGATGCAGAGAGCGATGATGAGGAAATCCACCACGTTCTGAATGAACTGGCCGTACTTGAGCACAGCAGCACCTTCGCCTTCGCCAATCTGATAAGAGAGGTTTGCAAAGTCGATGTTGCCCGTAGCCATACCGATGAGAGGCATCAGAACGTCGTCCACCAGACTGCTTACAATCTTTCCGAATGCGCCGCCGATGATAACACCGACTGCCATGTCCATCACGTTACCTTTAAGCGCGAACGCTTTGAAATCTTGAATAAATGACATAGTGATTAAGAGTTTAAGGGTTTAAGAGTTTAAATGTTTAAAAGACCTTTTTGCTTTCAAATTGGAATTTTGATTTAGCAATTTGACACTATTAGCTATTTTTTATCTGTTATCGAGTGCGAATTTAAAAAGAATTTTGTAATTTTGCAGCGCAAATGAAAGAAAAAGTGAAGAAAAGAGTCATTTTTGTATCAATTTGCCTGCTTTTGGCACTAATTGTGGTGGCTTGCAAGTCGGCACATTACTGCAATTGCGGATGAAAACATAGTTCATAGTTCAACATATAATTCTTAATTCTTAACTCTTAACTCTTAATTCTTGATTGACATATATAGTTCAAATTATTATAAACCCTTTTAATTAACACAAAACACAATGGCAAACGTAAAAGTTGCAATTAACGGTTTCGGCCGTATCGGTCGCCTCGCTTTCCGTCAGATGTTCGAGGCTGAAGGTTATGAAGTAGTCGCTATCAACGACCTGACCAGCCCCAAGATGCTGGCTCACCTCCTCAAGTACGACACCGCTCAGGGCGGTTTCTGTGGCAAGTTCGGTGAGAACAAGCACACCGTCGAGGCTACTGACAACTCTATCATCGTCGATGGTAAGGAAATCATCATCTACGCTATTCCCAACGCTGCTGAGTTGCCTTGGGGTAAGATCGGCGTTGACGTAGTTCTGGAGTGCACAGGTTTCTACACAAGCAAGGAGAAGGCTTCTGCTCACATCGCCGCCGGTGCCAAGAAGGTTGTCATCTCTGCTCCCGCAGGCAACGACCTCCCCACCATCGT